>NZ_JBEPDN010000013.1:0-309704 GCF_040300365.1 Streptomyces sp. NPDC000404 | reverse complement strand
TCGATACGACAAGACCGCCGCCATCTACCTGGCAGCACTGCACATCGCGGGCATCTTCATCTGGTCCACACGATGATCCAGAAGAAACGCCCTAGTCGCTGGAGTGCGGTCGGATGTTCGCAAAGCGCTTTTGGATCTTGGGGAAGGACAGGTCCGGGGCGAGTTGGGAGCCGGAGAACCAGATGGGCCGGCCGGCGGTGCTGTTGCCCTCGGCCAGGGCGACCCTGTAACTGCGTATGTCGCCGGAGGGAAAGTACTGGACCTCAACGAGCAGACTCTCGGTGTGGTTGAGCTGATGGATGAACTCCTTGGTGCTGGAGGCGGCGGCCAGTTCAGCTCGGATCACGGTGCGCAGGCGTTCGCGGGCGGTCTGCCGCCGGCCGACGAGGCGGGCTATTTCCTGGTCGGCACGGAGGGAGCGGCCGGCGGGGGCGCGATCACGGCGTATCAATTGCCGCAGACCGTATTCCTTCTCGATGGTGGCTAGTTCCCGGTCGGCGCTCAGGTAGTCGTTCCCGTGCTGCGCCACGCGTAGATCGGCGCGGAACCTGGTGGCGGCGATGTGGATGTGGCCCGATGCGTGGCGTACGGCGACCCAGCGGCAGCCGTCCGGGTCGTCTTCGGGGGCGATGCCCGTGGCGGAGGTAACGCGGCGGGCGATGCTGGCCCACGCATTGTCGTCGAGGAGTGGGTCGTCGGATGCGGCGCGGATCAAGCAGTGCCACACGTGATGTCTGCAGGCGCGGCCGAGGCGTCTGGCCCGCTTGACGTACAGGTCGAGCTCGGCCACGAGGAGCTTCCTGGCGGTGGCGGCGTCGTCGGCGCGGCCGGGGTCGGGAACGAAGCCGTCCCAGGAGGCGACCACGCGGGGGTTGGTGTGGTTTTTGGTCTTCTCCGTGTCGAACAGGTACCGGATCAGGCCGGCGCTGTCCTTGCCGCTTTCGATGCTTGCGATCATCTGGCCGCATTCTTGGTGACGGTAACCTTCAGGGCGGACTTGGCCACGACGACGACACCGGCGTGAAGGGCGGTAGCGGTGTACAGGGACTGGGGCATGTCACGGATGTCCTTGTCCTGATTGATGTTCTCGTGCATGTCGGCCGGATCCGGCCGGTCCACCGGCGGCTCGCCGGAGGTCGCGACCGGCCGTCGTCCAGGAGCGATTCAGTGTTCGGTGCGCGTTGTGTGGGCCGGCCAGGCCGCGGGGATGTCCGGGACCGGGCGCCCGTAGGCGATCGCCGGATCGGATGTGGCGTGCACGTGGGCGCATGGCGGCGTGGAGACGGTCGTCGAGGGATCGGGTGCGGACGGCGAAATGGGCGGACAGGGCCGTGCTGCGTCCGTCGGCTGCCATGCTTTCCCGGGTGGCGGTGACACTGCGGGGAATGTGGAGCATGTGCGGGCTGTCCGCCGAGGCGGCGCAGACCGCCTCGGCGAACGGATCTTTGAAGAGTGCGTCGGAACGCTGCCCTTCCAGCATCCGCAGCCACGTCACGAACAAGATGGGCAGGCCCACTCCGTCGGGTATCCGGAGCTTGCGGGGATCTGGCATCGGTTTCATCTCATGTGAGGATCGAGTTGCCGTGTTCCACTGCGGGAGACCGTCCGTCTTCGGCGGAGGTCTCCACCTGGCGCCGCATTCGCGGCAGGAGAAGCGTCAGGACGACGCAGGCCAGGCAGACCGCCGCGAAGACGGCGTAGTCCACGGCCATTGCCGTCGTGGTGCGTGGGGCGAGAGGGCCGCCGAGGAGGCTGGAGCACACGATGCTGCCCAGGTACCGAAAGGTGAAGAAAAGTCCGCTGGCCATGCCGGTCTCCTCGAACGGCACCGCCTGGACCGACTCGGTCCGGTAGGCGGCCGTGCACAGCCCGAGACCGGCGCCGACGACGGCCACTGCGATCAGCAGTGCCGTGATCGTGATGCCGTGCAGCGTCACGGCCACTGCGGCCAGACCTGAGGTAAGCAGCAGAACGCCTACGAGAGCTGGCAGATTCGCCCCATACCGGTCGACCAGCCGTCCCCCCAACGGGGTCAGTACCGCGCTCAGCCCGGTCATCACCGCCAGCACCACCCCATTGAGCGTGCCGGGCCAGTCCGGGTGCAGCTGGAACAGCGCCGGCACGGTCAACAACACGCCGTACATCGCGAAATTGGTCAGGCACACGCCGACCGCCGCGGCCAGGAACCGGGGCCGGGCCAGCAGCCGGGGCTGCAGGGCGGGATCGGGGATGCGCAGTTCCCGCACCAGCAGCGCCGTCAGCGCCACCCCCGTCACCCCTGCCCAGACGATGAGGGCGGGCGGCGAGGAGGGAGCATTCAACAGTGCTGCCAGGGCCACGAACGTGACCAGGGCGGTGATGGCGCCGAGGACATCGAACGGAGTGCGTGTCCGTGGCTGCGGCGGACGAGGAAGCGCCACCGCTCCGAGGACCAGCGGCACTGCCATGATCACCAAGTTGACCAGGAAGATCGACCGCCAACCGAACGCACTCACCAGCACCGTGCCCACGGCGGGTCCTGCCGCTGCCGCCAACGGCGAGGTGGCCCCGGCGGTACCGAGGACCGATCCGAGGCGCTCGGCCGGGACCACCTGTCGCAGCAGGACGATGCCGTTGGGCGCCATGGCGGAACCCGCCACGGCTTGCAGCAGCCGGAAGACCACCAGAGCCGCCAGGTTGCCGGACAGGCTCGCCCCCAGCGAGGAGACCAGGGCGAGTGCCGTGGCGCAGAGCATCAGCCGCCGCCGGTTCCAGCGGTCACCCAACTTGCCCACCACCGGGTGCAGCCCGGCCATAGCGATGAGATACGACGTCACGATCCAGCCGGTGGCCTCGGGCGTCAGGGACAGGTCCCGGGCCATGGACGGCAGCGCCACGGTGACCATGGTCGAGTTCAGCGGGCCGAAAAGCATGCCGAGCATCACACACAGCACCACCTGGCGCTGACGGCGCACCGGCTCCCCCGTTGCCCCGGTCATCGCCCGTCGGCTTCGATGATCCGTATCACTCCGTGGTCGCCGTCCACCTCCACCTGCTGGCCGTCCCGCAGAGCGGCAGTGGCCCCGGCCGCGCCCACCACGGCGGGAATGCCGTATTCCCGAGCCACCACGGCGGAGTGGCTGAGCACCCCGCCGACATCCGTGACGACCGCGGCCGCCACGGCGAACAGCGGGGTCCACGTCGACGAGGTGGCCTCTGCCACGAGGATCTCGCCCGGTGCCAGCCGGTCGGCCTCGGCCATGGACGCAAGAATGCGTACGACGCCTCGGACGGTCCCCGGAGAGCCCGGTGACCCCGTCAGCGTGCCGGGAACGGCCGTGCCCGACTCCGACTCACCCTCGTAACTGCCGGTCAGCCGTTCCAGCCAGCCTTCGGCCGGCGGCGGGGTGGGTGTCGCCTCACCGAGCAGCGGGGGAGGGGTGACGCCCGAGAAGTGCTCGGCCTCGGCGATACGACGGGTGACCAGCTCACGCGGCTGCGCCCGCGGGTCCCGCAACGCCGCCACCAACTCCTCCAGATACAGTCGGAACACCTCGTCCGGCGCTTCGAGCCCGCCCCGGGCCGCAAGCCGTCGGCCCGCTTCGAGCGCAGCCCGGCGTACGAGGTAGGTCGCGCCGTAGTCGATGTAGTACGCGTGATCCTCGCCCAGCGCCGTTCCGGTCCGGGCAGCCGCGAGCAGCTGCTCGAACAACTCCGCCACCTGTCGGGGGAAGGAGGCAAGTTGGGCTCGGGCCTCCTGCAGGGCGCTCTCCGCCTCCGCAAGCGCCCGCTGCGCTCCGGCAGCCGGTGCGGCCGACTCCGGCTGGTCCAGGTATGCCTTGATCCCGTGGAGCGCCGGAGTGGGATCCTCCACCCGCGACGGCATGATCGGGGAGATGTCGTCGCCCCGGCGTCCGTACACGTCCAGATACGCGCGCAGCTCCTCCAGGAATGCCTGGCCCTGCGGGAACTGCTTCAGGGCCAACGGCACCTTGGCGCTCTCGGTCTCAGCAAGTACCTGGCGCACCTCGGGCAGATCGGCCGCCCTCCGGCTGAGCCGCCACAGTTCCTGCGCGCCCTCCACCGTCAGGTTCGGCACCCCGCCCAGCAGCCGGTAGGCACCGAACCGGTCGCCGTCGCCCTCTTCCACGCTGAACAGGCTGCGGTACAGCTCCTCGAAGTCGCTCACCGCCACGTGCGACGGGAAGTCGATGAGGAAGTGGATCCGCCACAGTTCGGCCATGAGGCCCTGGAGCGCGGCGAGATGGTCGGCCAACCCGCCGTCCGAGAGCGCGGAGAGGTCCGGTACCTCCATCTCTGCAAGGAGCGCCTTGATCCGGGGCAGGAAGTCTTCTGCCCAGTCCCGTTCCAGCTCCATGGCGCGGTGCTCGATCACCCCGTCCGAGGCGAGGTGCATCCGGCGCGCCTCCTCCGCGTCGACGTCGGCCGGGACGTTGTAGTAGTACGGATAGGTGTTCAGCAGCAGCGCGCGCACCCCGGTGACGGGTCGGCCGAACTGCTCACAGGCATAACCGATTCCCTCCAGCGCCCAGCGCAGGTAGAGGTCGAACTCCAGTGGTGCGACCTGGCCGGAGGGGTTGTGTTGGTTGCGGTGAAGCTCCCACGCCGCCTTCGTATCGGCCGGATCGCGCCAGCTGACCGGGAAGTCCTCGCCCGCGTTGTCCTTGTTGTGCTGGTGCGTCATGCTGTGCGGCCTCCCGCCGTGGAGCCGGCTTCCTCACTCGTGTGCAGAGCGGTGACCGGACGACACTGGAGTAGATACAGGCGCTCCGCGGACCAGGCGAACTCCACGTCCGCCGGCCACCCCATCTGCTCTTCGAGTTGGACGGCCAGACGGGCGGTGCGCACCACTTGGGCGTCGCTGAGGGTTTCCGTCGACCGCAGTTGGCGGGGCACCGGCAGCTCACGTACACCAGCCGGTGCCGGAACGGTCATCCGGGCCTTGTCTGCGATCCGGCGCTCCGTCACGTCCCAGGAGGCGCGGTCGACGCGGTAGGTGTCCGGCGTGACCGTTCCGCCGACGATGCTCTCGCCCAGTCCCCAGCTCGAGTTGACCACCACCGTGCTGCCGCTGTGCGTGACCGGGTCGACGCTGAAGGCCACACCGGCCACATCGGCCGTCACCAACTGCTGGACGAGTACGGCAAATTGGTCCGGTGCGTCCAGCCCCCATTTGCTGCGGTAGGCCAGCGCGCGTTCGGAACGGAAGGACGCGACGCACGCGCGGACGGCATCCACGACGGCTTTTTCGCCCACCACATTCAGATAGGTCTCGTTCAGCCCGGCGAACGAGGTGTGTTCACCGTCCTCGTCGACGGCGGAGGAGCGCACGGCCACCGCGGGTTCGTTCTGCTCCTGGCGCGCGGCCAGTTCCCGGTACGCGGAGGTGATGCCGTCCGCCGCGAACTCCGTCGCCAGCTCCTCCGAAGAGTGGCCGAATACGCAGAAGCCCGGTGGAACCGGTTGCCTCTCGGCAAGGCGGCTGAGGTTGGCCACTTTGCCGCCGACCACGTCGGCCCGGTGGGTCTGCGGTGTGCCGAGCCAGTGCACTTCCACTGTCATTGCGGCCTCCGTCCCTGAAATGCGAAACGCAGAAAAATAGACATGGGTAAACACGCGAAAGGGTCGCCGGTGCCATTCGTTTCCGTCCGCAGCTCTTGCGGGGGATCCGTGCCGTCGGCCGGGAGAGGAGGCGGAACGCGTCCGCTCGTCGTCACCGGTGACCGCCGACAACCTTCCGGCACCATTGGGGAACCGAGCCAGCCACGGCCGACCTAGCGGCGGATTCCGACACGGAAGGCCACCCTTGCGGGGGAAAGCTACGCCACGCCCGTGAGCTGGGCTCGCACGAGGACCTGGTCTACGCGGGCGGCAGTTCGGCGGGGGCGCACCTGACGGCCATGGCGCTGACTGGGGGGCCCGAAGCGGAGGCGATGCCGGTGGCGGGGGCGTGTCTGCTCAGTGGCGTCTATGACTTGGAGCCAGTTCAGCGCAGTTATGTGAACGATGCGGTGGGAATGGACGTGGGTACCGCGCACCGGAACAGCCCCTGCCATCGTCTTCCGCTCAGCACCGCGCAGGTGATCGTGGCGCGGGGGGCGGCGGAGACGGACGAATACGCCCGCCAGCACCGTGAGTTCGCGGAGAGCCTCCGTTCCGGAGGGCAGCGTGTGGTCGATCTGGTGGCTGCCGGTCGCAACCATTTCGACCTGCCTTTCGATCTCGGCCGGGACGACACCCCACTGGGCTGTGCAGTACTGGAGCAGATGAGCCTGGACCGGGTGCGGCGGCGCTGAGGCGCCGATTTCTGGGGAGCTGTGCAGGGCGCACCGCGGGCACCGGCTCCGGTGTCCGCGGTGCGCCCGATAGAGCCTTGCGCCGTGCGGGCGGCTGCGCCAGTGATCGCTGTGTGGATGCACGATTCCGACATGAACTCGCGGGGGCATGGCGGATTCACTTCATTCAGCGGCGGCGCGTGCCTACCTTTCAAGAGTGCCGGGAGGGCTTCTCTTGACGACGCCTGCTCGCTTGACGCTACGGATGATGGGGGCGGACTCCACATGCTGCACAGTTCGCAGTACGCCGACCCGGTCGGTCAGATAGCGGTAGAAAGCCTCGACATTCCGGCAGGCGACGCTCGCCACGAGATTGGTGGGGCCGGTGGTCGCCGCCGCAAATGCCACCTCCGGGTGATCCGCCAACGCGTGGGCCACCGGGACCAGTTCGCTGGGAGGTACCGACAGCCACAGCATGGCTTCGGTCTCGTACCCGAGGAGTTGTGCGTCGATCTCCACGTCGAAGAAGAGCGCCTCGTGGTGACGCAGATGTTCCAGCCGCCGCTTGGCCGCGGATTCCGAACAGTCGCCGGCGACGGCGAGCTCGGGATATCCCACGCGTCCGTCGACCGCGAGCGTGGCCATGAGCCGCTCGTCGCGCTCGTCGAGCACCAACGGCGTCTCGCTCACAACCGGGTCGGGGAGAAAAGACCGCAGCTGCTCGACCTGATCCGACGTCAGAACCTCGCCTCGCCCATTCCAGCCGGTCGGCCCCCCGAAGAACACATGCAGCAGACAATGTGCCGTGACCGACACCACGCGGGGTGTACGCGGCAGTTTCCGCAGAAGCAGGGCGTCGCGCTCTTGCGTGCTGCGGGCCCGGGTCACGCAGACGATCTCCGTGCCCCCGGCGGTCAGGCTCACCCACGAGGTGTCCTGGCGTTTGGCCAGCGCATCGGCGATGGTGGCGGCCGCGTCGGGGGTGCAGTGGATCCGTACGATCCACTGCACATGCCCCAGCCTGTGGGCGTTGGGCAGTCCCAGAACACGTACGGCACCGGATGAGCGAAGCCGACGGTAGCGGCGGGCAATCGTCTGATCGGACACCCCCAGCACCGCAGCGATCCGACTGAAGGGTGCCCGGCCGTCGATCTGCAGGGCATGCACGAGAGCGAGGTCCAAAACCTCTAACGTGTGACATTCCATCATCAGCAGGCTACAAGCGTCGAGATCGATCGCGTGTACCTGTGCAGCCAGGCTGTTTCGTTTGGATCAGTCGGTCGTTGGCCCGGGTGTGCCGTTGACCGATGTGCAGTGGGCGCGGATTGAGCCGTTGCTCCCGGACGGACACCGAAGCGGGGTGGCTGCTGGAGGGACCACCGTGAGGTGTTCGGCGTGATCGCCGACAAGTTCCGGACCGGAAACCAGTGAGTGCACCTTCCGGGGTAGTACGGCAACTGGCGAGGTGTCTGCAACCGGCTGCAGATGTGGGCTGTGGACGGCACCTGAGAGCAGGTGTTCACCACTCTGGTGGCCGAGGTCGATGCGGATGAGGATCTGAGCTGGGTGGTGTCGGTGGACTCCACGATCGTGCGGGTGCATCAGCACACGGCCGGGGCCCGCAAAGGAGGGCCCGGTCGGTGAACCTGCCGACCACGCCATACCACTGATCAGCGCGCACACCGGCTACGCCGGGGCACTCGCGGCGGGCAGGCCACCGGCCTTCGACCGCGAGACCTACAAGCGACACAACACCGTCGACGGTTGCCTCACCGGGACCGGACTGACCCTCAGCTCAGACCACCCGAAGCCAACCCGGAAAGCTCAGCAACGGAGTCCTACTCGCGCCGGCCCTCGCTGTGGTGCGCCCAGCCCTGGTCGAGGAACCGGAACCCAGCAGCCACGGACGATTCCGGGTCGGCCTCACGCACAGCCATGAGCTGGATCTGCAGCGCGAAACGTACGTAGAAGCGGATCTCCTCACTCGGCTCGTCGAGTCCGAACTCCTCGGTGAGCGTGGCGATCAGCGCGTCCTCGTGACGCAGCCACATCTTCTCCGCGTAGTCGATCAGGGATGGCGTGCCGTCCATCAGTGCAAGGATCCGGCTCTGCGGCTCGGTCTTCAGCGCGGTGATCTCGGCGAGGTAATGCGCCTTCAGCGCTTCGGAGATGGAGGTCCCCGGTGCGCGGTCCCGCACCGCGGCGATGAGTCGCTCGTGCCGTTCGCCCTCGTCACTGAAGACGAGCGCTTCCTTGTGCGGGAAGTGCGTGAAGACCGTCTTGGGTGTCACATCCGCCTTGTCAGCGATCTCGCGCACCGTCACGGCATCGAAGCCGCGGTCGAGGAAGAGTGCCGTCGCCGCATCCAGGATCGCCGTCCTCGTAGCGGCCTTTTTGCGCTCACGACGCCCCACGGGCACTGAATCCACCATGCTCTCACTCTACCCTCGATCACTATCTTCATCGGTTGTAAAACTATACTCGGGTTAGTTAGAGTCCGGCTGAAGCGAGTGGCTCGGCAGTGGGCGTTCCAGCGGCAGCCCTCCGTGCCGCCGCCCGTCATCCCCGAGGCCGGAGCGTCCGCCTGCCGTCAGCAGGCACGAGCGCGCGCCCAGCCCTTCACCAGAAAGACGACGCCGATGACCAAAGACACGACCGTGCGTTCCACCGTGCGGCGCGCGAAGCCACCGACGAACGCGCAGGAGCACGGCGACGCGGACGGACCCCAGCCTCGGCGCCGCGTGGCGGGAGCGCTGCTGATCGCCGGACCGGTGATTTTCCTGCTGGGGGAGTTCATTTCCGCCGCCGCCTGGACCCATCCCGCCTACAGCTACACCTACAACTTCATCAGCAACCTGGGCGTCCACGGGCCGTCGACCCTGTTCGGCCAGTACATGCACTCGCCGCTGGCCTGGGTGATGAACGCCGGGTTCTTCCTCTTCGGGATCACCATCCTGGCCGGGGTGGCCACTTTGTGGGACCTGGCACACGGGCGCCGGTGGGCCGTGCTCGTCCCCGCTGCACTGCTGGCTGTCGGCGGCGTGCTGCTCGCGCTGTATCCCGGATCGGGCGAGGCCCTCAAGGACGGCACCGGTGAGTACCACAGCATGGGCGCCTTCGCCGGGTTCACCGGCGGCAACGTGCTGGCCATCGTCCTCGGACGTCGCCGGCAGCGTATCGGCGTCTCCGTCCGCATGGGCCGAGCGTTGGTCACGGTCGGCGTGATCGGTCTGATCTCGATGCTGCTCTACCTCGCCATGATCATCACTTCCGGCGACAACGTCATCGGGATCATCGGCCTCATCGAACGCGGTGCCGTCCACCCGTTCCTCATCGGCCTCGCGTGCGCCGGAGCGGCGATCTGGAAACGCAACAACACCGCCGCCGAACCGCCGTCCATCACAGCAGGCACGGCGAACTGACCTCGCGCCCGGCGAACACCACCGGCGCACGGCACCAGCCCTGAACTCCGCACCCCAAGGATCATGATCGTGAACAGCACCCTCACCACCCCCGCGAGCCTGGACGATCCCGCCCCCACTGCGTGGGTGCGCAGCTGGGGCGCAGCCCCGCAGGCCCCGGACAGCTCCGTCAGTTTCCTCGAGCCGCCTTTATCTGCCCGGCCGCGTGGACACCGCCACCTGCCACGGCACCTTCCACACGCTCGGCCGGCTCATACCTTCTCCTTCGCCCCGCGCAACGAGGAGACCGCCGCCTTCCTCGCGATGTTCCCCGGCGAGCCCGTCAACGTGGACGACATCATCGCCGCCCACCTCCAGGCCGCCGCTCGCGCCTGCGCCCACGGTGCGAAGGTCTACGCCGCGACCGTCGCCCCCTACGGCGGCTCGGACATGTACACCCACCAGGGCGACAAGGCGCGCGAGCAGATCAACGACTGGATCCGCACGAGCGGCGCCTTCGACGCGGTCCTCGACTTCGACGCCGTCTGGCGCGACCCCGCCGACCCCCGTCGTATCCACGACGACCTGCACATGGGAGACCGCCTTCACGGCAACGACACCGGCTACGCCGCCCTCGCGGAATCCATCGACCTCTCCCTGTTCGACTGACCCCACCCCGTTTCGTTCGAGCCGTTGCTTTCGAAGCGGACGTCCACCTACCAGGCCGTTTCGGATGGCTCTTTTCATGCGCAGGTGCCAGGGTTCGGATCCGTCGCCCTCGACGCAAGGCTCGAACCCCTGGTCCGGATGGTCGGAAGGCAGACGCTTCCCGGGGATTTCTCAGGGACTTCCGGCTCTGTCCCAGGGACTTTCCAGGGACCTTCCGCTGCGCAAGCAGGGCAGACCCTGACAGCTCTGAAAGGATCGAAGCGCCAGGTCAAGGCAGGTTTCTGGTCGGCCGACCGGGTTTCGCGAGGCCGCGAAACGATGCTTACCGTGCCGACTGCGCCACTGGGGGGAAGAGGCCCTCGGGTGGCGCCGAAAGCACCGGGAGGCAGTGCCGCGAACGGCACTGCCTCCCGGTGAACTCACCTTTGAGCGACGGCAGTTGACGCCGTCGCCGGCCAGGCTCAGTACGTGTAGAACCCCGACCCGCTCTTGCGCCCGAGCCGCCCCGCGTCGACCATGCGGGCGAGGAGCGGCGGCGCGGCGTACAGCGGCTCCTTGTACTCCTCGTACATCGACGCGGCGACCGAGGCGACGGTGTCCAGGCCGATGAGGTCGGAGAGCTTGAGCGGGCCCATCGGGTGGGCGCAGCCCAGCTCCATGCCGTTGTCGATGTCCTCGCGGCTGGCCATGCCCGACTCGAACATCCGGATCGCGGAGAGGAGGTACGGGATGAGCAGGGCGTTCACCACGAAGCCCGAGCGGTCCTGGGCGCGGATGGCGTGCTTGCCCAGGACGTTCTGGACCAGCGCCTCGGCGCGCGCGATCGTCTCGTCGCCGGTGGTCAGCGCGGGGATCAGCTCGACGAGCTTCTGCACCGGCGCCGGGTTGAAGAAGTGGATCCCGATGACCTGGTCGGGGCGGGAGGTGGCGACGGCCAGCTTCACCAGCGGGATCGAGGAGGTGTTGGACGCCAAGATCGCGTCCGGACGGGTCACGACCTGGTCGAGGACCTGGAAGATCTCCGTCTTGACCTGCTCGCTCTCCACGACGGCCTCTATGACGAGGTCACGGTCGGCGAACTCGCCGAGGTCCGTGGTGAAGCTCAGGCGGGCGAGCGCGGCGTCCCGTTCGGCGGGGGTGATCTTGCCGCGGTCGGCGGCCTTGCCGAGCGAGTTCGTCAGCCGGGTGCGCCCCAGCTCCAGGGCTTCGCCGGTGGTCTCGGCGACCATGACCTCCAGCCCGGAGCGTGCGCACACCTCGGCGATGCCGGCGCCCATCTGACCGCAGCCGACGACGCCGACGCGTGCGATGTCGGTGAAAGTGTCCGTCACCTCGTGCCTTTCGCTGATCTACGGGAGCGGCGGGGCTCCGTAGGGGTGCCGGACCCGCCTCGGCCTCCCAAGTTACTCGTACGGCTACGGGCCTCTTGGCGCCGGGGCGGGCATTCTGACCTCCAAGAACCGGACCAAAAGCGGACAAGTTGGGGGTATTTGATGAGACGGATCACACGCCGGAGCTTCACCGTGGCGGCGCTCGGGGCCGCCGCGTGGCGCACCGGCGGACCCGTGGCCGCCGCCGCGGATCTGTCCGGGCGCCCGGCGCCGGCACCCCGGGCGGGCGCCGGCCGGGGGCGCCCGCGTCCCGCGCTGCGCGGGATGTGGCTGGCGACGGTCGCGGGCCGCGACTGGCCGTCCCGCCCGGGCCTGCCGCCCGCCGCGGCGCGCCGCGAACTGCTCACCCTGCTCGACGCCGCCGCCGACCGCCGGTTGAACGCGGTCTTCTTCCAGGTGCGGCCCACCGCCGACGCCCTGTGGCCGTCGCCGTACGAACCGTGGTCGGAGTACCTCACCGGACACCAGGGCCGCGACCCCGGCTGGGACCCGCTGGGCTGCGCCGTCCGCGAGGCGCACCGCCGCGGTCTGGAGCTGCACGCCTGGTGCAACCCGTACCGCGTCGCCCTCCACGGCGACCCGGGGCGCCTGCACCCGTCCCATCCGGCGCGCCGCCACCCCCGCTGGGTGGTGCGGTACGGCGGCAAGCTCTACTACGACCCCGGGCTGCCGGAGGTCCGGCGCTTCGTCCAGGACGCGTTCTTGGACGCGGTGCGCCGCTACCGCGTCGACGGGCTCCACTTCGACGACTACTTCTATCCGTACCCGGTCGCGGGGGAGACGTTCGGCGACGACGCCTCGTACGCGGCGTACGGCGGCGGCTTCCCCGACCGGGCGGCCTGGCGGCGGTGGAACACCGAGCTGCTGGTGCGGGAGACGGCGGCGCGGGTCGCGGCGGTGTGCCGGGCGACCGGGCGGCGGGTGCGGTTCGGGGTCAGCCCCTTCGCCGTCTGGCGCAACCGCGCCACCGACCCGGCGGGCTCGGACACCCGCGCCGGGGTGCAGACCTACGACGACCTGTACGCCGACACCCGGCGCTGGGTCCGGCTGGGGCTGCTCGACTACCTCGCCCCGCAGGTGTACTGGCATCTCGGCTTCGAGGCGGCGGACTACGCGCGGATCGTGCCGTGGTGGGCGCGGACGGTGGCGGATACCGGCGTGGACCTCTACCTCGGCGAGGCGCTTCACAAGGCGGGCGACCCGGCGCAGCCCGCCCCCTGGCAGGACCCAGCGGAACTCTCCCGCCATCTCACCTTCGCGCACCGGTATCCGCAGGTGGGCGGCCATGTCTTCTTCGCGGCGAAGGAGGTGGCCGCCGATCCGTCGGGGGCGATGGCGCGGGTGGTGGCCGACCACTACCGGTAGGCAGGAGGCCGGGCGCCGCCGTGCGGGCGGCGCCCGGTGCGGGTCCGTGGCGCCGCGCCCGGTCGCGCGCCGCGGAGGGTGCTCAGTAGGTGTGCTCGCCCGCCCTGTCGTGGCGGACGACCGTGTCGGGGCCGGGCGACATGATCGTCTCGTGACCCGACTCGTCGCGGACGCGGAAGGGGGGCTCGCCGTTGATCCCCAGCACTTCGACGATCTCGACGGTGTGGTCGTGGTGTCCGACGGTCCTGCCGTGCACCACCAGTCGGTCGCCCTTGGTCGCATGCATCAGAGGTCCTCCCGCCTGGGAAGGCCGTGCCGCCGCTCGGCCGGGCGGCCTGGCCAACGGATTACGGGCCGAAGCGGCCCGGACTGCGGTACATGCCGCTGCGGCCAGTTTACGTCCGGGGGTGGGCGGCGCATCCGGCGCGCGAGAGGGAGCGGGCGGGGGCGGCCCGGCCCCGGGGCGCCCCGCCGCTCAGCTCCGGCTGCGCTGGGTGACGACGATGCAGGCCAGCACCGCGAGCGCCGCCACCGGGGCCGCGGGCGGCAGCCGTTCGCCGAGCAGGGTGACCGACCAGACCAGCGTCAGCAGCGGCTGCGCCAGCTGGATCTGGCTGGCGCGGGCGACCCCGACGGCGGCCATCCCGCGGTACCAGACGACCATCCCGGCGAAGGTCGAACCGACCGCCAGCCACAGCAGCCCGGCCACCGCGTGCGGGGTCGGGCGCAGCGGCTCGGTGGTGAGGGCGAGGGCCGAGCCCGCCGCCGTCACCGGCAGCGCCAGGACCAGCGCCCAGCCGATCACCTCCCAGCCCGGCATGGCGCGGGCCAGCCGCCCGCCCTCGGCGTAGCCCGCGGCGCAGACCAGCAGCGCCCCGAAGAGGAACAGGTCACCGGCGCCGGGACGGCCGCCGCTCTGCTGCAGGGCGAACGCGATGACCACCGCCGCGCCGGTCAGCGCCGCGATCCAGAACGTCCGCGACGGCCGCGTCCCGGTGCGCAGCGCGGCGAACGCGGCGGTGGTCAGCGGCAGCAGCCCGACGACCACGGCGGCGTGCGAGGTGGTCGTCGTCTTCAGGGCGAGCGTGGTCAGCAGCGGGAAGCCGAGGACGACGCCGCCGGCGACGACGGCGATACCGGGCCAGTGGCGGCGTGCGGGCAGCGGGGTGCGGCGCACCGCGAAGCAGGCGCCGGCGACGGCGGCGGCCAGGACGCTGCGCAGCATCACGACCGTCCACGGTCCCATGCCCTCCAGCGCCCAGACGGTCGCCGGGAAGGTGAGGGAGAAGGCGGCGACGCCGAGCGCGGCGAGCAGGATGCCGCCGCGGGCGGTGCCGGGGGGAGGGGCGGAGGCGGCTCCGGCGGGCGGCGCGGCGGCGCCGGGCCGGGCGGCGGGTGCGGCGGTCGCGGTGTCGGCGGGCCGGTCCTCGTCCCGCGGGGCGCAGGGGGCCGCGCGGCGGGTGGACGGGGCGTCGACCGCTATCCTCGCGGAGCTGGTAGCGCTATCGTGTGCTCTCATGCATGAGCGTAGCAGCGTCGCCGAACTGGCCGCAGCCCTGCGGGAAGAGGTCAACCGCTACTCCGTCGGAGAGAAACTGCCGTCGAGCCGTGCGCTGCGGGAGCGGTACCGCGTCAGCCCGGTGACGGTCTCCCGGGCGCTCGCCGAGCTGGCCGCCGAGGGGCTGGTCACCATCCGGCCCGGTGCCGGTGCCTTCCGCGCCGCCCCGTCCGTCCGCGCCGCGCGTCCCGTCGACACCTCCTGGCAGGAGATCGCGCTGAGCGCCGAGGCGGCCGCCGACCAGGTGCCGCGCAGCGTCGACGCCTCCGGGGTGCTCGCCACCCTCGCCGGGCCCCCGCCCGGCGTCGTCGAGCTGAGCGGCGGCTACCTCCACCCCGACCTCCAGCCGGAACGCGCCCTGGCCGCCGCGCTGGCCCGGGCCGGTCGCCGCCCCGGGGCCTGGCGGCGGCCGCCGGTCGCGGGCGTGGACGAGCTGCGGGCGTGGTTCGCGCGGGAGATCGGCGGGCCGGGCGGCGCGCTGGCCCCCAGCGATGTGCTGGTCACGGCGGGCGGCCAGAGCGCCCTGACCGCGGCGCTGCGGGCGCTAGCCCCGCCCGGCGCGCCGGTGCTCGTCGAGTCCCCGACCTACCCCGGCGTCCTCGCCGTCGCCCGCGCGTCCGGGCTGCGGCCGGTACCGGTGCCGGTCGACGCGGACGGCGTCCGCACCGATCTCCTCGCCGAGGCGTTCCGGGCCAGCGGCGCCCGGCTCTTCGTCTGCCAGCCGCTGTTCCAGAACCCGACGGGCGCGGTGCTCACGGCCGAGCGGCGGGCCGAGGTGCTGCGGGTGGCGCGGGCGGCCGGGGCGTTCGTCATCGAGGACGACTTCGCCCGCCGCCTGTCCCACGGGCCCGCGTCCGCGCTGCCGCCGACGCTGATCTCCGGCGACGAGCACGGCACCGTCGTCCACGTCGGCTCGCTGACGAAGGTGACGTCGCCGAGCCTGCGGGTGGGCGCACTGGCCGCCCGCGGTCCCGTCCTCGACCGGTTGCGCGCCATCCAGGTCGTCGACAGCTTCTTCGTGCCGGGACCGCTCCAGGAGACCGCGCTGGAGCTGGTCGGCTCGCCGTCCTGGTCGCGCCATCTCCGCATGATCTCCCGGGAGTTGGGCATCCGCCGGGACGCGCTGGCCACCGCGCTGCACACCCGGCTGCCGGCCCTGGCGGGCGCGGACGGTGGGGCGCTGAGCGTGCCCCGGGGCGGCTGCTACCTCTGGCTGCGGCTGCCGGACGGCACCTCGGAGGAGGCGCTGGCCGGTGCGGCGCTGCGGGCCGGCGTCTCCGTCGCCCGCGGCCGCCCGTACTTCCCCGCCGAGCCGCCCGCCGCCCATCTGCGCCTCGGCTTCGCCTCGGCCTCCGGCCCCGCCGAACTCGCCGAGGGCGTACGGCGCCTGGCCGCCGCCTGGCAGGAGGTCGCACCGTAGGAGGCGGCTTCCCGGCCCTCGTGGGGCCGCGGCGGCCTGCGCCGCGCAGACCGGCGGGGCGTTCCCCGGACCTCCGGCCGGAAAAGGGTCGACGCCCGCCCCGCCGGTCTGCGACTCTCCGGCCATGAACCCACCTCTGCCCGCGGGCTACGAACTCTCCACCGACCCGGCACGGCTGGACCGCGCACGGCTGCACCGCTGGCTGTCCGAGGACACCTACTGGGCGTCCGGCCGCACCCGGGAGCGGCAGGAGCGGGCGGTGGCCGGTTCGCTCAACTTCGCTCTGTACGCCACCGGTTCGGGCCGCCAGGCGGCTTACGCGCGGGTGGTCACCGACCACGCCACCTTCGCCTGGCTCTGCGACGTCTACGTCGACCGGGCCGACCGCGGCCGCGGTCTGGGCACCGCCCTCGTCGAGGCGGTCGCCGCCGATCTCACGGCGCGCGGGCTGCCGCGGGTCGTGCTCGCCACCCGGGACGCGCACGGCGTCTACGAGAAGGCCGGTTTCCGGCCACTGCCGGTGCCCGGGGAGTGGCTGACGCGGCCGCTCGCCGCTCCGGACACGCCCGGGCGCTGACCGCCGTTCCCCGTCCGGCCCAGCCGCCACCCGGTCGGCGGAGCGCCGCCTGTGACCTGCACGGATGGCGGCGCTCCGGGCCCGACGCGGGCTCGGCGGGCCGGGATCGAGGTGCGCCCGGCGGGCGGCCGGGGTCTGCTCGGTGCATGTTCATACGGCATGTCCTCCGACACGCACCGGCCACCGGCGCCCTCGCGGCCTCGCTGGCCCTGACCGGCGCCGGGCCGGCCCTCGCCGCGGGCGACGCCCACCGGGCGGTCGTCCAGCCCGACCCGGTCGCCCCCGGGGAGGAGTTCTCGGTCTTCGACGGCGGCAACTGCCCCGGGGAGAGCGGCGAGGCGACGTTCGACGGCGCGGGCATACCGACGATGAAGCTGTCGGCGCTCCGCAACCAGGTGGGCGGCACCGGACGCGTCCCCGACTCCGTCGAGCCCGGTTCGTACAGGGTGACCGTGGTCTGCGGTGCCGGCGGTGCGGACGGCGGCCACGGCGGCGGGGGCGGCCGGCGGCCGGGGGCGCAGCAGGGCGACGGGCTGACGCCGCAGAGCGGGCCGGGCGCGGACCCGGGCGCCACGGCGCCGGACGGCGGCCTGCCCGGAGGCGCTCTTCCCGAAGGCGGCTCGCCGGGCGGGGAGGTGCCGGGCGGGTCACCCGGCAGCGGTGGGACACCGCCCGCCGACGGTCTGCCCGGTGCCGGTGCCGGTGCCGGTGCCGGTGCCGAGGCCGGGAACGGTGCCGGTTCCGGGGCGGAGCACGGCACGCCGCCCGCGCCCGGGGAGCCCGGCGCGTCCGGTGGTGCGCTGCTGCCCGGTGACGGGGCGGCGGGCGCACCGGTGGCCCCGGAGGGCGCGCCCGGGGCCGGGCCGCCCGCCGGGGGAGCGGCGGACGGCGCGGCGGCGGGCGGCGGCCCGGCGGGCGCGGTCACGGCCCGGGCGGTGGCCGCCGCACGGCCGGACGGCGCCGCGCCGGCGGCCGGCGGCGGTGGGCACGGGCCCGGCCGGACCACGCTGACCGGCACCCTGACGGTGGTCGCCGCCGACCACGGACGGCTGCCCAAGGGCGGCTCCGACACCGGTCTCGGCGGCGCCGCGGGCACCGGCCTGGGCACCACCGCGCTGGGCGGCGCCCTGCTGGCCGGTGCGATCGGCTGGGGCATCGTCGACCACCGGCGGCGCAGCCGGGAGGAGAGCCGGGACTGAGCGCGGCGGACGGCCGCCGCCTGCCGGGTCCGGCGGTGCCGGGGCAGGCCAAGGCCGGCCGGGGCGGGACGCTGCGACGGCCGGGCGGGCCCGGCGTCGGGCCCGCCTGACCCGCCCGTCCCGCCCGGCCGCGCGCCCGGGACCGTGCGGGCGGCCGGCCGGCGGGCCGGCGGGCGGACACTGGAGGTGTGAGGAGGTGCGTCATGCGCAAGGTGATCGACTGCCGGAATTACCCGAGCGAATCGGGGTGCACGCTCACCATCTCCGGCGAGGAGGAGGAAGTGGTCCGCGCCGCCAGCGAACACGCCGTGTCCGTCCACGGGCACGCGGCGGGCCCCGAACTGCGGGAGCAGATCCGGGCCGCGCTCAAGAACGAGGAGACGCCGCAGCACGCCTGAGCCCGCGGGGCCGGGGCGGGGCCGGAGCGTCCGCCCCGGCCCCGCCCCGGAGGGATCACGTCAGCGACGTCTCCTGGAAGTCCTCCGGCACCAGTTGCAGCAGCTCCTCGCGGCTCGGGGACGTCTGGCGGCTCAGACGGCCCGCCTGACGGGTGACGAGGGACTCGAAGACCTTCCGGGCGTAGCGCGCGTTGCCGAAGTTGCGGTCCCTGGGCACCGAGGCGAAGTGCGTACGCAGCAGCGTCTCCAGCTCCGGGGCGCAGGTGTAGCCGCCCGCCTCGGCCTGCCGGTTCACGATGATCACCAGTTCGTCGGCGTCGTAGTTGCCGAACTCCACCCGCTGCGAGAAACGGGAGGTCAGACCGGGGTTGGAGGCGAGGAACGCGCCCATCTCGTCCTCGTATCCGGCGGCGATGACGACGACGTCGTCGCGGTGGTCCTCCATCAGCTTGACGAGGGTGTCCACCGCCTCCTGCCCGAAGTCGCTGCCGCCGCGCTCGGCGGGCGTCAGGGTGTACGCCTCGTCGATGAAGAGCACCCCGCCGCGCGCCTTGTCGAACGCCTCGGTGGTCATCTGCGCCGTGTGGCCGACGTACCGGCCGACCAGATCGGCGCGCGCCACCTCCACCACCTGGCCGCCGGCGAGCACCCCCATCGCCTTGAGCAGCTTGGCGTAGAGCCGGGCCACGGTGGTCTTGCCGGTGCCGGGCGGGCCGACGAAGACCAGATGGCGGCTGAGCGACGGCGACGGCAGCCCCGCCGCCTCCCGCTGCCGGGCGTTGGCCAGCAGATGCACCAGGTCGGAGACCTGCCGCTTGGCCTCCGCCAGCCCCACCATCTGCTCCAGCTCGCCGAGCAGCGTCTCCAGCCGGTCCTCGTCGCCGCCCGTCGCGTGCGCGCCGACGCCGGACGCGGCGATCTCGCCGAGGTCCTGCGGCAGCAGCCGGACCATGTCGGCGGGGGTGGCGTTCACCTCGTTCGCCAGGCGGAACGCCTGCCGGTCCACCATCTCCTCGAACACCCCGCGGGCGGCCCGGCCGTTGCCGAACGTCTCGTCCCGCGTCATCTGCCGGAACAGCGTGCCGAGCCCGTCCCGGGCGGCCGGGTCGAGGGCGTACTCGTGCCGCTCGCAGATGCTCTCGACGATGGTGACCAGCTCGTCCACCGTGTAGTTGGGGAACTCCACGGTGCGGTTGAACCGCGAGGCCATGCCCGGGTTGGACGACAGGAAGCTGCGCATCTGCGAGGAGTAGCCGGCGGCGATGACGACGACGTCGTCGCGGTGGTCCTCCATCAGCTTGACGAGGGTGTCCACCGCCTCCCGCCCGAAGTCCGGGCCGCCGGAGCCGGACTGGGAGGTGAGGGTGTACGCCTCGTCGATGAAGAGCACCCCGCCGAGCGCCTTGTTGAACGCCTCCGTCGTCTTGATCGCCGTGCCGCCGACGACCTGCGCCACCAGATCCTGGCGCGCCACCTCCACCAGATGCCCGTACCGCAGCACCTCCAGCTCGGCGAGGATCGTGCCGTAGAGGCGGGCCACGGTGGTCTTGCCGGTGCCCGGCGGCCCGGCGAAGACCAGGTGGCGGCTCATCGGCGGCACCGTCATGCCCATCTCCTCGCGGCGCCGCGCCATGCGGTTGAGGCTGACCAGCGTGGTCACCTCGTGCTTGACGGAGGCCAGCCCGACCAGCTGGTCCAGCTCCTCCAGCGGCGAGGCGGGGGCCTTCGCCTTCTTCTTCTCCTTGCCGCCGTCCGTGCGGGCGGGCCCGGCCGCTTCAGGCCCGGCGCCGGCCGGCGCCGCGGCGGCGTTGTCCGCCGCGCCCGTCGCCGCGTCCCAGGCGGCGCTGCCCGCGGCCGGGACGTCCGCGCCGCCGCGCGCCGCCTCGCCGCGCTCCGCCGCCGGGACGTCCGCCGCCTCGCCGTGGATGTCGGCCAGGCCGTTGCCGCGCGACATGACCTCCTCCAGCAGCGCGTTCTCGCTGACCACCGTGCGGTGCACCCCGGCGCCGCCGTTCTCCCAGGTGGAGACGGAGCGCAGCGCGAACTGCCCGTCGGTGTGCGTCAGCACGCCGTCGCCGCGGTTGCCGAAGACCTCGCAGCCGGTGAAGGTGCCCGAGCCGCCGGCCGCCACCAGGATGCCGTTGCGCTCCCCGTCGTGGAACCGCGACTGCGTCGCCACGACGTTGGCGCCCGAGCCGACCGACAGCCCGTCACCGCCGGTCCCGGCCACATCGCAGTCCCGCAGCCGCGCCGACGCGGTGCCGGACACGGCTATCCCCGCCGCGCCGCTCTGCCGTACGACGAGCATGGTCAGCCGGGCGCGGGCCTCGCCGCCGATCTGGACGCCGCTGCGCCGGACGCCGGTGATCTCCAGATCCTCGAACCGGCCCTGGCTGGTGTCGCACGCCTCCAGGCCGTGCGCGCCGCCGCCGGTCAGCACCGTACGGCGCAGCGTCGGCCGCGCGTCCTCGGCCACCCGCACGCCGATGCCCGCCGGCTCCGTCACCGTCAGCCGGTCCAGCTCCGGTACGCAGTCCTGCGTCAGCTCCACGCCGGTGCCGCGGACATCGGCGATCCGCAGATCGGTGAGGACCGGCCGGGCCGCGCCGCCCACCCACAGGCCGGTGCCCTCGCTCGCCTCGACCGCGCAGTCCTCGAACCGCCCCCGCGCCGAGTCGTACATCCGCACGCCCTGACCGGCGCTGCGGGCCACCCGCAGCCGCCGCACCAGCGGATCGGCGTGCTCGGCGACCGTCACGCCTTCCTTGCCGGTCTCCTCGACCACGCAGTCCTCGACCAGCACCTGATTGCGGCTGGCCAGATGCAGGCCGACGGCCTTCGTCCGGTGGATGCGGCAGCGCAGCAGCCGGGTCGAGCTGTCGTCCTCCAGCGCCACGCCGGGCTGCGTGGTCCCGGAGAAGTCGCAGTCCTCGACGGTGCCCTGGCCGTGGCCGCTGACGTACAGGCCGTTGCCGCGGGCGTCGCGGACGGTGCAGCGGCGCACCAGCGGGTCGCCGTGGTCGCCGATGACGATGCCGGACGCGCCGAGGTCGGCGAGCCGGCAGTCCTCGATGACGCTCTCGGCCTCGCTGGTGACGACGATGCCGGCGCCCTTGGGGTTGGTCACCTCGCAGTGGCGCATGGCGAGGGTGCCGGTGTCGCGGGCGAGGACGGTGGCCCATGCCGCGCCGCCGACCTCGCAGCCGTCCAGCTCCAGCTGGCCGTCGGCCACGTCCACGGCCGGGCGCTCCGGGTCGCTGCCGTGCACCACCAGACCGGTCAGCTTCACCGCCTCGGCGGCCACCGTGACCGCGGAGCCGGTGCGCGGCGCGATCCGCACCGTGCCGAGGCCCTCCGCGGCGACGACGGTCACGATGCCGGTGAACACCAGCGCCTCGGCGTACCGGCCCGGGGCCACGGTGATCAGCGCACCGCTCGGCGCCGCCTGCACCGCCTCCGCGATCGTCGCGAACGCCCCGGACCCGTCTGGCCCCACGGCCAGCACCTGACGGCTCATCGCCGCTAACTCCCTCCAGGGCCCGACGCCGCGTCGGCGCCGGGCCCGAACGTGCTCACTCTGCGCGGCATTCGGCCTTCACCTGGGCGGCGGCGACGTGCGCCAGCGTCGAGGTGTCGCCCTCCCAGTCCTGCCCGGCGTTGGTCACCCGGAGGGTGAACCGGCCGCCCTCCACGTGGACCGTGGTGCCGAGCACCCAGCTTCCCTTGTTGCGAGGCTGGTCGATGTGGAACCCGGCGAGGTCCCCGCCGTACCACTTGGTGCCCTTGTGCACCGAGTATCGCGCGGGAGCCCCGCCCACCTCCACCGGGCTCTTGCCCTGGGGGATGTAGACGGAGATACGGCAACTTGCCGACTTCATCCCGGAATTGAACTGCCAGTACGCGGTCACGTCCGAGTCCGGCGAGTCCGCGTCGCCGGACATCGGTATCGCCCGCGAGCCGCCGCCGCATCCCCCGGCCGTCGACCCGCCGGTCCGCGTCAGCCACCCCTCCTTGCCGTCGCCGTACGCACCGATCTCGCGGTACGCGGCGGCGCCGGTGTTCGCGCAGGTCGGACCGGCGAACGCGGTGAAGGTGCGGGTGGCCAGCGTCCGGGTGTGCGTCTCGGCGGTGGAGCCCTTGTCGTCCGCGCCCGCCTTGCCGCCGTGGTCGGGGGCGTCGGCGGTCGGGTCGGTGCGGGGGGTCGTGTCGCCGTCGGTGTGCGGGCCGGAGCCGGCACCGCCGGCGCTGCCGTCGCCGGGGGCGTTCGCGTTGCCGGCGGGGGCGTCGCTGTCCGTCCGGGGGGCCGTGCCGCCGTCGTCGCGGACGCCGCCGGGGACGGGCACGAAGCCCTTGCCGCCGTCGCTCCCGGCGTCCGGCAGCGGCTGCGTCAGATCACCGGCGGCGTTCGCCGGCGACGCGGCGAAGGACTTGCTCAGCGCGGAGATCGCGAACGGCGCGCCCAGCAGCACCACCCCGGCCAGCGCCGCGCCCGCCACCACCCCGGGCGAGACCCGGCCGCCGCTCTCCGCCTTGGCGCCCGCGCCCGCCGCGCCGCCTGCCGCACCGGCCGCCGCGCCCGCCGCCGCGTCCATGCGGCGGAAGAGGCCGAGGCCGCGCCGCCCGGCGGACGCCTTCTTCCCGGCGGCCGCCGCACCGGCCGCACCGGCCGCACCGGCCGCACCAGCCGCCTCGGCCGCGAGGGGCTCGGTGGCCTCCGCCGCGGCCGCACCGTCGTCCGCCGCCGCGCCGTCCGCACCGGGCTCGGCCCCGGCCTCGGCGCCCGCCCCGGCCTCCGCCTCCGCCTCCGCCGCTCCGGGCAGCGGCGCACCGGGACGCAGCACGGTCGCCCCGGCGGCCGCCGGGGCCTCGTCCGCGGTGTCCGCCGCGGGCTCCGGCTGCTCCTGCTCCGGGCGCAGGGCCGTCCCGCCGGCCGGGGGCTTCGCGGTGCCCGCCGACGCGGTGGGGGCGCTCGTGGCCGGGGTGCCGTCGCCGCCGGCCGGGCCGTGCTCCGGCCGGGTCCGCGGTGCGTCGGTCGCGGGCGCGGGGGTGTCGCCGGTGGCTCCGGCGGCACCGGCCTCTTTCGCGCTGCGGGAGTTCGCCGTCTCGTCGCTCATGATGAGTTCCGCTTCACTCGTCGGGTGTTCGGGTGGGGGGTGTGGGCACCGCCGCGCGGGACGCGGAGGGGGCGCTGCGCCCGGCGGTGGCCCGGCCGCGGTCAGTAGTGCTCCATCGCCTCGTCCAACGCCGTGTTGACCGCATCGGCCCAGCGCTTGAGGCCTGCCGGCTCCTTGGGCAGTTCCAGCAGGCCGGGGGCGTCGGGCTCCGGCGTCTTCGGGCGTGGCCCGTGGGCGGCGAGGGCGTCGCCCGGCAGGTCGAGGTGGAGCAGGAGCGCCGCGCCCGCCCCGCCTTCCCACCGGGCCAACGCGTCTAGTTTCGCCGCCTGTTCGGGCGTGAGGTGCGGTTTCACATAACGATCGAGGAACTGCTGACGGCCCATCCGCTCGCCGCCCACCAGCACGTCGTCGCCGTCGGCCGTCAGATGGACGGTCTGCCGCTGGTCGTCCGGATCCGTGTCCTGCGCCGTCAGCAGCGCGTCCCGCATGGCCTGCTGCTGCGCCTCGTTGGCCTCGCCGTAGGGGTGCGGCGGGACGTACCAGCCGGACTCCACCCGGATCGCGCCGGGTCGCACCCCGCCGACGCCGCGCAGCACCGCCTCGGGGCTGAAGCGCAGCTGCAGCGCGTCGTTCAGCGTGAAGGTCCCCTCGAAGACGTTCTTCCCGGAGATCTTCGGCTTCCCGAAGGCGTCGAACGTGCCGTACGTGGCGATCTTCACCACCACGTCCACGGAGGTCGGCGTGTGCCGCTGCCAGTGCACGGTGCGGTCGATCGAGCTCTTCTGCACCGCGACCTGGCCACCGGAGTCGTTCTCCAGCGTGTGCGTCACCGACGAGGACGCGGCGAACGCCTGCTTGACGCCGTGGAAGCTGCCGCTGACGCCGCCGCCCAGCTTGCTGCCGACGTTGTCGGTGTGCGCATCGATGTCGTTCTGCAGGTCGTAGTCCGCCCGCTCCCCGGTGCCCTGGTGCCAGCCCTGCGACAGGCCCAGATCGCGGGGCCGGAACTCGACGGTGAGCTGCGCGTGGGTGTGCGTGGCCACCCCGCCCTCCGCGGTGATGCGCACCGGGAACGTCGCGGTCTGCGTGGTCGGCGTGCCAAGGCCGGTGCGCGCCATGTGGCGGGCCAGCTCCCGGGCGCCGATCAGCTGCTTGAGCTGCACATGGCCGCCGTGCCGGGGGTCGGCGAACACCTTGGGCGTGCCGGGGTGCGTGGCCAGCTGCTCCATCAGATCGGTGAACAGCGTGTGCCCGGCCTTCTCGTCCATGTCCACCAGCACGTCGTGGCCCAGGAACTCGTGGGACGTGATGGGGGACATCGGGGTGGGCGCGCCCTCCACCGGGACCGGCAGTTCGGACCGGGGGACGAAGACCTCCTCGTGGACCGGAAGGACGATCCGGTGCGGTTCCTTGCGGCCGGGGGCGAACAGGGTGGCGACCTTGTCGACGCCCGCCCCGATGAGGTGGGCCCTGCCGAGCAGCAGCGCGTCGACCAGCTGCGAGGCGTGCGTGAAGCTCTCGACGGACAGCGTCAGGTGGGCATCGGCCTCGTAGACGAACAGGTCCTCCGCGCCGGTGGTGTACGCGTCGTGGCGGCGGACCATGACGCTGGCGTTGTTGGCGACGCCGTCCCCGGTGGTGCGGGTGAAGGACGCGGACACCGAACCGCCGCCCCCGGGCCCGCTGCCGCCGGCGCCCAGCGTGATGCCCTTGCTGTGCTTCCGGGAGGTGCTGAACTGCTCCTCCTGGCGGGTGTTGGACTGGATGTAGCGGGAGAGGACGCCGTGCGCCGACTTCCCGGTGAAGCGGGCCGCCTCCGCCGTGTCCCGGTCCATCCGCAGGTGGACGTCGACCCGGTCGTGGTGGCCGAAGCCGTCGAGACGGATCTGCAGGGTCAGTCCGGTGTCGCGCAGCAGGCTGGACAGGTTCCGCAGCGAGGTGCCGTCGAGAATGCTGTCGGCCATGGACTTCATCGTTCCGGCCGGGGTGTTGAGGGTGTGCAGCGGGCCGAGGACCTGCGGCGCCGCCTCGGACAGCAGCGTGACCAGCTCCGTGAGCACCCGCTGCGAGAGCGTCGGGTGCAACACCGTCTGCCGCTCGTCCGGCCCCCGCGTCCCGTCGAGGTTCCCCTGCCGCTCCAGCTCCTCCCGCTCGTCCCGGTCCTCCCGGCTCTCCTGACTCTCCTCGTGGTTCCCGCCCGGCGCCCGGTTCTGCTCCCGCGGCCCGCCTGCGGGGTCGTGGACCGGCACGGGCGTGAGCCCGGTGGTCATCGACAGGATCGGCAGCTTCTCCAGTGTCGGCGGCACGCCCGCCTCCTGCGCCGACTGCCGGGTCAGCACCGGACGCTGGATCGTCGCGCCGCCCGGCACGTACAGATCGGTGCTGAGCCCGTCCGCCTTCCAGGTGCCCAGCATGTTGTCCCGGGTGACGGCGATGTTCAGCCGCCAGACGACGTCCAGGGAGTGGTACTCGTGCGGCACGTCGATCGAGTAGAACTCGCCGGGATGGGTGTCGTCGATGTCGATGACGGTCCGCCCCTTGGCGCGGCTCCAGGTCTCCGCGTAGCCGAACGAGCCGCTGCCGGCGTTGTCGCCCCGCGTCCCCTCGTAGGCCATGCCGCCGTTCGACGTGAACGAGTTCGTGCCGGAGATCTGCGTCTTGCGGGTGTGGCGGAGCATGTACTCGGTGAGGCCGAACGAGGACAGCTCCTGCGTCCCGGTGCTGAGCGGCTTCTTGTTGCCGGTGACCGCCTGCGCCATCAGATACACCTGCGTGTCGGCGAACTGCCCGCCGATCACGAACCGGCCCGGCAGCGTCTTCGCATCGCTGCTCAGCGCCCCCTTGAGCTGGTCGGTGGTGATCATGTGCTGGAGGTACGAGACGACGTACGGCGGTATGCGCAGCTCGGACAGCAGCTCCGCGGCGGCCCGCCGGAGCGCCTGCGCGTGCCGCACGTGATCGAGGCGGTCGTCGGGCCGCAGCCGCTCCTGCGTGAAGCCCTCGGGCAGCGCGATGTCGGAGAACGTCATCGTTTTGCCGTTCCACACCGGCCGCTGCGCCCGCTGCGGGACCGGCGGCGGACCGTCGCCCGAGCCGTCGGCGTGCGCGATCAGCGGCAGATCGGTGAGCGACTTCGGCACCAGGTACTGCACCCCGCCGGTCGGGGTCGTGACATGCGGCGCGGACGTCTCGGACTCGGCCCCGGTGACCTTCTCGGCGTACACCGACACCTCGTAGCGCGCCGGGTAGTGGTCGTGCCACATCGTGCCGGACGCGTTGGTGCCCTGGTGGGAGAAGGCGTACGTCGTGATGCCGTTGGTCAGCGAGACGTCCCGGGAGCGCCCGAAGCTCAGGCCGGGCGGCGGCGTGAATGTCACCCCGCCGCCGCCCAAGGACATCGAGAAGCCGAACGAGAGGGACTGGCCGTTGCCGACGGACTCGGTCGTGGCCAGCCAGTTCCAGTGGGTGGGCCATTTCTGGACGGTGGCGTCCTCGACCGGCAGCCGCCACGGCGCGTCGGTGCCGTCGCCCGTGTGGCGTTCGCCCTTCACCGTGAAGTGCAGCAGCAACTGCGTGCCGCTGTTGCCGCGCGGCCCGAGGAATGTCAGATGAATGCCGTCCCCGAACATCTCCCCGGTCTTGCGCGACAGCTCGTTCGCATGGAACTGGATCTCCAGGAAGCGGTTGAGCTGGTCGAGGTGGCGGGTGCGGTGCTCGGGCGTCGGATGGGAGAAGCCGACGTCCCTCTCCGCCACGACCGCCTGCCTGCGGAAGTGGTCGACCAGATGCGACAGCCCGGAGACCCCGAACCCTTCGTACAGCCCGAACGCCGGCGGGTTCGGCGGCGGCACCGTCCTCATCAGGGGCGGCAGCACCGGCCGGCCCGCGGCCTTCGCGAGCTGGTACTCGAAGTGGTCCGCCAGATGCTCGGGGACGTGCACGACCAGCCGCACCGGCACGGCCTGCGGCGGCATCGCCGGCGCGCCCACCTCGGTGAGCGTCGCCTCCATCATGAGGTGCACCTCGTACGGGACGCTCTTCCCGTTGAAGCGCACGGTCTCCGACGTGCCGCCGGTGTTGCCCTCGGTCAGCGACGCGGAGTTGTTGCTGCTCAGCGCGAAGGAGAACGGGACCGACAGCGACGGGGCGTCCTCGGAGAGCTTCGGCCCGACGGTGAGGTCCACGCCGAAGCTCTTGCCGCCGCCCTGTGAGGTGGTGTGGAACAGCGAGTCCCACATCCGGACGTTGTTCGCCAGCCCCGCCTCGATCGCGTCGCCGGAACGCTTGAGGGACAGGATCTCGGCGCGGACGTCGGAGACGTAGTGGTGTCCGTTGCTGTGGACCGACGGCAGCCGGGTGGCGCTCAGCATCCGGGAGAAGTTGGCGATGGTGCCCATCTCGCCGAACCAGTGGTTCAGGAACGCATGCGCCCGCGACCCCTCGCCCATGTGCGGGTACGGAGCCGTCAGCCGGGTGACGAGCTGCTCCTGGCCGCTGCTCTCCCGGACGAGGAAGAACATGTCCTGGAGCGCCCGGGCGACGCGGCTGCGGTCTTCCGGGGTGTGCGGGGCGATCTCCCAGTCGTGGCTGGTGTGGTTGGCCTCGTGGCTGGTCAGCTCGTGCGGGAAGGCCACCTCGACCGGTACCGGCCGGTGGAACGGCGGCTGGTCCCCGGGGGACTTGGGGACGCCGTACAGGATCGTCTTCACGGTGGCGTGCGGGAACGCGAAGTGTTCCTGCTTGCCGTCGAACACGAATTCCGGGCGGTCGTAGGAGTTGTGGAGGAAGCTCTGCCCGGCGGAGGCGCTGGACGAGCCGCTGAGGTTGACGGCGAAGCTCAACGCCGCGTGCTCGGCGGTGGGCTGGAACGACGTGGTGCTGGTCACCGAGCGCGAGTTGGAGGTGGTGTGGGTGCCGCCGTACTGCCGGTTGAGGATCGCCTCGCGGTGCCCCACGACCTTGGCGCCGTACGGCAGCGGCCGGCTGACCTGCTCGTGGACCAGATGAATCGCCTCGTTCCGGGACAGCCCGTCGAGCCAGACCTTCATCCGGTACTTCGACTGCCGGTCGTCGTACAGATCGAGCAGGAGCCCGTCCTTCGACAGCAGCTTCCGTACGAGCAGCTTGCCGTCGGGGCTGGAGATCTTCTGCCACATATCGGCGGCGAGCTTGTTGACCAGGGCGTTCTTGTGGCCGGGCGTCAGTGTCGTCCCGGTCTGGTCGACGGCCGCCCGCACCAGTGAGGTCAGCGAGGCGGGACGCGGCCCGGGCACGCCGATCGGGATGTCCCCGATCCGCACCAGCGACCCGAACTGCCCGAGCGGATGCTGCCCGCCGTCCCCGAACCCCCGGGGGACCTGGGGGCCGTGGACGGGAGGGAGGGGTGAGGCGGGGGTGGGGTCCGGGGTGTTGTCGGGATTCCCGTCCTGGTGGTGGTTCCGGTCGTCGTCGGGGTTCTCGTTGGGGTCGTCGTTCCGGTTCTCGTTCCGGCTTTCGTCCCGGCTCTCGTCCGGGGTGTTGTCCCGTTCCTCGTCCAGGTTCTCGTTCCGGCTCTCGTTACGGTCCTCGCCCCGGTGTCCGTTCCGCTCCTCGTCGGGGTTGCGGTGGGAATCGTCCGAGGTCGGGCGCGTGGGGTTGTCGATGTGGAGGCGGCGCAGGGAGCCGGGGGTGTCCTCGCCCTCCCAGTGCATCAGCTGGTGCAGATCCGCGTTCTGTTCGGCGGTGAGCTGCGGGCGGACGTAGCGGTCGAGGAAGTCCGCTTCGCTCAGGCGCTCGTCGCGGACGAGGACGGTGCCGTCGCCGCCCGAGGTGACATGCCAGGTGGTGCGGTTGTCGGTCGGGTCCGTGTCCTGGGCGGTGCGCAGCGCGTCGAGCATGCCGGCGGTCTGCCGGTCGTCCCCGGCGTGGTGCGGGGCGAGGTACCAGCCCGAGTCGACCTGCACCGCCGCCTCGGTGACGCCGCCCACCTCGCGGACCACCGCCTCCGGCGAGTACCGCAGTTGCAGCATGTCGTCGAGGACGAAGCTGCCGTGGTAGCCGTCGTCGCCGGTGACGGCGCCGAGGCCGACCTTGTCGGCGGAGCTGTCCGCGGTCAGCTGGATGTCGACCCGGAGCTTCGCGGGGCTGTGGCGCAGCCAGTGCACGGTGCGGTCGATCGACTCGGTGGGCATCGAGGTGAACCCGCCGCTGTCGTGTGTCTCGGTGCGGCCCTGCTTGAACTTGCCGGTGAGGCCCTGGGTCATCTTGTTGCCGGTGGCCGCGAGGAAGTTGGCGGTGCTGCCGCCGCCGATGCTGCGGTCCTTGCCGACCGCGTGCGACTGGGTGTTGTACTGGTAGCGGTAGTCGGAGCGCTCCGAGGTGCCCTTGGTCCAGCCCTCCGGTGAGCCGAAGTCCAGCTGGGTGAAGGTGAGCCGCAGCTTCCCGTAGGTGAGCGTGGTGACACCGGCCTCGGTGGTCAGCCGCGCGCCGAAGTCGCTGGTCACGCCGAGGCCCGAGCCGTGCAACTGCCAGGCCAGCTCGCGGGAGTTGAGGAGCTGCCGGAGCTGCTCACGGCCGGCCTGCCCCTGCTCCGCGAACTTCTTCGGGGCGCCGTCGTGCTTGCTCAGCTCCTTCATCAGATCGTCGAAGAGCTTCCGCGAGGACGACTCGTTCATGTCGACCAGCACGCCGTGGTTGCGGAACTCGTCCTTGCCGATCGGCGTCGGCTTCGGAGTAGGCGTCGGCTGCGGGGCGGCCGTGTGCGCGTCCTGGTTCCCCGTCTGCCCGTCCTGCTGCTCGTTGTGCTGCTCGACCTGCCGGAGCTGCTCCGGGGAGAGCTCCGAGCGGGCGACGACGACTTCCTCCCGGACCGGGATGGACAGCGTGCGGGTGCCGTCGTCGTTGTTCCTGATGTACTTCCACACGGCTTCGGCGCCGCCCTTGATCGCATCGGCCTTGCCGCCGGTGATGGCGCTGACCAGCTGCGACGCATGGCTGACGCTCTCCACGGTCAGTTCGATCGAGCTGTCGACCTCGTAGACGTACAGGTCCTCCTCGGCGGTCGTGTACGCATCGTGGCGGCGGATCATGATCGCGTCGCTGTCGGAGAGCGTGGTGCTGCGGCCGAATCCGACGGAGAGGGACGGCGAGGCGCCGTCGCTGCCCTTGCCGCCGGAGCCGCCACCGCCGAACGAGCCGGAGTGCTTGACGGTCTGTGAGTGCGCTTCCTCGGTGCGGATGTGGGACTGGGTGTACCGGGAGAGCACGCCCTTGGAGACCTTGCCGGTGAAGTGCGCGCCGTCGGAGCCCCGGGTCAGCTGGGCGACGACATTGGTGTACGTGTGGTGGCCGAAGCCGTCCGTCCGCATCCGGAAGTGCAGGCCGGTGCCGCGCAGCACGCTGCTGGTGCTCTGCAGGGAGCGGGCGTCGAAGATGCTGTCGCCCCCGGCCTTCGTCATGGTGCCCGGTTTGCGGTAGTCGTGGTTCTTCCCGAGCGCGTCCGGCGCGTACTTCTGGAGCAGCGTCTCCACCGTCGTGAGGATCGAGGACGACACCGTCGGCGTCGATCGGCCGGGCGCGCCGTTCCCGTCCTGGCCCGTCGTCGAGGCGTCGCTCCGGGGGGACAGGTCCGTGGTCATCGCCGTCAGCGGCAGCTTCGTCAGCCGCTCGGGGACCTTCGCCTCCGCCGCCGTCACCTTGGTGTACTCGGGGCGCAGATACGACACACCGCCCTCGACCTGGACGTCCTTGACCAGGACCTGCGGCGTCCCCCACGTGCCGAGCATGTTGGTGTCGCGCTGGACGACGCTCAGCCGCCAGATCACGTCCGCCTCGTGCTGGCGGTGCGGCAGCGTCTGGTCGACGAACTGGCCGGGGTGGATGCTGGTCACCTTGACGGTGGAGGTGCCGCTCGATGTGGCCTTGCCGAGGGACCCGTCGCCCGAACCGCCACCGGATTCGTCACCGTTCTCCCGGGAGCCGCTGAGCGAGCCGCCCAGCCCGCGGGAGTTGGTGATCACCGTCTTGTCGGTGCTGGTGAAGCGGCTCATGGCCTCGTCCAGCGTGAAGTTCGACAGCTCCTGCGTCTGCGCGAAGCTCTTGTCGTTGACGGTGATGGCCTCGACGACGAACTGCACGTTGTTGTCGGTGAACGTCTTCTCCCGGACCAGCCGCCCGGCCGACGACTGCGCGTCCCGGTTGAGGATGCCCTTGAGCTGGTCGGGGGTGAGCAGCTTCTCGACGTAGGGGACGGCGTCCTGCTTGGGGATGCCCGCCTGCTCGAAGAGTTTCGCCGCCTCGCGCTGGAGGTCCAGGGCGCCGTGGACGTGATCGATGCGGTCCTGGGTGCCGATCCGGTTCTCGGTCATGCCCTCCGGCGTCGTGAGCGGCGGGTAACTCTTCTTCCTGCCGACGGCGGTCGGCTCGACGTCCGTGACGGTGACCTGGTGCTTCGGCTGCGTCTCGGGCGTCTGCTCGGTGTGCGTCTCCTCGGTGTGCGTCTCCTCGGTGGGGGAGTGCTCCTCGACCGGCAGCGACTTCGGGACCAGGTAGTCGGCGCGGCCGTTGACGGTCTTTTTCACCGGCGGCAGCTGATCGTTCAGCACCTTCGTACCGGAGACGTGCTCGACCTCCACGGTCGTCTCGAAGACCACCGGGTACGAGTCGTGCCACATCTCGCCGGAGGCATTGGCACCCATGTGGGAGAAGCCGTACGTGGTGATGCCGTCGGACTGGGAGTGGTCGCGGCCCCGGGAGTAGAACGCGTCGGCCGGTGTCATCGCGAACTGGTCGGTCACGTCCCCGGAGAGGGTGCCGCCGACGGTGAACGACTGGCTGGTGGTGTGGCCCTGGGAGTCCTGGAGCCACGACCAGTTCGTCGGCCACTTCTGCACGGTGCCGCTGGCGACCGGCAGCCGCCAGGCGTCCGGCTGCTCGCCGGGCCGGGCCGGGCGGGCGGTGACGCCGAAGTGCATCAGCAGCTGACCGCTCTCGCCCTTCGGGCTGCGGAACGTCCGCCGCACGCCGCCGTTCATCACGTCGGGCGCCATGTGGGACAGCTGATCGGCGTGGAAGTGCGTGGTCAGGAACTCGCCCAGGGCATGGCGGTGCTCCTTGCCCCGGGCGGCGCTCTTGTGCCGGAAGTCCGTGCGCGATTCCAGGTGCTGGGCGTCGCGCAGGAACGTCGACGGCAGGTCCTCCAGGCCCTGGAGCCCGAAGACGCTGAAGAGTCCGCGGGTCGGAGGCTGCTTCGGCGGGGTGTGCTGCTCCCCGGAGCCGTGCCGCTGGTCCGAGGCATCCTCCCGCGGGACCTCGGTGATCTCGTCGGGGTCCTCCTCGGGGCGCTCGTGGACGGAGCGGGTGTCGTCGTCGCTTTGGTGAGCGGCGTCGTTCCCGGGGGCGGGCGTCGTGTGGGTGGTGTCGTCCCGGCCCTGGACGACCTGGCCGCCGTCCTTCCGGGCCACGTCCGCGAGCTGCTGCTCGAAGTGGCCGGTGAGGTGCTCCGGGACGCGGATGATCACCGTCACCTCCCGGGTCTGCGAGAAGTCCGCGCTCCCCACCGGATTGAGGCCCGCCTCGACGTTCAGCTTCAGCTCGTACGGCACGCTGGACCCGTTGAAGCGGGTGGTGTTGGACGTACCGCCGGTGTAGCCCTCGGTCAGCGACGCCGAGTTACTCGTACCGAAGCTGACGCCGATCGGGAAGGACATCGGCAGTGCCTCGGGGCCGATGACGACGGTCAGGTCGGCGGTCTTGCCGCCGCTCTTGGAGTCGGTGTGGAACACCGAGTTCCAGTCGCGGGTGTTGCCGGCCAGGCCCACCTTCGTCGCGTCACCGACCCGGCGGACGGAGGTGACCCCGGCGCGCGCCTCGGCGGCGTAATGGGTCCCCTTGTGGACGGTGGAGGGCAGCAGCGTGGAGCTGAGCAGCCGGTGGACGCTCCACAGCATGCCGTGCTCGCTGAACCAGCTGTCCAGCATCCGCGCCGGCCCCGACTCCGGGCCCACCGACGCGTACTGCTGCTTCAGGGCGGAGGCCAGCGACGACTGGCCGTGGCTCTCCTGGGCGATGAAGAACATGCCCTGCAACGCCCGCGCGAGCTTCTTCCGCGCCGCGTCCGAGGAGCCGCTGTGCACCTCCCACGGGTGCTCGGTGTGGTTGGCCTTCGGATCGGTCAGCTCGGTCGGGAACGTCACCTCCAGGGTGTCCTTCGCGCTGTCCGTCCAGCGCCGTCCGTCGCCGCCCCGGCGGATGTCGACGGTGAGCGTGGCGCCCTCGAAGCCGAAGTGCTCCCGCGTGCCGGCGAGGTTGATCTCCGGGCGGACGTAGGTGTTGGTGAGGTTGCTGTGCCCCTTCGACGCGCCGGAGGAGCCGGTCAGCGTCACCTTGGGCTTCACGCCCACGTCGTTCACGGTCGTGGCGTGCGAGGTGGTGGCCGACACACTGCGGCTGTTGCTCACCGTCGAGCTGTCGCTGACGTTGTAGTTGACCGCCGCTTCCCGCTGCCCCTTGTCGCTCTCGCCGAACAGCAGCTGCCCGGTCGCCTCGCTGTTCCTGGCGGCGCCGGGGGCCGGGGTGGCACCTGGTGCGGGGCCGCTGTGCGGGGGCGGCGCGTTGAGGTGCTGTGCCGCGTCGCGGTGCACCTCGCTCAGCTTGAGCGTGACGGAGTACGTGTTCTGGAACCGGCCCACCGGGACGCGCAGCTTCAGCCCGCCCTCGTCGAACAGCTTCCGGGCCAGGATCTGGCCCTCGGGACCCGACAGGTCCTGCCACAGCTGAGCGGAGAGCTTGTCCGCCAGCCGGTCGAGGTTGGCGGGCTTCGGCTGCTTCTTGGCGGCGTTCGGTCCCTGGGGGTGGTCGAGCGCCGACCGCACCAGCGTGTGCAGCCCGTCGGGGCGCCGGCCGCCCGAGCCGAACGCGATGTCCCCGAACCGGTGCACCCGCCCGAACTGGCCGAGCCCGTACCGCCCGTCCTTCCCGAAGCCCTGCGGCACCTCGACGACCTGCGGCGGCGTCGGCGAGGGATCCTGCCGGCCGTCGTTCGGGTCGTGCCGGTCGTTGTCCTGGCCGTCGTGCGGAAGGGGATCGCTGTGCCGGGGGTCCTGGTCCTGCTGCTCCGGCTGCTGCCGCTTCTCCGGCTGTTTCTGCTCCTCGTGCTGCTGCTGTTCCTGCTTCTCCTGCTGCTCCGGCGGGTTCTGCGGTGCGTTCTCCTTGGACGATCCGCTCTTGTCCTGGGACGAGGTGGGCAGCGGGCCGCCGGTGTCGTGCGGGGTTTCGGACATGGTCTTGGCCATGGCCTGGTAGTGCACGCTGCGGTCCTCGTAGAACACGTACAACGGCGGGGCGTCCGGGTTCCAGGCGAGCGGCTGCGGAGACTGGAGCACCGGGGGCGCGCCAGGTATCGGTGACGGCACGGTGGAGATGAGGGTGAGGTTGGCGCCCTGCATCTCGGGCAGGGTGGTCAGGAGCTGCGGCAGGTATTCGGCGAACGGCGAATTCCACAGGTTTTCCCTGCCCTTGGCCGCCTCCCGGACAAGGCCCGCGATCCCCAGGTCCCGCGCCTTCCGCGGGCTTGGTGCGACGTGCCGCAACCCTTGGTAGTTGCTGTGGGCGAGCAGCTTCTGCCACGCCCTCTCCTGAACCGCCGCGCTGCGGTGGGCCAGCCCCTTCTTGATCTCCTGCTGGAGCTTGTGGACATCAGCCGGCTTGCGGTCGCCGTGGGGATGGGTCCGGTGGTCGAAGACATCCTGCAGCACGAGGTCGACGGGATCGAGGACGGCGTCGTACTCGGCCAGCTTCTGCGGGTTCTCCTCCAGGTCCGTGGCCAGGCGTTTCCGCAGCCCCTGCACGTCCAGCCCCCGGATCTCGGGCAGCACGTTCTGGTGATACGCGCCCACGAGGACCGAGGCGAACAGGCAGTCGCCGTTGCCCGGGATGTTCAGCACCTGGTACGGGTCGCCGTCCACGGTGTGTTCGGCGATGGCATGACGTTCCCTGGTGACGAACTCCGGCGGAGTCATCGGAGCCGGCCCCTGATTCTGCTCGGTGAGCGTGGTCAGATCGCCCCACTTGCTGCCGGACGGCTCCGGCGGCGCCTGCTTCTGCGGCTCGGGCACCGGCTTCCGCTGCCCGTGCTGTTCCTGCTGCCCGGACTCCTGCTCATGCTGCCCGTGCTGCTCAGGCTCCGGGTGCTGCTTCTGCTCCGGTTCCTTCTTCTCTTCTTTCTTCTCTTCCTGCTGCTGCCCGGGCTCCTGCTGCGGGGGCTGCTGCTCCTCCTGCTTCGGCAGGTGCTCCTGCTGCGGTGTCTGCTGTGGTTCCTGGGTCTGCGGTTTCTGGGTCTGCTGTTCCTGCTGCGGCGTCCGGTGCTCGTCGGTGAGCTGCTCGGACGAGTCGGACGAGGTCGGGGTGGTCGCCGGCTGCTTCGGGGTGCCGTCGGACTGGTTCTCGGTGGCCGTGGCCGAGTCGTTGGCGGAACCGGTGTCGTCGGTGTGCGAGGACGTGGCGATCTTCTGCGGCTCGCCGGTCGCCTTCCCGGACGTGTCCTCGCCCGATGTGTCCGTGTCCGTCTGCTTCGGACCGTCCTCCGTGTGCACGGTCTCCTGCGTGCCGCTGCGGTGATCGGAGACCGGCGGGGTGGTGCCGTCCTTCCCGGTGCCGTCCTTCATCCCCTCGGACTTGGGCGCCGTCTGCGCCGTCTGCGCCGTCTGCGTCGGCGAGGTGTGCTGCTGGCCGGTCGTGGAGTGCTGAGAGCCGCTCAGGACGTGGGCCTGGGCGGCTGCCGTGTTCTGCAGCTCGCTCTCGTGCCCGGACGGCGACCGGTCGTTGCCGCTCTCCCGCAGGTCGTCGTCGGTCGGCGTGGTGCGGGTGTCCTGCGTGGTGTGCGAGGTGGCCGCGGGCTGCTGGTCGGTGGCGTTCTCCGTGCCGTTGAGCGCGTCGTCGTTGACCGACTCGTCGTCGTTGACCGAGTCGTTGTCCGTGTCGGAGATCGCGTCCTCGTAGTGCGAGGGCGCCGGGGGGCGGTTGTTGCCGTCGTCACCGCCGTTGCCGCCGCTACTGCTGTGGTTCGCGATGTTCTGCTGGGAGGTGTCCTGCTGGGACGAGGAGGGCGTGGCGGTGGCGTTCGGGCCGCCGCCGGAGTTCTGGTCGGACGCGGTGGGCTGCTGCTGCCCGTCGTTCGGGGGCGGGGTGGTGTCCGTCGGTGCGTTCTGCTGGCCGTCGCTGGAGAGGGCCGGCGGGACGTACGTGTCCGGCCCGGTGGCGGGGGAGTGGTCGACGCCGGTGGTGGGGAGCGGGCCCGGGGTGTTCTTGACGGCGTTGGTCAGGGCGGCGAGGCCGGAGGCGCCGCCGACGGTTCCGGCGTGGGTGGCCGCCTGGCCCGCCGCGGCCGAGGCGCCGGACACCGGTGTGACGCTGAAGCTCTTCTCGTCGGAGAAGAGCAGGTTGAAGAAGCCCTCGGAGAGATACGCCTGACCGGTCACCGCACCGGTCGCGCCGGCGAAGTGGCTGGTCTTGACGGCGACGTTGTCGTGGTGGTCGCGGATCGCCTTGAGGGTGGTGTCGGAGAGGTTGGTCAGCGACTGGTGCACGGCCGGGTTGAGGTGCTGGCCGCCGCCGTTGTCGAGGACTTCCTTGAGCGCGGGCCTGCTCTCGTTGCCCCAGTTCTTGGCGAAGGCGTTCCCGTACTGCTTGCCGAGGTCGCGGGCGGCCTGTTCGCCCAGCGTGTCCTTGAACGTGTGGGCGAAGAGGTCGCCGAAGTCGTCGCTGATCTTCTTCGTCGCGCTCTCGCCGACGCCCTTGCCGGCCGCGGAGCCGCCGAGCGGACGCAGGAGGTCGTCGGCGTTCTTGGTGATGATGTTCTCGACGCCGTCGGCCAGGCTCTTGGACGTGGTGTCCGCGACCGTGTCGGTGGCGATCGACAGATCGTTGGTGATCTGCTTGCCGACGTTCTTGGCCACCGGCCCCGCGAACAGGTCGGACAGCTTCTGGCCGACCTTGCCGCCGAGCAGCGACAGCGGCCCCTCCAGCAGCCCGTCGAGCAGACCGCCCAGCGCCGCGTCCTTCGTCAGGTTCACGTCCCAGGCGTCGCGGTGGCCCTTCGCCATCTGGATGCGCTGCGCGAGGGCGTCCAGGACCGTGCCGATGGACTCGTTGAGGACGACGTGCATCGCGAGGTGGTCGAGGAGGGAGCGGAGCAGGCGCTGCAGGAAGGTCGAGGCCTTGAACTTGATCTCGGGGATTTCCTCGAACTGCAGCATGGCGATGGCGATGACGATCTCGATCAGCATCTCGGTGATCTGGAGGATCGCCATGATCTTCATGTACTCGATGTTCACCGAGGACGACTTGGCCATCTTCTCCAGGCCACCGGAGAGTTCCTGACCGGCCCGGATGTAGTTGCGCTCGCCGGTGGTGAACTCCGAGAGCGACTTCGCGTACGCGTCGGCGGTGTCCCCCGTGATGCTGTTGCGGACCGTGTTGACGGCGTGGACGACCTGCTCGGGCAGCTCGTCCAGCTTCTGGCGGATCTGCCCGTAACCGTCGCCCAGCTCACGCAGCTTGTCCTCGTCCGCATGGGTGAAGTCCTGGCCGGTCAGCGCGATGAACCAGCCGCGGCCCTCGTCGGATATCTGGAGGCTCACCGGGTCATCCGCTGCTTCAGACGGTGGGAGGCGTCGATGTTGTCCTCCTCGGCGTTGGCGAAGGACTTCTGGGTGCCGAAGGTGTCCTCGGCCGTCTGCTGGAAGGCCTTCGCGAGGTTCCCCAGCAGGCCGTGGAAGGCTTCGGCACCGGGCAGGAGGGTCTTCCGCAGCTGCTCGGACGTCTCGTCGCCGGAGCCGCACGCCTCGTTCACCAGCAAGGAGACCGCTTGTGTCTGCTTCGAGATCTCCAGGACGATCGCGGACAGCTCGTCCGTCTGCGACGCACCATGGTTGATCCCGCTCAGATCGGCAGCCAGATTCTCGGCCACGGCCGTCTCCCTTCGTCCCCGTCACATCCGTCGCACACCGGCGGCCCGGATGGTGCCGCCGTACGCCGTGCCGCACGGCTGTCCCGTGCGGCACGGCAACTTTCCGTTCCGTTCCCCGCTAACCGTGCTGCTGGCCGGGGAGGGTGCCCCGGGTGAAGGCGGTCAGGAGGTCGTCCAGGGTGGAACGGCCCTCGGACAGCGCCTTCATGTCGAGCGTCTCGGGCAGATGCGCCGCCATGGTCCGCCGCTTCGCCTCGGCGGCGTCCTCCTGCGCCTGCTGCACCGTCTCCAGCAGCACCTTCGCCAGCTCCGCCGCGGCCATCGAGCGGTAGCGGGTGCTGTGCACCTTGACGCCGGTCACCCGGCCCCGGGCGTCAGCCGTGACGCTGAGCAGATGATCCTTGGCCGTAGCCGTCACGCTGACCGTTTCGAGACTCTCCCGCGCCGCCTTGGCCTGGACGCGGGCCACCTCCAGACGTTCCAGGGCGTCCTCCATACGGCCCAGCAGCGGGTTGCCATTCATCGGTCTCTCCCTGATATGCGGTGTCGGCGAAGAGTTGGGTGCCCGGACGGCCGAGCACGGTGGGCGCCAGCTCCGGGTCGGTTCCCCACACGGAGGCGTCCTCGGCCAGCCAGGTGGTGCGCTCCCGCTCCTGATTCTCCTGGCCCTTGCCGCCGCCCATGCCGTTGGCCATCGGCGGGAACAGTGGAACACCCGAACCGTTCTTGCCGCCGGACGACGAGGTGGAGATCGGGCCGCGCACGCCGGGTGCGCCGTTGGTGCCGGCGGAGCCGTTCGAGGTGGTCTGCAGCCCGCCGGTACCGGACCCGGTGCCGACGCTGCCGGGGCCCGTGTGGGAGGTGCCGGAGGAGAGCCGTGGCGGGGTGTAGTTCTTGACGTCGTTGGGCATCCACCGCTTCAGGTCGGTCTGCCCCGGGCGCGGCGGCTTGTACGTGGAGTTCTTGCCGCCGTTGTGGTTGCCCTTGTCGTAACCGGTGTACGGATTCTTCCGGTTGACGTCGGTCTGGCCCGGGTGCGTCATACCGGCCGGGTTGCGCAGGTACGGCGGCACGTAGTGGTTCGGCTTGTCCGTGTCGGTCTGGCCGGGCGAGAGATCGCTGCCGTTGCCGAGCCCGTTCTTACCGCCGAGCCCGTTGGTGTCGGTCTGGCCCGGGGAGAGGTCGCTGCCGTTGCCGAGGCCGTTGGCATCGGTTTGGCCGGGGGACAGATCCGTGCCGTTGCCGAGTCCGTCCGTGCCGCCGAGTCCGTTGGTGTCGGTCTGGCCCGGGGAGAGGTCGCTGCCGTTGCCGAGGCCGTTGGCGTCCGTCTGCCCGGGGGACAGGTCGTCCCCGTTGCCGAGTCCGCTGTCGCCGCCGAGTCCGTCGGCGTCGCTCTGGCCCGGGGGGAGGTCGCTGCCGTTGCCGAGTCCGTCGGCGTCGCTCTGACCGGGCGGCAGGTCGCTGCCGTCGCCCTTCCCGAGGTCCTTGTCACCCCCGGTGCCCGTGCCGTCACCGGTACCGGTCCCGTCGCCCTTGCCGTCACCGGTGCCGCCCGGCGGCGTCTGGGAGCCGTAGCCGCCGCCGTTGATGGCGTTCTCGATGCTCGGCGGGACGGGCTTCAGCGTCAGCGCCGCGTTGTTGTACGCCTGCGACAGCTTGACGTGGACGTCGTTGACCATGCCGTTCAGATACTGCTGAGCGGTCTTCAGCCACAGGTCCTTCGCATGCTGCTCGATCAGGTCCCAGGTCCCCTGCTGATCGACGTAGCCCAGCTCGCCGTACTCGCTGTGGGTGAGCTTGGTGGTGCCCAGACCGCCGCCCGGGTTGTCCTTGTGGTCGACGTTCAGCCCGGACAGCACCTGCTGGAGCGCCCCGGCCGGCGACCACGTGGGCTGGGAGCCCCAGGTGCTGTAGATCTGCTGCATCTGGTCGACCGCGGCACGCAGCCCGTCGCGCGCCTGGGCGACGGCGCCGAGATAGCCTCCGTTGCCCTCCGGGCCACCGGTCAGCGTGTTGATCTCCTCGAAGGCGCGGGAGAGACGCAGCAGGACGTCCGCGAAGGCCGAGGAGGCGGAGCCCTTCCAGCCGCTCTCCGGGTCGTCCATCTTGGCCCGCCACTGGTCGAGGCCGATGTGGAAGTTGTTGAAGTACTGGATGGCGGCCTTGAGCTGCTGCTCGGCGTTGGTGAAGCTCGGCAGCGAGGTGACGTCGGTCCCCGAGCCCGCCAGCGCCTGGATGACGTGGAAGGACCCCATGTTCAGCTTGGGCCACGCCGAGTCCTTGCTGTCCGGACCCTGCTCCTCCTCGCCCTTCATCGTGATGCCCGCGGTGCGCGACAGCCCGCGGCCGTCGTCGTAGCGCGTGTACCACTGCGCCTTGAACGGGTCCTGCCCGAGCGCGAAATTCCAGTACGCCTTCGTCCAGCGCGGCTCCGTCACCGCCTCCAGAGGCGGGATCGGGTCGATGGCCGTACCACCCGGCAACCCCTTCGAGAAGAAGGAGTTCAGCAGTTCGGGCCAGGTCGTGGGGTCGGCCATGGGGGCTGCTCCTGCGTGAGATGCGGTCGGGGACGGGGAGGGGGACGGCCCGGGCCCTTCGGGGGCCGGGCGCCCCGCGGATCAGGCGGTGGTGCCGGTGTTGTTCCCGGTGCTGTTGTTCGTGTTGGAGTTGGAGTTCGTGTTCTGGCCACCGCTGGTGTTCTGGCCGCCGTTCGGGTTCTCGGTGGCGGAGCCCGACGGCTCCGTGGCGCTCGTGGTGCCGGCGCCCTTGCCGCCCGCCGCCAGTGCGCCGCCGATGATGCTCTGCAGCTGCTGGGCCGTCAGCTGGGTGTTCTCGTCCTCGATGTTGCTCATGGCGGTGCTGGTCTCCAGCAGCTGCATCATCATCTTGTCCGAGAGGTTGTACGCCGTGGTCAGCTCGTTGAGCAGCGCGGTCGCCGCCTCCTTGAAGCGGTTTTGCAGGTCGACGGCGGGCTGGTAGTTCGGCCCGCCCGGCAGCAGCTTGTTGGGGCCCTGGAACGCCTGGAGGGCGAGGCGGGCCCGGTCCGCCTCGTCGCGCAGCCGGGTCAGCTCGTTCGCCCGGAAACCCTCCAGGGTCGCCTTCGTGAACGTCAGGGTTCCTTTGTCGTCCGCCATGTCTCGCTCCTGCTGGGTGAGGGCGCGCGCACACGGCGCGGCCACGGTGATCGGCGCGGAAGTACGAAGTGGTACGGGGAACGGGGCCCGCCGCGTACGGGGCCACGGGCACGGGCGGCGTGCGAAGAGCGCTCCGCACGCCGCCCGTACGGGCCGTCAGCTGGTGGTCAGGGAGTTCCACTTGTTGTGCTCGTTGCCGTCGACGGTCTGGTAGTTCATCCGGACCTGGCCCAGCGTCTTGCCGCCGATGCCCAGCGTCGCGCGCATCTCGTCGACCTTGCGGATCCAGCTGCGGTGCGCGGCGTCGTACGCCTCGACGGCCTGACCGGACATCTCGCCGCGGACGGTGTTGACCTGGGCGTTCAGCTCATCCAGGTAGTTCTCGATCTGCTGGGTGTAGTTGGCCAGTTCCTGGTGGCCCTGGTCCATGGCGGCATGGTTGGTGCTGAAATCGGAGAGGCTGGGCATCTGGTCGTCCTCACACATCGATGGGGTGGCAGGGGAGAGGCGGCCGCCCGCAGGCAGCCCGGTCGTGGACCGGGACCGGTCCGCGCGCAGCGCTCAGTGGGGGGCGGTCGCCGTCACCCACTTCTTGGACACGTCGAGGTTGTCCGACTCGTTGTTGGTGAAGTTGGTGCGCGTGCCGCTCAGCTGGTCGCCCATCGCCTGGAGGGAGTCCATGAGCGACTTGAGCTGGGTCTGCCAGGTCGCCAGGGCGTCGCCGAAGCCGCCCGAGGCGTTACCCGTCCAGGAGCCGGACAGCGCGACCTTGCTGTTCTCGACGTTGGTCTGGATGTTCTGGCAGCTCTGGTGCGTGTTTTCGATGGCCTGCGCCGCGACCTGGAGCGCGTGCTCGGTACTGGTGAACTGGTTTCCGGCAACCATGCGGAACTCCTCAGAGATCGGCGCCGGACGCGGACCCGGTGTCCGTGTCCCGGCGGGAACGTGCGGTGAACGGCGTCCGGTCCGGCGCGGCCGCGGGACGGTGCGTCATCCGGCCGCCCCCTTCCCGGAGTCTGCGGTGGCACCCGCGGAGGCGCGGCACTCGGGGTCCTCCGGCGCCTGCGGAGCCGTCAGCGCGGGCTGCGCCGCCGCCACCGGATCGAGCACGGGGCCCGTCGGCAGCAGCCGCAGCAGCGCGGTCGGCAGCCGCACGGCCTCCGGCTCGGTGAACGACAGCTTCTTCAGCACCGAGTCGTCGGCCAGCGGGTACTTGGTGCCGTCCCCGGTGACGAGGTACGGCGCGCCGGCGCCGCGGCCGCTGCCCTCGCCGCCGCGGCCCGGCAACGGGCGGGCCAGCACCGCGGTGCCCGGCCGCGCGGTCACCAGCCCCGGCTGCGGGCAGCCCGGCGCGGTGCTCTGCCGCGGCACGATCTCCCGGCCGCCGGCCAGCCGCCGGTCGGTCAGGGTGATCCGCTGGAGCGGCGCGTCGCCGTGCGGGGTGACCGTCAGACAGGGGACGGCGCCGCCGGGGGAGAGCGCACGGGGCGGCGTGGCGGGCAGCCCGGCCAGGAACTCCGCCGGCGCCTTGGCCAGCGCCGGGCGGACCTGGTCCGGGGTGAGGGCGACCGCGGCGGGCGCGGCACCGTCGTAGGCCTTCTTGCGGGTGGCGGCGTCACCGGTCAGCAGCTGCGAGCCGGTGAGGGTGAACGGCACCAGACCGTCCTTGGTCAGCAGGTAGTACTGGTCGGCGGAGCTGGGCGTGTGCACCACGAAGAACTGGCCGACGACCCGCTTCGACCCGCCGATCTCCGGGCCCGCCGAGCCGCGCCCGGGCACGTCCGGCGCCGCCAGATCGGGACCGGCGGGGACCGCGGCGAGGAACGAGTCGTCCACCGCGACCGGCTCGACGGTGCCGTAGCCGAGCGCCTGCACGGCGCCGCTGCGGTCGTCCAGCCGCAGCCGCTGACCGTGCCACAGCAGGTGGACGTTCTTCTTGGCGTCCTGGACGAGCACCGCCTCGGAGTCCGGCAGCGGCGGGCTCTGCGCGCTCACGCCGATCCCCACCGAGGTGGTCGCCAGCTCGCGCCCGTCGTCGCCGGTGCGGCTGGTCGCGCACACCTGCCAGGCACCCCGGGAGAGGTCGTCGCCCGACGGCAGCGAGTCCGGCGCGTCCGGGATGCCGATCGCGGTGCCGCGCGGCACGCCCGCGAGCGACTCCCGCGAGACCTCCTGCACCAGGCCCTTCTCGCCGACGGCGAGCTTCGCCGAGGTGTAGTTGAGGACCGGGCGCAGCTCCCCGCCGCCGTAGAGGTACCGGGCGCCGGTCTCCTTCTCCACGATGATCGCGCCCGCCTGCTGCCAGGACGTGGACCGCCCCGGGAACAGCAGCCCGGACACCGCGAACCCGACGCAGAGCAGCACCCCGATGACCAGTCCGATGACGGTCCCGCGCCGGGTGCGCCCCATATGGGTGTCGATGGCGTCCGGATCGGCGGAGAGCATGCTGGAGGTCAGGCGTCCCACCACGAAGGAGTACGCCTGGACCTGGTCCCGCCGTGACTGCATCTGCTCTCCTGCCACCGTGCTGCGCCCGCTGCTGCCGGGCTGTGTTGTCGGGGTCGTGCCTGCCGGACCGGACGGCGGGTCCGCACCGGTCGCGGACCGGCCGGGAAGACGAAGGGGCGCGCGGGGCCGGTCGTCCGCCGCGCGCCGCGGGACGTCAGCTCAGCCAGGCGCGCAGCGCGCCGAGCGCACCCAGATCGATCAGGACGAGCGGGAGCAGGGCGACGGCGCAGGCCGAGTGGAGCAGGTCGGCGGCGCGCCCCCAGTACGGCACCAGCCGGCGGCCGGGCAGCGCCCAGGAGGCGATGGTCAGTCCGGCGCCGACGATCAGCAGCACCAGCAGGACGAGGGCGCGGGTGCCGGGGGAGCCGTGCCAGGCGAAGCCGAGGGCGGGCAGCAGCAGACCGAGACAGCCGGGTAGTACCACCGACAGCCGCTGGCGGGTGCCGGCCATCGCGCGGGCGTGCAGCACCAGCAGCACGCTGAGCACCGCGCCGAGCACCAGCGGCTCCCAGCCGCTCCCGGTGGACAGCGCCACCAGGCACACCGCGCACATCAGGCCGCAGGCGACGTAGAGGGCGGTCATGTAGCGGTCGGCGACGCGGGTGCGCTCCAGCACATCGGTGGACGGCACCGGGTCGATGCCCTCCTGGAGTTCCTGGGCGTTGGTGGGCAGCGGCGGCAGCCGCAGTCCGGCCAGCCGGAACGACAGCAGGGGGACGAAGGTGCCGAGGATGACGGTGACCGCGGCGACCGGACCGGCCGCCTCCGACGGCGCCAGCCCGGCGGTCAGCCCGAGCACCCCGCCGACGGCGGTGAGGAGGAAGCCCAGCAGGACGGCGGTGAACAGCGGTGCCGCGGACGCCGCCGCGGCCAGCGCCAGGATCGCGGCGCCGGAGCCCGCCGCGGCACCGGCCAGCAGCCGCGCCCCGAGCAGCGGGTCGCCCGCGGGCCCGGCGGGCACGAACCAGCCCGCGACGAAGAGATAGGGGACGGCCAGCAGCCCGAGGGTGGTGCCGGCGACGGCGTCGCCCACGGCCCGGGCGGCGGCGATCGCGCCGAGGAGCAGCAGGACGCCGACGGCGGCGGTGGCCGCGGAGTGCAGCAGCGGCAGGCCGCTGGTGGCCAGCGGGACCAGACCGGCCAGCAGCACGGCGGAGCCGAAGCCGAGGGCGAGGCGCCGGGTGCCCTCCGGACCCCACTGGTCGGCGCGCTCGCGCATCCCGGTGGCGACGCCGTCGACGAGGTCGTCGAAGTGCACGGGGGGCAACTGTTCGCGGCGCGGCCGCAGATGGAGGGTCTCGCCGTCCCGCAGGCCGAGATCTGCGGGGGTCGACTCCTCGTCGAGGGCGGGCCGGCCGAGCCGCTGGAGGACCCAGCCGCCGTGCTCCACGCCCGTTTCGTCGAGATCGCCGCCGGGGACGGAGCCGTGCTCCAGCAGCGAGGGCATCACCTCGACCAGGGGCATGTCGGCCGGCAGACCGATCTCGAAGGAGCGCTCGGGCGCCTTGACGACGATCTTGCATATATCGGCAACGATGGTGCTGCTCACGTCAGTTCTCGCCTTCCGCCCCAACGTCGAGGGTCTTCCACCAGAACGTCCTGCCGGGGCAAATGCCCCTGTTGTAGGCCTGGCCGGTATAAAACGGATAGACATCCGATGACTGTGCTGACGCCTGTTTCTCGATTTTTTCGATGGATGGGGCCTCTGCACAGGCCGCGGAACGTCGTGCTCCCGGCGCGAAAGCAACTCGCTCTGCTTGCGTGGAGGGCGTCCTGGTGGAGAGGAAGTTAACACAAGTCGCTTTAACATTGGCCGGTCTGATGAAAACTTGTGTGATCTTCATCGTCACGGGGCGGTGCGGGGCGACGGGGCCCGCAAACGGCCATGGCATCATCTGGGCCCACCAGCCCGACGCGCCGCCGGCCGCCCGCTGTTGACGGAGCCGACCCTGCCCGGACACCCCCTCCGGACGGTCGGCCGGGCCCGGCGGCGGCCGGCCCCGCACGTACCGAGAGGACCCGTGTGAGCCTCATCCTCTTCCGCCGTCCACCACGCCGGCCGGGTCCTGAAGTTCCCGGTGGCGAACTGGAATTGCAGGAGCCGCCCGTCCTCCCCGAGCGGACCAGCAACCTCTCCGCGCTCTTCACCTATCTGCCGATGGCCATCGCCTCCACCGGCATGGTGCTGATCTTCCTGCGGCCCGGCGGCGGCAGCGGCGTCTTCACCTATATGGTCGGCGGAATGATGCTGGTCAGTACGTTGGCCATGCTGATCGGCCAACTCGTGCGCAGCGCCGGGGAACGCAAGCAGCGGCTCAGCGGCGACCGCCGCGACTATCTGCGTTACCTGTCGCAGAACCGGCGCCGGGTGCGTGAGGCCGTCGTCGGCCAACGCGACGCCCACGCCTGGCGCAACCCCGATCCCGAGGCGCTGCGTTCACTGGTGCGAACGAGTCGTCTGTGGGAACGGCGCACCTCCCACGAGGACTTCGCGGAGGTCCGGCTCGCCGTCGGCGACCAGCGGCTCGGCATGCGCGTCGCCCCCATGGAGACCAAGCCCGTCGAGGACCTGGAACCGCTCGCCGCGCACGCGCTGCGCCGCTTCATCCGCGCCTACACCTCCGTCGCCGACCAGCCGATCGCCCTTTACCTCCGCGGCTATGCCCGCGTCCAGTTCCGCGGCGACGACGAGAGCGCGCGGGCCATGATCCGCGCCCTGATCGGGCAGCTCGCCGTCTTCCACGCACCCGAGGAACTGCGCCTCGCGGCCTGCACGTCCAAGGATGCGCTGGAGCACTGGGAGTGGCTGAAATGGCTACCCCACGCACTGCACCCGACCGAGCACGACGGCGCCGGACAGCGTCGTCTGGTCACCGAGGACACCACCGAATTCGCCGAACTCCTCGGAGGTCTGCTCTCCGATCGGCCACGTTTCGACCCCCAGGCCACCCCTGGCAAGGAGGAGCCGTTCACCGTCGTCGTCCTCGACGGCGCCGACCTCCCCGGCGACGACCGGCTGTCCGGCGGCGGCTACCGCAACTGCGTCGTCCTCGACCTCTCCGGCACCCTCGCCTGGGGCGGCCCGCACACCCTCGGTCTGGAGGTCGAGCCCGGCCGGCTGAGCGCCGTCGGCCGCGACCGCAACGGACGCGAGACCGTCTCCCGGCTCGGCCGCCCCGACGCCCTCGGCCCGGTCCGCGCCCGCGCCCTGGCCCGCATGATCGCGCCGTACCGCATGAGCGTGACCACCGAGGTCGCCGAGCCGCTGGAATCCGACTTCCAGCTCACCACCCTGCTGGGCATCGCCGATCTGCACACCCACGAGCTGGAGCGGTTCCACGAGTTCCGCGGCCCGGGCGAGCGCGACCGGCTGCGCGTCCCGGTCGGCGTCGCCGCCGACGGCTCGCCCGTCGAACTCGACCTCAAGGAGTCCGCGCACAACGGCATGGGCCCGCACGGCATGCTCATCGGCGCCACCGGCTCCGGCAAGAGCGAGCTGCTGCGCACCCTCGTCACCTCGCTCGCCCTCACCCACTCCTCCGAGATCCTCAATCTCGTCCTCGTGGACTTCAAGGGCGGCGCCACCTTCCTCGGCCTGGAGAACCTGCCGCACACCTCCGCCGTCATCACCAACCTCGCCGACGAGGCCGCGCTGGTGACACGGATGCACGACGCCGTCCACGGCGAACTGATCCGCCGTCAGGAACTGCTGCGCGCGGCCGGCAACTACACCAACAACCTGGAGTACGAGAAGGCCCGCCTCGCCGGGACCCCGCTGGCGCCCATGCCCTCGCTCGTCATCATCGTCGACGAGTTCAGCGAACTGCTCGCCGCCCACCCCTCCTTCATGGACCTCTTCGTCATGATCGGACGGCTCGGCCGCAGCCTCGGCGTGCATCTGCTGCTCGCCTCCCAGCGCCTCGACGAGGGCCGCGTCCACCAGCTCGAATCGCACCTGTCGTACCGCATCGGCCTGCGCACCTTCTCCGCCATGGAGAGCCGCGGCGTCCTCGGCGTCCCCGACGCCCACCAGCTGCCGCCCGCCCCCGGCAACGGCTACCTCAAGAGCGACACCGCCACCCTCACCCGGTTCAAGGCCGCCTACGTCTCGGGCCCGTACGAGGCCCGGCGCCGCACCGCCCCGAGCGCCCAGGGCGGCGGCTCGGCCGTCCCCTACCGCTCCGGCTACGTGGCCCCCACCCGCCCCGTCGTCCCCGCCGAGCCCGAGCCGGCCGAGGAGCACGAGCAGCTCACCCTGCTGGAGACCGCCAACCGGCGCCTGCTGGACGCCGGCGGTCCGCCCGCCCACCGCATCTGGCTGCCCCCGCTGGACGTCCCGCCGACCCTCGACGAGATGCTCCCCGCCCAGCCCGACGACCTGGCCCGCCTCTACGACCCCGAGCGCCGCCAGGCCGGACCGCTGCGGGTGCCCGTCGGCGTCATCGACCGCCCCTTCGACCAGCGCCGCGACCCGCTCGTCGCCGACCTCTCCGCCACCGGCGGCCACCTCGGCGTGGCCGGCGGCCCGCAGACCGGCAAGAGCACCCTGCTGCGCACCGTCATCACCGCCCTCGCCCTCAGCCACACCCCGCGCGAGGTGCAGTTCCACTGCCTCGACTTCGGCGGCGGCAACTTCACCGCCCTGGCCGGCCTGCCGCACATGGGCACCATCAGCAGCCGCGTCCACACCGAGCGCGTCCACCGCACCGTCGGCGAGCTGGAGACTCTGCTGACCCGGCGCGAGGAGCAGTTCGCCGAGTCCAACATCGACGGCATCGCCGACTACCGCAGGCGCCGCGCCGCCGGGGAGTTCCCCGAGGACCCCTGGGGCGACGTCTTCCTCGTCGTCGACGGCTGGTCCACGCTGCGCAACGACTTCTTCGACCTCAGCCAGGACATCGCCCAACTCGGCGCCCGCGGCCTCAACTACGGCATCCACCTGTTGATCTCCTCGCCCCGCTGGGCCGACATCCAGCCCGCCCTGCGCGACCAGATCGGCAGCCGCTTCGAGCTGCGGCTCGGCGACCCGGTGGACTCCGTCATCAACATGCGCAAGGCCAAGGAGGTCCCCCGCATCCCCGGCCGCGGTCTGACCGAGGAGACCTTCCACTTCCTGACCGCGCTGCCCCGCACCGACGGCGACGGCAACGCCGCCACCCTCACCGAGGGCACCCAGGAGACGGTCGCCGCCGTGCGCGCCGCCTGGGGCGACCGCCCCGGCGCGCCCGCCGTGCGGATGCTGCCGCACACCGTCCACGCCACCGAACTGCCCGCACCGGCCGGCCGGGACATCCCGCTGGGCCTGGAGGAGACCGAACTCGCCGCCTTCCGCCAGGACTTCGACGCCAACCCGCACCTCGTCGTCATCGGCGACACCGAGAGCGGCAAGACCAACCTGCTGCGGTTCGTCGCCGACTCCATCGTCCGCACCCACACCGCGAGCGAGGCCAAGTTCGCCTTCGTCGACCTGCGGCGCGAGCTGTACGACGCGGTGCCCGAGGAGTACCGCCTCGACTACGCGGTCTCCCTCGACGCCGCCCGCGAGATGGTCCGCAACTGCGCCGCCTCGATGCGGCCCCGCATCCCCGGCCCGGACATCACCCCGGACCGGCTGCGCAAGCGCGACTGGTGGAAGGGCCCGCAGATCTTCCTCATCGCGGACGACTACGACCTCGTCGGCGGCTCCGGCATCGGCGCGCAGACCCCCTTCGAGCCGCTGATCGACATCCTCAACCAGGGCTCGGAGATCGGTTTCCACCTGATCCTCGCCCGCTCCGCGGGCGGCGTCAGCCGCGCCATGAACGACCCGCTGATGCGGCGTCTGATCGAGGCCAACACCAACCGGCTGCTGCTCTCCTGCCCGCCCGGCGAAGGCGTCCTCTTCGGCGACGTCCGGCCCCGTACGTACCCGCCGGGACGCGCCCAGTGGATCGCCCGCCGCCGCAACGTCCAGGTCCAGACGGCCCTGCTGGAGGAGAAGGAGCGCTGAGGCCCCCGGAGGGCTTGCCGATTTCCGCGGGGCCGTGGAGCGACAAGACACCTCCTGGCGGAAGTGCCGGTCACACCAGCGGTGTGGCCGGCGCCGCCGTTTGTGCAGGGCCCCTGCGCGCAGGTGCGCCCGCGCGCCGCATCCGCCGCCCGGGCGGGCCCGTTCCGGCGCACCGAACCGGCCGCACTGCCCCCGCTCGACCTCACCCGGCTGCCGGAGCCCGGCTGAGCCGGAACGCGGCGGCGCACCGGGCGGACGGGCCCGGCGCGCCTTCGTCCGTACGGGATGCGGCTGCTACGGCGCGCGCCACCCGCGGGCCCGGCCGCGCGGGACGACCACCGCCAGCAGCGCCGCGACCGCCGCCACCGCGGCGACCCCGCCCGCCATCGCCCACACCGGCCCGGACGCGACCTGCGGCGGCGGCTGATCCGCCTGGTAGGCGGCGGCGACCGTGCCGGGCGCGGGAGTGCCCTCGCCCGGCCGCAGCGCCGCCACCGCGCCCTCCGGGTCGACCATGCCGTACCCGGTCACCGCGTCCGGCACCGCTCCGGCGCCGCGCACCGCCGTGGCCCGCAGCCGCTCCCGTACCGCGTCGGCCGACAGCTGCGGATCGCGGGCGCGGACCAGCGCGGCGGTACCGGCGACGAACGCCGCCGCCACCGGGTCCCCGCCCCCGGTGAAGTGCCCGCCGCCGGGGCCCACGCTCAGCACCCGGTCGCCGGGGGCCGTCAGATCGACCCGGACCGTCGCCCCGCCGGTGGACGCCGCCTGCTCGGCGGTGCCGCCGAGCGGGGCGCCCGCCACGGTGACGGCGGCGACGCTGACCACCCGCGGATAGGCCGCCGGATACGAGACCCCGCGGCTGCGGTTCTCCGTCCCGGCGCCCGCCACGACCACGACATCCTTCTTCTGCGCATATGCGAGCGCCGACTTCAGCGCCTTGCTGGAGCGCGCCGCACCCACCCCGACCAGCACCACCCGCGCGCCGCGGCCGATGGTCGTGCGGATGCCCGCGGCCACCGCGTCCGGGTCGGCGGCGCCGCCGTACCCCTCCGCCCCGACGGCCGCCCCGACGACCCGCGCCTGCGGGGCGACGCCCTCGAAGCCGATGTCCGGGGTGCGCGCGGCCGCGACCACCCCGGCGAGGAAGGTGCCGTGCCCGGAGCAGTCCTTGCCGGTGCCCGACGCCCGCCCGGACAGCGCCGGGACGGAGGCGTCGAGCCCGCCGTCGATCACCCCGACCGTCACCCCGCGGCCCTCACTGAGCGGATGCGCCTTCTCGATGCCGAGCATCTTCTGCGGCCACGGCGTCGCCCGCGCCGTACCGGAGCTGTGCTTGACGCACTTCGTACCGTCGAGCGCGGTGGAGATCTGCGGCAGTACGGCGGAGTCGGCGAGCGGCGCGGCCACGGCCGGAACGGGCACCGCCGCGGCGAGCAGGACACAGCCCGCCGTGATGGCCCGCAGGGAGAATTTCCGCCGTCGGTCGGACACGAAGGTGCCTCCTGGAGCAGGTCGGACAGCGGCCACCCGAAGGGGCCGGTCTGTGCTTGACCGGGATCATACGCAGAACCGGCCGACGGACGAACGGGCAGGCGAGGCCGGTCGGTTTGTCCCCCGCGGCGCAAGCCGGACCCGCCCGCCGGCCCGCCGCCGCGGCCCGCCCCGCTCAGCCCGCCGGCTTGCGCGCCTCGATCAGGAACCGCGTGGTCCGCGCCTGGAACGGCCCCTCGGCCAGGATCTTCTCGTGCAGCTCGCGCAGCCGGTCGCGGTAGCCGTCCACGGTGAAGCCCGGCACCATCCAGACCACCTTGCGCAGGAAGTACACCACCGCGCCGATGTCGTGGAACTCCGTGCGCAGCGACTCCAGCCGCAGGTCGACGACGTCCAGACCGGCCGCCTCCGCATCGCGCCGGGCGTCGTCCGGATGGCGGCTGCGCCGCACCGCCTCCGGCTGCGGCCCCAGGAAGAACTCCACCAGCTCGAACACGCTGGCCGGACCGACCTGCTGGGACAGATACGTGCCGCCCGGCTCCAGCACCCGGGCGATCTCCTGCCACCACACCGTCACCGGATGGCGGCTGGTGACCAGGTCGAAGGCGCCGTCGGCGAACGGCAACGGCGGCTCGTCCGCATCGGCGACCACCACCACACCGCGCGGCCGCAGCAGCCGCGTGGCCGCCGCGACATTCGGCGGCCACGCCTCCGTGGCGGCCATCAGCGGCGGCAGCCGGTCCACCCCGGCCAGCACCTCCCCGCCGCCGGTCTGCACGTCCAACGCCGCCGATGCGCCCGCCAGCCGCGCTCCCATCAACCGCTGATATCCCCACGACGGGCGTTCCTCCGTCGCCCGCCCCGCCAGCCAGGAGAAGTCCCAGCCCGCCATCGGAGCCTGCTCGGCCTCCGCCACCAGATCCTCGAACGTCTGCGTCACGGGGGCGATGCTCCCAGCCGCCCCGCCCCGGATCCACCCGTTTTCCCCCGCCCGGCGCCCTCCGGGTCGTACCCCGGCCATCGGCCGATCGCCGCGCCGTCAACCGATCGGCTGATACGGCGTCGAGCGCGTCGGCCGATGCCGGGCGCGGGCCCGGCGGGCCAGGCTGGCGCCATGTCCATCATCGAAGTGACGGGCCTGCACCGGGCCTACGGGGGGCGCCCCGCCGTCGACGGCATCAGCTTCACCGTCGACGAGGGCGAGATCTTCGGCATCCTCGGCCCGAACGGCGCCGGCAAGACCACCACCGTCGAATGCGTCGAGGGGCTGCGCGTCCCCGACGCCGGAACCGTACGCGTCGCCGGCCTCGACCCGATCGCCGACCACGACCGGGTCACCGGCCTCCTCGGCGCCCAGCTCCAGCAGAGCGAACTCCAGCCGAAACTCACCGTCGGCGAGGCGCTGGAGCTGTACAGCGCCTTCTACCCGCACCCCGCCGACCGCGGCCACCTCACCGACCGGCTCGGCCTCACCGGCCTCCTCGGCCAACGCTTCGGCAAGCTCAGCGGCGGCCAGAAACAGCGCCTGTTCATTGCGCTCGCCCTCATCGGCAACCCGCGCGTGGTGGTCCTCGACGAGCTGACGACCGGCCTCGACCCGCGCTCGCGCCGCGACACCTGGCAGCTCATCGAGGAGGTCCGCGACAGCGGCGTCACCGTCCTCCTCGTCACCCACTTCATGGAGGAGGCGCAGCGGCTCTGCGACCGCGTCGCGGTGATCGACCGGGGCCGGATCGCCGCCCTCGACACCCCCGCCGGACTGATCCGCGGCGCCGCCACCGCCACCGTCATCTCCTTCACCCCCTCCCGCCCGCCGGACCCCGCTGACCTCGCCGCGCTGCCCGCCGTCACCGCCACCACCCGGGACCGGGACGGCCGCATCACCCTGCACGGCGCCGACGACACCGTCACCGCGCTCCTGTCGCTGCTCGCCCGGCACGGCATCACGGCCGGCCGGCTGCGCGTCACCGACGCCACCCTCGACGACGCCTTCCTCGACCTCACCGACCGGGAGAGCTGAGATGTCCACCGCGACCACGGCGCACACCGCCGTCCTCAAGACCGAGGCGAGACTCTTCCGCCGCGAGCCCGGGGCGCTCTTCTGGCTGGTGGTCTTCCCGAGCGCGCTGCTGACGATCCTCGGCCTCATCCCGTCCTTCCGCGAACCGGGCGCGGCCCCCGGCGGACTGCGCGTCATCGACCTGTACGTCCCCGTCGCCGTGCTGCTCGCGCTGAGCGTCGCCGGGGTGCAGACCATGCCGGTCCAGCTCACCGGCTACCGCGAACGCGGCATCCTGCGCCGCCTGTCCACCACCCCGGCCCGCCCCGCGTCGCTGCTCCTGGCGTCGCTGGTGCTGCACGCCGGCGCGGTCCTCGTCTCCGTGCTGCTCGCGCTCGCCGTCGGCCGCCTCGCGTTCGGCGTGGCGCTGCCCGCCCAACCCGCCGGATACGTCCTGGCGTTGCTGGTCACCACCCTCGCCGCCTTCGCACTGGGCTGCGCGCTGTCGGCCCTGTCCCGGACGGTGAAGGCCGCGCAGACCCTCGGGACGGTCGTCTTCTTCCCGATGATGTTCACCGCGGGCGTGTGGATCCCCGTCCCGTCCATGCCGCAGGCGCTGCGCCAGATCGTCGAGTGGTCGCCGCTCGGCGCCGCCTCCCAGGCGCTCGGCCAGGCGGCCGCCGGACACTGGCCGAGCTGGTCGCACCTGGGCGTGACCGCTCTGTGGGCGGCGGCGCTGCTGACCGTGGCGGTCCGCCGGTTCCGCTGGGAATGACGGACGGACGGGGCGTGCGCCGAGCCGTCCCCGGGCCGCGGGGGAGCCCGGGGACGGCGCGCGGCATCCTGAACGCCATGACGACCGAGAGCCGGCTGACCGGCACCGACGAGCGCTGGGAGCAGTTCCACCGCTGGGGCCCGTACGTCCTGTTGGCGATCAGCACCGCCCTCGCCGTGGTCTCGGGCCCCTTCCTCCCCGCGCACGGCCACCGCGACCTCACCGTCTGGCCGGTCGCCGCCGCGCTCGCCCTCCAGCTGTGGTGGCACCGCAGGCGCCGCACCGCCGGCCGGGGAACGCCGCCCGCCACCGCGTACTTCGCCGTCCGCACCGCCCTGGCCTTCGGCCTGACCTGGATGAACCCCTTCTACTCGATCTTCGCGGTGATGGGGTACTTCGACAGCGGGGCGCTGCTGCCGCCCCGGCTGATGAGGCTCGGCATGGTCCTCACCGCCGTGACGATGGCCGGATCGCAGTCCGGCGGGCTGCCTCCGGGGCCGGGCGCGGTGGGCTGGATCCTCTTCGGCGGGCTCTTCCTGCTCCACTGCGGCCTCGGCCTGCTCTTCGCCCACCTCGCGCAGCGTGACGCCGACCGGGCGGCGGCGAAGGCGGCCGCCATCACCGAGCTGGAGCGGACCAACGCCCGCCTGGAACAGGCGCTTCAGGAGAACGCCGGGCTCCACGCCCAGCTCCTCGTCCAGGCCCGCGAGGCCGGTGTCGCCGACGAACGGCGCCGGCTGGCCGCCGAGATCCACGACACCATCGCCCAGGGCCTGACCGGCATCATCACCCAGCTCCAGGCCGCCGCCGACACCCCCGACGCGCACCGCGCCCGCTCCCACGTCGAGCGCGCCGCCGCCCTCGCCCGCCGCTCCCTGGGCGAGGCCCGCCGCTCCGTCCAGGACCTCGGCCCCGGCGACCTGGAGCACGACGCGCTGCCCGAGGCGCTGGAGAAGCTGGTACGGAACTGGTCGGAGCGGGCGGGCGCCCGCGCCGGACTGACCGTCACCGGCACCGTCGAACCACTCCACGACGAACTGGAGGCCACCTTGCTGCGCATCGCCCAGGAAGCGCTCGCCAACGTCGACCGGCACGCCGCCGCCACCCGCGTCGGCGTCACCCTCTCCTACATGGGCGACGAGGTGAGCCTGGACATCCGCGACGACGGCCGCGGCTTCGACCCGCTGGCGCTGCCCCCGCGCTCGGCCACCGGCGGCTTCGGCCTCGGCGGGATGCGGGCCCGCGCCGAACGCGTCGCCGGGACCCTCGGCATCGAGTCCGAGCCCGGCGCCGGAACGGCCGTCTCCGCTCGCGTACCGTTGGTGCGCCATGGCTGACGACCCGACGATCACCCTCCTCCTCGTCGACGACCACCCGGTCGTCCGCGACGGGCTGCGCGGCATGTTCAGCGCGTCCCTGGGCTTCACCGTGCTCGGCGAGGCGTCCGGCGGCACCGAGGCGGTGGCGCTCGCCGCCCGCCTCGACCCGGACGTCATCCTCATGGACCTGCGGATGCCGGGCGGCAGCGGCGTCGAGGCCATCGCGGAACTCACCCGCCGCGGCGCCCGCGCCAAGGTCCTCGTCCTCACCACCTACGACACGGACTCCGACACCCTCCCGGCGATCGAGGCGGGCGCCACCGGCTATCTCCTCAAGGACGCCCCGCGCGACGAACTGTTCACCGCCGTCCGCGCCGCGGCGGCCGGCCGCACGGTCCTCTCGCCCGCCGTCGCCTCCCGTCTGGTCACCGCCGTCCGCTCCCCGGCCCCCGCCGACGCCACCCTCTCCGCCCGCGAACGCGAGGTCCTCGCCCTCGTCGCCAAGGGCACCTCCAACCGCGAGATCGCCCGCGTCCTCTTCATCAGCGAGGCCACCGTCAAGACCCATCTCACCCACATCTACGCCAAGTTGGACGCCAAGGACCGCGCGGCGGCGGTGGCGAACGCGTACGACCGGGGGATTTTGGGATAGCGGGGCGGAACCGGCGAAAGGCCGCACCGGCAGCCGGAATACGGCGCCGGAGACGCGGAATTCGGCGCCTGGAGGACAAAAAGTAAAGGCAGGGATGGATATCCGCTCCCTGCCACTCTCAAGATATAGCGCACAGGGGGCCTTGCCGCAAGGCCCCCAAGGCGTCGCAGAATATCCGCCGCACGTCCGGGACCAGCGCAAACGACAGGCCGCCGGTCCGGAGCGGACCGCCACGTGCCGGGCCACAGGCCCGTGGAAAACATTCCGTGGAACGGGGTATTCGATGCAGGACGCAGCGCACGACGCAAGGCGTGACGCGATGAATGACGCGATGAACGAAGCGAAGAATGAAGCGGAGAACGGCGCGGAGAACGACGAGCCGCGCCGGAAGACGTATGACGTGATCGTGGTCGGTGGCGGGCCGACCGGTCTGATGCTGGCGGCGGAATTGCGGCTGCACGGTGTCGGCGTCGTCGTGCTGGAGCGGCTGGCCGAGCCGTCCGGCCAGTCCCGCGGGCGCGGTCTGCACGCGCGCAGCGTGGAACTGCTGGACCAGCGCGGACTGCTGGAGCGCTTCTGCGCCGCCGGTGAGAAGTTCCGGGCCGGCGGCCTGTTCGGGGGCATCATCACGGCGTGGCCGGACGGGCTGGACACCGCCCATCCGTACGGCCTCGCCATCGGCCAGCCGGACACCGAGCGGCTGCTGGAGGAGCGCGCCCGGGAACTGGGCACGGAGATCCGCCGTGGCACCGAGGTCGTCGCGCTGCGCCAGGACGCGGCCGGGGTGAGCGTCGAGGCGGCGGACGGCAGCCGTCTGCGCACGCGCTACCTCGTCGGGTGCGACGGCGGCCGCAGCACCGTCCGCAAGCTGGCCGGCATCGGATTCCCTGGTGAGCCCGCCACCACCGAGACGCTGCTCGGCGACATGGAGGCGACCGCGGACCCGGCGGAGATCGCCGCCGCCGTCGCGGAGGTCCGCCGCACCCAACTGCGGTTCGGCGTCATGCCCGACGTGGACGGGAAGGCGGGCGTGCACCGCTTCCTCGTCCCGGCCGAGGGCGTCGCCGAGGACCGTACGGCGCCGACCCTGGAGGAGTTCCGGGAGCAGCTGCGGGCCTGGGCGGGGACCGACTTCGGGGTGCACAGCCCGCGCTGGCTGTCCCGCTTCGGCGATGCCACCCGGCAGGCCGAGCGCTACCGCGCGGGCCGGGTGCTGCTGGCCGGCGACGCCGCCCACATCCATCCGCCGACCGGCGGCCAGGGCCTCAACCTCGGTATCCAGGACGCGTTCAACCTCGGCTGGAAGCTCGCCGCCGAGGTGGCCGGGTGGGCGCCGGACGGGCTGCTCGACACGTACCACGCCGAACGCCACCCGGTGGGCGCCCAGGTGCTGGCCCACACCCGCGCCCAGATGACGCTGCTGGGCACCGACCCGGGCCCGGCCGCACTGCGCGCGCTCCTCTCCCGGCTGATGGAGATCGAGGAGGTCAACCGGCACATCACCGGCCTCATCACCGCCGTCGACGTCCGCTACGACCTGGGCGGGGGCCACGCCCTGCTCGGCCGCCGGATGCGCGACCTGCCGCTGACGCGGGGCCGCCTCTACGAGCGGATGCACGACGGCCGCGGTCTGCTGCTGGACCGCACCCGCAAGCTCACCGTCGCGGGCTGGGAGGACCGCGTCGACCGCGTCCCCGACAACGCCGTCGCCCCGGACGTGCCCGCCGCCCTGCTGCGGCCGGACGGCCATGTGGCGTGGGTCGGCGACGACCAGGGGGAGTTGGACGAGCGGCTGGCGGAGTGGTTCGGGGCGCGGGCCGGAGGCGGCAGCCGGTGACACGGCGGCCGGCGGCCTTCTTCCCGTAGGCGTATCCGTACGGGAACGCGTGCGGTCCGTGCGCGGTGCACGGGCCGCCGGGGACGACTGTGGGCGGCGCCGTCCGCGCTCTCGCCCGCTCCGTCCGGTCAGCGGCCGGCGGTGCGGGCGAGGAAGTCCTCGATGACCTCCAGCCACTGCCGGGGCTGATCGGCGAACGGGCAGTGTCCGGAGAGGACTTCGACGGTCTCGGCGGTGGGGACGGCGGCGGCCAGCTCGCGTTGGAGCACCGGGGAGACGAGCCGGTCCTCGGTGGTGACGACGACGAGGGCCGGCACCGTGAGGCCCGCGAGTTCCTCGCGGACGTCGATCCTGCGGACCAGGTTCACCTGCGCGGTGGGGCCGGAGGTCAGCCCGGCGGCGAGCTGCTCGGTGTCGGCCCGGACCTGGGCCGGGGTAAGGGCGTGCAGGGCCGGTTCGCTGAGCGCCATCAGCTGTGTGTAGGCGGCGAGCGCGGTGAGGTGCCCGGCCTCCAGGAGCTGCTGCCAGACGGCGGCGACCAGTTCGGTGCGGGCGTCGGTGTACCCGAACGTCGCGGTCAGGACGAGGGAGCTGACGCGCTCCGGGTACCGCGTGGCGAGGCGGATCGCGACCGGGCCGCCGAGCGAGTACCCGCTGACCGCGAAGGTGTCCAGCCCTTCGGCGTCGGCCGCCGCGATGAGCTGGTCCGCCAGCGTATCGACCTCCAGGCGGTCCGCCGCCGGGGTGGCGCCGGAGCCGGGGTAGTCGACGCCGACGACGGTGTGCCGCGCGGCGAGCCCGTCCAGGATCGGCCCGTAGTTGTCCTCGATGCTGCCGCTCGCGCCGTGGGCGAGCAGCAGGCCGGGGCCCTCGCCTCGGACGGTGCGGGCGAAGGCGGCCGGGATCGGTGTCGTCATCAGGGGGTCCTTTCGGGCAGGAGGGCGCCGCACCGGACAGCTGTAGCGATCACTAAAGCTGGGTGCGGGGCGACCGTAGCAGAGCTTCTTTAGCGATCGCTACGGTTGGGCGATAGGGTGCGGGCATGAGCAGCGTGAACTCGCCGTCCAAGGCCGCAAGGAGAGGCGGCGGGCCGACCCGCCGCGCATTCGACCGCGACCGGGCGCTGGCCGCCGCCCTGCGGGAATTTTGGACATACGGGTACGACACGACGTCCATCGCCACGCTGACCGAAGCGATGGGGATCAAGCCGCCCAGCCTCTATGCCGCCTTCGGCGACAAACGGCAGCTGTTCGAGGAGGCCCTCCAGCTCTACGTCCGCACCCACGGCACCACGCCCTCGCGCGGGACGGACGCCCGCTCGGCCGTCGCCGCGATGCTGCGGCACCTCGCCGCGGACTACACCGACCCCAGTCATCCGCCCGGCTGCCTCATCATCAGCGCGGCGGCCAACTGCGGCCCGGGCTCGCAGGGCGTCAAGGACCGGCTGCGCGCCCTGCGCGAGGAGGCCAAGGCCGCGATCGCCTCCTGCATCCGCGGCGACATCGACGCCGGACGCCTCCCCGCCACCACGGACGCCGACGCGCTGGCCGCCTTCTACGCGGCGGTCGTCCAGGGGATGAACCAGCAGGCCTGCGACGGGGTGGGCCGGGAGATGCTGGAGCGCCTCGCCGACGCCGCGATGTCGGCGTGGCCGGCGCCGCCGGCCGGCGGCGCGGACTGAGCCACGACGCGGCGGTGCCGACGGGGCCGGACGGGGCGGACGGCCCGACGGGTGCCGGGCGGTCCGCTCAGGCGTGACCCCGGCGCCACACGAGGGTGTAGCGCCAGAACAGCCGGCGGCGCAGCCGCGCCCCGGGCAAGGCGCCGCGGGCCTCCCGCACGATGTCGGGAAAGCTCATCTCCGCCGGCCGGGTCGGGGCGGTCATCGAGACCGGGCAAGGTGCCCTGCGGCCCTTGTTCCTGAGCCATCCGATGACGGCGTTCAGCGGGCAGGCGGCGGCGCCGAGCAGGAAGTCGCCGGCGCTCTGCGCCCGGTACAGCCCGACGATCACCAGGGTGCCGCCGGGGCCAGCTGCCGGCGGAAGGCGGTGAGCGCCTCGGCGAAGGGCAGATGGTGGACGGTGGCGACGCAGGTGATGACGGAGTGGGGGCCCGCGGGGATGCCGGCCGGCGCCTCCGCGACGGTGAAGGTCACCGGGGCCGAGGGCGGCGTCAGCCGCCGCGCCCGCGCGGTGATCGCCGGGTCGGCGTCGATGCCCCGGACCGCGGTGGCGCGGGTGGCCAGGAGCCGGCTCAGGTCGCCGCTGCCGGAGCCGACGTCCAGCGCATCGGTAAAACGCGCGGGCAGCTGCCGCAGGATCCACCGGTGGTAGTGGGCGTTGTGGTCCCAGGGATGGGCGGCGTTGAACCGGTCGAGCGCGCGGAGGACCCGCTGCGGCAGTGGCGTCATGCCCTCAGTCCACCAAGTCCCTGCCCCTGCGGCGCCGCGTTCGGGGGAATCCGGCCAACGGAGAGGCGACGGACGGGCTGCGCGGCGTACGCACCGGGGATCTTGCGGGCTTCCGGCTGAGACGCGGCGCGTGAGCCGGACTCCTGGCGGTCCGGCCGGCCCGGGCGGGCGTCGTGGCCGCCCCGCGGTCAGCGCCCGTGTCCGGCGGGCGGTTGCTCGGCGAACGAGGCGCGGTACGCGCGCGGGCTGGTCGCCAGGCGGGACGCGAAGTGCTGGCGCATGGTGACCTCGCTGCCGAAACCGGACCGGCGGGCGACCTCGGGCATGGGCAGGTCGGTGCGTTCGAGGAGTTTTTGGGCCGCGGCGATGCGGTGGTCCACGAGCCAGCGCAGCGGGGTGGTTCCGGTGGCCGCCGCGAAGCGCCGGGCGAAGGAGCGCGGCGACATCCCGACGCGGGCGGCGAGCGCGGACACGGTGAGCGGTTCGCCGAGATGCGCCAGGGCGAAGGCGCGTACCTCGGCCAGCGTGTCCGCGTCGCGGTCGGCGTGCCCGGTCGGGTGCTCGATGAACTGGGCCTGGGTGCCGGTCCGGAACGGCGCGGTGACCATGGAGCGGGCGACCGTCGCGGCCACCTCCGCGCCGTGCATGGTGCGCACCAGGTGCAGGCACAGGTCGATGCCGGCGGCGGTGCCGGCCGAGGTCCACAGATTGCCGTCCTCGAGGAACAGGGCGTCCGGCTCGACCCACACCCGCGGATGCCGGGCCCGCAGCTGATCGGCGAGTGCCCAGTGGGTCAGCGCCCGGCGGCCGTCCAGCAGGCCCGCCTGGGCGAGCGTGAACGCCCCGCCGCACAGCGCGGCGATGGTGGTGCCCCGGGCGTGGGCGCGGCGCAGCGCCGCGAGGATCGGCTCGGGGGCCGGGGTGAGGTCGTCCAGGCCCGGTACCAGGATCAGCTCGGCGCGCGGCAGCCAGGCCGGCGTGCGGTCGGGGGTGAGCGCGAGCCCGCCGCGCATCGGTACCGCCTCGGGGCCGGCGGCCACCCGGCGCAGCTCGAACGCGGGGACCCCGCGATCGGTGCGGTCCGTGCCCCACACCTCGGTGATCACCGTGACGTCGAAGGCCCGGATGCCCGGGAAGGCGAGCAGGGCGATGCGGTGGGCCGGGGCCGGTCGGATCATCCTGGCAGTAAACCATCGATCGCTGTCTTTCCTCCTGCTGTCGGCGGGCTCGGCCCGGAGGCAGGATCGTGGGCATGGAGATCACACGGAACGCCGCACTGGTGGTGGTGGACGTACAGAAGGGCTTCGACGCACCGGAGTTCTGGGGCCCGCGCAACAACCCGGCCGCCGACCGGAACATCGCTTCCTTGCTCGCCGCCTGGCAGGACACGGACCGGCCGGTCGTCTTCGTACGCCACGACTCCGGCGATCCCGGCTCACCGCTGCGGCCCGGGTGTGCGGGCAACGGCTTCAAGGAGTACGTCCAGGAGCGGCGCGGCAAGGGCGGCGGCCCGGAGCTGCTCGTGACCAAGTCCGTGAACTCGGCGTTCTACGGCACCCCCGACCTCGACGGCTGGCTCAAGGCGGCGGGCACCGCCCAGGTCGTACTGGCCGGCATCCAGACCAACATGTGCGTGGAGACCACCGCCCGCATGGGCGGCAACCTCGGCTACGACGTGCTGGTCGCCCTCGACGCCACCCACACCTTCGACCTGACCGGCCCGAACGGCTGGCGCCTGACGGCCGACGAGCTGAGCCGGGCGAGCGCCGTCTCACTGCACGGCGGCGGCTTCGCCCGGGTGGTGACAACCGGCGAACTGGTGGCAGCCGCCCGGCCCTGAGCTCCGGATCGGGGATGCGGGCCACCGCCCCGGCGCCGGTGCCGGTGGCCGGGGCCGCAGTGCGCGGAGACACGAGCCCGGTGCGAGTACGAGGAGGGCGTGACCACACCGCAGAGCCGGCTGATCGCCGTGCTCCTTGCCGTTCAGCCCGGGTGGGTGCCTTCCGGGGGGTGGCCAAGCGTGCGCTGCATCAGCACGGTGTCGAGCCGGCGGCCGTGCTTGTGGCCAACGGCGACCAGCCGGCCCGCGTCGGTGAAGCCGAAACGGCGGTGCAGTGCGACCGAGGTGTCGATGCCGGTGTCGGCGATGACGGCGATCATCTGCCGTACGTGAGTCCGGGCGCAGGCGGTCAGCAGGGCTTTCAGCAAGGCGCCGCCCAGGCCTCGGCCCGTCCGGCCGGGGGCGAGGTAGATCGAGTTCTCGACGGTGTGCCGATAGGCGGGTTTGGGACGCCAAGGGGCCGCGTAGGCGTATCCCACGACTTCGCCGGCGAGTTCGGCGACCAGAAAGGGCAGTCGCTCGGCGGTGAGGTCGTCGAGCCGCCGGTGCCAGGCGGCCACCGAGGGAGGGGTCTCCTCGAAGGTGATCACGGTGTGCCGGACGTAGTGCGCGAAGATCTCGGCCACGGCGCCCAGGTCGGCCGGGACCGCCGGGCGGATCACCGGCTGCATGGCTGTCACAGCGCGGAGTGTAGGCCGCGCAGGACGGGCCACCGGTTCGGCGGGGACCGATACCGAAGGCCTCCTCCACCGCCCGAGCGCGCGCCCCATCCCGCCGGCACGGGCCGGAGCCGCCGCTGCGCCACCCCTCGAATGGATTGCATAAAACTTCCCTCGACCGTATAGTCATGCCATCGAGGAGGAGGGTCCCATGGCGGTACGTGCAGCAGTGGCCGGTGCGAGTGGGTATGCGGGGGGTGAGGTCCTGCGCATGCTTCTGGGGCACCCGGAGGTCGAGATCGGCGCGGTGACCGGGCACTCCAACGCCGGGCAGCGCCTGGGTTCCCTCCAGCCGCATCTGCTCCCGCTCGCCGACCGCGAGGTGCAGCCGACCTCCGCCGAGGTGCTGGCCGGGCACGACGTCGTCTTCCTCGCGCTGCCGCACGGGCAGTCCGCGGCGGTCGCCGCGGAGCTGGGCCCGAACGTGCTGGTCATCGACTGCGGCGCCGACTTCCGGCTCCGCGACGCCGCCGACTGGGAGGCGTTCTACGGATCGCCGCACGCCGGTTCCTGGCCGTACGGGCTGCCCGAGCTGCCCGGTGCGCGGGCGGCGCTCCAGGGCACCCGGCGGATCGCGGTGCCGGGCTGCTACCCGACCGCCGTCGCGCTGGCCCTCTTCCCCGCCTACACCGCGCACCTCGCCGAGCCCGAGGCGGTGATCGTCGCGGCGTCCGGCACCTCCGGCGCCGGCAAGTCCGCCAAGCCGCATCTGCTGGGCTCGGAGGTCATGGGTTCGATGAGCCCGTACGGCGTCGGCGGCGGCCACCGGCACACACCGGAGATGATCCAGAGCCTCAGCGCGGTGGCGGGCGAGCGGGTCGGCGTCTCGTTCACGCCGACGCTCGCACCGATGCCCCGCGGCATCCTCGCCACCTGCACCGCCAAGGCGCTCCCGGGCGTGGACGCGGAGGCGGTCCGCGCCGCGTACGAGAAGGCGTTCGCGGACGAGCCGTTCGTGACGCTGCTGCCCGAGGGCCAGTGGCCGGCGACCGCCGCGGTCTGCGGCGCCAACACCGCGCAGATCCAGGTGGCCCTGGACCCGGCGGCCGGGCGGATCGTCGCGATCTGCGCGATCGACAACCTCGCCAAGGGCACCGCCGGCGGCGCGGTGCAGAGCATGAACCTCGCCCTCGGCCTCCCGGAGACCACCGGGCTGCCGCTCGTCGGGATCGCCCCGTGAGCCGTACGGGCGGCACGGGCGGGCAGGACGGGGCGGGCGCCGGGTCCACGACGGACGCGGCCGGAGCAATGATCGAGGAGAAGCAGTGAGCGTCACGGCAGCACAGGGATTCACGGCGGCGGGCATCGCCGCCGGGATCAAGGAGAACGGCAACCCGGACCTCGCCCTCGTGGTGAACCACGGGCCGCGCCTGGCCGCCGCGGGCGTCTTCACCTCCAACCGCGTCAAGGCCGCGCCGGTCCTCTGGTCCGAGCAGGTCCTGAGGGGCGGCGAGGTCTCCGCCGTCGTCCTCAACTCCGGCGGCGCCAACGCCTGCACCGGCCCGCAGGGCTTCCAGGACACCCACGCCACCGCCGAGAAGACCGCCGAATCGCTGAACACCGCGGGCCACGACGAGACCGGCGGCCACGCCCCCGGCACCGTCGCCGTCTGCTCCACCGGCCTGATCGGCGAACTGCTGCCGATGGGCAAGCTGCTCACCGGCGTCGACAAGGCCGTCGCCCAGCTCACCCCGCACGGCGGCGAGAAGGCCGCCATCGCCATCAAGACCACCGACAGCGTCCACAAGACCGCCGTCGTCTCCGGCGACGGCTGGACCGTCGGCGGCATGGCCAAGGGCGCCGGGATGCTCGCACCGGGCCTGGCCACCATGCTCGTCGTCCTCACCACCGACGCCGATGTGCCCGCGGCCGAACTGGACGCCGCACTGCGCGCCGCGACCCGCACCACCTTCGACCGCGTCGACTCCGACGGCTGCATGTCCACCAACGACACGGTGCTGCTGCTGGCGTCCGGCGCCTCCCGCGTCGTCCCCGAGGCCGCCGCGTTCGCCGAGGCCGTCCGCGCCGTCTGCGACGACCTGGCCCGGCAGCTGATCGGCGACGCCGAGGGCGCCAGCAAGGACATCCGCATCGAGGTGATCCATGCCGCGAGCGAGGACGACGCCGTCGAGGTCGGCCGCTCCATCGCCCGCAACAACCTCCTCAAGTGCGCCATCCACGGCGAGGACCCCAACTGGGGCCGGGTCCTCTCCGCCATCGGCACCACCTCCGCCGCCTTCGAGCCCGACCGGCTGAACGTCGCCATCAACGACGTCTGGGTCTGCAAGAACGGCTCGGTCGGCGAGGACCGCTCCCTGGTCGACATGCGCTACCGCGAGGTGCGCATCACCGCCGACCTCGCCGCCGGCACCGACTCCGCGGTCATCTGGGCCAACGACCTCACCGCCGACTACGTCCACGAGAACAGCGCGTACTCGTCGTGACCCACCGCCCGCAGCCCGTCGCCCGCGCATCCGCCCCGAGCCACGCCAGCGAGGCCCTCGCATGAGTACCCGTAAACACACCGCGCTGCCGAAGGCCCGCACCCTCATCGAGGCGCTGCCCTGGCTGACCCGGCACCACGGCAAGACCGTCGTCATCAAGTTCGGCGGCAACGCCATGGTCGACGAGGACCTGAAGAACGCCTTCGCCCAGGACGTCGTCTTCCTCCGCCACGCCGGACTCCGCCCGGTCGTCGTGCACGGCGGCGGCCCGCAGATCAGCGCGCAGCTCGACCGCCTCGGCCTGGAGTCGGAGTTCAAGGCGGGCCTGCGGGTCACCACGCCCGAGGCGATGGACGTCGTCCGGATGGTGCTCGCCGGAAAGGTGCAGCGCGAACTGGTCGGCCTCCTCAACCGGCACGGCCCGCTCGCCGTCGGCATGACCGGCGAGGACGCCCAGCTGATGACCGCCACCCGGCACTACGCGTCGATCGACGGCGAGCGGGTGGACATCGGCCGGGTAGGCGAGGTCACGGCCATCGACACCGGCGCCGTCCGGGCGCTGCTGGACGACGGCCGCATCCCCGTCATCTCCTCCGTCGCGGCCAGCGGCGACGACGGCGACCACGGCGTCTTCAACGTCAACGCCGACACCGCCGCCGCCGCCCTCGCCGCCGCCCTCGGCGCCGAGACCCTGATGGTCCTCACCGACGTCGAGGGGCTGTACGAGGACTGGCCGAACAGCGACGAGGTCATCTCCCGGCTCACCGCCACCGAACTGGAGGCGCTGCTGCCGGATCTGGCCTCCGGCATGGTCCCCAAGATGCGGGGCTGTCTGCACGCCGTCCGCAACGGCGTGCACACCGCCCGGGTCATCGACGGGCGGGTCCAGCACTCGATCCTGCTGGAGATCTTCACCGACGAGGGCATCGGCACGATGGTCGTGCCGGATCAGGACACCGGGAACGGTACGGACGAGGGGACGGCATGACCGACGCGAGCGGCAACACCGGCTTCCAGCGGCGCTGGCAGGGCGCCATGATGGACAACTTCGGCACCCCGCGCCTGGCGCTGGTCCGCGGCGAGGGCACCACGGTCTGGGACGCCGACGGCGGCGCCTACCTCGACTTCCTCGGCGGCATCGCGGTCAACGCCCTCGGCCACGCCCACCCCGCGGTGGTCCGCGCCGTCACCGACCAGGTCGCCACGCTCGGCCATGTCTCCAACTTCTTCGTCTCCGGGCCGACCGTCACGCTCGCCGAGCGGCTGCTCGCCCTCGCCGGGCGCCCCGGGCGCGTCTACTTCTCCAACTCCGGCGCCGAGGCCAACGAGGCGGCCTTCAAGATCGGCCGCCGCACCGGCCGCACCCACATGGTCTCCACCGCCGGCGGCTTCCACGGCCGGACGATGGGCGCCCTGGCGCTGACCGGCCAGCCCGCCAAGCAGCAGCCGTTCGCCCCGCTGCCCGGCGACGTCGACTACGTCCCGTACGGCGACGTCGAGGCGCTGCGCGCGGCGGTCACCACCGACACCGCGTTCGTGATCCTGGAGCCCGTGCAGGGCGAGAACGGCGTCGTCGTCCCGCCGCCGGGCTACCTCCGCGCCGCCCGGGAGATCACCGCCGCCACCGGCACCCTCCTCGTCCTCGACGAGATCCAGACCGGCATCGGCCGCACCGGCCACTGGTTCGCCGCCCAGGAGGAGGGCGTCGAGGCGGACGTCGTCACGCTGGCCAAGGGGCTGGGCGGCGGGCTGCCGATCGGCGCGACGCTGGCGTTCGGCCCGGCAGCCGAACTGCTGACGCCCGGCTCGCACGGCTCGACGTTCAGCGGCAACCCGGTCGTCTGCGCGGCGGCGCTCGCCGTATTGGACACCATCGAGCGCGACGGTCTGCTCGACCACGTCAAGCGGACCGGGGAGCGGCTGCGCGCCGGGATCGAGGCGCTGGCGCACCCCGCGGTCGCCTCGGTCCGCGGTGCGGGCCTCCTCCTGGGTATCGTCTTGACGGAGCCCCTCGCGCCGCTGGCGCAGCAGGCGGCTCAGGACGCGGGCCTGCTGGTGAACGCGGTCGCGCCGGACGTCATCCGGCTCGCCCCGCCGCTGATCGTCTCCGACGACGACGTGGACACGTTCCTCCGCAAGCTGCCCGGCGTCCTCGACACGGCCCGCGAGGCGGCCGACGGGGAACAACGATCCGGAGACTGACGAAGCGATGATCGACGAGCAGGACAACGAAACACTCGGTGGAGGTCAAGCCGTACCGCAGACCCGTACCGCCCGCCACCGCCGGATCGTGGACATCCTCAACCGGCAGGCGGTCCGCTCACAGAGCCAGCTCGCGAAGCTGCTCGCCGACGACGGACTCTCCGTCACCCAGGCGACGCTCTCCCGCGACCTGGACGAACTGGGCGCGGTGAAGATCCGCAACACCGGCGGTGAGCTGATCTACGCGGTACCCAGCGAGGGCGGCGACCGCACCCCGCGGGCGCCGCTGGGGGAGTCGGCCAAGGAGGAGCGGATGCGCCGTCTCTCCGGGGAGCTGCTGATCTCGGCCGAGGCGTCCGCCAACCTCGTCGTGCTGCGCACCCCGCCGGGCGCCGCGCAGTTCCTCGCCTCCGCCATCGACCAGGCGGAGCTGCACGACATCCTCGGCACCATCGCGGGTGACGACACGCTGATGCTGATCAGCCGCGACCCGGCGGGCGGTCAGGCGCTCGCCGACCATCTGCTGCGGCTGGCGCAGAAGGCACACTGAGCCACCCCGCGACGCGGGCCCGGCCCCGACCATCAGGTCAGGGCCGGGCCCGCGCCGTCGTGCGGGGCGCCCTCACGCACGAAGGGCCCGGGCGCCTGCCCCCACCACGGCGGCGCGCCCGGGCCCTCGTCACACCGGGCCGCTCAGCCGGTGTGCTCCTGGCAGCCGACGCAGCACCGGGCGTACGGCAGGATCTCCAGCCGCTCGGCCGGCACCGGCTCGGCGCACCGCACACAGGTCCCGTAGGTGCCGGCCGCCAGCCGCGCCTCGGCCTGCTCGATCTCCGACAGCACCTGGCGGATCGCCGCGGTCTGCGACGTCAGCAGCGCATCGGTGCTGCCGGGCGGCGCCTCGCCCTCGATGGCCGTGAGCTGCGCCAGCCGGGCGTCACGCTCGTGCACCAGGCGCCGGCGGGCGTCGTCGGCGTCGATCCGTTCGGCGGGGTTCTCGGAGCGGGCCGCATCGGGCGACATCGTGGGCGGTTCCTTTCGCTGCGCCACGGGGGCCGCGGCGGGCGTGCCCCGGCCCGGGTCCGAGACCGGGCCGGGACGCGGCCACCGCGGCCCCCGATACGCCGCCGGCGACGGTGCCGGGGCGGGCGGGTGACGGGACGGCGGGCGGTGGTCACCGCCCGGCCGGGAGCAGCCCGGACCGCCCCCGCGACGGCACACCCGTCCGGCGAACGCGACCCGTCGCTCCCGCATCCCAGCCTGGCCGCGGCGGCGCGCCCCGTACATGGGTGGCACCACCCATCTCGGGGTGCGCCGGCGCTGTATCCCCCGGCCGGGGATGGACCGCGTACCCGATCGACGCGCCCGCGGCGCCCCGGCAGGCTGGGCCCGGCGCCCGACCCGGGCGCCCCCGAGGTCCCGGCGGATGGGAGAGTGAGCCGATCAAGGAGGTGTGGCGCGCGGTGTCGCTGTTCTGGCGGATCTTCGGGCTGAACGCGGTGGTGCTGGGAGCGGCCACCGCGTTGCTGCTGTGGGCGCCGGTGACCGTTTCGGTGCCGGTGGGGCTGACCGAGGCGGTGGTGCTGATCGGCGGTCTCGTCGTCATGCTGGTCGCCAACGCGGCGCTGCTGCGCATCGGCCTCGCCCCGGTCGACCGGCTCACCCAGCGGATGGTCACCGTCGACCTGCTCCGCCCCGGCCACCGGCAGCCCGTCGACGGCCACGGCTCCGTCGCCGTCCTGCTGCGCACCTTCAACGAGATGCTCGACCGGCTGGAGTCCGAACGCGCCGCCAGCTCCGCCCGCGCCCTCTCCGCCCAGGAGTCCGAGCGGCGCCGCATCGCCCGCGAGCTGCACGACGAGGTCGGCCAGAGCATGACCGCGGTGCTCCTGGAGCTGAAACGCGCCGCCGACCGCGCCCCGGAAGAGCTGCGCGGCGACCTCCGGCACGCCCAGGAGACCACCCGGCAGAGCCTGGACGAGGTCCGCCGCATCGCCCGCCGGCTGCGCCCCGGCGTCCTCGACGACCTCGGCCTGACCAGCGCCCTCACCGCCCTGGCCACCGACTACGCCACCCACACCGGGCTCACCGTGCGCTGCCGCTGCGACAGCGGCCCGCCGGATCCGGGCGCCGCCGCCGAGCTGGTGATCTACCGCGTCGCCCAGGAGGCGCTGACCAACACCGCCCGGCACGCCGACGCCCGCACCGTCGACCTGACCCTGCGCCGGGCGCCCGGGGCGGTGGTCCTGGAGGTTCGCGACGACGGCCGCGGCATGGGCCGGGCCCGCGAGGGCGCCGGGATCCGCGGGATGCGCGAGCGCGCCCTGTTCATCGAGGCGGACCTGGACATCGGGCCCGCGCCCGCCGGGGGCCTGAGCGTCCGGCTGACCGTCCCGCTGCCCCGGGAAGAGAGGGGAGCCGCATGATCGACCGCACCGCGCCCGGACCCGTCCGCATCCTGCTCGCCGACGATCACGCCCTCGTGCGGCGCGGCGTCCGGCTGATCCTGGACGGCGAGCCGGACCTGGAGGTCGTCGCCGAGGCGGGCGACGGCGCCGAGGCCCTCGCACTGGCCCGCGAGCACCGCCCCGACCTGGCGGTCCTGGACGTCGCCATGCCCCGGATGACCGGCCTCCAGGCGGCCCGCGAACTCTCCGCGGCCCTGCCCGGTCTGCGGCTGCTGATGCTGACGATGTACGACAACGAGCAGTACTTCTTCGAGGCGCTCAAGGCGGGCGCCGCCGGCTACGTCCTCAAATCCGTCGCCGACCGCGACCTCGTCGAGGCCTGCCGCTCCGCGATGCGCGGCGAACCCTTCCTCTACCCGGGCGCGGTCACCGCCCTGATCCGCCACTACCTCGACCGCGCACGGCAGGGCGAGGGCGTACCGGAGAAGATCCTCACCGCCCGCGAGGAGGAGATCCTCAAGCTCGTCGCCGAGGGCCACTCCTCCAAGGAGATCGCCGCCACCCTCGTCATCAGCGTCAAGACGGTCGAACGCCACCGCGCCAACATGCTGCACAAACTCGGCATGCGCGACCGCCTGGAGCTGACCCGGTACGCGATCCGGGTGGGCCTGATCGAGCCGTAACGGCGCCGGCCACGACAGCGGCGGCGGGACGGGACGGAGCGGACGAGGCGGGCGGGAGAGGGGAGGGAGGGACGGGATGACGCGACGGAACGGACGACGGCCGGACCCGGCCGCCCGAGACCTGCGCGGCCCGGTGCTGCGCACCCTCCTGCTGCTCACCGCCCTGCTCCTCGGCGCGCTCCCGCCGCCGACGGGGGAGCGGGCGGCGCTCCCGCCCCTCCCCGCGACGAGCACCGTCCGGCCGGCGGATGCCGGGTATGCGCCGGGTGCCGTCCCGGCGGGCGCCGCCTCCCGGCCGGGCGCCGCCTCCGGGTCCCGCGCCACCTCCGGGCCGGGCGTCGCTTCCGGGCCCCGCGCCGCTTCCGGGCCGGATGCCGCCTCCGGGCCCCGCGCCACTTCGGCCACGGAAGCCACCACCGAGCCGCACGCCCCCGCCGCTCCCTCCGTCCCCGCCGCCCAGCCCGCGCCCCCGCACCCCGAGGCCCCCCACGCCGCCCGCTTCACCGGTGGGCTGCGGGCCGCCCCTCACGTCCGGTGTCCGGCGCCCGTGCTGCGGGCGGGCCCGGGCGCCGGTCCCGAGCAGACGTACCACCCGCTGTCGGGCACGCCGCCCGCGGCCGTCCTCCCCGTACCGCCGTACACCGGGCCGCGCCCGCCGCGGATCCGGGCCGCCTTCGCGGGCGCGCCCGGTTTCGCCGCGCTTCCGCCGGCTCGCGCCCCGCCCTCCTCCGGCAGCTGACCGACGTCCTGTCGCATTCCACCGCGCCCGGCAACGCCCGGACGCGGTACGCCTGTTGGAGGCACCATGACCCGCGCCACCAGGGTGCGCGCGCTGTTCGCGTTCGCCGTGCTCGCCCTGTCCGCCTATCTCGCCGTGACCCAACCCGTCCGGCTCGGTCTCGATCTGCGCGGCGGTACGCAGCTCGTGCTGGAGACCCGCGACTCCCCGTCGGCCACGGCCGACCGGGACGCCACCGACCGCACGCTGGAGGTGCTGCGCCGCCGGGTGGACGCCCTCGGCGTCGCCGAACCCTCCCTGACCCGCTCCGGCGACCACCGCATCGTCGTCGAACTCCCCGGCGTCCAGGACCCGGCCCACGCCGCCGGCGTCCTCGGCCGCACCGCCCAACTGACCGTCCACCCCGTCCTCGGCACCGCCGCCCCCACCGATCGTCCGGCCACCGGCAAGGAGGGGACCGGCAAGGACGGGCCGGACAAGGCCACCCCGGCCCCCGGCAAGGGCTCCGCGAAGGACTCCGGCCAGGATTCCGCGAAGAATTCCGGCAAGAATTCCGGCAAGGACCCCGGCCCCGTTCTCCCCGACGAGTCCGGTGCCCGGCTGCGGCTCGGCCCGCCCGCGCTCACCGGTGACGGGGTGGAGAACGCCACCGCCCGGTTCGACGCGGAGCGCGGTACGGGCTGGCACATCGCCCTCGACCTGCGCGGTTCGGGGGAGCAGGCCTGGGAGAAGCTCACCGCCGAGGCGGCCTGCGCACCCGCGGGCGATCCGGCCCGCCGCGCCGCCATCGTCCTCGACAACAAGATCATCTCGTCCCCGCAGGTCGACCCGTCCGTCGCCTGCGGCACCGGCATCACCGGCGGCGCCACCCAGATCACCGGCGGCTTCGACCAGGATTCCGCGAAGGAACTCGCCCTCCTGATCAACGGCGGCGCCCTGCCGGTCCCCGTCGAGACCGTCGAGCAGCGCACCGTCGGCCCGACCCTCGGCGCCGCCGCCCTCGACTCCAGCGCCCGCGCGGCGCTCCTCGGCACGGCGCTGACCGCGGTCTTCCTCGCCGTCGTCTACCGCCTCCTCGGCGCCCTCGCCGCCGCCGCGCTGGCCTGCTACGCCCTGATCTCGTACGCCGCGCTGCTCGCCGTCGGCGCGACCCTGACCCTCCCCGGGCTCGCCGGGTTCGTCCTCGCCATCGGCATGGCCGTCGACGCCAACGTCCTGGTCTTCGAGCGGGCCCGCGAGGAGTACGCGGCGGGCGGCCGGACCCGGCGCGGCGCCCCGCGCCGCAGCCCCCGCGCCGCGCTAACCGCCGGATTCCGGCACGCCTTCAGCGCCATCGCCGACTCCAACCTCACCACCCTGCTCGCCGCGGGCCTGCTGTTCGCCTTCGCCTCCGGCCCGGTCCGCGGCTTCGGCGTGACCCTGTGCATCGGCGTCCTCGCCTCCATGGTGAGCGCCCTGCTCATCACCCGCGTCCTGGCCGAACTCACCCTCTCCCGGCAGGCGGTGACCCGCCGCCCGGGCCTGACCGGGCTCGCCCGCCCCGGCCGGGTCCGCACCTGGCTGGAGCGCCGCGCCCCCGACCCGCTGCGCCACCGCCGCCGCTGGCCGCTGCTGGCCGCCCTCGCGCTCGCGCTGGCCGTGACCGGCATCGTCGTCCGCGGTGTCGACTACGGGGTGGAGTTCACCGGCGGCCGGATGATCGAGTACACGACCACCGCGCCCGTGGACGCCGAACGCGCCCGTACCGCCCTGGGCGACGCGGGCTTCCCGCGCGCGGTGGTCCACACCTCGGGCACGAAGGAGCTGACCGTCCGCACCGAGCCGCTGTCCGCCACGGAGGGGAAGCGGGTCACCGAGGTGGTCTCCCGGCTCGGCGGCGGCGCGGAGAAGGTGCGCGACGAGCAGATCGGGCCGAGCCTCGGCTCCGAACTGCGCCGCGGGGCACTGATCGCCCTGGGCGTGGCGCTGGCCGGCCAGATGCTCTACCTGGCGATCCGCTTCCGCTGGACCTTCGCCCTCTCCGCGGTCGCCGCCCTCGCCCATGACGTGGTGGTGCTGGTCGGCGCCTTCGCCTGGCTCGGCAAACCGGTCGACGGCGTCTTCCTCGCCGCGCTGCTGACCGTCGTCGGCTACTCCGTCAACGACTCCGTCGTGGTCTTCGACCGGGTCCGCGAACTGTGGGCCGCCGACCGCGCCGCACCGTTCCGTAAGGTCGCGGGCCGGGCGCTGCTGCAGACCGTGCCGCGGACGGTGAACACCGGCATCGGCGCGGTCTTCATCCTCGCCGCGCTGGCCGTCCTGGCCGGTGACACGCTGACCGACTTCGCGGTGGCGCTGCTCATCGGCATCGGCGTCGGTACGTACTCGTCGATGTTCACGGCGCTGCCGCTGGCCATCGCGCTGGAGGCGGCGAGCGGCGCCCCGCCGCCGCAGCCGGCCCGCCCGCGCGGCGCCCGCACCCGCCGCCCGGCGGGCGAGCGGCCGCGCCACGACACGGGCGCCCGCGTCTGACCCGGAGGGCGGTGGCCCGGCCCGCGCGGCCGGACCACCGCCCACCCCGGTGCGCGCACACGGAAAAACCCGCCGACCTGGAGATTTCTCTCCGGCCGACGGGCCTTCGCACCGTCGGGACGACAGGATTTGAACCTGCGACCCCTTGACCCCCAGGAGTAATGGGCGACCGAAGTCCAACTCTCCGTGATCACGGAAACCGGGAGAGGGAGGTCCGGACGGACTCTGGACCTCCCTCTCCGGGAACGCTGCACCATGCGGCGTTGGTCGGACTCAAGGCCCGCGATCGCCGCACCGCGGGGACGGTTCACACAGCATGCCTGGCCGAATCTGGCCGGAGAACATGCAGCGACTCTTTCTTGACCAAGCGCCCGATGATATTCCTTGCCCCGCTGTTCCGTGTTGATCACTGCGGGACGTGGCCCACCGGGGGGAATGCGTGCTGGACGATGGCGACGCTGCGGCGAATCGTGACAAGGCTGCCAAGCTCAGGCTGTCCGGAGCCGGGCTGCACTTCCCGTCCTTGCCGAGCCCCAAGAAGCAGGTCTTCGCCTACGATCCCAACGAGTTCGAAGAGTTCGTCGAGGAATGGGTTCCAGCCCTTAATACCCGCTACGCGCGCGTGGAACGGCACGGCGGCACCGGAGATCACGGAGTGGACGTCGCCGCCTACCTCACGCCTCAGGCCATGGAAGGTGAATGGCACAACTACCAGTGCAAGCACTATGGCGACGCTCTTACCTGGTCGAAGGCCGCACCTGAGATCAGGAAGCTCTTCGCCTCAGTTGTGCAGAAGCGCTACACACTGCCGAGCCGGTACATCTTTGCCGCGCCGATCATCGGTCGCAGCCTGGTGAAGCAGTTCGCCAGGCCCTCTGACACACGGGCGAGGTTCCTGGAAGAACTCACCTCCACCAAGGACACCGCCATCACCTCGCTCAGCTCTGCCGAGCGCGAGAGCGTCGCCAGTCTGGCGCAGAGCACCGACTTCTCCATGTTCGAACCGGTCGCCATGGACGAGATGCTTGAGCTGCACAAGACCACCCGGCACTGGGCCGACCGGTTCGCCCAGCCGCTGCCACCTCGCCCGCAGATCATGAACCCGCCAGCGGAGCACACACCCCTTGAGGCGCGGTACATCCAGAAACTACTCGACGCCTACCGCGAGGAATGGGGCGAAGGGACCAACACGCTGGAGCGCGTCGCCGAAAACGAGGACGCCCAAGATCACCTCAACCGTCAGCGTGAAGCCTTCTACAGCGCCGAATCCCTGCGCGTGTTCGCCCGTGATGCCACTCCCGAGGGCCACTTCGAAGCCGTTCTCGACGACATCCACGCGATCGTTGTTGAGGTAGCGCGCGGCCGGCACCCCAGCGCCCTTGAGCGACTCCAAGCCGTCCTCGTCACAGCTGGTCAGGTGGTGCTCACCGAGACAATCCTCGCCAAGCAAGTGAGACCTCTCGACCGTAAAGGGGTATGTCACCACCTGGCGAATGACGATCGGCTCACCTGGCGCCAAGGAGGTAAGGCATGAACCCGCTCAACAGTCCGCTGGAGGTCGGTGTGCGTGCCCTGGCTCTGCTGGCCGAGAGTCACCCCGAACCCATGGACCTCGCCCAGCTTGTCCTGCTCGACTACGCCCTTCTCCACAGCGCGGAATTCGACGGCCCGCCGAGCTTGCACCCCGACCTGCCTGCGCGCACCGGAGAGCTTGGCATGAAGCGTCGGGTCCTTGAGCAGGGCCTGCTCGTACTGATCCGTGCCGGGCTGGCCGGGATCGAAGCACAGCAACAGGGCCTGATGTACCGGGCCACAGAGCGGGGGCCGGCGTTCATCGACATCCTCGAAACCCCTTATGTAGACCGCCTGCGCGATCGCGCCGAGTGGGTCGTGCACGAATACGCGCCCCAGGTCGAGGTGGACGCCGTCACACGCGACCTCATCAATCGTCCCGCCGACACACTGCTGCCGCACGAGGTCTACCGTGACTGACCTGAGACTGCTCCACCTCACCTACGCCGGATCAGCAAAGCCCCCCGCGCAAGTTGTCTTCGACAACGACATGACGGTCATCTACGGGGCCTCCGACACTGGCAAGTCGTTCATTGTCGATTCCATCGCCTACATGCTCGGCAACAGCAGCCTGACCCTTATCCCCGAAGCCGAGGGCTACAGTCAGATCCTTCTCGGGCTGCGTCTGCGGGATGGCAGCCCTGTCACTCTCGTGCGTCGGCCCGATAGCAACGCCGTACAGGCGCACTTCGCCGATCTCCGAGACCTGGTGACCCGTCCCGCGGATCGTCACCTGACAGCCACCCACACCGCGCGCAGCACCCGCAGCCTGTCCATGTTCTTGTTAGGTGAGCTCGGCCTAGGCGATGTACGCATCCGCAAGAACGAAGCGGGCGGGACGCGCGATCTGATGCTTGCCGACCTTGCACACCTATCGGTTGTCACGGAAACGCGCATGGTCGACCCGCTCTCCCCGGCCCTGACCTCTCACGCCAATTCGATCAAGACACCTGCTGCTTCGGTGATGAAGTTTCTTCTCACTGGCGAGGGTGACCCCGTCGTCGACACGGGACCGAACCAAGGCCAGCGCCGGGTCCACAAAGGGAAGATCAATCTTCTGGACCAGATCGTCCTCGACCTCACGGGCAAGCTCACAACCCAGGAGAACGAGACGCAGCTGCGCGAGCGGCTGACACGGATCCAGACCACGATTGACACACAGTCCCAGTCCCTGAGGTTGATCGCTGACCGGCACATGAATGCGGTTTCCAGTCGTATGCAAACATCCCAGAAACTGGCCGCACTGGAGAACCGTCTGGCCGAAGTTACCGACCTCCTCACCCGATTCAGGCTCCTCGAGCAGCAGTACCGCTCCGACCTGGAGCGCTTGGAAACGGTCAGCGAAGCCGGCAGTCTCTTGGGCTTCTTCCGTATGGGAACCTGCGTCTTCTGTGGTGCCGAACCCGAGCACCAACACCCCGACCACAGCGCCGAGGAGACCACGCAGCTCCACGAGGCCGTCCATGCGGAGATGAGCAAGACCACCAGTCTGCTTACTGACCTTCTTCCCACGATCGCGCAGCTGGACGCTGAGCTGGCCACCCTGCGCATGCACCACGAATCCGGCAGGGCACAGGCTGTTGACCTCGACACACAGATCGAATCAGCCGAAGGCCAGTTGGGGCCCCTGCGAGGGCACATGGAAGATCTTCTTGCCGCCCGATCCACGGTGGAGCGAGAACTGGAATTGCATTCTCGTATCAGCGAACTCGAGCACCGACGCTCTGCCCTCGACTGCGAAGGCGTGGGCGCCACCAATCGCCCGGTCGAGCACATCCCCGCACGCGTGGTGAACGCCTTTGACAGCGCTCTTAGGGACACCCTCGCCGCCTGGAAGGTGCCCGCTGTCGACTTCGCCGAGTACGACCAGTACACCGTCGACATCCGTGCCGGTAGCCGGCCCCGCGCGGGGCGAGGCAAGGGGGTGCGCTCCGTGCTGCACTCGGCGTTCACCACCGCTCTTGCCCGCTACTGCCACGACCACGAGCTCACGCACCCTGGCTTCGTTGTACTCGACTCCCCAGTTGTCACCTACCGAGAGCCCGTAGGTGAGGACGTCGACATCACCGGACAGGTCGTCGACCACTTTTACCGCGACATGGCCACGTTTCCTGGCCAGGCTGTCGTCATCGAGAACGGAGACCCCCCGGACGACGTCCTGTCCCACGTCACCGCCTACCGCTTCACCGGCTCGACCGAAGGCCGCCGCGGCTTCTTCCCCACCAGCGTCGCATGCTCGCCGAAAGCACCCAGGTAAAACAGATTCTCGAGAATCCAATACCTGAGATGCCTCTGCCCGATCCCGCAAGGGCACGGGTAGAGGCGGAAGCCCTCTGGCTGCCGAAACCGTATTTAACGGGCTCGCCCGCTGCCCGGGAGGCATTTCCTGGCCAGTGCCGTCGCAAGCCGCGTCTACCGCCGTGTTGTGGCTCCAGGGAGCTCTATTGCCACCAGATCGATATGAACTGTGTTCATTTGTTCACTGACAGTGAATGCGGGATCTGGATCTTCGCCGTCGATGTTCCCGTCCCGAGCCACCGCCGGACGGCGGGGCGTGGGGTGGTTCGCCAATCAGCGCTCGACCGAAAAGGTCCTGCGGCGGTTCCTCGAGGGTGAGGCCGACAGGTTCGCGCAGACCCGAACCGGACGGTCGCCGCTTACCTGGCGGCCCGACGGGCGGAAAGCGCTCATGCTGAAACCAGCCATCATGGCCTGGTACTGCGACTGCGTCCGCCATGACCGCGTCCCCAGCATTCAGTGGCCTCAAGCGCAACAGCTCGCCCGCCGCCACGTCTCGGTCTTTGTCGCCAGCCGGGTCGTCGCCGCCCACTGGCGTGCATCACCCACTCCAGCGCATTTGGCGACGCGGCGGCCAGCCCAGCCTCCCCGCACTCCGGTTTCTCTTGGCCCTTCGCTGGCTGTCATCGCTGGAGCGACGAATCTGGACTGTATAGGAGGTGGCCTGCTTCCTCGCCCACTGCGACCAGGTCGACCTCGAGGCGACCGATCTGATCAAGGTCTTCAGTGGCGCTGGCATGGCAAGGTCGACCGCCCACCCCGCGCGCACACGAAAAAACCCGCCGACCTGGAGATTTCTCTCCGGCCGACGGGCCTTCGCACCGTCGGGACGACAGGATTTGAACCTGCGACCCCTTGACCCCCAGTCAAGTGCGCTACCAAGCTGCGCCACGTCCCGGTGCATGTACCGACCGGAAGTGCTCCGGTCGGGGCGTGCAGAAGAAAAGTACCCTGTCCGGTGCCCGGAGACCAAAAGCGGGGTCCCGAAGCGCTCTCCGGCGGCGTCCCGGCGCCCTGCGTGAGGCCCCCGGACCGGGCCCCGGCGTCCGCACCGGCGGATCGGCGCGCGGCGTGTTTCGATGAGGTATGGCCACAAAATCTTCCGGGCGGAAGTCCGCCGACGGCCTGCGCGTCCGCCGCGTCTACGAGACGCCGGAGCCGTCCGACGGCGCGCGGGTGCTGGTCGACCGGCTCTGGCCGCGGGGGCTCTCCAAGGAGGACGCGCAGCTCACCGAGTGGTGCAAGCGCGTCGCGCCCTCGACGGACCTGCGCCACTGGTACCGGCACGAACCCGAGCGGTTCGCGGAGTTCGCCGATCGCTACCGCGAGGAGCTGGCGCGGGACGCGGACGCGGGCGAGGCGCTGCACCATCTGCGCGAGCTGGCCGCCGAGGGCCCCATGACTCTGCTGACCGCCACGAAGGACCTCCCGCACGGCCATGTGCAGATCCTGCTGGAGGAGCTGCGCTCCGCCGGCTGACGCTCCGCGGCGCACCCGGGGCCCGGCGCCCCGCCACCCCTCCACATTGACGAATCATGCAGTCCACTGCATAATTATGCTCACCAGCGTAGGGATCGCGCAGAGCGAGCCGGGGCCGCGCGCCTCGTGCCCGCCCGCTCCGGCGGCCCGTCGCGGATGTGGCCGGGCGCGACCTCGTCCGGCCCGGCTCGTTACCCACTCGACCTTCGTACGACGGCCGTCCGCCCGCCCCGCGCGGGCGGACGGTGGTACCTCACCACCCTTCGAGGAGCAGCAGTGAGCAGCAACAGCGGTGACGTCCGGCTCTGGGGCGGACGGTTCGCCGACGGTCCCGCCGAGGCGCTGGCCCTCCTGTCCGCATCCGTCCACTTCGACTGGCGGCTGGCCCCCTACGACATCGCCGGCTCGCGCGCCCACGCCCGCGTGCTGCACAAGGCGGGACTGCTCACCGCCGACGAGCTGAAGCGCATGATCGCCGGACTCGACCAGCTGGAGGCGGACGTCGCCGACGGCTCGTTCACCGGCACCGTCGCCGACGAGGACGTTCACACCGCCCTGGAGCGCGGACTGCTGGAGCGGCTCGGTCCCGACCTCGGCGGCAAGCTGCGCGCCGGGCGCTCCCGCAACGACCAGGTCGCCACGCTCTTCCGGATGTACCTGCGCGACCACGCCCGGATCATCGGCGGGCTGCTCGCCGACCTCCAGGAGGCGCTGGTCGGCCTCGCCGAGGCGCACCCGGACGTCGCCATGCCGGGCCGCACCCACCTCCAGCACGCCCAGCCGGTGCTCTTCGCCCACCACGTGCTGGCCCACGTCCAGTCGCTGTCACGGGACGCCGAGCGGCTGCGGCAGTGGGACGAGCGGACCGCCGTCTCGCCGTACGGCTCCGGCGCGCTGGCGGGCTCCTCGCTCGGCCTCGACCCGGAGGCGGTCGCCGCCGACCTCGGCTTCGAGCGCGGCAGCGCCGGGAACTCCATCGACGGCACCGCCTCGCGGGACTTCGTCGCGGAGTTCGCGTTCATCACCGCGATGATCGGCGTCAACCTCTCCCGGATCGCCGAGGAGATCATCCTGTGGAACACGAAGGAGTTCTCCTTCGTCACCCTCCACGACGCCTTCTCCACCGGCTCGTCGATCATGCCGCAGAAGAAGAACCCGGACATCGCGGAGCTGGCGCGTGGCAAGTCCGGCCGGCTGATCGGCAACCTCACCGGGCTGCTGGCGACGCTCAAGGCGCTGCCGCTCGCGTACAACCGCGACCTCCAGGAGGACAAGGAGCCGGTCTTCGACTCCTGCGACCAGCTGGAGATCCTGCTTCCGGCGTTCACCGGCATGATGGCGACGCTCACCGTCAACCGCGAGCGGATGGCGGAGCTGGCGCCGGCGGGCTTCTCGCTCGCCACCGACATCGCCGAGTGGCTGGTCAAGCAGGGCGTGCCGTTCCGGGTGGCGCACGAGGTCGCCGGCGAGTGCGTGAAGGTCGCCGAGGCCGAGGGCAAGGAGCTGGACGAGCTGACGGACGAGCAGTTCGCGAAGATCTCCGCCGAGCTGACCCCCGAGGTCCGCACCGTCCTCAACGTCCCCGGCGCGCTCGCCTCCCGCAACGGCCGCGGCGGCACCGCCCCGTCCGCCGTCGCCGTCCAGCTCGCCGAGGTCAAGTCCGACCTCACCGTCCAGCAGCAGTGGGCCGCGGCCAAGCGCTGACCCTTCACCCGTACGTGTCGGCGGCGGCCCTTCCTGCGGGGAGGGCCGCCGACGCCGTTTCCGTGGGAAGGGGCGGCCGCGCGAGATACACAACGCCTGAATGAGACAATCACGTCTCATTCGGCTAAGGTGCGTCTCATGGCTGTGGACCGTTCCCATGTACTCACCGCCGCCGCGGCGCTGCTCGCGCGGCGGCCCACGTCCTCCATGGACGAGATCGCCCGCGCCGCCGGAATCGGCCGCGCCACGCTGCACCGCCACTTCGCCGGGCGCGACGCGCTAATCCGCGCGCTGGAGGAGCTGGGCATCGAGCAGCTCACCCGCGCCCTGGACGCCGCCCGGCTCGACGAGGACGACGCACCGGCCGCGCTCCGGCGGCTCGTCGCCGAGACCGAACAGGTCGCCGGCGTCCTCGCCTTCCTCTTCACCGAGAACCAGCTCTTCGAGGGCGCGGAGATCAACGAGGGCTGGGCCCGCCTGGACGCCCGGATCCACGCACTGTTCCGCCGCGGTCAGGAGGAGGGCGACTTCCGTATCGACCTCGGCGCGGCCTGGCTGACCGAGGCGCTCTACGGCCTGGTCGGCGCCGGTGCCTGGGCGGTTCACGACGGCCGGGTGGCCCGCAACGACTTCACCCACTCGATCGCCGAGCTGCTGCTCGGCGGCGCACGACGGAGCATGGAGAAATGACCGAGAGCGCACCGGTGGGCGCCGGTTCCGCCCATGAGGACCACCCCCGCCCGGGACGCTGGCTGGCGCTCACCGTCCTCGTGCTCGCGGTGCTGCTGGTCGGCGTCGACGCCACCGTCCTGGGGCTGGCCACCCCCTACCTCAGCGAGGACCTCCAGCCGTCCGGCACCCAACTGCTGTGGATCGGCGACATCTACTCGTTCGTCATCGCCGGTCTGCTGGTCTCGATGGGCAGCCTCGGCGACCGCATCGGCCGCAAACGGCTGCTGCTCATCGGCTCCGTGGCGTTCGGCGCGATGTCGGCGCTGTGCGCGTACGCGACCAGCCCGGAGATGATGATCGCGGCGCGGGCGCTGCTCGGCGTGGCCGGGGCGACGCTGATGCCGGCCACCCTCGCCCTGATCCGCAACCTCTTCCACGACCCCAGGGAGCGCAGCCTGGCGGTCGGTATCTGGGGCGCGATGGCCTCGGCGGGCACCGCCGTCGGCCCGGTCCTCGGCGGCTTCCTACTGGGCCACTTCTGGTGGGGCTCGGTCTTTTTGATCAACCTTCCCGTGATGGCGCTCCTCGTGGTCGTCGGCGCCCGGGTCATCCCCGAGTCGCGCAACCCCGAGCCGGGCCCGTGGGACCTGCCCAGCGTCGCGCTCTCCCTCGTCGGCATCGTCGCCGTGGTCTACGCGATCAAGGAGGCGGCGGTGGTCGGCTTCCGCTGGGACATCGCGGTGGCCGCGGTCGTCGGCGTCGCCGCGCTGGTGGTGTTCGTCCGCCGTCAGTACCGGCTCGACTCGCCGCTGCTGAACATGAAGCTCTTCCACCACCGGGGCTTCTCCGGCGCGGTCCTCGCCGATCTGCTGACCATCCTCGGCCTGTCCGGACTGGTCTTCTTCCTCTCGCAGTTCCTCCAGATGGTGCAGCTGCGGCCGCCGCTCAACGCCGGACTCGTCGAACTGCCCGCGGCGGTCGGCGCGGTGGGCGCGGGCCTGGCCGCGGGATATGTCGCCCGGCGGCTCTCCGTCCGCGTCGTGGTGGCGGGCGGGCTCGCCGTCGTGGGCCTCGCGCTCGCCGGGTGCACCGCCCTGCACGCCGACACCTCCACCCTCGCGCTGACCGTGATCCTCTTCGTCGTCGGCGTCGGCGCCGGGTTCGCCTTCACCGTCACCGCCGACGTCATCCTCTCCAGCGTCCCCAAGGAGGAGGCGGGTGCCGCCTCCGCGGTCTCCGAGACGGCCTACGAACTGGGCGCCGCGCTCGGCATCGCCCTGCTCGGCTCCATCGTGACCGGCATCTACCGCGGCTTCCCCGACCCGGCGGGCGTGCCGGGCGCCGCGTCCGCCGCGGCCCATGAGTCGCTGGGCGGCGCGGTGGAGGCGGCGCGGACGCTGCCGCCGGCGCAGTCCGACGCGCTGCTGCACTCCGCGCAGGACGCCTTCGTCGAGGGCCTGGACGTCGCGGCGGGCATCGGCGCCGCGCTGCTGCTGACCGCCTCGGTCGTCGCATGGTTCCTGCTGCGCGGCCAGAAGCTCGGCGACAACCCGGAGGAACCGGCCGCCGGCGGGCAGCGGGGCACGGGCGCGACGGCATAGCACGGGGCCGTACGGGCTCGCTGCCCGTACGGCCCGCCTCGGGCCCGCGCGGGTGGCTCCGTGGCCTGGATACGGGTCTGCGACCGTGCGGCGTTCGCCTCGGGCCCGCGCGGGTGGCGCACGGACCGGCAGCTGTCAGGGAGGCTTCCTGACAGCTGCCGGTCCGTTCCCGGGTCCGGGCACCTTTCAGGAAGGCTTCCTGAACCGTCCGGCCCGCCCGTCCTGTGCCCCCGTAGCCATCAGGAAGCCTTCCTGACCGCTGCCCGCCCCACCGCCTCCGCGTCCCCCGCGTCCGTACCTGCCCGGCCGTCCGGTTTGGGTGCGGATGGGGGACGCGGGGCGGGGCGGGGGCGTGTCGGCGCCGGGGCGTCGGCGGGGTGGCAACCATGATCAACATGGCGCGCCGGGCGTTCCGGCGGCCGACGGGCCGATGTCCGCCGCCCGTTCACGTCCGCGTCGCGTGGCGGAGATCGGGCGGCCCGCCCTGCCCGCTTGACTCTCCGTCCGTTCCCTTCCGCCCGGGACTCCCAGGAGAGTGACGCAGTGCGCGAGATCGGACGACGTTCCTTCCTCACCGCTGCCGGGGCGCTGGCCACCACCGGCGCCCTCGGCACCCCCACCTACGCCACCGGCCACGCCCGTGACGCGGCCACCGCCACCGAGTACGTCGACGTCCAACTCCTCAACATCACCGACCTGCACGGCTATCTCCAGGGCGCGCCCGGCGGAAACTCCGTCATCACCGGCGCGGGCGGCCGCAGATACACCGTCGGCGGCGTCCCCTACATGGCCGCGCACCTCAACGCGCTGCGCGCCGGACACGCCAACTCCGTCTTCTTCGCCCCCGGAGACCTCTTCTCCGGCTGGGAGTTCGACGTCGCGGCCTTCGCCGACGAGCCCACCGTCGAGGCGCTCAACGCCATGGGCCTGGACTTCGCGTCCGCCGGCAACCACGAGTTCGACAAGTCGGCGCGGTACCTCACCACCCACATGGTGGGCGGCCAGCCCTTCCCCGTCGTCGACCGCGACGACGCCTTCAAGGACTCCACCGGCAAACGCTTCAAGGGCGCCAACTTCCCCTACTACAGCGCCAACGTCACCTACGGCGCCAACGGGAAGACCGTGCTCGCGCCGTACAACGTCGTGCACGTCGACGCGGGCGGCGGCCGCACCCTGCCGATCGGCTTCATCCACCTCACCGCCATCGGCACCGAGGCGTTCCCCGGCTCCTACCAGCCCGGGCTGCGCACCCTCGACGAGCTGGAGACCGCCAACCGCTGCGCCGCCGAACTCAAGGCCCAAGGCGTCCGCGCCATCGTCCTGAGCATGCACGACGGCGCCGTCGCCGGCTCCGACTTCAACAGCGGCACCAACCCCTCGGGCCCCGCCTACGAACTCGCCCTGCGCGTCTCCTCCGACATCGACGCCATCGTCACCGGCCACTGGCACTGCGCCTTCTCCATGATGCTGCCGGACCCGTCGGGCCGGCCCCGCCCGTTCGTCGAGGCGGGCTGCTACGGCCAGCTGATCAACGAAATCACCCTGCGCCTCGACCCCGCCACCGGCGAGGTCGTCCGCGAGCTGACCACCACGACCAACCACCCCAACACCCGCGACATCACCCCCGATCCCGTCCTCCGCGAGATCGCCGACTACTGGGCCGGATACGCCGACCGCCGCGCCACCGCCCCGCTCGCCACCCAGACCGCGTCCTTCACCCGCACCCGCAAGGACACCGGCGAGAGCACCATGGGCAACCTCGTCGCCGACTGGGCGCTGTGGGCCGGACGCCAGCCCCTCGACCCGATGGCCGACCCGGGCGGCCCCGCCAACACCCCCGCCGACCTCGCCCTGATCGTCGTCGCGCCCCGCCAGGGCCAGTCCGTCATCGCCGCCGACCTGGTGCACGACGCGGAGAGCGGCGGCACCGTCACCTTCGGCGCCGCCTGGAACGCCGTCGGCTTCGGCGACCCCGTCATGACCGTCACCGTCACCGGGCGCCAACTCCACGACGCGCTGGAGGAGCAGTGGGCGCCGGTCCCCGGCGGCGGCCTCGGCTTCGCCCCGCTCGCCGTCTCCGGCAACGTCCGCTACACCTTCGACGCCACCGGCCCGGCCGGCAAACGCGTCGACCCCGCCGAGGTGTTCATCGACGGCGAGCCGCTCGACGAGAAGCGCACCTACCGCCTCGCCGCGCCCTCGTACACCCTCATCAACCAGGACGGCTTCAGCGCCTTCCTCGGCTTCACCGAACCGGTGCGCCACACCCGCGACTTCGAGAGCTTCATCGCCTTCGTCCGGCAGACGAAGAAGCTGTCCCCGGCGGCGACCGACCGGGTCCGGGTGAAGAACGCCACCGCGCCCGGCGCCCGCACCGGCACCGTCACGGAGCAGCCCCGCCCGCTCCTGTACGACGGCACCGCCGTGCCCCGCCCCGAGGCGGCCCTGATCAGCGCCCGCGGCAGGGGCCGGCGCGCCGCCGGCGGCTTCCGCATTCCCTGCTGAGCGCGCACACGACGACGGGCCGCACCCCCGGAGGGATGCGGCCCGTCGTGCGGCGTGCGGTCAGGCGGCGCGCGCCTTGGTGGCGTACACGTCCACGTACTCCTGGCCGGACAGCTCCATCACGTCGCTCATCACCTCGTCGGTGACGGCCCGCAGGACGTAGCGGTCGCGGTCCATGCCGTCGTAGCGGGAGAACTCCAGCGGCTCACCGAAGCGGACCGTCACCTTCGCGATGCGCGGCACGCCCTTGCCGCCGGGCTGCACCTTGTCCGTGCCGATCATCGCGAACGGGACGACAGGCGCGCCGGTCATCAGCGTCAGCCGGGCGATGCCGGTGCGGCCGCGGTAGAGACGGCCGTCGGGGGAGCGGGTGCCCTCCGGGTAGATGCCGAACGCGTGGCCCTCCTCCAGGACGCGGCGGCCGGTCATCAGCGCCGCGACCCCGCCGCGCCCGCCGTCGCGGTCCACCGGGATCATCCCGGAGCTGCGGAAGAACCACGCCATCAGCCGGCCCTTGAGCCCCTTGCCGGTGACGTAGGAGTCCTTGCCGATGAAGTACACCGGCCGCTTGACGACCAGGCTGAGGAAGAGCGAGTCGATGAACGTGACGTGATTGCCGGCCAGGATGACCGGGCCGGTCTCCGGGATGCGCTCCACGCCCTCGACCGTGGGGCGGTACAGGACACGCATGACGAATCCGAGAATCGCCTTCAGCACAATGCGGGACAACGGGCCCTCCGGGCGTGACGGGTCGGCGGTGGCGGGTGGGTGTACGGAACGCTGCGGCTCAGGACGATACTCGCGGGTCACCTGTGGTCGCACACCGGGTTCATCCGGTCGCTGCACGCAGTCGGGCGTGTCTTCCTCCCGTCGGTGTCATGTTCTCCACAAAACCCCCTGCCGTCTCCCCGAACTCCCTCGTTCGTGCATACGATCGACCGGCCGTCCGGTCCGTACCCGCGGTCCGGCGCGGCAGATCAGACGACCCAAGAGCAAGGAGCGGGGATGCACCAGGGCCAGCAGCCGGGACGGCGCAAGATACTGGGGGCCGCGGCCCTCGGCGCGGGCGCGGTGGTGTTCGGCGCCGCCGGGCAGGCCGCGGCGGCGGACCGCCCCGGCGCGGCGGCGAGCGGCCACGGCGGCCACGGCGGCGTGGGCGGCGAACTGCCCGTCCCGCTGATCGTCGGCCACCGCGGCGCCAGCGGCTACCGCCCCGAGCACACCCTCGGCTCCTACCAACTCGCCCTGGACATGGGCGCCGACGTCATCGAGCAGGACCTCGTCCCCACCAAGGACGGCCACCTCGTCTGCCGCCACGAGAACGACATCACGGCGACCACCGACGTCTCCGCGCACCCCGAGTTCGCCGGCCGCAAGACCACCAAGACCGTCGACGGCGTGAAGCTCACCGGCTGGTTCACCGAGGACTTCACGCTCGCCGAGCTGAAGACCCTCCGCGCCACGGAGCGCATCCCGCAGACCCGCCAGCACAACACGCTCTACGACGGCGTGTGGGAGGTGCCCACCTTCGACGAGGTGCTGCGCTGGGCCGACCGCGAGGGCCGCCGCCGGGGCCGCCGCGTCTGGCTGCACATCGAGACCAAGCACCCCACCTACTTCCGCAAGCTGGGCCTGGGCCTGGAGGAGCGGCTGGCGAAGGCGCTGCGCGCCTACGGGCGCCACCGCCGCACCTCCGCGAACTTCCTCCAGTCGTTCGAGCCGAGCAGCATCCAGCGGCTGGGCAAGCTGGGCCTCGAGTGCCCCAAGGTCGTCCTGCTGGACGCGCCCGACACCCGGCCGGCGGACTTCGTCGAGGCCGGCGACCCGCGGACCGTGGCCGACCTCATCGAGCCCAAGGGCCTGCGCTGGATCGCGGGCTTCGCCCAGGGCATCGGCCCGGCGCTGGACCAGATCATCCCCCGGGACGCGTCCGGCAAGTCCGGCGCGCCGACCTCGCTGGTCAAGGACGCGCACGCGGCCGGTCTGGTGCTGCACCCCTACACCGGGCGCAACGAGAACACCTTCCTGCCGACCGACTACCGCCGCGGCACCGACCCCAACGCCTACGGCGACGCCCGCGGTTACTTCCGCGCCTGCCTGGCGACCGGCCTGGACGGCATGTTCTCCGACAACCCGGACACCGCGCTGCTGGTGGCCGAGGAGTTCCGCAAGGCCTGATCCGCACGGCCTGACCGGACGGCCCGATCCGGTCGGCGCCGCGCGGACCGGCCGCCGCCCGCCCCGTCACCCCGGGGCGGGCGGCGTCGGGAATGTCACAGCGGGGCGCCGGTCCGTTCCGGTGGCGGCGGCGGGCCCGCAGAATGCGAGGGCCTGCCGTCACCCTCCCGTCGCGAGGCGGGCGGGAGCGTGCCGACGGGCCTCGGCGGCGTGATTGCCGCCGGTGCATTCCGGGGAGCCCTGGAGAACACCGGCGGCGGCCACGCCGGGAGCGGCGGTGCCTGCCGGGCGCCGCCGGTCAGGGCCATCGTTCCGGGAGCCGCCACCACCCTCATGGCGCCCGGACACCGCGAACCGAAAAGGGGAGGACAACGCGCATGGGCACCAGCGTGACCATCTCGGCGGCGACCGACCAGGACGCCGAGCAGATCCTCAAACTCCAGTACCTCTGCTACCAGCCCGAAGCGGCGCTCCACGACGACTACGGCATCGAACCGCTCACCCAGACCCTCGCCGGGCTCCGCGAGGAACTCGCCACCGGCTGCGTGGTGGTCGCCCGCCTCGGCGACGAGGTCGTCGGCTCGGCCCGCGGCACCGTCGACGCCGACGGCACCGCCCGGATCGGCAAGCTCATCGTCCACCCCCGGCTGCAACGGCACGGGCTCGGCGGCCGGTTGCTGGCCGCCGTCGAGGCGCGGCTGAGCGCCGAACGCGCCGCCACCCGCTACCGCCTCCACGCCGCCCGCCGCGGCGACGGCGGTCTGCGCCTCTACCGCAGCCACGGCTACGCACCCGTCCCCGCCGAGGAGAGCGGCCACCGCCTGGGCCGCATCACGCTGGAGAAGCCGGCGACGGCACAGGCGTACGCCACCGGAGCCTGACCGGACGCCGCGGGGCCGTACCGATCGGGCCCCGCGGCACGGCCGCACCCGCAGGCGTCAGGCCGTACGGGAGCGCCGCAGCCAGAGCAGACCGGTGACCGGCAGGATGACCGGGATGAAGAGATAGCCCATGCCGTAGTCCGACCAGACCGTGGCGTCGGGGAAGGCGGACGGGTCGGCCAGCGTCCAGGTGCCGATGCCGAGGACGCCCAGCAGCTCCAGCGCACAGCACACCAGCGCCACCAGGCGGGCGCCCTCACCGCCGCGCACCAGCGAGAAGGTGATGAAGCCGTAGACCACCGCGGAGACCGCGGAGAGCGTGTAGGCCAGCGGCGCCACATGGAACTGCGCGATCAGCTGGTACAGCGAGCGGGACGCGGCGGCCACGGTGAAGATGCCGTAGAGCGCCACCAGCAGCCGCCCGGGGCCGGTGCCCAGCGAGCGGCGGCCGTCCGCGGCGGCGGTGTCCGGTGCGTCGGTCTTCGCGGTCTCAGCCATTGCCGCCTCCCCAGATGTCGAACAGCCTGACCTCCAGCACCGCCAGCACCACGGCGCCCGCCGCGACGGTGGCCGAGCCCCAGCGGGTGCGCTCCGACAGCGACATGAAGCCGGTGCCCGGCACGCACGCCGCCGCGCCGATCAGATAGGCGAGGAAGAGCGCGGTGCCCTTGTCGGGGGCGTGTCCGGCCGCCAACTGCACGATGCCGACGACGAGTTGCACGATCCCGAGGAGGGAGACGACGGCCATGCCGATGAAGTGCCAGTCCTTCGTCGGCTCGTCGCGGTACGCGGCGAAGCCGCACCAGGCGGCCAGGGCGAGGGCGGTCGCACCGACCGCGATCGTCAGGGCGTCGATCACCGGGACCTCCGCGCGGCACGGCGGCTCACCGTGGGGTTGTGGGGCATGAGGCGATGCTAATCGGCCCGTACCGGACGATCGCGCGCGGGCCCGGCCCGGCGGGGGAGCGGCTGCGACCGGCCCGCCCGCCCGCGCTCGCGGGCCGCGCCCCGCCGCGCGCCCGCCCCGCCCGCCGTGGCGTTGGCCACACGGCCCGGGTCCGCACGGGGCGGCCGGGGTGCCCGCCCGGCTCCGTACGCGCACGTTCGCGCAGGCCGCGCGGGCGGGGAGCGGCGGGCGGGGCGGGCGCGCCCGGCCGGGGAGCCGTCCACGCTCCGACATTCGCCGTCCGCTATTCGGACGCGCTGGCTCGACTTGGACGCTTGTCTGGTTTACTTGCCGCCATGACCACGACGAGCAGCCGCACCCCTGCGACCGAGGCGATGACGACGCCCGGTGCTCGTTGCATGTGTCGAATGTGTGACCGCTGAGGGCCCCCGCCTGAGCCTCGCGCCCCGAAGCGAGACCTGCTGCCATGAGCCGAGAGCGTCCGCCCCCGCGGACCCGGCCACCCCGCGTCACCGGAACCCGAAGCCCGCTCTTCGGCGTCTTTCAGGTCCCCGGTTTCCCATGCCGCGAAAGAATGCCCCGTGTCCGGCGGGCGAGCCGCCGGGCACTCGACAGTGACGGAATTCCCTGTGATCACCACAACGGGCCTGACCAAGGTCTACCGCTCAGGAGACCGCGAAGTCACCGCGCTGGACGGCGTCGATCTGCACGTCCGCGAGGGTGAGGTCTACGGCGTCCTCGGCCAGAGCGGCGCCGGCAAGTCCACCCTGATCCGCTGCCTCAACCTCCTGGAGCGCCCCACCTCCGGCACGGTCACCGTCGCCGGGACGGACCTGACCGCGCTGGCCGGGCGCAAGGAGCGGGCGGGCGCCGCGCTGCGCGCCGCCCGCAGCCACATCGGCATGGTCTTCCAGCACTTCAACCTGCTGTCCTCGCGCACCGTCCAGGACAACGTCGAGCTGCCGCTGGAAATCCTCAAGGTCGACCGCCGCGAACGCGCCCGCAAGGCGCTCGAACTCCTCGACCTGGTGGGCCTCGCCGACAAGGCCAAGGCGTACCCGGCCCAGCTCTCCGGCGGCCAGAAGCAGCGCGTCGGCATCGCCCGCGCCCTGGCCGGCGACCCCAAGGTGCTCCTCTCCGACGAGGCCACCAGCGCCCTGGACCCGGAGACCACCCGCTCCATCCTCCAGCTGCTGCGCGACCTCAACCGGCAGCTCGGCCTGACCATCGTCCTCATCACCCACGAGATGGACGTCGTCAAGACGATCTGCGACTCCGCCGCACTGATGAAGGGCGGCCGGGTCGTCGAGTCCGGCACCGTCGCAGGTCTCCTCGCCACCCCCGGCTCCGAGCTGGCCCGCGAACTCTTCCCCGTGGGCGGCGAGCCCTCCGGGGACGGCCGCACCGTCGTCGACGTCACCTTCCACGGCTCCGCCGCCACCCGCCCGGTCATCTCCGAGCTGTCGCGCACCTACAACGTCGACATCTCGATCCTCGGCGCCGCGATGGACACCGTCGGCGGCAAGCAGGTCGGCCGGATGCGGATCGAACTGCCCGGCCCCTTCGAGGAGAACGTCGTCCCCATCGGCTTCCTCCGCGAACAGGGCCTTCAGGTCGACGTGGCGGACGCCGCGGACACCGACACACCCACCGGAGCCACCGCGCCCGCCCCCACGCTCCGGAAGGACGCTGCCAAGTGAGCTGGAACGACATGCAGCCGCTGCTGTACAACGCGTGCCTCGACACCTTCTTCATGGTGTGGTGGGCGACCGTCTGGGCGGTCATCGGCGGGCTGCCGCTCGGTGTGCTGCTGGTCCTCACCGAGCGCGGCGGCCAGCTCCGCAACGCCGCCGTCAACAAGGTCATCAGCGTCGTGGTGAACGTCGGGCGGTCGCTGCCCTTCATCATCCTGATGATCGCCCTGATCCCGTTCACCCGCTTCGTGATCGGCACCTCCATCGGCCCCAGCGCCGCGGTCGTCCCGCTCGCCATCGGCGCCATCCCGTTCTTCGCCCGCCTGGTGGAGACCGCGGTGCGCGAGGTGGACGGTGGGCTGGTCGAGGCCGTCCAGTCGATGGGCGGCGGCACCTGGACCATCGTCTTCAAGGTCCTGCTGCCGCAGGCGATGCCCTCGCTCGTGGCCGGTCTGACCAACACCGTCATCACCGTCATCAGCTACTCCGCGATGGCCGGCGCCCTCGGCGCGGGCGGTCTGGGCAGCGTGGCCATCACCTACGGCCAGCAGCGCTTCGACACCCGCTTCATGATCGTCACGGTGGTCCTGATCATCGTGATCGTCACCGCCGTCCAGCTCGTCGGCGACCTCGCGGTACGCGCCCTTTCCCGCCGCTCCTCGCGCGCCGACGCCCCCCGCGGTCTGCTGCGCCTGCCCCGCCCGCGCAAGGCGAGCGAGCAGATCCAGCGGGACGACGCACAGCTTCTGTGAACCCCGGTCCGGACCCTTTGCCGGACGGCCGAAGTCCCGCGCCCGCCGCGGGACCCATGAGAAAGGCACTCTTCGTGCGCAACGTCATCAAGCTCACCGGGGCGGTCGCGGCCGCCGCCGCCCTCACCCTGGGTCTCGGCGCCTGCAGCGCCCCCTCCGACCCGGAGACCACCAAGAAGGGTGACGCGAACGCGCCGCTCACCGTCGGCGCCACCTCCGTCCCCCAGGCCCAGATCCTCGACTTCGTCAAGAAGAACCTGGCGTCGAAGGAAGGGCTGAAGCTCAACGTCCGCACCTTCGAGGACTACACGCTCGTCGACCCCGCCACCGAGAACGGGGAGCTGGACGCCAACTACTTCCAGCACAAGGAATACCTGGACGAGTACAACAAGAAGGAGGGCGGCCACCTCGTTCCGGTGGTCAACGTCCACCTGGAGCCGATGGGCCTCTACTCCAAGAAGCACTCCAAGCTCTCCGAGCTGGGCTCCGGCAGCGTCATAGGCGTTCCCAACGACCCCAGCAACCAGGGCCGCGCCCTCAAGCTGCTCGCGTCCAAGGGCCTCATCACCCTCAAGGACAACAAGGCCGACAACCCCGGCCTCAACGACATCAAGGACACCAAGGGCATCAAGTTCCAGGAGGCCAAGGCCGAGACGCTGCCCTCCTCCCTCCCGGACTACGACGCCGCGGCGATCAACGGCAACTACGCCATCCCCGCCAAGCTCAAGCCCTCGAAGGACGCCCTCGCCATCGAGCCGGTCCAGGGCAACCCGTACGCCAACTTCCTCGCCGTCAAGAAGGGCAACGAGGACGACCCGCGCGTCAAGAAGCTCGCCAAGCTCCTCAACACCGACGCGGTGAAGAAGTACATCGAGAAGACGTACACCGACGGCTCCGCGCTGCCCTCCTTCGGCAAGCCCAAGAGCTGACCGCACCCCGGCACCGCCGGCGGCCCGTGCCCAGCCCCGCGCTGCGCACGGGCCGCCGTGCTTGGCGCATCCGCGCCGGAATGCTGCATGCTGGTGCACTCACGATGGTCGACAAGTGATCGAAAACGACCCGTAACTCCCCGGAGCCCTACGGTCGACAGCGTTGGAGCAGCGGCATGAACCCCACCTTTCCGGATATCTCCATCAGCACGGACCGGTTGGTGCTGCGCCCGTTGGACGAGGACGACATCCCCGCCCTCGCCGAGATGATGAACGACGAACTCGTCGCCGCCTGGACCGCCGTGCCGCAGCCCTACACCGAGGACCGCGCCCGCACCTGGGTCACCCGCCACGCACCGGACGAACGCACCGGCGGCCGCGGCATCGACCTCGCCGTCACCGAGTTCCTCACCCAGCGCCTGGTCGGCATCGTCCAGCTCGGCAACACCAACTGGCGGGTGCGCTCCTCCGAGATCTCCTACGTCATCGCCCCCTGGGCCCGCGGTGAGGGCTACGCCTGCGAAGCCGCCCTCGCCGTCGCCCGCTGGCTCTTCGGGGACCAGAAGTTCGAACGCCTGGAGCTGCGCACCGCGGCCGGGAACACCGCCTCCCAGCAGGTCGCCCAGAAGATCGGCTGCATCAGCGAGGGCGTGCTGCGCAACGCCTTCCTCGCCCGCTCCCGCACCGAGGACGGCGGCTGGGCGGACATCCGCACCGACCTCATCCTCTGGAGCCTGCTCCCCGAGGACCTCGACGTGCCCCGCCGGCGGGTCGACGCCAACGGCTTCGCCTACCCGGAGTGGAACTGACGGGCCGCCCGGCGCCGTTCCCCGCCCCCGGCAGGGCCGGTGCGGCCCGCGGCCGGACGGCGCGGGCCCGCCGTCCCCGGTCCGCGGCCCGGCCCCGCCAGGAGTAGTCTCGCGGTGCCGCCCCCGCACCGACCTGCGACGCGGCCCCGCCCCTCACCCGCGACAGGAGACTGACGAAGCATGGCCGACCGGGTCACGGTCATCGGATGGGACGGCTCGCCGCTCACCGCCGCCGCCCGCTCCGCGCTGGGCGCCGCGACCCTGGTGGCCGGCGCGGCGCACCATCTCGCCCTCCCCGAGGTACCGCCCGCCGCCGAACGCATCCGCCTGGGCAGCGTCCCGCTCGCCGCCCGCCGCATCGCCCGGCACCGCGGCACCGCCGTCGTCCTCGCCGACGGCGACCCCGGCTTCTTCGGCGTCGTCCGCACCCTGCGCGCCCCGCAGTACGGGCTGGAGGTCGAGGTCGTCCCGGCCGTCTCCGCCGTCGCCGCCGCGTTCGCCCGCGCCGGGATGCCCTGGGACGACGCCCAGATCGTCGTCGCCCACGGCCGCGACCTGCGCCGCGCCGTCAACGTCTGCCGCGCCCACCCCAAGGTCGCGGTCCTCACGGCCCCGGGCGCCGGCCCCGCCGAACTCGCCCTGCTGCTCGGCGGCGTGCTCCGGACGTTCGTCATCTGCGAGGCCCTGGGCACCGACCGCGAGCGGGTCACCGTCCTCACCTCCGACCGCGTCGCCGACCACGACTGGCGCGACCCCAACGTCGTCATCGTCGTCGGCGCCGCCCAGCGCACCGACGACACCGGCGACCGCGCCGGCGGCTGGATCGCCGGCCACGACGTCGGCCACCCGGTCGGCCCGCGCGGCTGGGGGCTGCCGCCCGGCGCGTACGGCGGCGTGTTCGGGGAGGGCGAGGCGGTGCAGCTGCGCACCGCCCAACTCGCCCGGCTCGGCCCCCGTCTGGGTGATCTGGTCTGGGACATCGGCTCCGGCAGCGGTGCCGCCGCGGTGGAGGCGGCCCGCTTCGGCGCCGCCGTCATCGCCGTCGACGCCGACCCGGACGCCTGCGGCCGCACCGCCGCCGTCGCCCGCCGCCACGGCGTCCAGCTCCAGGTGGTGCACGGCCGCGCCCCGCAGGTGCTGGAGGACCTGCCGGAGCCGGACGTGATCCGGATCGGCGGCGGGGGAGCGGCGGTCGTCACCGCCTGCGCGGACCGCCGCCCGGAGCGGATCGTCACCCACGCCTCGACCCGCGACGAGGCCGAGGCGCTCGGCCGCGCCCTGGCCGACGGCGGCTACGACGTCGAGTGCGCCCTGCTCCAATCGGTCGATCTGGACACCTCGGCCTGGGTCGAGCGGGAGCGCTCGGTGGTGTTCCTGCTGGGCGGCTATCGCGTTCCTCACCCGTGACCAGGACGGTCACCGGCGCGGGGTAGGCTGGCGGATCGTTGCGCCGCCTTTCGCGTTCGGCTTCGTATGTCAATATCCGGGACACGCCACGGTTTTGGCTGACCCTCCGGATATCCGGCTACGACGCCCGGAGGGCGGACGTGCCGCGAGGCGTGCCGTTCGTACCGCCCCACCGGGCAAAGGGCACGCCCTCCGCCACGCGCGCGCACGAGCGGTGGTAAGGAGCACTATCAATGGGCGAGGGGTACGCATGACCGACACCGGCCAGGTCCCGGGCGAGGGACAGCCGGAGCACGCAGGCGGGCAGGCCGGGCAGCCGGCCACCGCCTCCCCTGCCGGACCCGCAGCTGCCGAACAGCCGGGCACCGCGCAGGCGGACGCGTACGGCCACCCCGAGCCGTCCGGTGTCGTGGTCGATGACGACGATCTGCTCCTGATGCCGGCCGCGCAGGGCGCCTGGACCGAGCAGCCGGACCGCCGGGCCCGCCCCGCCGCCCCGCAGCCCGCGCCCGCCCGGCGTCCGCTGCACATGGGTCCGCCCGTGCCGGACGCCACCGGCGGCGTGGTCCGCTCCCTCGCCGACCGCGGCCCGGCGACCCCGCCGCAGCCGATGCCGGTACGGCAGCCCGGGCCGCCCACCGTCGGCCCCGAATACCTCGACGTGCCGGCGGCGGACGTACCGACGACGGACGTTCCGCAGGCTCCCGCCGCCCCCGGCGTGCAGGTGCCCGGCGGTGCGTCCGCCGTGGAGCCCGGCGTGCAGGTGCCCGGCGCGGAGGCCGGCCCGCAGCCGCAGGATCCGGCCGCGCCCGCCGCTCCGGTGGCGTACGCCGCTCCCGATGCCGCGCCGCTGCCCGGCCCGCAGCTCGGTGAGATCCCGCCGCAGGTGATGCCGTGGGGCGAGGCGTCCGCACAGGCGGCCGCCGCTCCGGTGGCCGACCCGCAGCAGGCCGTTCGGCCCGAGGCCGCACCGCTTCCCGCCGAGGCCGCGCAGACCGCCCCGGTCGCGCCGGCCCCCGAGGCCGTCCCGGCCACGCAGGCCCAGGACACCGTCCCGGCCGAGGCGCACCCCGAGGCGTCCGGGCAGCCCGTGGCCGCCCCCGCCGAGGCGGCGGATTCCGCCCCGCAGCAGGCGCCGGACCCCGAGGACGCGGCCCCGGCCGAGGCCGCCGTTCCGCAGGCGGCCCCCGCCCCGGAGGCCGCCCCCGCCGCGAACGCCCCGCAGCCCGCCGACGCTCCCGCCCCGGCCGCCGTCGCGCAGCCGGAGGCGGCCGAGGCGACCCCTGACGCGGCGCCGCAGCCCGCCGAGGCGGCCGACGCGGCCACCGCCGAGGTCCCGAGCGCCGACGCCGCGGATGCCGATGCCGCGGACGCCGCTGCCCCCCAGGCCGACTCCCCGGCCGGCGCCGAGGCTCCCGTGCCGGGCGCCGAGGTCGCGGACGGAGCCGTGCCGGCCGCCGCGGAGCAGCCCACGGCTCCGGAGCCCGCGGACGAGGCCCCCGAGGCGGACGCGGACGCGCCCGCCGAAGCCCAGGACGCCGGTTCCGGCGACGCCGCGCCCGAGGACGTCGCGGCCGATCCCGCCGAGGCAGCCGCGGACGGGACGGACCGGGACGAGGCCGCAGCGTCCGAGCCGCAGCCGGAGACCGCGCAGGTCCCCGCCGCCGACGCCGCCGAGGGCGTGGCGCCCGCGCAGCCCGAGCCCGTAGCCGAGGACGCGGCGGCCGCCCAGGCCCCCGTTCCCGAGGCGGCCGCCCAGGCCCCCGCGGAGGCTCAGGCCGCAGCCGCCCCGGAGGCCGACCCGCAGGCCCAGCCCCCGGAGGTCCAGGCCCCCGAGGACGAGGCCGCGGCTCAGGTCCCCGCGGCCGACGCCCGGGCCGAGGCCGCCGCGCCCGACGTTCCGCCCCAGACCCCCGAAGCCGTAGCTCAGGCCCCCGCGCAGCCCGCCCCCGCGGCGGACCCGGCGGCGGCCGATGCGGTCGCGCCGGAGGCGGCCGCCCCGCAGCCGTCCGACGTCCCCGACGCCGGGCCGCACCCCGAGGCCGCCGCGTCTCAGGAATCCCCGCAGAACCACCCCGCACCGGAGCAGACCGTTCAGGACCAGCCCGCCCAGGAACCGGCCGCCCAGGCCCCGTCGGCACCGGCCGACGGCGTCGCGGCCCCCGCCCCGCAGCCGAACGGCCCGGACACCGCCGAGGAGGCGCAGCCCACCGGGCCCGCCGCCGACGCCGGGCCCGCCGCCGTCCCGCAGTCCGGCCCGGCCGCCGCGGCAGCCGTCCCGCAGGCCGTCCCCGGGTTCGCGCCCGGCGGCCCGGTGCCCGCCCCGCTGCCCGCCACCGCGACCCCGGCCGCCGGCACCCCCATCGCGGGCTGGCCGCAGACCGTGCCCCCGGCCGCCCCCGAAGCCGTCCCGCACCCGCAGGACGCCACCGGGCCCGGCGCACCCGAAGCGCCCCAGGACCCGCAGGCCGAGACCCACCCCGAGGCGGCCCCCGCGCCGGCCCCCGCCCCGGAACAGCCGCAGCCCGCCGAGGCGCCCGAGGCGCCCGCACCGGCCGAGGCCCCCGCCGACGCCCCGGCCGCTCCCGAGGCCTCCGCCGACGCCCCGGCGGCTCCCGAGGCGCCCGCCGCCGAGGCCACCGACGCGGACGCCGCGGCCCCCGCCGCCGAGCAGGCCGCAACCGGCCCCGCGGCCCCCGGCTACGACGAATCCGAGCGCGCCGCCGTCCACCGCGTCATGCGCGAACGCCGCGACATCCGCAACGGCTTCCGCTCCGACCCGATCCCCAACGACGTGCTCCTGCGCGTCCTGGAGGCGGCGCACACCGCGCCGAGCGTCGGGCACTCGCAGCCGTGGGACTTCGTCGTCATCCGCTCCGGCGAGACCCGCGAGCGGATGCACCAGCTCGCCACCGAGCAGCGCAAGGCGTACGCCGCCTCGCTGCCGAAGGGCCGCGCCAAGCAGTTCCGTGAGCTGAAGATCGAGGCCATCCTCGACACTCCGGTCAACATCGTCGTCACCGCCGACCCCACCCGCGGCGGCCGCCACACCCTCGGCCGGCACACCCAGCCGCAGATGGCGCCGTACTCCTCCGCGCTCGCCGTCGAGAACCTCTGGCTCGCCGCCCGCGCCGAAGGCCTCGGCGTCGGCTGGGTCAGCTTCTTCGACGAGCGCCAGATGGTCACCGAACTCGGCCTGCCCGAGCACCTGGAGGTCGTCGCCTACCTCTGCATCGGCTACGTCGACGAGTTCCCCGAGGAACCGGAGCTGATGCAGGCCGGCTGGGCCGAGCGCCGTCCGCTGTCCTGGGTCGTCCACGAGGAGACCTACGGCCGCCGCGCCCTGCCCGGCGAGGACCCGCACGACCTCCTCCGGGAGACCCTGCACGGCATCCGCCCGCTCGACGCCAAGGCGCTCGGCGAGGCGTGGGAGCGGCAGAAGCGCATGACCAAGCCCGCCGGGGCGCTGGGCATGCTGGAGATCATCTCCGCGCAGCTGTGCGGCCTCTCCCGCAAGTGCCCGCCGCCGATCCCCGAGCCCGCCGCCGTCGCGATCTTCGCGGCCGACCACGGCGTGCACGCCCAGGGCGTGACCCCCTGGCCCCAGGAGGTCACCGGCCAGATGGTCGCCAACTTCCTGGGCGGCGGCGCGGTCTGCAACGCCTTCGCCACCCAGGTCGGCGCCGAGGTCTGCGTCGTCGACGTCGGCGTCGCCGCCGAACTCCCCTCCGCACCGGGCCTGCTGCCCCGTAAGGTCCGCGCCGGTACCGACGACTTCACCGCCGGGCCCGCCATGTCCCAGGAGGACGTGCTCAAGGCGATCGAGGCGGGCATCGAGACCGCCCGGGACCTCGTCGCGGCCGGGAACAAGGCGCTGCTCACCGGCGAGATGGGCATCGCCAACACCACCGCGTCGGCCGCCCTCATCAGCGTCTACACCGGCACCGACCCCGCCGAGATCACCGGCCGGGGCACCGGCATCAACGACGAGACGCACGCCCGCAAGGTCGATGTGGTGCGCCGCGCGCTGGAGCTGCACCGCCCCGACCCGGCCGACCCCATCGGCGTCCTCGCCGCGGTCGGCGGTCTGGAGCACGCCGCTCTCGTCGGTCTGATCCTCGGCGGCGCCTCGCTGCGCACGCCGGTGATCCTGGACGGTGTCAGCGTCGGCGCCGCGGCCCTGGTCGCCCACGCCATCGCCCCCGAGGCGCTGGCCGCCTGCATCGCCGGTCACCGCAGCGCCGAGCCGGGCCATGTCGCCGCCCTGACCAAGCTCGGCCTGCGCCCGCTGGTCGACCTCGACCTGCGCCTCGGCGAGGGCACCGGCGCCCTGCTCGCCCTGCCGCTGGTCCAGAGCGCCGCCCGGGCCATGCACGAGGTCGCCACCTTCGACACCGCGGGCGTGACCGAGAAGAGCTGACCGGGCCGTCCGCCCACGGGCCCGGCGCCCCGCCTGCCGACGGGGATGCCGGGCCCGGTCCGTCAGAAAGCTTTCCTGCGGGCGGCCGGGCCCGGTCCGTCAGGAACCTGCCCCGTGGGTGGCCGAGGCAGGGCTGATTCCTTCAGGAACCCTTCCTGTCCGTATCGGGGCGCGCCCGCTCCTTCAGAAGCCCTTCCTGCCGGTGGCCGGGGCGGTCCGTGCCTCCCGGGTCCCCGAAGCCCGGCGCCGCCTCCCCTATAGGCTGGGAGCCGGGCCGCCACCCGCGCCGGGGCCGGACCCGGTGGCGCCCCGTGGATGCCTCCCAGCCGTTCCACCGCCGTAGCGGCTGCGTCCCGCCGATCCCGCCTGACCTGCACAAGGAGCCGCACCCATGGCCGAGCACGCCGCCGAACACGCCGCCTACCCCGTCGGCCTGCGCCTGTCGGGCCGCCGCGTCGTCGTCCTCGGCGCCGGCCAGGTCGCCCAGCGCCGGCTCCCCGCTCTTCTCGCCGCCGGCGCCGACGTCCTGCTCGTCTCCCCGTCGGCCACCCCCTCCGTCGAGGCGATGGCCGACACCGGTGAACTCCGCTGGGAGCGCCGCCGCTACCGCCCCGGCGACCTCGAAGGCGCCTGGTACGCGCTGATCTCCACCGATGACCCCGAGGCCAACGCCGCCGCCTCCCGGGAGGCCGAGGAGCACCGGGTCTGGGCCGTCCGCTCCGACGACGCCGAGGCCGCCAGCGCCTGGACCCCGGCCACCGGCCAGAGCGAAGGCGTCACCGTCGCCGTCCTCACCGGCCGCGACCCCCGCCGCTCCGCAGCCGTCCGCGACGCCGTCGTCGAGGGCCTGCGCGACGGCTCCCTCGCCGCGCCCCACCACCGCGCCCGCACCAAGGGCGTCGCCCTCGTCGGCGGCGGCCCCGGCGACCCGGACCTGATCACCGTGCGCGGCCGCCGTCTGCTCGCCGAGGCCGACGTCGTCATCGCCGACCGCCTCGGCCCCCGCGACCTCCTCGCCGAACTCCCGCCGCACGTCGAGATCATCGACGCGGCGAAGATCCCCTACGGCCGCTTCATGGCGCAGGAGGCCATCAACCAGGCCCTCATCGACCACGCCAAGGCCGGCAAGGCCGTGGTCCGGCTCAAGGGCGGCGACCCCTTCGTCTTCGGCCGCGGCATGGAGGAGGCCCAGGCGCTCGCCGAGGCCGGCATCCCCTGCACCGTCGTCCCCGGCATCTCCAGCACCATCTCGGTGCCCGGCGCCGCCGGCATCCCCGTCACCCACCGCGGCGTCGCCCATGAGTTCACCGTGGTCAGCGGCCATGTCGCCCCCGACGACGAGCGCTCCCTCGTCGACTGGCCCGCCCTCGCCCGGCTGCGCGGCACCCTCGTCGTCCTGATGGGCGTCGGCAACAGCGCCGCCATCGCCGCCACGCTCATGGCCCACGGCCGCTCCGGCGACACCCCCGCCGCCGTCGTCCAGGAGGGCACCACCGCCGCCCAGCGCCGCGTCGACGCCACCCTCGCCACCCTCGGGGAGAAGGTCCGCACCGAGGGCGTACGCCCCCCGGCGGTCCTCGTCATCGGGGACGTCGTGGCCGTCACCCCCGGCAGCCGCGCCGAGTAGCCCTTCCGCACCCGGCATTGGCACCCCGACACCGACAAGGCACTATCTCCCCGTGGCAGAAATCATCACCGTCGACGACCCCGACGACCCCCGGCTGAGCGACTACACCGGCCTCACCGACGTCGCGCTGCGCCGCCGCCGGGAGCCCGCCGAGGGCCTGTTCATCGCCGAGGGCGAGAAGGTCATCCGCCGCGCCCGGCACGCCGGTTACGAGATGCGCTCGATGCTGCTCTCGGCCAAGTGGGTCGATGTCATGCGCGACGTCATCGACGAGGTCCCGGCGCCGGTCTACGCGGTCAGCCCCGCCCTCGCCGAGCAGGTCACCGGCTACCACGTCCACCGCGGCGCCCTCGCCTCCATGCAGCGCAAGCCGCTCCCGGACCCGGCGTCGCTGCTCGCGCCCGGCAGCGGCGCGGCGTCGCCCGTGGACCGGCAGGGGGGCGCGGGGCGGCGCGTCGCCATCTTCGAGGACATCGTCGATCACGCGAACATGGGAGCCGCCTTCCGCAACGCGGCCGCTCTGGGCGTGGACGCCGTCTTCCTCACGCCCCGCTGCGCCGACCCCCTCTACCGCCGGTCCGTGAAGGTGTCGATGGGCGCCGTCTTCCACGTGCCCTGGACCCGGCTGACCTCCTGGCCGGAGGAGATCGAACTCTTCCGCCGGGACGGCTTCGTGACGGCGGCCCTGTGCCTCAACGACAAGTCCGTCGCCATCGAGGAACTGGCCGCCCGCCGGTACGAGAAGCTGGCCCTCCTGCTCGGCACCGAGGGCGACGGCCTGTCGGTCGAGGCGCTGCGCGCGGCCGACGAATGGGTCCGGATCCCGATGGCCGCCGGGGTGGACTCCCTCAACGTCGCCGCGGCCTCCGCCGTGGCCTTCTACGCGACCCGGCGCTGACCGGCCGCTGCCGGAAGGGACCGGTGGCCGGCCGGCACCGGTCGCTCCCGGCCCGAGGCGTGCGCGCGGCTCGCGGGCGCCGGCCGCGCGGGGCGCCGCGGCGGAGGACCGTGCCCCGCCGGGACGGACCGCCCCGTCAGTTCTGCTGCCGCAGGAAGGCGCTGAGGGCGGAGGTGAGTTCGACGGGTGAATCCTCCTGGACGAGGTGACCCGCACCGGCGATGGGCTCGAACCGCGCCCCCGGGATGCGGGCGGCCAGCTCCTCGCCCTTCGCCAGGGGGATCCAGGCGTCGTCGTGGCCCCAGCACACCAGCGTCGGGATGGCGACCTCGCCGTACCGGCCTTGCACCTCGTCCGTGTGGAGCTGGTCGGCCTGGGCGATCTGACGGTAGAAGGCCGCCTGGCCGAGGTCGCCGAGCCAGGGCTCGACGAGCCGGTCGAGGACGTCCGGGCGCAGTCCGGGGCTGCTGGCGGAACTCACGTACTCGCGGACCAGGGCGCGGTGCAGTGCGGGCGGCAACTGCTCGAAGACCTGGGCGTGTTCGCCGACGAGCCGGAAGAACGGGGATCCCCACGGCGCCAGCGCCACCGGGTCGACCAGGGCGAGCGCGCGGTAGCGGGCGCCGTGCAGCAGATGCGCCCGCAGCGAGACGGCGCCGCCGAAGTCGTGGGCGACCACCAGCGGTTCGGCCAGCCCCCAGTGCGCCAGCAGCTCGGTGAAGACCTTGCTCTGGGCGGCCAGGGAGACGTCCTGGCCGGCGGACTTCTCCGACGCCCCGTAGCCCGGCATGTCCCACACGAACACCTCGTGGTGGCGGGCGAGTGCGCGGGCGACGGCACGCCAGACGTAGGAGGAGAAGGGCGTGCCGTGGAGGAGGACGACCGGATGCCCGCCGGGCTGTCCGAGACGGTCCCAGCGGACCTCGCCGGAGGTGCTGCGGAATGTCTCGCTCAACTGCCATGCGCTCACGTGCTGTTCCTCTCGGTTGTACCGTCGGCCAGGGAAATGATCATGCCTGATCCGGCAGGTACGAAATCGCCGGGAGCCGGCCACGCCGAGCCGTGGCGGCGCATCCCGGAGCGGCCGGTCACCCGGCGGGCGCCCGGCGGCGCTCCGCTCCCCGGCCCGCCCGCTGCCGCTTCCCGCCCGGCGGGCGCCGGGCCCGGGCGGAGGTTAGATGTGCGGGGACTCCGGGCCGATCGGGAAGGTCTGCAGCGGGAGCGGGCTGGCCGCGGCGATGAGCTGGCGGGCGGTGGCGTGGGCGGTGTCCGCGGCGTGGTCGACGGTGCCGAGGGCGTGGTTGGCGACGGCGCCCTCGTAGAGCAGCAGGAGCTGGTCGGTGAGCAGGTCCGGGTCGGGGGTGCCGGTGGTCTCGGCGAGGCCGAGCAGCTGCTTGCGGAGCGCCTGCTTGGCGGTGACGACGGTGGTGCGGATCGAGCTCTGCGGCCCGGACATCTCGGTGACCGCGTGGGTGAACGAGAAGCTCCGCAGGCCCTGCGGGGACACGGCGCAGGCGCGGAGGGCGTCGAAGACCGCCAGCAGCCGGGCGCGCGGGTCGGGGCCCGCCTCGTCCAGGCACTGATCGAACGTCAGGCGCCAGCGGACGTGGCGGCCGTCGAGGTAGGCGAGAACGTGGTCGGTGTTCACGGGGGACTCCTTCAGGGGCTCGGGGCGGCTCGCGGCCATCGAGAAGGGGCGCGGTGCGATGCGGTGAAGGGGCGGCAGTCGCCGGTGTAACGGGTATGTTGACTCTATAACGGTTACCCTAGCATGGAGTAAGGCTTGAAGATTCCTTTTTCAGATTACGCATGGGGGGCGGGAGTGGCGACCGACCTGGTCAACACCGCCCCGGTGGTCCGCAGAAGTACGGGAGAAGTGCTGGTCGAACCGCCCGATCTGGAGCGGTTCCTCACCGAGCACGAGGTCCGCCCCGACGCCCTGGCGCGGACCGGCACCCCCTCCGACGACGACCTGGAGGAGGTCCGCACCCTCCGGCAGGAGGCCCGCACCCTCCTCGAAGCCGCGGCCGAGGACGAACTCGTCGACGGCGCCACCGCGCTGATCCGGCGCGCGGGCGTCGGCCCCACGCTGCAACGCGACGGACAGGGCCGGTGGCAGTGGTACGTCACGACCGCGCCGGGCGCACCGCTCGCCGACGAACTGGCGGTCCTCCTGGGCACCGGACTGCTGGGCGCGCTGCGCACCCTGAGCCACGACCGCTTCCGGCACTGCGCCTCCCAGGAGTGCGACGGGATGTTCGTCGACACCAGCCGGGCCGGACGCCGCCGCTACTGCATGCCGGAGGTGTGCGGCAACCGCCAGAACGTCGCCAACTTCCGCGCGCGGCAGCAGCGGAGGTGAGGGGCGGGCGGCGGAGCCCGCCGCGGGGTGGTGGCGGGAGCACCGCACCGGGGGCGTCTCGGGGGTGTTCGTCGCCTGCCGGCGGCCGGGGATGGTGCTCCGGCCACCACCGGGAGGGGCAGCGGTGTGTCCGTTGCACCTCGCCGCCGGCGGGCGATGTGGCAAGTCTGGAGTGCGGGCCAGGAACACCCCGCGCATCAGGAGGCACCGTCATGGCCGACGACACATCCCTCGAAGCCGCCGTACCCGCCGCGCGCAGGGCGGTCCCTCCCGTCGTGCGGGACGACGGCGCCGCCACCGACCTCTGCGCCGCGCTCTTCGCGGAGTTCCGCCGCTACGACCAGCGCATCCGGGCCCGGCAGTACCTGGACGGACTGCTGTACGCCCGCGGGCGCAAGTCGATCGCCAACATCGCCGGCGCGGTGGGCGTGCCCGGCGACGCACAGCGGCTGCACCACTTCGTCAGCAGCTCGCACTGGGCCTGGAGCCCGGTGCGCCGGGCGCTGGCCGCCTTCCTGGAGGAGGACGGCGCGCCCGCCGCCTGGGTGGTCCTGCCGGTCTCCATCCCGAAGGCCGGCGAGCACAGCGTGGGGGTGTCCCGGCACCTGTCATCCGACGGCGGGCAGGTCGTCCACGGCCAGCAGGCGTACGGCATGTGGTACGCGTCGGAGCGGGTGGTCGCCCCGGTCAGCTGGCGCCTGCACATCCCCGACGCCTGGCTGCGCAACCGCCGTCGGCGGACCGGCACCGAAGCCGCCGACGAGCTCCACGCCGCCACCCCCGACGCGTGCGTCGCGGGCCTGTGCGGCGATGTGCGCCGGTGGGGCGACCCGGCCCGTCCGGTCGTGATGGACGCCCGGGGCGCGGGCCAGGAGCACCATCTGACCGGCCTGTTCGGCGCGGGGAGCCCGGCCGTCGTACGGATCGGCGGGCACACCCCGCTGCTCTCCGACGAGCCGGGCCGGTCCGGGCCGGGTGAGCAGCCGGCTGCCGCGGGGGCCCTGCTCGGCGCGGCCCGCCGGCTGCGCTGCGTCCTGCGGCGGCCGGGCCGTCCGGAGCCCGCGCGGGGCCGCCCGGTGGCCATGGCGACGGCGGCCGTGCGGCTGCCGCACCTGCGGGGCGCGGCGGGCGGCGCCCCCGGGGCCGCGGGCCGTCTCCAGCTTGTGGGGGTGTGGCACGACCTGAGGCGGCCCCCGGCCGAGGTGTGGCTGACCAACGCGGCGGATCTGCCGGCGGTATCGGTGCTACGCACCACACGTCTGATCGATGCGGTCCAGGGCGCCTGGCGGACCCGGGGCGAGGCCGTCGGACTGCGGGATTACGGCGGGCGTTCCTTCCAGGGCTGGCACCGTCACATGACGCTGGCGTCCTGCGCCTACGCGCTCTCGTCGCTGCGGTCCGCGGGGCCCGTTCATTGCCCGGAGCTGTCGGCGTGAGCCGCCGGGCGGCCGCCGTCCTTGTGCCGCAGCAGGGCGTGCGCGCGTTGCAGCCGCAGCGCCACCTGCACCTCAAGGGCCCGCTCCGGCTTCAGCCAGTCGGCACCGAGCAGGTCGGCGATTCGCTCCAGCCGGCGGGAGACGGTGTTGGGGTGGACGTGCAGGGCCTCCGCCGCATGGGTCGGGCTGCCGCCCGCGGCGAAGTAGGCGTCGAGGGTGCGGGTCAGCTCGGTCATCCGCTGGGCGTCGTAGTCCAGGATCGGCCCGATGGTGGCGGTGATGAAGCCGGCCGCGTCGCGGTTGTCGGACAGCAGCACGCCGAGGAAGCCCAGGTCCTCGGGGGAGGCGTAGGCGCCGACGCTGTCGAGCGAGACGAGCGCGTCGAGACAGCGCAGGGCCTCCTGATGGGCCTGCTGGACCAGCCCGGGGTCGGAGACCGGTCCGGCCGCGCCGACCGTCACCGGGTGCCCGAGCAGCGGGGTGAGCTCGGCGGAGACCGCGCGGGCCGAGGCGCTGGCATCGGTGGCCGGCAGCAGCAGGGCGATACAGCCGCTCTGAATGCTGCGGAACCCGTGCATCCGGCGGGCGTACGAGGCCGCCCAGCCGGCCGCCCGGCCCTGCGCCCCGCCTTCCGGGCGGATGACGACGACCACGTGCGGCCGCTCCAGGTCGATGCCGAGCCGCCGGGCGCGCTGGATGAACTGCTTGGTGGGGCGGTGCGGAGCCGCCAGCAGATCCTCGAACAGCTCGTCGCGGAAGGAACTCGCGGCGGCCTCCTCGCCGCGCTGCACCTGGAGCAGCACCGCGACGGACTGGGCCGCCATGCCCAGCAGCGGCGCCCCGGACTCGTCCAGCGGCTCGTCGGGGCGCAGGAGCAGGACGCCGAGTTCCTCGTTGCCCGCGGTGACCGGTACGACCCAGGTGCCGTCGGCGACGGCGACCGGCGTCCGCCGGGTGGCGGCGGTCTGGCAGGCGCGCAGCACCTCGGTGCCGTCGGCGGTCGGCACCGTGCCGTGCGCCGCGAGCGGCCGGTGCTCCACGTCCCGTACGAGCACGGCGCCCCCAAGGATCCCGGCCACCTCGGTGACCAGGGAGTTCAGGCTGTTCCCGGCGAGCGCGTGGTCCACCAGGGAGGTGTGCAGTTCGTTCAGCCGGCGGAACTCACCCAGCAGCGACGCGGTCTGTGAGCTGTCGGACCGCAGGCTGATGACGTCGGCGTGGCTGCGCTCCAGGGTGCGGGTCCGCTCGATGGCCACGGCGGCCAGAGCGCCCAGCGAACTCATCAACGAGACGTCGCCGACGGTGAAGTGCCGTATGTTGCGGCCGGCGGCGTACAGCACGCCGAAGGCGTCGTCGCCGAACAGCAGCGGCGCCGCGATGATCGCCCGCAGCCCCTCCGCCCGCACCACCTCGTCCAGCACGTCGCTGTGCCGCATCCGCTCGTCCGACAGGTAGTCGGGGGACCACACCGGTACGGAGCTGGTGATGGCCTCGTCACCGATGCCGGAGGAGTACGGGACGCGGTAGCCGACGGTGAGGGCCGACGCATGGCCGTCGGAGGTGCGCACGTAGCTGTCCCCGGCCGCGGCGTCGCGGAAGGTGATGTAGGACATGTCGAGGCCGAGCAGCGTGCGGGTGCGCCGGGTGATGGTGTTGAGGAGGGCGTCCAGGTCGTACGGGAGGGTCAGCTCGCGGGCGACGTCCACCAGAGCGGACAGTCCGGCCTCGCGCTGCTGGCGGCGGGATAACTGGGCGTGGACCCTGGACGCCAGATACTCCGCCCGCTCCAGGCGGGAGAGGGCGTCGGCCTCCAGTCCGGACGCGCGGGCGCGGCGGACCAGGTCCTCCAGCTCGGACGGCGGGGCCTCCGCCGCCAATAGTTCGAGAATGGCGAGTATTTCACCGATTTCTGCCCCTTCGGCTCTCTTCATCTATTCCTTTCCTTTCCTGTCGGGGCAGGCGTCGGCGGCACATGTGTGTACTGATCACCCACCTGTCTCAGCCTTACCTCCCCCAACCTCCGGCAATGTTGCCCAATGTGATGGGGGTCACGTACGGGGCGGTGTTCGCGTCACCGTCCATGCGGTCCGGCCTGTCACCGGATCACCTTCCGGGTCGCCCGAAAGACGACAACAGTGTGAGGCGGTGCAAACAGTGCCGCCGAGACTCGGGAGGATCAGTGTCCGAAGTGCGAAGCCACCTCAAGTCGCTGGAGCGCTGCAACCGGGCAATGACGGATCCGGGCCGCCCGCGCGCATTTTCGATGGCGGGCCGTGAGTGGGATCTGCTCGACGAGGTTTTCCCGCCGGTCTACTCGCCGTCGACCGGTATTGCCCTGGAATTCCTCGGACTCGCCGGACCGCAGGCGCACCGCCGTCCCGCGTCCCTGTTGGAGGTCGGCTGCGGCGCCGGGGTGATTGCCGTTCAGGCGGCGCTGGCCGGCGGTGCGGTGGTGGCCGTGGATATCAATGAAGAGGCGGTGGAAAATACCCGGCTGAACGCCCGGCGGCACGGGGTGGCCGACCGGGTGACGGCGGTGCACAGCGATTTGTTCGCGGCCGTCGGCCACGGAATGCGGTTCGACCGGATCTTCTGGAGCTCCAACTACGTGCTGGCGCCCGCGGACTACTCCTACCGCTCGGTCCGGGAGCGGGCGTACGTGGACCCCGGCTACCGGACGCACCGCAGGTACCTGACCGAGGCCGCGCAGTACGTGACCGAGGGGGGATCGGTCTTCCTGCACTTCTGCGACCGGGGTGACCTGGCGGGGCTCGAAGCGATCGCCGAGGAGTGCGGCCGCCGGTTGCGCGTGGTGCGCTCCCGCACCGTGCCGGAGGGCTCGGACCTGGTGGAACACATGCTGCTGGAGGTTCTTCCGGTGCCGTCGGAGGCGGACCGGCGGGCGTCGGGCAGGTGCACCGGGGAGCGCATCGTCGTCCGCGACGGCCGGCGCGCCGGCCACCGGGTCCGGGCGGAAGCCGTCGCGGAGGCGCGCCGATCGGCGCGTGTCTGACGCCCGTCCCGTCCCGAGCCGCCTGTCTTGCGCCGACTGCCTTGAGGGAGCTGCACCCACCGATGCGCACGCTGCTGGTCGACAATCACGACTCGTTCACCTACAACCTCTTCGACGCCCTCGCGCGGTTTTCCGGGCGGGAGCCGACCGTGGTCCGCAATGACGACCCGCACTGGCGGGCCGGGAATCTGGCCGAATTCGACCGGGTGGTGATCTCGCCGGGGCCGGGAAACCCCGCCCGCCCGGCCGACTTCGGAATATCGTCGGAGATTATCCGAACCGCGGAAATACCACTGCTCGGGGTGTGCCTCGGGCATCAGGGAATCGCCCTGGCGGGTGGCGGCTCGGTCGGCCTCGCACCGGAACCCCGGCATGGCCGGACCTCGCCCGTACGGCACGCCGGAACCGATGTTTTCGCCGGACTCCCGTCCCCCTTCGACGCCGTGCGATATCACTCCCTCGCCGTCACCCGGCTACCCGGCGACATGGTGGCCACGGCCTGGGCGCCCGACGGAGTGGTGATGGGCCTGCGCCACCGCGACCGGCCGCTGTTCGGTGTGCAATTCCATCCGGAATCGATCGGCACGGAATACGGCGGACAGCTCCTCGGAAATTTTCTGGAAATTCCCGGGAAGCGCGGCGGGACACCGCGGCGCCCCCGGAAGCGCCCGCTGCCCGAGGCGGCCGGACGGCCGGGAAAGACCGCGGAGAACCCGGACGCACCGCAACTACCCACGGCACAACGCCGGTTGAAGGTCTGTGCGCAGCGGCTGCCCACCGCATGGAACGAAGAGATCGTCTTCGAGCGGCTCTTCGCGGCCGACCGGCACGCCTTCTGGCTCGACAGCAGCCGGGCCGGCGGCGACCTCGGCCGCTTCTCCGTCATGGGCGACGCCTCCGGCCCGCTGGCCCGCATCGCCACGGCGGACGTCTCCAGCAGCACCGTCCAGGTCCGCTCGCGCACCGGCACCGAGATCGTCACCGGCCGCTTCCTGGACTGGCTCGACGAGGACCTGCGGAGCACGGCCACCACCGTGCCGCAGCTGCCGTGCGGTTTCGCGCTCGGCTGGGTCGGCTACCTGGGCTACGGGCTCAAGGCGGAGTGCGGGGGCACGACCGTGCACCGCGCGGAGGAACCGGACGCGGCCATGGTCTTCGCGGACCGCGCCGTGGTCTTCGACCACCAGCAGGGCATGACCTACCTCCTCGCCCTGGCGGAGGAGGACCCCGGCCCGTCCGGCCCCCGGGATGCCGGGGAGGACGCCGCGCGCTCCTGGCTGGCCCGGACGGCGGACCGGCTCACCGCGATGACCGGCGAGGAGCCCGGACCGGCCCCGGCGCCGCCCGCCACCGGCGCCCGGGTGGAGCTGCGCCACGACCGCCAGGAGTACCTCGGCCTGATCGAGGCCTGCCAGGACGAGCTGAAGGCCGGCGAGTCCTACGAGATCTGCCTCACCAACATGGCCGAGGTCCGGATGGACCTGGACCCCTGGCAGAGCTACCGGCGCCTGCGCCGGGTCGCCCCGGCACCCTTCGCCGCGCTGCTGCGCTTCGGTGACCTGTCGGTGCTCAGCAGTTCACCGGAGCGCTTCTTGCGGATCGGTGCGGACGGCACCGCGGAGTCCCGGCCGATCAAGGGCACCAGGCCCCGCGGCGCGACACCCGAGCAGGACGCCGCGCTGGTCGCGGAGTTGCGCACGGACGAGAAGGAGCGCGCGGAGAACCTGATGATCGTCGACCTCGTCCGCAACGACCTGGGCCGCTGCGCGCAGGTCGGCTCGGTCGCCGCCGACGACATCTTCCGGGTCGAGACGTACGCGACCGTCCACCAGCTCGTCAGCACCGTCACCGCGACCCTGCGCCCGGACAGCGGCGCGGCCCGCTGCGTCCAATCCGCCTTCCCCGGCGGTTCGATGACGGGCGCGCCCAAGGAGCGGACCCTGCGGATCATCGACCGGCTCGAAGGCGGCGCCCGCGGCATCTACGCGGGGGCGATCGGCTACTTCTCCCTCACCGGCGCCGCCGACCTGAGCATCGTCATCCGCACCGCGGTCCTCACCCCCGGCCGCGTCCGGTACGGCATCGGCGGCGCGATCACCGCACTGTCCGACGCGGACGCCGAGTTCGCGGAGACCGCCGTCAAGGCGCGCCCGCTGCTCGCCCTGACCGGCGGCACGTTCCCGGGCCACCGGCCGGCCACGGCGGTGGCCGCGGGCGACGCCGAGCGCTGACGCCCGGACCGCCCGTCCGCCCGCCGCGCCGCCCTGCCGGTGCGGGCCCGGCGCGGGCCGGCCCCGCACCGGCGACCGTCCGCAGGCCCCGCCTCCCGGCCCCGCCCGTACCGCTCCGGCGCAGGGCCGGGAGGCCGTCAGGCGCGCGGGCGCCCGCCCCACCGGTCCGCCAGCGTGTCGAGGAGTTCCACGTGGTCCCGCACGGCCTCCTGGAGGTCCGCCGCGGCCAGTTCCTCAGCGATCCGCCCGACGTCGATGCCCTGCCGCAGCAGGCCCGACAGCACCGCCTCCGCCTCCGCGGACGCACCCGACAAGGTGTCACCGCGCAGCTGCCCCCGACGGGCCACCGCGGCGAGCGTGCCCGCCGGCAGCGCATGGACGGTGCTCCACGCGACCAGCTCCTCCACCCGGCGCACCGCCGTCGCCTCCGGCCCCGGAGCGGGCGGCGCCGCCCAGACCAGACGCTGCGGCCGGGTCTTCGCCGACCGCAGCTTCCGCCAGCGCCCGGTGCCCAGACCGCTCTCGTAGACGGCGTAGGCCGCCCTGGCCAGGGCCGCCGCCGACCGTCCGCGCAACGGCGCCGCGGCCGCCTTCGGCACCGCGTCGAGCCGGGCCTCCACCGCGTCCTCCACCCGGGCGGCGCCGAGGGAGGCCACCGAGGCCCCGCCCGGGGCGCGCCCGGCGGCCGCCGCGCGCTCCAGGCCGTCGAAGTACGCCTCGACCACGTCGCCGTAGCGCCGCACCGCGTAGAGGTGCACGGCGTTCACGCCGATCCCCTCGGTCACACAGTCGCTGAGCACCTGGAGGCCGGCCGCGGTGGCGGGCACCTTCACCAGCAGGTTCGGCCGGTTGACCGCCTGTGCGACGGCCCGCGCCGCGGCGAGTGAGGCGGCGGCGTCGTCGGCCAGCCGCGGATCCAGCTCGGCGCTCGCCCAGCCGTCCTGTCCGCCCGTCGCGGTGAAGACCGGCCGCAGCACATCGCAGGCCCAGCGCACGTCGTAGGCGTGGAGCGCGCGCACCGCCGCCGCCACGCCGCTGCCCCGCTCGCGCAGCAGGGCGAGCTGTTCCTCGTACGCGGTGCCGTCCCGCACCTCGCGCACCAACTCCCGCCGCGACAGCACGGCTCCGGTGACGCAGGCGTCCGCGGCGTGGCGGCCCAGCGACCCGTCCGCCAGCGACCGGCGGCCCACCCCGTCGAGCCACACGGCCACCCCTTCGTGGCCCAGGTCCGTCAGCACGCTGCCGGCACGGGGGATCTCGTCCTCTCGCACGTCCTGTTCACTGCTCCTCTCGTTGCCGAGGCCGGCCCCACCCGTCGTCCGCGGTGGGGCCGGCCACGCTCTCGTGTCGGTGGTCATCGCTGGCCGCTCCCGGCGGACGGCGAGGAGGACGACGGGCACGGTGATGACGGCCGCCGGCGCCGCCCGGTGGCGGACCTTCCGGGGAAGGCCGCCGGACGGCCGGCGGCGGGGAAACCGGTGAGGGCGATACGCACGACATCTCCAGGAGCCGTTTGCGGTGGTCGGTGACGTGGCCGGTCAGGCGGGGACGCGGCGGCCGTGCGGGCCCGGCGAGCCCAGGAGGTCGCGGACCCCGTGGTGCACCGCGAAGGCGGCCGAGGAGCGGTTGAGCGTGATGTGGTGCAGGCCGGGGGCGCCTTCGGCCAGCAGCCGGCGCGCCATCGCCGTCGCGTGGCCGACGCCGATGCGGTACGCGGTGGCGGGGTCGTCGCGGGCGGCTTCGAGCCGGTGCGCCAGGTCCTCGGGGAAGGCCGCGCCGCTCAGCTCGGCGAAGCGGCCGATCTGCCGGACGTCGGTGGCCGGCATGATCTCCGGGATGATCGGGATGTCGCAGCCGGCCGCGGCCACCCGGTCGCGCAGCCGCAGGTAGTCGTCGACGTCGAAGAACATCTGGGTGACGGCGTAGTCGGCGCCGGCCCGGCACTTGGCGACGAAGTGCCGGATGTCGCCGTCCCAGTCCGCCGAGCGCGGGTGGCGCTCCGGGAAGGCGGCCACGCCGATGCTGAAGTCACCGAGCGAGCGCACCAGTTCCACGAGTTCGTAGGCGTACGTGAAGCCCTGCGGATGCGGGGTCCACGGGCCCCTGGGGTTGCCCGGCGGGTCGCCGCGCAGCACCAGGATGTCCCGGATGCCCGCGTCCGCGTACTGGCCGATGATCCGCCGCAGTTCGGCCACCGAGTGACCGACCGCGGTGAGATGCGCGACCGGGCGCAGCGTCGTCTCGGCCGCGATGTTCCGGGTGATCTCGATGGTGCGGTCCCGCGACGAGCCGCCGGCGCCGTAGGTCACCGAGACGAACGAGGGGGAGAGGGCCTCGGCCCGGCGGATGACCTGCCACAGCTTGGCCTCGCCCGCCGGGGTTTTCGGCGGGAAGAACTCGAAGGAGAAGCAGGGGGCGGTGGCGCGCACGGCGGCGCGCAGCGCCTGCCCCGCGGCCGGGGCGCCGTGCGGTCCGGACACGGTCACCGCCCCACGGCGGCACGGAGGGCGTCCGTGCGGTCGGTGCGTTCCCAGGTGAAGTCCGCCAGTTCGCGGCCGAAGTGGCCGTAGGCGGCGGTGGGGGAGTAGATCGGGCGGAGCAGGTCGAGGTCGCGGATGATGGCGGCGGGGCGGAGGTCGAAGACCTCGGAGACGGCCCGTTCGATCGCGGCGTTCTCGACGGTGTTGGTGCCGAAGGACTCGATGAACAGGCCGACGGGTTCTGCCTTGCCGATGGCGTAGGCGACCTGGACCTCGCAACGGGCCGCGAGACCCGCCGCGACGACGTTCTTGGCGACCCAGCGCATCGCGTACGCCGCGGAGCGGTCCACCTTCGACGGGTCCTTGCCGGAGAAGGCGCCGCCACCGTGGCGGGCCATGCCACCGTACGTATCGATGATGATCTTGCGGCCGGTCAGCCCGGCGTCGCCCATCGGGCCGCCGATCTCGAAGCGGCCGGTCGGGTTCACCAGCAGGCGGTAGCCGTCGGTCTCCAGGGCGATGCCCTCCTCGGCCAGCTCCTTGAGCACCGCCTCGACCACGTGCTGCCGCACGTCCGGGGTCAGCAGCGAGTCCAGGGCGATGCCGGGGGCGTGCTGCGAGGAGACCACGACGGTGTCGAGCCGGACCGGCCGGTCGCCGTCGTACTCGACGGTGACCTGGGTCTTCCCGTCGGGGCGGAGGTAGGGGAGCGTGCCGTCCTTGCGGACCTGGGTCAGCCGGCGGGAGAGCCGGTGGGCCAGGTGGAGGGGGAGCGGCATCAGCGCGGGCGTCTCGTCGCACGCGTAGCCGAACATCAGGCCCTGGTCGCCGGCGCCCTGCCGGTTCAGCTCGTCGTCCGCGAATTCCCCGCTCCGTTGCTCGTACGCGGTGTCGACGCCCTGCGCGATGTCGGGGGACTGCGCGCCGATCGAGACCGACACCCCGCACGACGCCCCGTCGAAGCCCTTCGACGACGCGTCGTAGCCGATCTCCAGGACCGTCTTGCGGACCAGGCTGGGGATGTCGGCGTACGCCGTCGTCGTCACCTCGCCGGCCACATGGACCTGGCCGGTGGTGATCAGCGTCTCGACGGCGACCCGCGAGGCGGGGTCCTGCGCCAGCAGTGCGTCGAGGACGGCGTCGCTGATCTGGTCGGCGATCTTGTCGGGGTGGCCCTCGGTCACGGACTCCGAGGTGAACAGGCGGCGGGACATGACACTCCTAGGGACGGGTGCGGGCAAGAACCCCGGGGCCGGTCAGACGGACCGCGAGGGGGCGGGAAGGGGGCTGGTGCGGGCCGGTTCCAGATCGCCGGGCTCCGGGGCCCAGGCGATCGAGACCAGCGCGCCGGCCAGGGAGAGCGCGCAGCCGAGCACCATGACCGCACCGACACCCCAGGCCGCCAGGCCCATCGGTACGAGGAAGGTGCCGACGGCCGCTCCGACGCGGCTGACCGCGGCGGCGAAACCGATGCCGGTGGCCCGGATCTCGGTGGGGAAGACCTCGCTGGGATAGACCGCCTGCAGCACGCTGGAGGCGGAGTGGAACAGGGCGAAGACGGCGAAGCAGACGGCGACGGCCCACTGGGGGCCGTGCGGCCACAGCCCGAGGACGAGCAGGGCGCCGGCGGTGACCAGGAACGGCCGGATCAGCAGCTTGCGGCGGCCCACCCGGTTGATCACCGCCGTCCCGGCCAGGCAGCCCACCAGCAGGAAGGCGTTGAGCAGCAGCTCACCGACCTCGCCGTCGCGGGCCCCCAGCGAGCCCAGCACCTGGGGCGCGAAGGTGGAGATCGCGAAGAACGGCGTCACCTGGCAGAGCCAGAAGATGCTGGCGAACAGCGTCCGCCGGACGTAGGCGCGGGAGAACAGCGCGGCATGGCCGGTGGCCGCCGGCGCGGCGGCGGGCTCGACGGGCCGGAGCCGGCGGCCCAGCCAGCGCTCGCTGATCGCCTCCGCCTCCGCGACGCGGCCCTTGCTCAGCAGCCAGCTCGGCGATTCCGGTGTGCCCAGCCGGGCCAGCAGGACCACCAGCGAGGGCAGCGCGCTGCTGGCGAGGATCCAGCGCCACAGGGCGGGGTCGTCGCTCCACGACGTCAGCGCGATGCCGAGGCCGGTCGCGAGCGTGTAGCCGACGTACCAGAAGACGATGAGGGAGGCCAGCAGCCGCCCCCGGCGCCTGGGCGGTGCGAACTCCGCCACCAGGGCGCCGGCGATGGCGTAGTCCGCGCCCACCGCGGCACCCATCACCAGCCGTACGACCAGCAGCTGCGCCGCGTCCTGGACCACCAGCTGCAGCAGCGAGCCGATCAGGAACACCAGCAGGTCGATGAGGTACATCTTCTGCCGGCCGAGCCGGTCGGTGAGCCGGCCGAAGACCAGCCCCCCGAAGAACAGGCCCGCCAACGAGGCCGCGCCGATGAGCCCGGCGCCCATCGGGGACAGCCCGAGATCGGCGCGGGCGAGCGGCAGCGCGGCGCCGACCACGCCGAGCACCCATCCGTCGCAGACCTCGCCGCCGCCGGCGCAGACCGCGACCCGGGTCTCGAACCGGCGCACGCGCCGGAGATCAAGGCCGGCGGGACCGGGCGCCGGGCGCACATCCGTGGCTGTCACAGCCCTCTCCTCCTCTGCTGGTGGTGCCGGACGGGGCCAGGGGGTGCCTTGCCGGTCTTCGTGGGGCCGTGAAGACCGGCAAGACACCCCCTAGCGGCTCGCCATGAGGCCGAGCGACAGGCTCATCCGGTCCGGCGGCGCGACATCGAGTTCGGTGCTCTCGGTCAACATGGCCGTCTGCAGCTTCCGGATGCGCTGCGACGGGGCGATGCCCAGCTCCTCGGTGAGCGTTTTATGGAGCCGGTGATAGGCCTCCAGGGACTGCGCGGTGCGGCCCGACCGGTACAGTGCGATCATGTATTGGGCATGCAGGTTTTCCTGCACCGGATAACGGGAGACGAGCGCACCGAGTTCGGAGAGCAGCTGATGGTGCAGGCCCAGCCGCAATTCCGCGTCGATGCACTGTTCCAGCACGGTCATCCGCAGATCCTCCAGGCCCGTGACATACGCATGGACATGCGGACCGTGACGTACGTCGGACAGGGTCTGGCCGCGCCACAGGCCGAGCGCCGAACGCAGGGCGGAAGAGGCCAGGAGATCGTCCTTGCGTGCCTGTGCCTGCCGGAATTCCGCCAGATAGCGGTCGAGGAAATGGGTATCGAGCGCACCGTCCTCGACCCGTAACTTATATCCCTGGTGGCAGGTCTCCAGAATTCTCTTGCTCTCTTCCGGGGTCCGGCCGAAAGGCCCGTGGGAGAGGGCCTGGCGTATCTGGAAGACCCGGGTGTGCACGCTCTGCACCGCGCTGCGCGGCGCCGCCTCGTCCCACAGCTCCTGGACACAGACGTCCAGCGACACCGGGGAACCCGCGTTGAGCAGCAGGAGAGCCAGCAGCTGACGGGTCTTCGGGGCGGACGGCAGCGGGGAGGCGCCCCCCTCCGTCAGCAGCAGCGGGCCGAGAACTCCGAACTTCATGGGACTCCCTCTCGTGCGGACGTCTGGCCGAGATTCCGGCGGAAGAAGGCGGGGGACAGGAAGGGGAACGCGATGCCCAACGCCGTTCGTCCTGCGCTCGGAGAACAAGCTAGCTACACCGTGAAGGCCTGGCCAGGCAATGCCTGGGACTCTGTCACGCGTGCCCGGATTACCCCCTTTTGCTGCCTGTCGTCGCTCCCTCGTTAGTAAGCGATGAGTGAATCGATAGAACGCCCTGCTTTGCTGTTCACATCCCGCCGGCGGACGTTGACGGGACCGCCATCGAAATCCATTCGCAGGACAATGGAGGGATCCCCCGTGACGAAACGTCTGGTCATATTCGACTGCGACGGAGTTCTCGTCGACAGTGAGACGCTCAGCTCACGCGTCATGCGGGAAATGGCGGCCGCCGAAGGGCTTGACTTCACACCGGAGCAGGCGCTCGAATTGATCCGGGGCCGCAAGGTCGCCGAATGGGTCGGACAGCTGGAGGGATGGCTCGGCAGGGCGCTGCCCGCCGAATTCGTCCCGCAGTTCCGGCAGCGGACGGCGGAGCGGTTCACCACCGAACTCCGGGCCGTCCTCCACGTCCGGCAGGTCATCGAGGAGCTCGAACTCCCCTTCTGCACGGCCTCCAGCGCGCCCCGCGACAAGATCCACCACACCCTGGGCCTGACCGGCCTGCTGCCCTTCTTCCAAGGCCGCATCTACAGCGCCTACGAGGTCGGCGCCTGGAAGCCGGATCCCGGACTGTTCCTGCACACCGCGGCCGACCTCGGCGTACCGCCCGAGCACTGCGTGGTCGTCGAGGACAGCCCGGTCGGCGTCCGGGCCGGCGTCGCCGCCGGCATGACCGTCCTCGGCTACGCACCGCCGGAGAGCGGAACGCGGGACGCCCTGGCCGCCGAAGGGGCCCGGACCTTCGGCTCGATGACGGAACTGCCCGGACTGCTGGACCGGTGGCGCGCAGCGCTCCCGGCCGGATCCGCCGCCGGCTGACACCCCCCACGTACGGCACGGCGGCAGCGCCCGCCGCACTCGCCCCTCAGCACGCCATCCCCCCCGGAGAGACCGAGACGGAAAGGTTCCATTCCCATGCCACGTGTTCTCGAAGAGCTCCAGCGCGTCGGTAAGTCCGCCGAGATCTGGTGGGATTCCTCGCCGCTCGACTTCCCCCGGTGGCGTGCGGGCCAACTGGCCACCGCGCCCGACCCCGAGACCAAGGAGCGCTGGCAGGAGCAGCTCGACCGCTTCCTGTGTCCCGCCGAGCCCGACCGCTCCCTGGTACGGGGCATCACCACCAACCCCTCGCTGGTCGCACAGTCCGTCCTGGCCTCCCCGGAGAGCTGGCGCCACGACATCCAGGAGCTCATCCGCTACCAGCTGGACCCCGACGTGGAGAGCACCTTCGCCCTCGTCTACGAGGACGCGCTGGGCCGCGCGGCACGCGAGATGCTGCCCATGTGGCGGGCGACCGGCGGCCGGTACGGCTGGGTCTCGGGACAGCTGGACCCGCGCATCATGTTCCGCGCCGACCTCATGCTGGAACAGGCGCTGCGCATCGCGCGGATCTCCCCCAACCTCATGGTGAAGGTGCCCGGCACACAGGCCGGCTACCAGGTCATCCGGCAGCTCGTCGCCCGCGGCATCTCCATCAACTCCACGCTGTCCTACACCGTCCCGCAGTTCGTCGCCTGCGCCGAAGCGGTCGAGTCCGGGCTGAAGCAGGCCCATGACCGGGGCATCGACACCAGCCGGTGGCGCGCGGTCTTCACCCACATGATCGGACGCTTCGGCTCCAACAAGGACCTCCACCACGAAGCGGCCGTCCGCGAGATCGACCTCTCCCAGACCGACATCCGCTGGGCCGAGGTCGCCATCCTCAAGCGCATCCACGCCCTCATCGCGAAGAACGGCCACCCGGTCAAGCCGCTGCTCTCCAGCCTGGAGGTGGACGACCCGGCCAAGGGCTCCACCACCCTGAGCATGCACCTGGAGCAGACCGCGGGCGGCGCCATCGCCTACACCTGCAAGCCCCAGTTCATCGGCGACGTCCTGCGCCGGGAGGCCGAACTGCCCGCCTTCGACGAGCACGCCGTCGAGCAGGAGGTCCCGGAGGACGTCCTGGAGAAGCTGATGTGGCTGCCGTCCTTCCACCGCGCCTACGACCCGGCCGGCATGAGCCCCGAGGAGTTCGCCCACTACGGCGCGTTCATCACCACCTACGCCGAGGTGACGGCGAACACCCGCAAGCTCATCGACTTCGTCGCCCACCAGTTCCAGACCGTCACGGCCTCCGCGCAGCCGCTGCTGCTCTCCTGAACCGGCCCTCCGGCCCACGATTCCCCCACCCCCTCAAGGAGGTGTTCCATGCATCGTTCCCTGGCGCTCTGGAGCCACCCCCGGTCGATGTCGACCGCGTTGGAGCGCTCGTTCATCGAACGGGGCGACTTCAAGGTCTTCCACGAGGCCTTCGCCTACGTCTTCTTCATGCACGAGGAGCGGGCCGCCATCCCGCACAAGAACGCCGACCCCGACCACCCGCTGACCTACCCCGACGTCAAGCGGATGATGGAGTCGGCGCGACGCGACCAGCCGGTGTTCCACAAGGACTTCCCGTACCACTGTCTGGACCACCTGCTCGACGACCCCGCGTACCTGCTCGGCCAGGTCAACACCTTCCTGATCCGGGACCCCGAGGAGGCCGTGCTCTCGCACGCCACCGTGCACCCGGAACTCACCCGCGAGGTCCTCGGCTACGAACAGCTCGCCAAGACCTTCGACTTCGTCCGCGAGCTGACCGGCACCGTGCCGCTGGTCATCAACGCGGCGGACCTCGCCGCCCGCCCCGAAGCCACCATCGAGGCCTACTGCAAGCACGCCGGGATCCCCTTCCTGCCCGAGGCCCTGAACTGGTCGGAGGGCGAGCAGCCCGAGTGGACCACCTGGAGCGGCTGGCACACCGACGTCGCCGCCAGCAGCGGCCTGCGGGCACCGCAACGCAACTACCGCTTCAGCTACGAAACCCGCCCCGACCTGCGGGAGTTCGAGCGCTACTGCCGTCCCTTCTACGAGCACCTTGACCAGTACCGGCTGCGGCCGGCCGAGGAGGTAGTCATATGAGCGTCAACACCGTCATCGTCACCGGCGGGGCCAGCGGCGTCGGACGCGCCCTGGTGGGCCGTCTGCTGGACGCCGGCAAGACCGTCATCACCTGCGACATCGACGAGACCGGCCTGAAGTCGCTGGCCGCCGAGCACGAGGGCCGCCCGCTGGAGACCCACGTCGCCGACGTCGCCTCGCACGAGGACTGCGACGCCTTCATGGACCAGGTCCTCGCCGCCCATCCCGACGTCAACGGGCTGGTCAACAACGCCGGCCTCTACCTCGGGCAGCCGGTCTGGGAGTACGACGACGCCACCATCGAGCGCGTGATCGCCGTCAACATCAAGGGCCCGGTGTGGCTCTCCCGGCGCTTCGCCGACCACCTGCTGCCCGCCAAGCGGCGCGGCGCCATCGTCAACCTGGCCTCGGTCGCCGGCGAGGTCGGCAGCTCCGACGCCCTGTACGGCACCGTCAAGGCCGGCGTCATCGGCCTGACGAAGTCCAACGCGATGAACTTCGCCCCCTACATCCGGGTCAACGTCGTCTCGCCCGGCCTGATCGTCAACACCGCGATCGCCGACCGGATCCCGGACTACCGCTACGCCGAGTACAAGCGCCAGGAGCAGCTGGACGGCGACATCCTCCCCGAGTACGTCGCCGACGTCTGCACCTACCTGCTCGGCGACGGCTCCCGCACCCTGACCGGCGCCCTGCTCCGCGCCGACAACGGTTCCTACCCGCGCTGAGCCGCTCCCGTACGCCCCGGAGGCGAATTCCGTGACTTCCCCCCATGACGGCCCCCGCAAGCCGCTGATCATGCTCATCGGCATGGGCGACCTGTCGGCCAAGGTCCTCACCATGCTGCTGAGCGACCCGGCCACCAACCGGGTCGTGCTCGCCGGACGCGACACCGAATCCATCCGCCGGCGCGGCAACCTCGCGCTCTTCACCGCCACCAACCTCGGCCACCACGGCACGGTCGACACCGTCCACGTCGATCTGCGCGACATCGACGCCACGGCGCAGACCCTCGCCACCGTCCGGCCCGACCTCATCTTCATGGGCGGCTCGCTGCAGTCCTGGCGGGTCATCACCGCCCTGCCCAAGGAGACCTTCGAGGAGCTGGACGAGGCCCAGTTCGGCCCCTGGCTGCCGATGCACCTCACGCTCAACCACCTGCTGATGCAGGCGGTCCGGGACTCGGGCATCGACACCAAGGTCGTCAACGCCGCGTTCCCCGACGCCGTCGGCCCCGTCCTCGACAAGGTCGGCCTGGCGCCCACGACCGGCGTCGGCAACGTCGCCAACATCGTGCCGGCCCTCACCCTGGGCGCCGCGCACCTGCTGGACGCGCACCCCGCCGACGTGGCGCTGCGGCTCACCTCCCAGCACTACTTCAGCCACTACGTGCCGCGCTTCGGCGACGCCGGCCGCGGCGCCTACCACCTCGACGTGCAGGTGGCAGGCCGGCCGGCCGAGGTGGACCATGCCGCGCTCTTCGCCCAGCTCGACAACCGGCTCAAGCGGCTCGGCGGCATCGACGGCCAGCTGCTGACCGCCTCCTCCGCCGTGCGGGTGCTGCGCGGCATGGCCGCGGACAGCGGCGTCCTCGCCCACGCCCCGGCGCCCGGCGGCCTGCCCGGCGGCTACCCGGTCCGCGTCCACCGGGACGGCCCCGTCCTCGACCTGCCCGACGGCCTCGGGCCCGACGAGGCGGTCCGGATCAACGAGGAGTGCCAGCGCGCCGACGGCATCGACCGCATCGACGACGACGGCACGGTGCACTTCGCCGCACCCGAGATGGCGATCATGAAGCGGCTGCTCGGCTACGAGTGCCAGAGCATGAAGCTCGGCGACGCCGCCGAGTGGGCCGGCGAACTGGACGCGAAGTACCGGGCGTTCGCCGCCCGCTTCGCCTGATCCGTACGCCGGACGCGCCTGTCCGACCGCCGCGCCGGCCGGGGCGCCACGCCCCGGCCGGCCGCTCACCCACCCATTGCCCGCACGGAGAGCCGGAGGACCATCATGACCACACCCGCCCCCCTCGCAGCGGCGCCCGCCGAGGACTTCGAGGGCCAGTACGTCCGCCCCCTCGTCGACCGCTGGGACCAGCTGATCGACTGGGACCGCCGCCGGGCGAGCGAGCAGGACTTCTTCGTCGAGCTGCTGCGCGGGGCCGAGGCCCACCGCGTGCTCGACGTCGCGGCCGGCACCGGCTACCACTCCATCACCCTGGCCCAGCAGGGCTTCGACGTCACCGCCGCGGACGGCAGCGCGGAGATGATCGAACGGACCCGGCGCAACGCCGAGGCCCACGGCCAGTCCTTCCGCGTGCTCCAGGCCGACTGGCGCACCCTGCGGCAGCACCTCGACGGGCGGTACGACGCCATCGTCTGTCTGGGCAGCTCCCTCCCGCACCTCTTCCAGGAGGACGACCGGCGGGCCGTCCTCGCGGAGTTCCACGAGGCGCTCAACCCCGGCGGCGTCCTCATCGTCGACCACCGCAACTTCGACGCCATCCGCCGGCACCGGTACCAGAGCAGCGGCAACTACTACTACTGCGGCACCGGGGCGACCGTGACCGTGGCGCACATCGACGCCCAGCTGTGCCGCTTCCGTTACGACTTCCCGGACGGCGGCCGCCACCACCTGGAGGTCTACCCGATCCTCTCGGCGGAGCTGTCGTCCCTGCTGCTCGACACGGGCTTCGACACCGTCCAGACCTTCGGTGACTTCCAGGAGGACTTCGACCTCGACGAGGTGGACTTCGTCATCCATGTCGCCCGGAAGTCCTGATCGATGAAGCAATCCGAGCAGTTGGCACAGCCAGAAAGGCCCACGACAGTGGTGAGTGAGAAGACGTCCGGCAACGCGCGGCGCAAGGCCGCGGTCGGACTCGTGGTGACGGTGTTGCTGACCAGTTTCGTGGCAGCCACCTACGGATTCGGTTTCTACCTCTTCGCGCAGATCGTCACCGACATGCGCAAGGACCTCGGCTTCGGGTACACGGTGGTCGGCACCATCACCGCGGCCGGCCAGCTCGGCTTCCTGCTGTTCGCCCTGCTGGGCACCTGGCTGTCCACCCGCATCGGCGGCGGCCAGGTCGTCATCGGCTCGGTGGGCCTGTGCGGACTGTGCCTGGTGTTGCTGCCGGTCACCGACAGCATCGTCGTCATCGGCATCCTGCTGGCCATCCTCGGCGGCACCGCCGCCTCCGTGTACGTACCGCTGGTCGAGATCGTCGGCCGGGTCATCGACTACCGCCACCGCGGCAAGGTCCTCGGCCTGGTCTCCAGCGGCACCAGCTACGGCGTCTTCGTCAACAGCCTGCTGGTCCCCTCCTTCGTCCAGCACGACAACTGGCGGGGCCTGTGGTACTCCGTCGGCGCCGGCACCCTCATGGTCACCGCGGTCGCCACCTTCACCTTCTTCCGGCTCGGCCTCTTCCGCAGCGAGGAGCCGGCCCCGGACCAGCCGGAGAGCGGCGCTCCCGCACGGAACACCAGCGCCCGGGCCGGCTGGCGCATGGTGCTGGTGCGCTGGGTGGTCATCATCTGGACGATGAAGTTCCTGAACGGCTTCGCCTGCATGCCGTTCCAGAACTACCTCTCGCCCTATCTGCGCGAGGGCCTGGGATTCCACATCGAATTCGCCGCCCAGGTCTGGGGCACCATCGGCGTCATCGGCATGTTCGCCGGCTTCGCGGTCGGCTGGCTCTCCGACCGCATCGGCGTCCGCGCCTCGCTGGTGATCTGCTACACGCTCTTCTTCACCTCCGCCGTGCTGCTCGTGGTCGCCCCGGTCGGCTTCCTCCCCATGGTCTCCGGAGTGCTCTTCGCCCTCGCCTTCTACCCGATCTACGGGCTGGTGCCGGCGTATGTGTCCAAGTCGGTCTCCGGCGCCGCGGCCACGGTCATCTTCGGTGTCACCAACGTCACCCAGGGCGTCGGCGGCATCCTCGGCAACTACACGGCGGGTCTCCTCAAGAACCTGACCGGCAGCTTCATGTGGTACTACGTCGTGATCGCCGTGGCCACCGTGGTCCTCGGCACACTGACCCTGCGGCTGCCCCGCGAAGGATCGCCGGAGAGCGCCATCGGCAAGGAAACCCCCACGCCCGACCTCCCCAAGGACGTCGCCCATGCCACCGGCTGACACCCGCCTCCACCCGATCCCGGACCACGCCACCGACGGCGGAAGGGACCCGATGACACCGCAAGGGATCTGCACCTGCTGGCCGGGTGCCACGGTCTGGCTGACCGGCCTGCCCAGCGCCGGCAAGACCACCCTCGCCCATGAACTCGCCGGCCGGCTGCGCGCCGAGGGCCGCCGCGTCGAGGTGCTCGACGGCGACGAGATCCGCACCTTCCTCTCCGCCGGGCTCGGCTTCAGCCGCGCCGACCGCGACACCAACGTCCAGCGCATCGGCCTGGTCGCCGAGGTCCTGGCACGCAACGGCGTCACCGTCCTGGTGCCGGTGATCGCCCCGTACGCGGACAGCCGGGAAGCCGTCCGCAAGCGGCACGAGGGCAGCCGCACCCCGTACCTGGAGGTGCACGTCGCCACCCCGGTCGAGGTCTGTTCCGAACGCGACGTCAAGGGGCTCTACGCCAAGCAGGCGGCCGGCCAGATCGCCGGCCTGACCGGCGTCGACGATCCGTACGAGGCACCGGAGAAACCGGACCTGCGGATCGAGACGCACCACCGGACCGTGCAGGAATCCGCGGCGGCACTCCATGCGCTGCTGACCGAAAGGGGACTGGCATGACGACGGCAACCGCCACGACCGGGGCCCTCCCGGAGAGGGGCGACCACCCCCGCGCCCAGGACACCGGCGACCGGCCCGACGCGCCCGGTTACGCGCTGTCGCACCTGGACGCCCTGGAGTCCGAGGCGGTCCACATCTTCCGCGAGGTGGCGGGGGAGTTCGAGCGGCCGGTGATCCTCTTCTCCGGCGGCAAGGACTCCATCGTCATGCTGCACCTGGCGCTCAAGGCGTTCGCGCCCGCCCCGGTGCCGTTCGCGCTGCTCCACGTCGACACCGGCCACAACTTCCCCGAGGTCCTCGACTACCGCGACCGCACGGTCGCCCGCCACGGCCTGCGGCTGCACGTCGCCTCGGTGCAGGACTACATCGACCGCGGTGAGCTGCGCGAACGCCCCGACGGCACCCGCAACCCGCTCCAGACCGTCCCGCTCACCGAGGCCATCAGGACGCTGCGCTTCGACGCGGTCTTCGGCGGCGGGCGCCGCGACGAGGAGAAGGCCCGCGCCAAGGAGCGCGTCTTCTCGCTGCGCGACGAGTTCTCGCAGTGGGACCCGCGCCGCCAGCGCCCCGAGCTGTGGCAGCTCTACAACGGCCGCCACTCCCCGGGCGAACACGTCCGCGTCTTCCCGCTGTCCAACTGGACCGAGCTGGACGTCTGGCAGTACATCGCCCGCGAGCAGATCGAACTGCCCGAGATCTACTTCGCCCATGAGCGCGAGGTGTTCGCCCGCAACGGCATGTGGCTGACCGCGGGCGACTGGGGCGGGCCCAAGGACGGTGAGCGGGTCGAGAAGCGGCAGGTGCGCTACCGCACCGTCGGCGACATGTCCTGCACCGGCGCCGTCGACTCCGACGCCGCCACGCTGGACGCCGTGATCGCCGAGATCTCCGTGTCCCGCCTCACCGAACGGGGCGCGACCCGGGCCGACGACAAGCTCTCCGAAGCCGCCATGGAAGACCGCAAGCGCGAAGGGTACTTCTAGAGATGACCATCGACACGCTGCGTTTCGCCACCGCCGGAAGCGTCGACGACGGGAAGTCGACGCTGGTCGGACGGCTCCTGTACGACTCCAAGTCGGTCCTCGCCGACCAGCTCGAAGCCGTCGAACGGGCCTCCCTGGGCCGCGGCCAGGAAGCGCCCGACCTGGCCCTGCTCACCGACGGCCTGCGCGCCGAACGCGAACAGGGCATCACCATCGACGTCGCCTACCGCTACTTCGCCACCCCCCGGCGCCGCTTCATCCTGGCCGACACCCCCGGCCATGTGCAGTACACCCGCAACATGGTCACCGGCGCCTCCACCGCCGAACTCGCCGTCGTCCTCGTCGACGCCCGCAACGGCGTCGTCGAACAGACCCGCCGCCACGCCGCCGTCGCCGCCCTCCTCCGCGTCCCCCACGTCGTCCTCGCCGTCAACAAGATGGACCTCGTCGGCTACCAGGAGTCCGTCTTCGACGCGATCGCCGAGGAGTTCACCGCCTACGCCACCGCACTGGGCGTCGGCCGGATCACCGCCATCCCGGTCTCCGCCCTCGCCGGCGACAACGTCGTGGACCCCTCCCGCAACATGGACTGGTACGGCGGCCCGACCGTCCTCGAACACCTGGAGACCGTCCCCGTCGGCCACCGCCCCGACAACGAGCCCGCCCGGATCCCGGTGCAGTACGTCATCCGCCCGCAGACCCCCGAACACCCCGACTACCGCGGCTACGCGGGCCAGATCGCCTCCGGCGCGCTGCACGTCGGCGAGCCGGTGACCGTCCTGCCGTCCGGCCGCACCAGCACCATCGAGGCCATCGACCGCCTCGGCGAGCCGGTGCGGACCGCCTGGGCCCCGCAGTCGGTGACGGTGCGCCTCGCCGACGGCATCGACGTCTCGCGCGGCGACCTGATCGCCCCGACCGCCCTGGCCCCCGCGCTCACCCAGGACGTCGAGGCCACCGTCTGCCACGTCGCCGACCGCCCGCTCACCATCGGCCAACGGGTGCTGCTCAAGCACACCACCCGCACCGTCAAGGCGATCGTCAAGGACATCCCCTCCCGGCTGTCCCTGACCGACGCCGACGGCGTGCTGGGCCTCACCCATGAGCCGGTCCCCGGCGAGCTGACCGCCAACGACATCGGCCGGATCACGGTGCGCACCGCCGAACCGCTGGCCCTGGACGCCTACGCCGACTCCCGCCGCACCGGCTCCTTCCTGCTGATCGATCCCGCCGACGGCACCACGCTCGCCGCCGGCATGGCCGACGGCGGGTGAGCCGTGCCGACGGACACCCTCAGGGTCGCGGTGGCCGGGGCGGGCGCGGCCGGCACGCTGGCCGCCGCCCGGCTCCTGGACACCGCGGCCCGCACCGGCCGCCGCACCGTCGTCGACCTCGTCGATCCCGCGCCGCACACCGGACGCGGTCTCGCCTACGGCACCGACGACCCGCGGCACCTGCTGAACGTGCCGGCCGGGCGGATGAGCGCCCGGCCGGACGCCGCCGGCGACTTCGTGCGCTGGCTGTCGGCCCGCACGGGCCACGAGGCCGACCCGGGCGCCTATGTGCCGCGCGCCCTGTTCGGCGACTACCTCGCCGCTGACCTGGACCGCTCGGCCGCGGCGGCCCGCGACGCCGCCACGGTCCGGCGCCACCACGACCGCGTCCTGGCCGTCGAGCAACTCCCCGACGGCGTCCGGCTACGCCTGCGGACCGGCGCGACGCTGGACGCCGACGCGGTGATCCTGGCCCTGGGCAACCTGGAGCCGGCCACCGCCTGGCTCCCGCCGGGCCTGGCGCGATCCCCGCGGTTCGTGGCCGACCCCTGGCGCCCCGGCGCCCTCGCGGACATCCCGGCCGATCAGGACGTGCTGCTCGTCGGCACCGGCCTGACCATGTGCGACACGGCCCGCACACTGGCCGCGCCGGGCCGCACGGTCCACGCGGTCTCCCGGCACGGCCTCCTGCCGCAGCCCCACGCCGCCCCCGGGGCAGCGGCAGCGCCCCCGGCCCGGCCGGGCGGCCGCAGCCCCCTGACCGCACCGCACGACCTCACCGGACTCAAGCGCCTCGTGCGGCACCGGGCGGCGCTCCACCGCAGACTCCACGGGGACTGGCGCCCCGCGGTCGACGAACTCCGGCCGCACATCCCGCTGCTCTGGCAGCAGCTCCCGCCGTCGGACCGGCAGCGCTTCCTCGCCACCGAACTGCGGGAGTGGGAGGTGCACCGGCACCGGTTGCCCCCCGCGACCGACCGGGCGCTGACCGCCGCCCGTCAGTCGGGCCTGCTCACCGTCCGCGCCGCGGAGGTCACCGGCGCCGACACGGCCGACGACGGGCGCACGGTCACCGTGCGGCTGTCCGACGGCCGGTCGCTGACCGTCGGCGCCGTCGTCAACTGCACCGGAACCGAAAGCCGGGTGGGGCAATTGGCCGACCCGCTCGTCCGCGGCCTGCTCGCCTCGGGAACCGCCGCCCCCGGACCGCACGGCCTCGGCTTCGACACCGCATCCGACGGCCGGCTGCTCGCGGCCGGCGGCCGTCCCGCGGCACCGGTGTGGACGCTCGGCCAACTGCGCCGCGGCAACCTCTGGGAGACCACGGCCATCCCCGAGATCCGCGTCCAGGCCGGCGAACTCGCCACCCGGATCCTCACCCGCACCCCGGCCCCGGCACCGGTCTGACCCGCACACCGCCGGACCGGGAAAACCGACAGCCGTACGTCCGGAGCCCGACAGGGCCCCGGACGTACGGCTGTGTGCACGGTGGCGCGGCTCAGCCCGCCGCGTCGTCGCCCGGCCGGCCGTCGGGGAAGTGCCCCGGCGGCGCCTCCACGGCGCTCTGCCCGACCGGCCCGGACCGCTCGCCGCCCAGTCCACGGGTCGGCCCCTGACAGCCCTGCGCCGCCGCGATCCCCAGCGCCACCAGCAGCGTCACCGTGACGAACACCAGGATCCGCTGCCGCATCAACCGCCGGTCGGGCCCGGGCCGGCGGCCGCCCGGGGCCGGACGCGACGGGGTGCGCGAGGTCTTGCGGCCCCCGCCGGGCCGGGCGGCCGGAATCCGCCCCGCGGGCCGCCCGCCGTTCGGCCGGCGGCCGGGGGACGAGACGGGCCCGGCGCCGCGCGCCCCCGCCTCACGCTGCGGAGCCCGGGGCGAGCCCCCGGCCGACGGATGCGGTGCGGGCGTCCCGGCCGCGCCCCGCTCGGTGCGTTGACGCGCGTAGGCATCGGCACGCCGCCCGGTGGGCCGCTCACCGGGCCGCCGGTCGCCGCGGACGGAACCGCCCGCCGCACCGCCGGGCGCACCGTCCTGCGGGGCGCCCGACAGCCCGTGCGCCTCCCGGGCGGCGATCTCCTTCAGCCGCAGCGACAGCGACAGCGTGCTGGGCCGGTCCGCCGGATCCTTCGCCAGACAGGCCGCGAGCAGCGGCGCCAGCGCGTCCGGCACCCCGGCGAGCTGCGCCTCCTCGTGCACCACGCGGTACAGCATCACCTCCGAACTGCCCTGCCCGAAGGGAGAGTCGGCGGTGCAGGCGTACGCGAGGGTGGCGCCCAGCGCGAAGATGTCCGTGGCCGGGGCCACCGCGGCGCCCCGCACCTGCTCGGGCGCGAGGAAACCGGGCGAGCCGACGGCCGTCCCGACGTGCGTGAGCGTGCTGGCGCCGGTCGCCCAGGCGATGCCGAAGTCGATGATCCGCGGCCCCTTGGGGGACAGCAGGATGTTGGACGGCTTGAGGTCGCGGTGGACCACGCCCGCGTCATGGACGGCGAGCAGCCCCTCGGACAGCGCCGCCCCGATGGAGGCGACCTGCGCGGGATCGAGCGGCCCCTCCTCGTTCACCTTGTCGTGCAGCGAGGGGCCGGGGACGTACTGGGTGGCGAACCACGGGCGGTCCGCGTCGAGGTCGGCGGCGACCAGCCGCGCCGTGCAGCCGCCGCGGATCCGCCGGGCCGCCGACACCTCCCGCGCGAACCGGGAACGGAACTCCTGGTCCTCCGCGAGATCCGGGCGGATCACCTTCAGCGCCACCCGCTGCCCGCGCTTGTCCGAGCCGAGGTAGACGACGCCCATCCCGCCCGCGCCGAGCCGCCGGTGCAGCCGGAAGGTCCCGACGACACGCGGGTCCTCGCGCCGGAGCCGCATCATCGCCATGTCCGTCCCCATACCTGCGGTGGGCAAGACCCACTCCGTGCCAACCGTCTGACGTGGCACAGCTTACGGATTGACGGCGCGGCGCGCTGAGAGGCCGCGCATGAGCCCGCAGCGGGCCCCGCCCCCGGCCCCCGGCGGACCCGCCCCACCCCGGGTTTTCCGCCCGCCCCGCAGCCCTCGCCCGCCCCCGCCGCCCCAACCCCCCGCCTCATCAGGGACATTGACCCGCCACCACACCTCCCTACGGCGACCCCGGCGGGCGGCCGGGAACGGCGCCCCCGCGGCCAAGTCGCGGCGCACCGGGCGGAATCCGGTCCGCACCCCGCCTCCCGCGGGCGGCATGGGCCGTGCCGGGAGTGAGAGAAGTCACCCGTTGGGGTATCTGTCCACCCGCGACCGGGATGCGCTCACAAGCCCCGGCCCGGACAACTCGCCCGGCCGAGGCCCCGGAACACCGCACGTCTCAGGGTCACCCCGGGGTCGGTTCTGCAACCAGCGGAGTACGCACCCCGCCCCGCCCTCCTCCTCCTGGACACCGCTCATCGGTACGACGGGCTGACGCCCGGCTCCGGCCGGTTGCCTACTGTGGAGAGCGAGCGGCGGGCGCCGTACTCGTCCCCCGAGGTCCCGTGCCCGCCGCCACCACCACACGACAGGAGCCGGGATGACGGACCCACAGGGGCGCACGGCGCCGCGGGCACGCCGGCGCGCACGCGTCGCCCCGCTCGGCGTCCGCCGCCCGTCGGGCACCCGCCATCCGCTGGTCGCGGTCGCCATGGTGCTGCCGTTCGCGGCCTTGCTCGGTGTGGTCTTCGGCGGCTGGGAGGCCGTCATGACTCAGGCGTCGTCCGTGGCCGTGTTGCTGGGGCGCTGAAACGGCGCTCCGGTCCCGGGAGAGCGGCCCGGGACGGGGGAAGCGTGGCCCAGCCCCGTGGGGACGGGGGTGTCACGGACGGCACGTGTGGCCGGGCATCTGGGGAGATGCCCGGCCACCGGGTTTTTCCGGCCCGCCCCGATCCGCCGCGGATCCGTACGCCAACTCCCCGCCCCCGCAGGCCCGCCGGCCGGAAAAGCCTGGACACACGACAACGCCGAAGGGCCGGAGCAACTGACGTCGCTCCGGCCCTTCGTTCTGCGATGTGGACGATACTGGGATTGAACCAGTGACCTCTTCCGTGTCAGGGAAGCGCTCTCCCGCTGAGCTAATCGTCCTCGGGACCACGGAGAACCGAAGCCCTCCATGGGTACTGCGTGCGCGATACTGGGATTGAACCAGTGACCTCTTCCGTGTCAGGGAAGCGCTCTCCCGCTGAGCTAATCGCGCGGGGCCCGTAAATCTTACCGGGCAGTGGACGATACTGGGATTGAACCAGTGACCTCTTCCGTGTCAGGGAAGCGCTCTCCCGCTGAGCTAATCGTCCTTGGAGGTGGAGACGGGATTTGAACCCGTGTAGACGGCTTTGCAGGCCGTTGCCTCGCCTCTCGGCCACTCCACCTGGAGCGTAGGGGTTCGGGATGATCCCCCACATCGAGCGGACGACGAGACTCGAACTCGCGACATCCACCTTGGCAAGGTGGTGCTCTACCAACTGAGCTACGTCCGCAGGTGACTCTCCCGGACCGTGTCCGGGAAGCTACCGGGCCTCCGGGGCGCTTGCGCTTCCCGGCGACGTGTTGAACTCTAGCGGATTCCTGGGCCAGTACAAAAACGCGTTTGTGCAGGTGCCGCGCTTCCGGCTCGCCCACGGCGCCCGACGGGCCCGCGACCTAGACTCGCTGACGTGCACGACCTCCCTCCTGTGGCCCGCTTCGGCGGCCTCCTCGCCACCGATCTTCGCGACGTCACCACCGACCCCGCAGCCCTGGACTCCACGGGCTGGTGGGCGGTGGTGGCCGGATTCGAGGGGGAGGTGATCTGCGCCCGCTTCGCCGACGTCCGGCCCGCCACCCCGGCCGACGCCCCCGACCCCCGCGCCTGGCACGGCCCCGCCCCCGGCGACTGGCGCAGCTCCCTGGACCGCGCCGCGTACACGGACGGGGTGCGCCGCATACGCGCGTACATAGGGACGGGCGACGTCTATCAGGTGAACCTCTGCCGGGTGCTGAGCGCGCCGCTGCCCGATCCGGACCGCAGCGACATCGACGCGCTCACCGCCGTACTGGCCCTCGGCAACCCCGCGCCGTACGCGGGCACCGTCCGGCTCCCGGCGCACGGCGTCGAGGTCGCCACCGCCTCGCCCGAGCTGTATCTGCGCCGCGACGGCCGCACCGTCGACTCCGGTCCCATCAAGGGGACCGGGCGCACCGCCGCGGATCTGACCGACAAGGACCGCGCGGAGAACGTGATGATCGTCGACCTGGTCCGCAACGACCTCGGCCGGGTCTGCGCCACCGGCAGCGTCACCGTCCCCGCGCTCTGCGCCGTCGAGGAGCACCCCGGCCTCGTCCACCTCGTCTCCACCGTCCGCGGCGAGATCGGCGAACGGCACGCCAAGAGCGGCTGGGCCGATCTCCTCACCGCCACCTTCCCGCCCGGTTCGGTCACCGGCGCGCCCAAGGAGAGCGCGCTGCGGATCATCGACGAGCTGGAGACGGCGCCCCGCGGTCCCTACTGCGGCGGCATCGGCTGGGTCGACGCCGACCGCGGCACCGGCGAGCTGGCCGTCGGCATCCGTACGTTCTGGATCGACCGCGCCGCGGCCGACGGCCCCGAGCTGCGGTTCGGCGCGGGCGCCGGGATCATCTGGGACTCCGACCCGGAGCGCGAGTGGGCGGAGACCGAGCTGAAGGCGCACCGGCTGCTCGCGGTAGCGTCGGGTGAGCACAACGTGAACGGAAGGACGGCACCATGAGGATCTGGCTGGACGGGGCACTGCAGGAGGCCGGCCGGGCCCGGGTGTCCGTCTTCGACCACGGACTGACGGTCGGCGACGGCGTTTTCGAGACGGTCAAGGCCGAGCGCGGCCGCGCCTTCGCCCTCACCCGCCACCTGGAGCGGCTCGCCCACTCCGCCCGCGGCCTGGGACTGCCCGAGCCGGACCTCGACGAGGTGCGCCGCGGCTGCGCCGCCGTCCTCGACGCCAACCCGATGCCGCTCGGCCGGCTGCGGATCACCTACACCGGCGGCGAATCACCCCTCGGCTCCGACCGCGGCGACGCCCCCGCGACCCTGGTCATCGCCGTCGGCGAGGCGACCCGCCGCCCCGACACCACCGCCGCCGTCACCGTCCCCTGGACGCGCAACGAACGCGGCGCGCTCAGCGGCCTGAAGACCACCTCGTACGGCGAGAACGTGGTCGCGCTCGCCCGCGCCCGGGAACGCGGCGCCTCCGAGGCGCTGTTCGGCAACACCGTCGGCTCGCTCTGCGAGGGCACCGGCTCCAACGTCTTCGTCGTCCTCGACGGCGAACTGCACACCCCGCCGCTGACCTCCGGCTGCCTGGCCGGCATCACCCGCGCGCTGACCGTCGCCTGGGCCGGCGCCAAGGAGACCGATCTGCCGCTGGACGCGCTGGAGCGCGCCGAGGAGATCTTCCTGACCTCCACGCTCCGCGACGTCCAGGCGGTGACGCGGCTCGACGGCCGCCAACTCGGCGACGTACCGGGCCCGGTGACCCGCGCCGCGATGTCCGCCTTCGACGCGGGCGCCGCCGCCGACTTCGACCCGCGGTGAGGTGAAGGGCCGCGGCGGCGGGTAGAAGGTCCCCGTGACCACCACGCTGCGTCCCGCGGGACCGGAGGACCGAGACGGCGAGGGCCACCGCGCCCGCCGCTACGACATCTGCGTCAACAGCCGCCGGGTGGGCGGCGTCCGGCTCACCACCGATCCGCTCACCGGCCCCGCCACGGGCCGGATCGAGGAGCTGGCGGTCGACGCCGCCGACCGCCGCCGCGGCCGGGCCACCGTCGCCGCCCTGGCCGCCGAGGAAGTGCTGCGCGGCTGGGGCTGCCGCCGTATCGCGCTGACCGTCCCGGCCGGCGCGGCGGCCGCGCTGCGCCTCGCGGCGGCCCTGGGGTACACCGAACGCGCCCACCACCTCGCCAAGGTGATCGTCGCCGCACCGCAGCCGCCGCCCGGCGCCGAGGACCGTCCGCTGCCCGCCGGCGGGTACCCGTCCTGGCGCGCCACCGCCGTGGCCGACCGCGCCCGCCTCCTCGCCGCGCCGGGCCTGACCCCGGAGGAAGCCGCCCGGGCGGCGGAGGCCGAGCACCGGGCGCTGCTCCCGGAGGGCGCCGGCAGTCCGCACCACGCGGTGCGGCTCCTCACCGTCCGCGGCACCGACGTCGGTCATGTCTGGATCGATCTGCGGCCGCCAGATCTGCCCGGCGGCCGCGTCCTCGACGTCCGCGTCGCCCCGGAGCACCGCGGCCACGGCCACGGCCGGGCCCTGCTCGGCATCGCGGAGCGGGAGTGCCTGGCCGCCGGGGTGCCCCTCATCGGCCTGACCGTCCGCACGGACGACGCCGCCGCCCGCGGCCTGGGTACGGCCCTGGGCTACCGCCCCACCGGCCTGCTCCTCGCCAAACCGCTCCTTTGAGCCGCGGCTCAGCCCTCGGCGAGCAGCCGGTCCGCGATCTCCTCGATCCGGGCGCGCAGCCCCTCCTGGCTCGCGCTGCCGTCCAGCAGCTCCCCGCCGATGACGTACGTGGGCGTGCCCCGCACGCCGATCGCCTTGCCCTCGGCGTGGTCGGCGTCGACGATCAGCAGATGGCGGCCGTCGATCAGCGCGGTGTCCAGTTCGTCGGAGTCCAGCCCCAGCTCGTCGGCGACCTCCAGCAGCAGCCGTTCACCGGAGCGGCCCAGCTCTTCGGTGCGGGCCAGCACCGCCTCGGTGAACTCCTCGCCCTTGCCCTGCTCGGCGGCCTCCTCGGCCGCCTGCGCCGCCGCGTAGGCGTACTTGTGCTTCTCCAGCGGGAAGTGGCGCAGCCGGATGTCCAGCCGGTCGCCGTAGCGCTCGCGCAGGGCGCGCAGATCGTCCTGGGCGGTGTGGCAGTCCGGGCACTGCAGCTCGCACCAGACGTCCAGGACGACGGGGGCGGCGGAGGCGGAGGGGGCGGCGCCGGAGGCGGGGGAGTCGTTCATGGGGCCAGTCTTCCAGTCCGCCGGGCGGCAGGGGCACCTGGACCTCGGGAGGAGCCCGACCCGGAGATCTCCCTGATCACCACGGCCGGGCATGGCCGCGAGGACGCCGGGCAGGGCAGGATGGAGGAAGGGGACGCAGGGTGCGCTCCCTCCCGCAGGCAGGAGGACCCGATGCTGACATCGACCGTATGCGCCGCGGTGTCGGCGGCGGGCCTGGCCGTCGCCGCGCTGACGGCCTACCGCAAGCGTTTCCTCGCCGCGATGCGCATCGCGGCGTTTGCCCTCATCCCGATCGGCCTGGCGATGACCGGCATCATCGACTGGATCACCGGGCTCGTCCTCAAGCCGACGGTCTGGGCCGGTTTCGGGCTGCTCGCGCTCTCGGTCGTGCTGTTCATGATCGGCCGCGCCGTGGAGCGCCGCCGGGGCGGCGCCGGCAGCCGCAAGGAGCGCCGGGCCGCCGCGGCCACCCGTGGCGCAGCGGTCTCCCCGGGGGCCTCCGCGCCGTCCCTCGGACCGGGCCGTACGGCCTCCGGTTCCGCCGGCGCGGCCAAGGGGAAAGCCGCCGCTCCTGAGGATGACTTCTCGGACATCGAAGCGATCCTCAAAAAACACGGGATCTGATGAACTCCCGCCACTGAGGGGGTAATTGGACATTCGCGCCCGATCGGCTGCGCCATGATCGTCGCGAAATGAACGATGAGTGCGCCCTGGCCCGGGATGAAGCCCCGGCCCCCGAACCGCGCGGATGTCTTTTCGCGCTGTCCCAGCCGCCCCTGATGCTCTTCCTCGCCTTCATCGGCCTGCTGCTGTTGATGGGCGCCGTCCACGACCTGTACCTCCAGTGAGGGCCGGGACGTGGCCGGTGCGGCTCAGCCCGCGGCCTCCCGCTGCCGCGCCCGGTAGGCGGCGACGTGCAGCCGGTTGCCGCAGGTCCGGCTGGAGCAGTAGCGCCGGGAGCGGTTCCGGGAGAGATCGACGAACGCGTTCCGGCAGCCCGGCGCCTCGCAGCGCCGCAGCCGCTCCCGCTCACCGGCCACCACCAGGAACGCCAGCGCCATCCCGCAGTCGGCCGCCAGATGGTGGGCGAGTGAGGCGCCCGGCGCGAAGTAGTGGATGTGCCAGTCGTAGCCGTCGTGGTCCGTCAGCTGCGGGGTGGTGCCCGCCGAGGCGATCAGCGTGTTCAGCAGCGCGGCGGCCCGGCGGTCGTCGGGTGCGGCGAAGACCTCCGCGAAGCGGGCGCGCAGCGCTCTCACGGCGGCCAGATCGGTGTCGTCGAGGGTGCCGACGCCGCTGATGTCGTGCCGCGCCGTGAACTCCCGCAGCGCGGCCGTGTCGGTCAGGGTGTCCGGGCCGCCGGCCGCCTCGCCCTTCGGAGCGGTGTTCAGCAGGCCGATGACTGCGTCCAGGGCGCACCGGGTGTCGTGCGTGATCATCACGGTTTCGCTCCCAGGCAGGGTGGGACGGCGCGTTCGCCGCCCCCGAGTCCTTGCGGAATGGTCGTCGACTCTAGCGCGTCGCCATGCCGCGGCGCCGTCGCCGCGGTGGGTCCGCGGCGACGGCGCCGGAGCGTGCCATATGAACTTGTCGGTCCCGCGGCGTCTCCCCGAGTCGGACGCCGCGGACGTGTGCGGGTGGGTTGCGGTGGGTGGCTGTGGTGCGTCTCAGCTCTCCGCGAGGATGTGGGAGAGCTCCGTGTCGAGATCGAAATGCCGATGCTCGGTACCGGGAGGTACTGCGGCGTCGGTCCTTTTGAGGAACGATTCGAGGGCCCGTGCGGGGGCCTCCAGGAGGGCCTCGCCTTCCGGGGAACTCAGGGCGATGCAGACCACGCCCTGTCCGTGACTCCGGGACGGCCAGACGCGGACGTCGCCGGTGCCGGTGGGCCGGTGCAGGCCCTCGGCGAGGAGATCGCGGGCGAAAACCCACTCGACGGTCTCCTCGGCTCCGGTGTGGAAGGTGGCATGCACGGCATAAGGATCGGCCGTGTCATACCGCAGGCCCGCCGGTACAGGCAGTGAGGACTCGCTCGACACAACGAGGCGCAGGTGCAGCTCGCAGCTGACCGTGGTGTTCATAAGCGCCAGGGCCTTTCGCTCAGTGTGCGCTCGGGGATTCGCACGTCGGCGAAATCGACATGCCACCTACGGTGCCGTTGTAAACCCCTCTGAGCGTTTTGGGTGGCTTCGGGTACCTCTGACGGCGGATTGAAAGATCGTCCCCCATGGATATTCGGGCGGAGCGGGATGGTTTACGTAAAGGTGACGTGAATACGGACGGTGACGGAGGGGGCGTTCTCGGTGGGGCGCGGGCGGTGCCGGTCGGGGCCGGTCCGGTGCGCGGGGTGCCGCCGGGTGCGTTGCTCCGGCTCCCGGCCGACCGGTGATCTTTGGGGGCGGCGCTCAGGGGGACGGGGTGAGGGCGGGTCCCGGTGGGTGCCGGACGGGTGCTCGGCTGCGGGTCCGGGCGGCGGTGACCTGCGCCGGCGGGCGTCCGGGTGGTCACGGAGCCCCTTCCGCGTGGGGTAATGTGTGCCGTGCGCCGGGCGATTAGCTCAGTGGGAGAGCGCTTCGTTCACACCGAAGAGGTCACTGGTTCGAACCCAGTATCGCCCACCCCGGCCGAAGGTCCGGAGGCTTCAAGCCTCCGGACCTTCGCGGTTGTTGGGCCCGGCCGCCCCCGGAGCGGCACACTGAACCCATGCCCTCCTGGTCGCGCGCACTCCACCGCTACCGCTTCCGCAGTGTGTGGCTGCTGCCCGACGCCCCGCCCGCGGTCGTCTACGCCGTCCTCGAACGCGTCGAGAGCTATCCGCTGTGGTGGCCCCAGATCCGCGCCGTCGACCGCAGCGGCGAATCCGGCGGGACGGCGCGCTTCCGCTCGTTCCTCCCCTACGACCTGGACGTCGTCGCAGGTGAGGGAGGGCGGGACCCGCGTGCCGGGGTGCTGGAGGTGACGCTTCGCGGCGATCTTGAGGGCTGGGTGCGCTGGACGGTCACGGCGCGCGGCGGCGGGACGCGCGTCCTCTTCGAGCAGGAGGTCGAGGTGCACAAGCCGCTGCTGCGGCGGCTGGCGCTGCCCGGGCGGCCGCTGTTCGTGCTCAACCACGCGCTGATGATGCGCTCCGGGCGGCGCGGTCTGGCGGCGTGGCTGGCCCGCTGACGGCGGCCGGCCGTCGCACCGGGTGACCGTACGGGGGTGCCGCACGGGCCCGGGGAAGGAATTTGTTGGAAAGCCGTGGCGGCCTGTATTGTTCAGGTCGTTCGCGAGGGAAACCCCGCCGACACCCGGGCGATTAGCTCAGTGGGAGAGCGCTTCGTTCACACCGAAGAGGTCACTGGTTCGAACCCAGTATCGCCCACCGGGATCGAGGTCCGGGCCGTCAACTGACGGCCCGGACCTTTTCGTTGCGGCGGAAATTCCCGAACTGCCCGCGCCATTGCGGACGGTGCGGAATTGCCCTCACTTCTCCGGGGGCGCCGGCCGCATCGGCCACTGGCAGTCGGCCGCGCCGCCGCGCGGGAACCACGTCTGCCGCTCGCGCAGCTGGGCCTCGAACCACGTCGTCTGGAGGGTGTGGAGTTCGTCCGGCCGCAGCCGGGCGAGGCGGGCGGCGAAGCGGCGGCCCAGCGCCCGGGTCACCTCCAGGACGGTGAGCGCCTCGTCGGCGGTGCGCCCGCCGCCGTGTCCGCCGTCGGACGGCTTGACGTCGTAGTGCGCGCAGAGGCCGGGCAGGGCGCGGTCGCCCTTGCGGTAGCGGTCCAGATGGGTGTCGAGGAGCAGCGGGTCGAGGACGTACAGCGGGTGGCTGCCCAGATAGCCGGTGAGGGACGTGGCGCGGTGGCGCGTCGCCTCGCGGTCCAGGAGCGTCAGGGTGAACGGGGCGTTCAGCACGGCCACCGGGCGGCCGGACGCCGCCTGCGAGGCCAGCGCCCGGGCGATCTCGTCGACCGCGGGCGCCGGCCAGCGGCCGCGGCGGGCGAGGTGCCCGGCGGTCAGGCCGTGCGCCGCCGTCGCCGCCTCGGGTATCTCCACACCGGGAGAGATCAGCCAGCGGGTGAGCGCCGGGGCGGCGCCCGGGGTCTCCTGGACCGCCAGCGCCGCCGCGACGACGCGGTCGGTCTCGGGATCGTCTCCGGTCGTTCCGACGCCGAACGCCGCCAGCGGACCGTCGTACCAACTCGGCACCATCGCCCCTCCTCGCACTCCGACACCACGGCGCGGGCGCCCGCCGCCGGCCGGCCGACGCCGTGCGCCGGGCTGCCGGGGACGACGCGACGGCCCGCGGCCCGAGCAGGTGATACCCGCCTCGTGGTGTCGCCGAACCGCTTTTGTTTGCGGGCCACTTGACGGGGAGACAAACCAGGAAGACGGGGCGCGGCGCACCTTTGGCCACGGACTCCCGTCGTACGAAGTCCTCCCGCGGGGACCCGCCCGCGCCCGGCACGGCCGCCCGTACGCCCGCGCCCGGCGGGCCGCCGTCCCCGCGCACCGCACCCGCCCCGCCGCTCACCCGGCGGCCCGGCCGCCCCGTACGGCCGCCACCGCACGACCCGGCCGGCCCCCCGGTGACCGGCCGCGGCTCTTCGACCACCGCGCCCCGCACCCCGGCGCGGACCGGGCCGGGAGGGAGACCGTGATGCACCGGCCGACCGACGAAACCGCCGCGCCGGGCCCGCCGCTGCCCGGCGCCGGTATCCCGCTGCCCGACCCGGCGGCCATCGACCCCGCGATCCTCGGCGCGCTGCTGGCCCGGCACGGCTGGCACCGCACCGGCGGCCCCGGCGGGCGGTACGCGCGCTGGACCCCGCCGGGCGGCGGCGCCGGGCTGCTGGTGCCGCAGGACCCGCGCTTCCCCGAGTGCGCCGATCTGCTCGCCGAGGCGCTGGCCACCCTCAGCGTCAGCCCGGCGCCGTACGCCCGGGAGGTGCTGCTGGGGATGGCGGCGCTCAGCGACGAGGTGCGCTGGGAGCGGCTGGCGCCGGGCACCGGGTCGGTGGTGGCGCGCTGGGTGGCGCAGGAGCAGCTGCGCGGCGCGGCGCGCGCGACGCTGGCCGCCGCGGCGCTCGGCAGCTGCGCCCGCGCCGGTTACTACGGCTCGCGCTACCGCGGCCACGTCGAGCGCTATCTGGCGGAGGCGCTGCTGGGGCCGGCGCCGGAGGGCCGCCGGCTCGCGGCGTTCATCCCGGTGTCGGTCGGCCGGGGCCCGGTGATCACCCTGCACCGGGCGCTGCGCGCCGCCCGCGACGCCACCGACCACCGGCGCGCCACCGGCGGCAGCGAGGCGTTCGACGCGGCGGTGGCGTTCGGCGTCTGCCACGAGCTGGTGCAGGCGCTGATCGCGCTGGTCCACGAGGGCGGTGGCATCCGGATCACGGTGGACTGGTCGCCCGGCGCCGGCCCGCCGCCCGGCTGCCCGGCCCGCCCCGGGCCCGTGGAGTTCACCACGGGCGATCTCCCGGCCCTGGCGGACGCCGCCCAGCGCTACGTCCGCGGCGAACCGTCGCTCCCGGTGCGGGTGACCGGCGCGGTGGTGCGGCTGCACCGGGAGCGGCCGGGCGGGGGAGTGGTGCGGCTGCGGGTGATCACCGGGGCGGACGTGGAGCAGGTGCGGGTCGCGCTCGGCGACGACGACTACCGCGTCGCGGGCCAGGCCCATCTGATGAACCTGCCGGTCCGGATCAGCGGCCGCCTGGAGAGCCGCGGCGGCTTCCGGCGCCTGACCGGGGCGCGCGGCGTCGTCCCGCTGCCGACGGGGGAGCCGGAGCCGGGGGAGCCGTCCTGAGGCGGCCCGGAGGAACCGCCGGGCCGCGGGGCGCGCGGGGAGCAGCCGTCCCCGGGGGCGCCCCGGGAAACCGGCGCCCCCGCAGGCCGCCCGCGGCTCCGCCCGCCCCCGGGCGGGCCGGCCCCGGCAAACCGTTTCGCGGTCCGGTCCGCGGGATCGGTACGATTTCCCTGCGCAGCAATCGCTGACGCGCAGCAGACATGACAGGAGAGACCGGTGTCAGACGTCCGTGTGACCGTCCAACGCGATTCCGAGCGGGAAGAACGCGTGGTGACCACGGGCACTACGGCCGCCGACCTCTTCCAGGGCGAGCGCGCCGTCGTCGCGGCGCGGGTGGCCGGGGAGCTGAAGGACCTGGCGTACGAGGTGGCCGACGGCGAGACCGTCGAGCCGGTCGAGATCACCTCCGAGGACGGCCTGAACATCCTGCGCCACTCCACCGCGCACGTGATGGCGCAGGCCGTGCAGGAGCTGTTCCCGGAGGCCAAGCTCGGCATCGGCCCGCCCATCAAGGACGGCTTCTACTACGACTTCGACGTCGAGAGCCCGTTCCACCCGGACGACCTCAAGCGCATCGAGAAGAAGATGCAGGAGATCCAGAAGCGCGGCCAGAAGTTCGCGCGCCGGGTCACCACCGACGAGGACGCCCGCGCCGAGCTGGCCGACGAGCCGTACAAGCTGGAGCTGATCGGCCTCAAGGGCAACGCCGCGGAGGCCGCCGAGGGCGCCGACGCCGAGGTGGGCGGCGGCGAGCTGACCATCTACGACAACCTCGACGCCAAGACCGGCGAGCTGTGCTGGAAGGACCTCTGCCGCGGTCCGCACCTGCCCAGCACCCGCGTCATCCCGGCCTTCAAGCTGATGCGCTCGGCCGCCGCCTACTGGCGCGGCAGCGAAAAGAACAAGCAGCTCCAGCGGATCTACGGCACCGCCTGGCCGACCAAGGACGAGCTCAAGGCCCACCTGGAGTTCCTCGCCGAGGCCGAGAAGCGCGACCACCGCAAGCTCGGCGCCGAGCTGGACCTCTTCTCCTTCCCGGAGGAGCTGGGCCCGGGCCTCGCGGTGTTCCACCCCAAGGGCGGCGTCATCCGCAAGGAGATGGAGACCTACTCCCGCAAGCGCCACGAGGTCTCCGGCTACGAGTTCGTGAACACCCCGCACCTCTCGAAGGAGAAGCTCTTCGAGATCTCGGGGCACCTGCCGCACTACGCGGAGGGCATGTTCCCGGCCATCGAGTTCGACGAGCAGAACTACCGCCTCAAGGCGATGAACTGCCCGATGCACAACCTCATCTTCAAGTCGCGCGGCCGCTCCTACCGCGAGCTGCCCCTGCGCCTCTTCGAGTTCGGCACGGTCTACCGCTACGAGAAGTCCGGCGTCGTGCACGGCCTGACCCGCTCGCGCGGCTTCACCCAGGACGACTCGCACATCTACTGCACCAAGGACCAGATGCCCGAGGAGCTGGACACGCTCCTCACCTTCGTGCTGGACCTGCTGCGCGACTACGGCCTGACCGAGTTCGAGCTGGAGCTGTCCACCCGCGACGACTCCGACAAGTTCATCGGCACCGACGAGGACTGGGCCGAGGCCACCGAGGCGCTGCGGCTGGCCGCCGAGAAGCAGGGCCTGCCGCTCGTCCCCGACCCGGGCGGCGCCGCGTACTACGGCCCGAAGATCTCCGTCCAGGCGAAGGACGCCATCGGCCGCTCCTGGCAGATGTCGACGATCCAGGTCGACTTCAACCAGCCCAAGCGGTTCAACCTGGAGTACACCGCGGCGGACGGCTCCAAGCAGCAGCCGGTCATGATCCACCGCGCGCTGTTCGGCTCCATCGAGCGGTTCTTCGGCGTGCTCCTGGAGCACTACGCGGGCGCCTTCCCCGTGTGGCTCGCCCCCGTCCAGGCCACCGGCATCCCGATCGGCGACACCCACGTCCCCTACCTCCAGGAGTTCGCCGCCGAGGCGCGCGCCCAGGGGCTGCGGATCGACGTCGACGCCTCGTCCGACCGGATGCAGAAGAAGATCCGCAACGCCCAGAAGAGCAAGGTGCCCTTCATGATCATCGCCGGTGACGAGGACGTCGCCAATGGCGCGGTCTCCTTCCGCTACCGCGACGGCTCGCAGAAGAACGGCATCCCGCGCGCCGAGGCGATCGCCGAGATCGTCGACGCCGTGGAGCGCCGCATCCAGGTGTGAGCCCGCGCTGAACGCCCGTCCGGGCCCCGGTGAGCAGCCGCTCGCCGGGGCCCGGACGCATTCCCCGCGCCCCGCCTCACTCCTCGCCCTCCTGCCGGAAGCGCCGCACCAGCCAGGAGGAGAACGCGCCGACCACCGCGCCGACCAGCGCCACCCCCACGAACATCAGCCCGGCGCCGACGGTGCGCCCGCGCGCGGTGACGGGCGCGGCATCGCCGTACCCCGTCGTCGTCAGCGCCGCCACGGCCCACCACGCCGCGTCCCCGAGGCCGCGGATGCCGCTGCCGGGCGCCGACCGCTCCACGTGCAGCACGGCCAGCGCCGCGGCGAACCCCAGCAGCAGCGCGGACAGCCCGGCGTACGCCATCACCCGGGCCTCCAGCGCCAGCCGCGGCCGTCGGTGGCGCAGCCGCAGCCGGTCGTGCGCCTCGACCAGCCGCAGCGGCCGCAGCAGCGGCAGCAGGACCACCAGCAGATCGAGCCACCGGGTGCGCACGAAACGCCGCCGGTCCGGGCTGAGCGCCAGCCGCGTCAGATATTCCGCGACGAAACACGCCCAGGTCACGGCGGTCACCGCACGCCAGAAGCCCCGCACGCCCGGCGACAGACCGGGCGCCAGGACCTGGACCGCGTACGCGAGCAGGAAGAGCAGCGAGGCGGCGAGCAGGCAGGGGCCGGCGCGCTTCTCCCACGCCGCCAGACGGTCGTTGCGGTCCATCGGCCCAGCATCGGGGAGCGTGCGCCGCGGTGCGCCCCGGCGACACGCCGCGGACGGCGGACGCCATATGCTGGCCGGTATGACGAGCGAGCCGGAGCAGCAGATCGGAGTCGGGACACAGGACGCCTTCCAGCGCCTGTGGACGCCCCACCGGATGGCGTACATCCAGGGGGAGAACAAGCCGAGCGGCCCGGGGGCCGACGACGGCTGTCCGTTCTGCTCGATCCCCGCCAAGTCCGACGAGGACGGTCTGGTGATCGCCCGCGGGGAGCACGTCTACGCGGTGCTCAACCTCTACCCGTACAACGGCGGCCACCTGATGGTGGTGCCGTTCCGGCACGTCGCCGACTACACCGAGCTGGACGCCTCGGAGACCGCGGAGCTGGCGGAGCTGACCAAGCGCGCGATGACCGCGCTGCGCACCGCGTCCGGGGCGCACGGCTTCAACATCGGCATGAACCAGGGCGCGGTGGCCGGCGCGGGCATCGCCGCCCACCTCCACCAGCACGTCGTCCCGCGCTGGGGCGGCGACACCAACTTCATGCCGGTGGTCGGCCACACCAAGGTGCTGCCGCAGCTCCTCGCCGACACCCGGCGGATGCTCGCGGACGCCTGGCCCGCATAACGCCACCGCCGCCCCGGGGACCCGCCTCCCCGGGGCGCGCCGCTCCTCCGAAGAGCCGAACAAAACACCCCCTTCCGGTCCGTCCCGCTCTGTAATGGAGTGGTGACTTCACCGGACCGCCGTTCCGTGCTACGCGCTGCCGCCGCGGTCGCCACCGGGGCCACCGCCACCGCCTGCACCCGCGGCCGCGCGGACCCCGCGGCCGCCCGCGCCACCGCCCCGGCCACCCCGCGCCCCGCCTCGCCGCGCCCGGCGCACGCCGCCCGGCCGCCCACCCGCGCACCGGGCCTGCCCGCACAGATCGCGCACGGCCCCCGGCGCGGCGACGCGGTCGCGCTCACCTTCCACGGGCAGGGCGACCCGAAGACCGCCACCGCGCTGCTCCACGAGGCCGAGCGGGCCGGCGCCCGCCTCACCGTGCTGGCCGTCGGCACCTGGCTCGACGAACAGCCCGCGATGGCCCGCCGCATCCTCGACGGCGGCCACGAACTGGGCAACCACACGCTGCACCACCGCACCATCTGCGCCCTGCCCGAGGACGAGGCGTACGCCGAGATCACCGGCTGCGCCGACCGGCTGCGGTCCCTCACCGGCACCATCGGCAGCTGGTTCCGTCCCTCGCGGACGCAGTACGCCACCGACCGGGTGGTCCGGCTGGCCCGCCGGGCCGGCTACCCGCACGTCCTCTCGTACGACCTCGACTCCCTCGACGCCGACGACCCCGGCGCGCCCGCCGTCCAGCGCACGGTGCTGGACGGGGTCCGGCCCGGCTCGGTCGTCAGCCTCCACCTCGGGCACCCCGGCACCGTCGCCGCGCTGCCCCCGATCCTCGACGGCCTGCACCGGCGCGGTCTGCGCGCGGTGACGACTACGGAGCTGGTGACCTGATGGCTGACCGGACCTCTGCCCTCCGCCGCACTCCGGGGAGGGCCGCCCTGCTGGCCGCCGCGTGCGCGCTGCTCGCCGCCGGCTGCGGGACCGACGACACCGCCGCCCGCGCCCCGCACTCCCCGCGCCCGGCGAGCCCGTCCCCGGCGGCGGCCGCCCGCCCCGGACTGCCCGGCATGCCGCCGCTGCTCGATCCGCACGACATCTACGCCGCGGACCGGCCCGGCAAGCTCGTCCCGCAGGTCAAGGACTATCCCTCGATGGTGTACGTCCCCAACACCATCTCCAACACGGTCAGCGTCATCGACCCGCGGACGTACAAGGTCGTGCGGACCATGCCGGTGGGCGTGCAGCCGCAGCACGTCGTGCCGTCCTGGGACCTCAAGACGCTCTGGGTCAACAACGACCGCGGCAACAGCCTCACCCCGATCGACCCGCGCACCGGCAAGGCCGGCAAGACCGTCGCGGTGCACGACCCGTACAACCTCTACTTCACGCCCGACGGCAAGTACGCGATCGTCATGGCGTCGATGGACAAGCAGCTGGTCTTCCGCGACCCGCACACCATGGAGGTCCGCAAGACCGTGCCGGTGACCTGCGCCGGCGTCAACCACGCCGACTTCTCCGCCGACGGCAAATACTTCATCGTCTCCTGCGAGTTCTCCGGCGAACTGCTCAAGGTCGACACCGCGAAGATGACGGTGACCGGCCAGCAGAAGCTGCCGCAGCACGGCGCCATGCCGCAGGACGTCAAGCTCTCCCCGGACGGGAAGACCTGGTACATCGCCGACATGACGTCCGACGGCGTATGGGTCCTCGACGGCGACCACTTCACCCGGCCCAAGCTGCTGCGCACCGGCAAGGGCGCCCACGGCCTCTACGTCAGCCGCGACTCGAAGCAGATGTACATCTCCAACCGCGGCGAGGGCACCGTCTCGCTGCTGGACTTCGCCACCGGCCGCCTCACCGGCAAATGGCACATCCGCGGCGGCGGCAGCCCCGACATGGGCGGCGTCTCCGCCGACGGCAAGGTCCTGTGGCTCTCCGGCCGCTACAACTCGGAGGTCTACGCCCTCGACACCCGTACGGGGAAGACGCTGGCGAAGATCCCGGTCGGCAACGGCCCGCACGGCCTCGCGGTCTACCCGCAGCCCGGCCGCTACTCCCTCGGCCACACCGGCATCTTCCGCTGATCGCGCCCACGGCCGCGCACAATGCACGACTCCCGTACAACGCACGACTCCCGTACAACGGACGACTCCCGTACGGGGCGGGCCCGTACGGGAGTCGGAGGCGGGGGAGCGGACGGCCGCCGCGGGTCAGGCGCTGTACTCGTCGGCCTTCCGCGGCTCGACGCCCTGGACCAGACCGCTGAGCACCATCGAACGGTTCTCGAAGCGCTCGGTGTCCACACCGTTCTCCTTGAGCACGCTCACCGCCGCGGTGTGCACCGCGCGCAGCACCGGCGTCGCCGCCCGCAGCGCGTCGTCGGCCATGAAGCGGTGCCGCCACGGTTTGTCCGCCCAGACGTGCCGCAGCCCGAACGGCTCGGGCAGTCCCAGCTTGCCGCCGAGGAAGTCCAGCACGGGCGGGAACCATGTCAGCGGGGCGCGGGCGGAGAGCCGGACGACCTCGGAGGCGTCGATCAGCGGCAGCGTCTGCTTCCGCGTCTCCCAGAACTTGACGACCTTGGCGACCTCTTTGGTCTTGGGCGACGGCTTGCTGGTGAACAGGGAGTTGACCGGGCCGAGCGCGTGACCGGTGACCTCGATGCGCAGCGTCTCGTGCAGCACCGTGACCGTGATCAGCAGCGTCAGCACCAACTGGCCGTCCCACAGCACGAACTGCACGCCCAGGTAGTGGCGGTTGCCGCTGCCGAACTGCTGCTCGTTGCAGATCCGCTCGACCTCGTGGCCGCGGATCTGGAAGGCGTCGGTGTCCGTGCCGTCCGGACGGCTGACCTCCTTGGCCTTCTCCCCGACCGGCGCGACGATCCAGTGGTTGACCTGCGGCGCCTGCTGGAAACCGCCGGTGTGCAGCGGGCTGCGCTCCAGCATCCGCAGCTTGTCGTGGATCGCCCGGACCACGTCCCAGCTGCGGAACGGGTGGATCTCCGTGCCCTCCTTCGCCGGCTTCAGCTCCTCGGCCAGATGCCAGCTGCCCCAGCGCGTGCCCATGCCGAGGATGCCGCGCGGACCGGCGTAGAAGACGACGTTGCTGCGCTGCTCCGCGGAGAGTTTGGCGAGATTGTGCCGCAGCGTCTCGGCCGCGATCTCCCCCGGATCGCCGGGCACCGCCTCGGGGATCTTCGCGCCGATTCCGCCGCCGTCCAGCAGCCCCTGCCACGCCTCGCGCAGCAGCACCGCCGTCCGCTCGCAGATCTGCTTGGCGAACCACCAGCCGATGACCGGGACGACGACCGCGGCCCGTGCGTACATCGGCCAGAAGTCCGTCGTCGGCAGCTTGATCAGGAGGATCACTGCGGCCACCGCGAGCGCGGCGAGCAGCGCCGAGCCGCCGAGGGATGTCTTGCCGTCCTTGGCGAGGTACTTCTTCAGCTGGAAGCCGCCCAGCCACAGCAGCACACCGGGCAGGAACACCAGCCCGCACAGCACCATGATGACCGTCAGCTTGGCGTCCCGCTGCTTGCGGATACGGGTGGCCGCCAGACAGTGCTCGACGATGACCTGCGGTTCGGTGCCGAAGGACTGGATGAGCGCCTTGCGGCCGCCGCCGAGCATCCGCGTCTGGATCGCCCGGGAGAACGCCTCGCCCAGATTCGGCTCGAAGAGCGAGATCTTGGGCTTCTTGATGTCGGAGGCACCGGAGTCCGAATCGGCCTTGGAAATATCGGCCAACGGACTGTCCCGGTACGCGGCGGAGGCCAACGCCTGGGTCGCCGCGGTCTGCCCCGCGCCCCCCAGGAGCGGAACCTGCGCCCCGGGACTGAAGTCGAAGCCGTCTGCTGCCACTGCCCGCCCCCAACGCCGCACCATCACTGCCGCGGCTCTTTACCCGTCCACCGCTCCTGGCACACCTGCCGAGCCCGTCCGGTCAGCGTACAGGCGGTGCCGGGCCCAAGGGAGTTGACGGCTCAGGCCGCCGGTCAATCGTTGACTATGCGCCGTTTTCCGGGCCCCGCCGCACCGCCGCGGCCAGCTGCTGCGGCATCGGTTCGTGGCGCAGATAGGTCCGGGTGAAGCGGCCCGTGCCGTGCGCGAGCGAGCGCAGATCGACGGCGTAGCGGGCGATCTCCGCCTCCGGCACCTCGGCCCGCACCCAGGTGCGCTCGCCGACCTCCTCCTGCTCGGTGCCGACCACCCGGCCGCGCCGCCCGGACAGATCGCTCATCACCGCACCGACGAACTCGTCCGGAATCAACACCGCGACCTCCGCGACCGGTTCGAGCAGCTCGATCCGCACCTGCCCGGCCGCGTCCCGCAGCGCCAGCGCCCCGGCCGCCTGGAACGCCGCGTCCGACGAGTCCACCGCGTGCGCCTTGCCGTCCCGCAGCGTGACCCGGACGTCGACGAGCGGATACCCGGCCGCCACCCCCTGCGCCGCCTGGGCGCGTACCCCTTTCTCCACCGACGCGATGAACTGCCGCGGCACCGCGCCGCCCACCACCGTGTCCACGAACTCGACGCCGGAGCCCGCGGGCAGCGGCTCCACGTCGATCTCGCAGATCGCGAACTGCCCGTGCCCGCCGGACTGTTTGACCTGCCGCCCCCGCCCGGACGCCGGGCCGCCGAACGTCTCCCGCAGCGGCACGCGGTACGCCACGGTGTCGACCCGGACGCCGTACCGGGTCCGCAGCCGCTCCAGCGCGACCTCCGCATGCGCCTCGCCCAGGCACCACAACACCACCTGGCCGGTGTGCGGATGCTGCTCCAGACGCATCGTCGGATCCTCCGCGACCAGCCGCGCCAGCCCGTGCGAGAGCTTGTCCTCGTCCGCCTTGCCGTGCGCCACGATCGCGACCGGCAGCTGCGGATCGGGCATCGCCCACGGCGCCATCAGCAGCGGCCGGCCGCACGACGACAGCGTGTCGCCGGTCTCCGCGCGGCCGAGCTTCGCCACGTACGCCACCTCCCCGGCCACCGCCTGCGCCAGCGGCCGCTGCTGCTTCCCGGACGGCACGGACAGCGCCCCCACCCGCTCCTGCACGTCGTGGTCGGCGTGGCCCCGGTCCTGAAGGCCGTGCCCCGAGACGTGCACCGCCTCGTCCGGCCGCAGCGTGCCGGAGAACACCCGCACCAGCGACAGCCGGCCGACGTACGGATCGGAGGTGGTCTTGACGACCTCCGCCGCCAGCGGGCCGGCCGGATCGCACGCCAGCGGCGGCCGCGGGGCGCCGTCGGGCGCGGTGACCTCCGGCGCCGTCCGCTCGTCCGGCGCCGGGAACCCCCGGACGAGGAGGTCCAGCAGCTCCACGGTGCCCAGGCCCTGCCGGGCGGCGCCGGTGGGCGGGGCCGCGGCGAGCACCGGGTGGAAGGTGCCGCGGGCCACCGCCGTCTCCAGGTCGGCGACGAGCGGGGCGACGTCCAGCTCCTCGCCGCCCAGATAGCGGTCCATCAGCGTCTCGTCCTCGCTCTCCGCGATGATCCCCTCGATCAGCCGGCCGCGCGCCTCGTCCAGCAGCGCCGGCTCCGCCCCGTCCGGCTCCCGCTCGGTGCGTTCGCCCGACGCGTATTCCGCGACCCGCCGCGTGAGCAGCCCGAGCAGCCCCGTCACCGGTGTGCGGCCGTCCGCGTCCGCCGGGCCGTACAGCGGGAGGTACAGGGGCAGCACGGCGTCCGGGTCGCCGTCGCCCAGCGCCTCGCCGCAGCCGCGCAGGACGGTGGCGACATCGGCGCGGGCGGCGTCGAGATGGGTGAGGACCAGCGCCCGCGGCATGCCGACCGCCGCGCACTCCTCCCACAGCGCGCGGGTCGCCCCGGCCACCTCCTCCGCGGCGGAGACGACGAAGAGGGCCGCGTCCGCCGCCCGCAGCCCGGCCCGCAGCTCCCCGACGAAATCGGCGTACCCGGGGGTGTCCAGCAGATTGATCCGGCAGCCGCGCCACTCCACGGGGACCAGCGACAGCTGGACCGAGCGCTGCCGGCGCTGCTCGATCGGGTCCTGGTCGGAGAGGGTGTCGCCGTCCTCGACCCGCCCGGCGCGGCCGGTCGCCCCGGCGGTCAGGGCCAGCGCCTCCACGAGGGTGGTCTTGCCCGCGCCGCTGTGGCCGACCAGGACCACGTTGCGGACCGCGGCGCGGCCGCCGGCCGCCCCCGCATCCGGCTTCTCGTTCATGCCCTCGCCTCCAGGTCGTCACCTTTGCGGTGATTCGAGCTTTCCACCGCGGTGGGGGCCCGTCCACAGGGGGCGGCGGGGGAGTGGCGGCCCGCGCGGACCGCCGGGCGTCCCCGGGCGGCGCGGTGGGTGCGCGGCGCCCGGGGAGCGCCTGGCTACGATGGGCCAGCCGGTGGCCCCTTGACCGCACGGCCCGTATCAACCTCCGGGAAGGCCATGCTGAACAAGTACGCGCGTGCGTTCTTCACGCGTGTTCTCACGCCGTTCGCCGCCCTGCTCATCCGCCTCGGCGTCAGCCCGGACGCGGTCACCCTCGTCGGTACGGGGGGCGTGGTCGCCGGCGCCCTGGCCTTCTACCCCCGCGGTGAATTCTTCTGGGGCACCGTCGTCATCACCCTCTTCGTCTTCTCCGACCTGGTCGACGGCAACATGGCGCGGCAGCTGGGACGCTCCAGCCGCTGGGGCGCCTTCCTGGACTCCACCCTCGACCGCGTCGCCGACTCCGCGATCTTCGGCGGCCTCGCCCTCTGGTACGCCGGCGGCGGCGACAGCATGATGCTCTGCGCCATCGCGATCTTCTGCCTCGCCAGCGGCCAGGTCGTCTCGTACACCAAGGCGCGCGGCGAGGCCATCGGGCTGCCGGTGAACGTCAACGGCCTGGTCGAACGCGCCGAGCGGCTGGTCATCTCCCTCGTCGCCTGCGGTCTGTCCGGACTGCACGCCTTCGGGGTGCCCGGCGTGCAGGTCCTGCTGCCGATCGCGCTGTGGATCGTCGCCGTCGGCAGCGCCGTCACCCTCGCCCAGCGCGTGGTGACGGTCCGCCGGGAGTCCGCCGAGGCGGACGCCGTCGCACACGGAGGGAACGGCGGATGAGCCGCATCGACACCGACAAGCTCACCGACGCCCTCTACGGGCTGGGCTGGAGCACCGTCAAGAAGCTGCCCGAGGGCGCGGCGGTACGCCTCGGCCGGACGATCGCCGACACCGCCTGGCGCCGCCGCGGCAAGGGCGTGCTGCGCCTGGAGGCCAACCTCGCCCGCGTCGTCCCGGACGCCACCGAGCAGCGGCTGACCGAGCTGTCCCGCGCCGGGATGCGCTCGTACATGCGCTACTGGATGGAGTCCTTCCGGCTGCCGGCCTGGAGCCGCGAGCGCATAGCGGCGGGCTTCGACGCGGAGGACGTCGACCGCCTCAAGGACGCGCTGGCGGACGACCGCGGCGTGATCCTCGCCCTGCCGCACATGGGCAACTACGACCTGGCCGGCGTCTGGGTGACCACCGCGCTCGGCGTCCCCTTCACCACCGTCGCCGAACGCCTCAAGCCGGAATCCCTCTACGACCGCTTCGTCGCCTACCGCGAGGGCCTGGGCATGGAGGTGCTGCCGCACACCGGCGGCGCCGCCTTCGGCACCCTCGCCCGGCGGCTGCGCGACGGCGGCCTGGTCTGCCTCGTCGCCGACCGCGATCTCTCCAGCTCCGGCATCGAGGTCGACTTCTTCGGCCACGCCGCGAAGATGCCCGCGGGACCCGCGATGCTCGCCGCCCGCACCGGCGCGATCCTGCTGCCGGTCACCCTCTGGTACGACCACACGCCGGTCATGCGCGGCCGGATCCACCCCGAGATCGAGGTCCCGGCGGAGGGCACCCGCGCACAGCAGGCCGCCGCCATGACCCAGGCGCTCGCCGACGCCTTCGCCTCCGGCATCGCCGACCACCCCGAGGACTGGCACATGCTGCAACGCCTCTGGCTCGACGACCTGGAGCCGCGCGACGCGGCCCGCGGAACGGAGACGCCGTGAGAATCGGCATCGTCTGCCCCTACGCCTGGGACGTCCCCGGCGGCGTCCAGTTCCACATCCGCGACCTCGCCGAACACCTCCTCTCCCTGGGCCACCACGTCTCCGTCCTGGCCCCCGCCGAGGACGGCACGCCGCTGCCGCCGTACGTCGTCTCCGCCGGCCGCGCCGTGCCGGTGCCGTACAACGGCTCCGTCGCCCGGCTGAACTTCGGCTTCCTCTCCGCCGCGCGCGTCCGCCGCTGGCTCCAGAACGGCGCCTTCGACGTCATCCACATCCACGAACCGGCCTCGCCCTCCCTCGGCCTGCTCTCCTGCTGGGCGGCGCGCGGACCGATCGTCGCGACGTTCCACACCTCCAACCCGCGCTCCCGGGCGATGATCGCCGCGTACCCGATCCTGCAGCCCGCGCTGGAGAAGATCAGCGCGCGCATCGCGGTCAGCGAGTACGCCCGCCGCACCCTCGTCGAACACCTCGGCGGCGACGCGGTGGTCATCCCCAACGGCGTGGACGTCGACTTCTTCGCCCGCGCCGAGCCCAAGGCCGCCTGGCGGTCCGGGGCCGGCGCCGCGGGGCAGGAGGCCGGCGCCACCATCGGCTTCATCGGCCGGATCGACGAACCCCGCAAGGGCCTGCCGGTCCTGATGCGCGCCCTGCCCGCGATCCTCGCCGAGGTCCCCGGCGCCCGGCTGCTGGTCGCCGGGCGCGGCGACGAGGAGGAGGCGGTCGCCGCGCTGCCGCCCGCACTCCGCTCGCACGTCGAATTCCTCGGCATGGTCAGCGACGAGGACAAGGCCCGCCTGCTGCGCAGCGTCGACCTGTACGTCGCCCCGAACACCGGCGGCGAGTCCTTCGGCATCATCCTCGTCGAGGCGCTGTCGGCCGGTGCGCCCGTCCTCGCCAGCGACCTCGACGCGTTCGCCCAGGTCCTCGACCAGGGCGGGGCCGGGGAACTCTTCGCCAACGAGGACGCCGACGCCCTCGCCGCCGCCGCCGTCCGCCTGCTGCGCGACCCCGCACGCCGCGCCGAACTGCGCGCCCGCGGCTCCCGGCACGTACGGCGCTTCGACTGGTCCACGGTCGGCGCCGACATCCTCGCGGTCTACGAAACGGTCACCGAGGGCGCGGAGCCCGGCCGGCCCGTCACCCCCGGACCCACCGGCCGGGACTGACCGTCCGCCACGGTCCGTGATCCCCGGCGCCGCCGGCGGCCCCGGGGCACGCCGTGCGGGCCGGTAGGGTGACGCCGCGTGACCACCTTCATCTGGATCGCGGCCGTCGTCGTCCTCATCGGCATCTACCTGAGCTGGACCGCGGGCCGCCTCGACCGGCTGCACGCCCGCATCGACGCGGCGCGCGCCGCCCTCGACGCGCAACTGCTGCGGCGCGCCTCGGTCGCCCAGGAGATCGGCACCTCCGGCGTCCTCGACCCCGCCGCCTCGATCGTCCTCTACCAGGCCGCACACACCGCCCGGCAGGCACCGGAGGACGGCCGCGAGGTCGCTGAGAGCGAGCTGACGCAGGCGCTCCGCGCCACCCTCGGCGAGCGCGAGCAGGTGGACGCGGTGCGCGCGGCGCCCGGCGGCGAGCAGACCCTCGCGGAGCTGACCGCCGCCGTCCGCCGCGTCCCCATGGCCCGCCGCTTCCACAACGACGCCGTACGGGCCGCCCGAGCGGTGCGCCGCCACCGGCTCGTGCGCTACTTCCGCCTCGCCGGACACGCGCCGTTCCCGCTCGCCTTCGAGATGGACGACGAGCCGCCGGCCGTCCTCGGGGACCCGCACACCCCCGCCTGACCTGCGGCGGCCGCCGGGACGGCACGAGCCACCGGCCTCCAATTGGCCCTTTTCGCGGCCCCCTCACCAACGGTTGTGTGGGTGAAGAAGCGCAACCACCCACATCGAGTGAGGTCAACCGTGTCCAGCACGCCCACCACGCCCCAGACCCCCGAGACCGGAACCGCCCGGGTCAAGCGCGGCATGGCCGAGCAGCTCAAGGGCGGCGTGATCATGGACGTCGTCACGCCCGAAGAGGCGAAGATCGCCGAGGACGCCGGCGCCGTCGCCGTCATGGCTCTGGAGCGGGTGCCCGCCGACATCCGCAAGGACGGCGGCGTCGCCCGGATGTCGGACCCGGACATGATCGACGGCATCATCGACGCCGTCTCCATCCCGGTCATGGCCAAGTCCCGCATCGGCCACTTCGTCGAGGCCCAGGTCCTGCAGTCCCTCGGCGTCGACTACATCGACGAGTCCGAGGTCCTCACCCCGGCCGACGAGGTCAACCACTCCGACAAGTGGGCCTTCACCACCCCCTTCGTCTGCGGCGCCACCAACCTCGGCGAGGCCCTGCGCCGCATCGCCGAGGGCGCGGCCATGATCCGCTCCAAGGGCGAGGCCGGCACCGGCAACGTCGTCGAGGCGGTCCGCCACCTCCGCCAGATCAAGGGCGAGATCGCCAAGCTGCGCGGCTGCGACAACAACGAGCTGTACGCCGCCGCCAAGGAGCTGCGCGCCCCCTTCGAGCTGGTCAAGGAGGTCGCCGAGCTGGGCAAGCTGCCGGTCGTCCTCTTCTCCGCCGGTGGCGTGGCCACCCCCGCCGACGCCGCGCTGATGCGCCAGCTCGGCGCCGAGGGCGTCTTCGTCGGCTCCGGCATCTTCAAGTCCGGCGACCCGGCCAAGCGCGCCGCCGCCATCGTGAAGGCCACCACCTTCTACGACGACCCGAGCGTCGTCGCGGACGTCTCCCGCAACCTGGGCGAGGCCATGGTCGGCATCAACTGCGACACCCTCCCCGAGGCCGAGCGGTACGCCAACCGCGGCTGGTGAAAACGGAGATGACCACCCCCACCATCGGAGTCCTGGCCCTCCAGGGCGACGTCCGCGAGCACCTGGTGGCGCTCGCCGCGGCGGACGCCCTGGCCCGGCCGGTGCGCCGCCCCGAGGAGTTGGACGGCCTCGACGGACTCGTCATCCCGGGCGGCGAGTCCACCACGATGTCCAAGCTCGCCGTCGTCTTCGGCATGCTGGAGCCGCTGCGCGACTTCGTCCGCTCCGGCCGCCCGGTCTACGGCACCTGCGCCGGCATGATCATGGTCGCCGGCAAGCTCCTGGACGCCCGCGCGGACCAGGAGACGCTCGGCGGCGTCGACATGATCGTCCGCCGTAACGCCTTCGGGCGGCAGAACGAGTCCTTCGAGGCGGCCGTCGACATGGCGGGCATCCCCGGCGGCCCCGTCCACGGCGTCTTCATCCGCGCGCCCTGGGTCGAGTCCACCGGCGCCGCCGCCGAGGTCCTCGCGCGCCACGACGGACACACGGTGGCCGTCCGGCAGGGTAACGTCCTCGCCACGTCGTTCCACCCGGAGCTGACCGGCGACCACCGTGTGCACGCCTTTTTCGTGGACATGGTGCGTACGGCGGCCTGATGCGCTCCCGGTAGGATCGACGCGTTGGTTTCTCAATGGGTTACGCGAAGGAGACAGGCGGATGTCCGGCCACTCTAAATGGGCTACGACGAAGCACAAGAAGGCCGTGATCGATGCCAAGCGCGGCAAGCTCTTCGCGAAGCTGATCAAGAACATCGAGGTCGCGGCCCGGACCGGCGGCGCCGACCCGGACGGCAACCCGACGCTCTTCGACGCCATCCAGAAGGCGAAGAAGCAGTCGGTTCCCAACAAGAACATCGACTCCGCGCTCAAGCGCGGCGCGGGTCTCGAAGCCGGTGGCGCCGACTACGAGACGATCATGTACGAGGGTTACGGCCCCAACGGTGTCGCGGTGCTCATCGAGTGCCTCACCGACAACCGCAACCGTGCCGCCTCCGACGTCCGCGTCGCGATGACCCGCAACGGCGGCTCGATGGCCGACCCGGGCTCGGTGTCGTACCTCTTCAACCGCAAGGGCGTCGTGATCGTCCCCAAGGCCGAGCTGTCCGAGGACGACGTCCTGGGCGCGGTCCTGGACGCGGGCGCCGAGGAGGTCAACGACCTCGGTGAGAACTTCGAGGTGCTCAGCGAGGCCACCGACCTGATCGCGGTCCGCACCGCCCTCCAGGAGGCCGGTATCGACTACGACTCGGCCGAGGCCAACTTCGTCCCGACCATGCAGGTCGAGCTGGAGGAAGAGGGCGCGCGCAAGATCTTCAAGCTGATCGACGCGCTGGAGGACAGCGACGACGTGCAGAACGTCTTCGCCAACTTCGACGTCTCCGACGAGACGATGGCCAAGATCGACGCCTGACGGGGCGTTCCTCCCGTACGACCGACAGCGGCCCGCCGGTGCGAACCGGCGGGCCGCTTCGGCTGACCGGCGCCGGGCGGGCCGCCCGCGGCGGCGCCGGCGGCCCTGACCCGACGCGTTGTCAGTGGCAGCCGATAGCCTGCACGAACAGGCCGGCGCTCCCGCACCGGCCGGCCGACCGAGGAGAGGCACCGTGCGCGTACTGGGCGTGGACCCCGGGCTCACCCGCTGCGGCGTCGGCGTCGTGGACGGCGCCGCCGGCCGCCCGCTGACCATGGCCGGCGTCGGTGTGATCCGCACCCCCGCCGACGCCGAGATCGCCGACCGCCTCGTCCTCGTCGAGCGCGGCATCGAGCAGTGGCTGGACGAGCACCGCCCCCAATACGTCGCCGTGGAGCGGGTGTTCAGCCAGCACAACGTCCGTACGGTCATGGGCACCGCCCAGGCCAGCGCGGTCGCCATGCTCTGCGCCGCCCGCCGCGGACTGCCGGTCGCCCTGCACACCCCCAGCGAGGTCAAGGCCGCGGTCACCGGCTCCGGCCGGGCCGGGAAGGAGCAGGTCGGCGCCATGGTGACGCGGCTGCTGCGGCTCGACGCCCCGCCGAAGCCCGCCGACGCCGCCGACGCGCTGGCGCTCGCCATATGCCACATCTGGCGCGCCCCCGCGGCCGGCCGCCTCCAGCAGGCACACGCCGCGGCCCGCCGCGCCGCACCCCCCGTCCGCACCCCCGGCGTCCGCCGGGCCGCTCCCCAGAAGGACATCCGATGATCGCCTTCGTCTCCGGGCCGGTCGCGGCCCTCGGACCGGACACCGCCGTCGTCGAGGTCGGCGGCGTCGGCATGGCCGTCCAGTGCACCCCGGACACCCTCTCCGGCCTGCGCATCGGCAAGCCCGCCCGGCTCGCCACCTCCCTCGTCGTCCGCGAGGACTCCCTGACCCTCTACGGCTTCGCCGACGACGACGAGCGCGCCACCTTCGAGCTGCTGCAGACCGCCAGCGGCGTCGGCCCGCGCCTGGCGCAGGCCATGCTCGCCGTGCATTCCCCCGACGCCCTGCGCCGCGCGGTCGCCACCGGCGACGAGAAGGCGCTCACCGCCGTGCCCGGCATCGGCAAGAAAGGCGCCCAGAAGCTGCTGCTGGAGCTGAAGGACCGCCTCGGCGCCCCGCTCGGCACCGGCGGCGCGCCCGCCCCGGTCACCACCGGCTGGAGCGATCAGCTGCACGCCGCGCTGATCGGCCTCGGCTACGCCACCCGCGAGGCCGACGAGGCGGTCGCCGCCGTCACCCCGCAGGCCGACGCCGCCGTCGCCGAGGGCGGCGCCCCGCAGATCCCGCAGCTCCTCAAGGCGGCGCTGCAGACCCTCAACCGCACCCGCTGAGGCATCCGGCCCGGCCCCCGCCGGGCCGCGCCCGACCCCACGCACCCCGGCGGCCCCGCCGCCCCGACCCCACGAGGCAATCCGCAGTGAACTGGGACGACACCGCACCGTCCGCCGCAACCGACCCGGCCCTGGCCGCCGACCGGCTGGTCGGCGCCGCCGCCGACGGCGAGGACACCGCGGTCGAGGCCGCGCTGCGCCCCAAGGACCTCGGGGAGTTCGTCGGCCAGGAGCGGGTGCGCGAACAGCTCGACCTGGTGCTGCGCGCCGCCCGCGCCCGCGGCGCCACCGCCGACCACGTCCTGCTCTCCGGCGCCCCTGGCCTCGGCAAGACCACCCTCTCGATGATCATCGCCGCCGAGATGGGCGCTCCGATCCGCATCACCTCGGGCCCCGCCATCCAGCACGCCGGCGACCTCGCGGCGATCCTCTCCTCCCTCCAGGAGGGCGAGGTCCTCTTCCTCGACGAGATCCACCGGATGTCGCGTCCCGCCGAGGAGATGCTCTACATGGCGATGGAGGACTTCCGCGTCGACGTCGTCGTCGGCAAGGGCCCCGGCGCCACCGCCATCCCCCTCGAACTCCCGCCGTTCACCCTGGTCGGCGCCACCACCCGGGCCGGTCTGCTGCCGCCCCCGCTCCGCGACCGCTTCGGCTTCACCGGCCACATGGAGTTCTACGCCCCGCCGGAGCTGGAGCGCGTCATCCACCGCTCCGCCGGGCTCCTCGACGTCGAGATCGACGCCGAGGGCGCCGCCGAGATCGCCGGCCGCTCCCGCGGCACCCCCCGTATCGCCAACCGCCTGCTGCGCCGCGTCCGCGACTACGCCCAGGTCAAGGCGGACGGCGTGATCACCCGCGCCACCGCCTCCCGCGCCCTCGACGTCTACGAGGTCGACGCCCGCGGCCTGGACCGCCTCGACCGCGCCGTCCTCACCGCCCTGCTGAAGCTCTTCGGCGGCGGCCCCGTCGGCCTGTCCACCCTCGCGGTCGCCGTGGGGGAGGAGCGCGAGACCGTCGAGGAGGTCGCCGAACCGTTCCTGGTGCGTGAGGGCCTGCTGGCCCGCACCCCCCGTGGCCGGATCGCGACCCCCGCGGCGTGGGCCCACCTCGGCCTGGTCCCGCCCCAGCAGCAAGCGGGCGGGGCGGGACAGCAGGGCCTGTTCGGGGCGTGACGGCGCGGAGACTCGCCCGGTCAGGAACTGCGGTGCGATGCTGGGCGTTGTTCCACCGGTGCGGACTGACTTAGACTCCGCCGATGCCGTCCCGGCAGGGGCCGGCATTCCCACCCCCGCTATACGAGACCGCGGCTCAGCGGTCGTGCGAAGGAATTCTGTCCCGTGAGTACCGTGACTCTCCTCCCCTTCATCGTCCTCATCGGGGCCATGTTCCTGATGACCCGGTCCGCCAAGAAGAAGCAGCAGGCGGCCCAGCAGATGCGCAACGAGATGCAGCCGGGCACCGGCGTCCGGACGATCGGGGGCATGTACGCGACCGTCAAGGAGATCCACGACGAGACGGTCCTCCTTGAGGTCGCCCCCGGCGTGAACGCCGTTTACGCGAAGAACGCCGTCGGCGCGGTCCTCGCCGACGAGGAGTACAACCGCATCATCGACGGCGCCGACCCGGTCGTGCCCGACGACATCTCCTCGCTGACCGGCGACGACGCCGCCACCGGTTCGGGTGAGAAGTCCGACAGGATCGACCTCGGCAAGGGTGACGCCGCGGCCGCCGACAAGCCCGCGGCCGACGAGAAGTCCGCCGACGAGGCCCCGGCCGCCGCTGCTGAGAAGGACGCGTCCGCCGAGGAGAAGAAGTCCGGCGACGCCGACGCGAAGTAGCCCCTTTCCACGGAACCGCGATGCGCCCCGCTGCGGGCGCCGCGGTTCCGTGACCGTCTAGGCTCCGGCGGGGGCACGTCCCCACAACACTTCGTGGCCGCTCGGCAGAGACTCCCCGCCGAGCGGTTGGACAGGGAGAAACGAGAAGGTGGCAGCACCGAAGAAGGGCCGCAGGGCGCCGGCCGGCCAAGGCAAGCCGGGGCGCACCCTGGTCCTCATCATGATCGCCATGGTGGCGCTGGTCGGCGGCATGTTCTACTCCGGCACCCTGGCGCCCCGGCTGGGAATCGACCTGGCGGGCGGCACCAGCTTCACGCTCCAGGCCCAGAACCAGCCGGGCAAGCCCAACGCGATCAACGAGACCAACATGAAGACCGCCGCCGACATCATGGAGCGGCGCGTCAACGGTCTGGGCGTCTCCGAGGCCGAGGTCCAGACCCAGGGCACCGACCACATCATCGTGAACATCCCCAAGGGGACGGACGCGGCCCAGTCCCGCCAGCAGGTCGGCACCACCGCCCAGCTCGGCTTCCGCCCGGTGCTCACCACCACCGCGGGCGGCAAGACCCCCGAGCAGCCGTCCGGTACCCCCTCGGCGGGCGGCAAGCAGGGCGGCAAGGACACCGGCGGCAAGAACGGGACCGACGGCAAGGCCACGGACGACAAGGCCGCCGACGGCAAGCAGGGCGACGACCCGAAGCCCGACGCGAGCGCCACCACCCGGGGCCGCGCCGTCACGGACGCCCTGAAGAAGGACCCCACACCAGGCGGCTCCGCCTCGCAGAAGCCGCAGACGCCCGCGACGCCGCCCGTCCCGGGCCAGGAGGGCATCCCGGCGGCGCTCCAGAAGCAGCTCGCCGCGCTGGACTGCTCCACCAAGCAAAATCGCGCGCTCGCCGGTGAGAAGGCCGCCGGCGCCAAGCCGAGCGACCCGGTCGTGGCCTGCAAGGACGACGGCTCGCAGAAGTACGTGCTCGGCCCGGTCGGCGTCGAGGGCACCGACGTCAAGGACGCCAAGGCCGTCTTCGACGGACAGACCGGCCAGGGCTGGATCGTCCAGATGGACTTCACCTCCGACGGCGGCAAGAAGTTCGCGGACATCACCGGCCAGCTGGCCACCAAGATGCAGCCGCAGAACCAGTTCGCGATCGTCCTGGACGGCGCGGTCGTCTCCGACCCGCGCGTCAGCCAGCGGCTCAACGGCGGCAGCGCCACCATCTCCGGCGGCTTCACCCAGCAGAGCGCCGAGGACCTCGGCAACATGCTGTCGTACGGCGCCCTGCCGCTCTCCTTCAAGATCGCCGACGAGACGACCGTCACCGCGGCGCTCGGCGGTGAGCAGCTGGACGCCGGTCTGGTCGCCGGTGCGATCGGCCTCGCGCTGGTCGTCGTCTACCTCGTCGCCTACTACCGCGGCCTGGCGCTGGTCGCCCTGGCCAGCCTCGGCGTCTCGGCGGTCCTGACGTACACGATCATGACGCTGCTCGGCCCCGCCATCGGCTTCGCGCTGAACCTCCCGGCGGTCTGCGGCGCCATCGTCGCCATCGGTATCACCGCCGACTCGTTCATCGTCTACTTCGAGCGCATCCGGGACGAGATCCGTGAGGGCCGCACGCTGCGACCGGCCGTCGAGCGCGGCTGGCCGCGGGCCCGCCGCACGATCCTGGTCTCCGACTTCGTGTCGTTCCTGGCCGCCGCGGTGCTCTTCGTCGTCACCGTCGGCAAGGTCCAGGGCTTCGCGTTCACCCTCGGTCTGACCACGCTCCTCGACGTCGTCGTGGTGTTCTTCTTCACCAAGCCGCTGATGACGCTGCTGGCCCGCCGCAAGTTCTTCGCCAACGGCCACCCCTGGTCCGGCCTCGACCCGCAGCGCCTGGGCGCCCGGCCCCCGCTGCGCCGCCGTCGTACCGCCGCCCCCACCCAGACGAAGGAGGCGTGAGATGTCCAAGCTCGGCAACCTCGGCGCCCGGCTCTACCGCGGTGAGGTCGGCTACGACTTCATCGGCAAGCGGAAGATCTGGTACGGCATCTCGATCCTCATCACCGTCGTGGCCATCGTCGGCCTGGCGGTGCGCGGCCTGAACATGGGCATCGAGTTCTCCGGCGGCGCGGTCCTCACCACGCCGAAGACCTCCGTCTCCGCCTCCGAGGCCCAGCACCTCGCCGAGTCCGCGTCCGGCGGTCACCAGGCCGTGGTGCAGAAGCTCGGCGGCGGCGCCCTGCGCATCCAGATCAGCGGTCTGGACACCCAGCAGGCGGTCCCGGTCCAGGAGAAGCTGGCCGCGGACCTGAAGGTCCCGGTCAAGGAGATCAACACCCAGCTCGTCGGCCCGAGCTGGGGCGAGGAGATCGCCAACAAGGCCTGGCTGGGTCTGGGGATCTTCATGGTCCTCGTGGTCATCTACCTCGCCATCGCCTTCGAGTGGCGGATGGCGCTCGCCGCCCTGATCGCGCTGATCCACGACCTGACGATCACCGTCGGCGTCTACGCCCTGATCGGCTTCGAGGTCACCCCGGGCACGGTGATCGGTCTGCTCACCATCCTCGGATACTCCCTCTACGACACGGTCGTCGTCTTCGACAGCCTCAAGGAAGCGTCCCAGGGCATCACCAAGCAGACCCGCTTCACCTACAGCGAGGTCGCCAACCGCTCGATCAACGGCACGCTGGTCCGCTCGATCAACACCACCGTCGTCGCGCTGCTGCCGGTCGCCGGTCTGCTGTTCGTCGGTGGCGGTGTGCTGGGCGCCGGGATGCTCAACGACATCTCGCTCGCCCTCTTCGTCGGCCTCGCCGCCGGTGCGTACTCCTCGATCTTCATCGCGACCCCGCTGGTCTCCGACCTGAAGAACACCGAGCCGCAGATGAAGGCGCTGGCCAAGCGGGTCCAGGCCAAGCGCGCCTCCGCCGCCGCCAAGGAGACGGAGCCGCAGGACGGCGACGCCGAGCGGGGCGACGACCCGGCCGCAGCCGGTCTCGTCGGCCCCCGCTCGCAGCCCGCCGCCCGCAGCCGCGGTCGCGGCCGTACGTCCGGAAAGCGCCGATGACCGCCCCGGCGGCTCTGCGGGAGCTGCTGCTCAGCCGGATCACCGACGTGCCCGATTACCCGGAGCCGGGCGTGGTGTTCAAGGACATCACCCCGCTGCTCGCGGACCCGGAAGCGTTCGGGCAGCTCACCGACGCCCTCGCCGAGCTGTGCGTACGCCACCGCGCGGACAAGATCGCCGGTCTGGAGGCGCGCGGCTTCATACTGGCCGCCCCCGCCGCCGTCCGCGCCGGCGTCGGCTTCGTCCCGGTCCGCAAGGCCGGCAAGCTGCCCGGTGCGACCCTGGGCCAGACGTACGACCTGGAGTACGGCCGGGCCGAGATCGAGATCCACGCCGATGCGCTGGAGCCGGGCGACCGGGTGCTGGTCATCGACGACGTGCTCGCCACCGGCGGCACCGCCGACGCCTCGCTCCAGCTGGTGCGGCGCGCGGGCGCGGAGGTCGCGGGCCTGGCGGTCCTGATGGAGCTGGGCTTCCTGGCGGGCCGCAAGCGGCTGGAGTCCACGCTGAAGGGCGCCCCGCTGGAGGCCCTGGTCACGGTCTGAGCCCGTCCGGCACCACCACGGCGCCGGGGCGTTCGGGGAACATCTCCCCGGGCGCCCCGGCGCCGCTGCTGTGTCCGCCGTCACGGTCGCAGGAGAGGACCGGCGGCCAGGCCGATACGATGGCATCCCGGCCCGGTCGTGGCGCGATCGTGGCCTTGTGGTCCGGAACCGCTTGAGGAGTGCTCTTGCCAGACGAGGCCCAGCCGCTCTCCCCCCGGCCGCATCCGGCGGGTGCCGCCGACGCGTCGGGGAACGAGCCGAAGCCGCGGGCCGCAGGCCCCGCGGGTGCGCAGCCCGAACGCCGGGACGCCGCCCGCGACGCAGCCGCGCCCGGGCCCGGTACGTCCCCCGCCGGTGGCGGAGCACGGCCGGACGCCCCCGAGCAGCAGCCGTCCGCCCGGCCGCAAGCCCCCGAACCGGCCACGCCGCGGCCCCCGGCCCCCGGGTCCGGGCCCCCGGCCGTCCGGCCGACGCCGACCTCGGTCGCCAAGCCGGCGCCGCCCGCGGCCGCCGGGCGCTCCGGCTCCTCCAGCCGCGTCCGCGCCCGTCTGGCCCGCCTCGGCGTGCAGCGCTCCAGCCCGTACAACCCGGTCCTGGAGCCGCTGCTGCGCGTGGTGCGGAGCAACGACCCCAAGATCGAGGCGGCCACGCTCCGGCAGATCGAGCGGGCCTACCAGGTCGCCGAGCGCTGGCACCGCGGCCAGAAGCGCAAGAGCGGCGATCCGTACATCACCCACCCGCTCGCGGTGACCACGATCCTCGCCGAGCTGGGCATGGATCCGGCCACCCTCATGGCCGGGCTGCTGCACGACACCGTCGAGGACACCGAGTACGGCCTCGACACCCTGCGCCGCGACTTCGGCGACCAGGTCGCGCTGCTCGTCGACGGCGTCACCAAGCTCGACCGGGTGAAGTTCGGCGAGGCGGCGCAGGCCGAGACCGTCCGCAAGATGGTCGTGGCGATGGCCAAGGACCCGCGCGTCCTCGTCATCAAGCTCGCCGACCGCCTGCACAACATGCGCACCATGCGCTACCTCAAGCGGGAGAAGCAGGAGAAGAAGGCCCGCGAGACGCTGGAGATCTACGCCCCGCTGGCGCACCGGCTGGGCATGAACACCATCAAGTGGGAGCTGGAGGACCTCGCCTTCGCGATCCTCTACCCCAAGATGTACGACGAGATCGTCCGCCTCGTCGCCGAGCGGGCCCCCAAGCGCGACGAGTACCTGGCCATAGTGACCGACGAGGTCCAGGCCGATCTGCGCGCCGCCCGCATCAAGGCCACCGTCACCGGCCGCCCCAAGCACTACTACAGCGTCTACCAGAAGATGATCGTCCGCGGCCGGGACTTCGCGGAGATCTACGACCTGGTCGGCATCCGCGTCCTCGTGGACACCGTCCGCGACTGCTACGCGGCGCTCGGCACCGTCCACGCGCGATGGAATCCGGTCCCCGGCCGGTTCAAGGACTACATCGCGATGCCGAAGTTCAACATGTACCAGTCGCTGCACACGACGGTCATCGGGCCCGCGGGCAAGCCCGTCGAGCTGCAGATCCGCACCTTCGACATGCACCGCCGCGCCGAGTACGGCATCGCCGCGCACTGGAAGTACAAGCAGGAGGCCGTCGCCGGTGCCTCCAAGGTGCGCACCGACGTCCCCAAGGGCGCGGGCGGCAAGGGCGACACCGTCAACGACATGGCCTGGCTGCGGCAGCTGCTCGACTGGCAGAAGGAGACCGAGGACCCGGGCGAGTTCCTGGAGTCGCTCCGCTTCGACCTCTCCCGCAACGAGGTCTTCGTCTTCACCCCGAAGGGCGACGTCATAGCGCTGCCCGCCGGCGCCACCCCCGTCGACTTCGCGTACGCCGTCCACACCGAGGTCGGCCACCGCACGATAGGCGCCCGCGTCAACGGGCGGCTGGTGCCGCTCGAATCGACGCTGGACAACGGCGATCTGGTGGAGGTCTTCACCTCCAAGGCGCCCGGCGCCGGCCCCTCGCGCGACTGGCTGAGCTTCGTCAAGTCCCCGCGCGCCCGCAACAAGATCCGTGCGTGGTTCTCCAAGGAGCGCCGCGACGAGGCGATCGAGCAGGGCAAGGACGCCATCGCCCGCGCCATGCGCAAGCAGAACCTCCCGATCCAGCGCATCCTGACCGGCGATTCGCTGGTCACCCTGGCGCACGAGATGCGCTACCCGGACATCTCCTCGCTCTACGCGGCGATCGGCGAGGGCCATGTCGCCGCCCAGAGCGTCGTCCAGAAGCTGGTGCAGGCGCTCGGCGGGCAGGAGGAGGCGACCGAGGACATCGCCGAGTCCACCCCGATCCGGCGCTCCAAGCGGCGCTCCAGCGCCGACCCCGGTGTGGTGGTCAAGGGCGTCGACGACGTCTGGGTGAAGCTGGCCCGCTGCTGCACCCCGGTGCCGGGCGACCCGATCATCGGGTTCGTCACGCGCGGCAGTGGCGTATCGGTTCACCGCGCCGACTGCGTCAACGTCGACTCCCTCTCCCGGCAGCCGGAGCGGATCCTGGAGGTCGAGTGGGCGCCCACCCAGTCCTCCGTCTTCCTCGTCGCCATCCAGGTGGAGGCGCTGGACCGCTCCCGGCTGCTGTCGGACGTCACCCGCGTCCTGTCCGACCAGCACGTCAACATCCTCTCCGCGGCCGTCCAGACCTCCCGCGACCGCGTCGCCACCTCCCGCTTCACCTTCGAGATGGGCGACCCCAAGCACCTGGGCCACGTCCTGAAGGCGGTCCGCGGTGTGGAGGGCGTCTACGACGTGTACCGGGTGACGTCCGCGCGACGGCCCTGAGGGCGGCACCGGCCCCGATACGAGAGAACCCCCGCCCGGACCCGTAGGCCCGAGCGGGGGTTCCCGCGTGTTCCGGGGCTCAGCCGCCGAACTCCTCCAGGCCCTTCAGCGCCTGGTCGAGCAGCGCCTTGCGGCCCGCCAGCTCCCGGCCGAGCTTGTCGGCCTTGGCGGTGTTACCGGCCGCGCGCGCGGTCTCGATCTGCTTCTCCAGCTTGTCGACCGCGTCCTGCAGCTGACCCGTCAGGCCCGCGGCCCGGGCCCGCGCCTCCGGGTTCGTCCGCCGCCACTCGGCCTCCTCGGCGTCCTGGATGGCGCGCTCGACGGCGTGCATCCGGCCCTCGATCTTCGGGCGGGCGTCCCGCGGGACGTGCCCGATGGCCTCCCACCGCTCGTTGACCGAACGGAACGCGGCCCGCGCCGCCTTGAGGTCGGTGACCGGCAGCAGCTTCTCCGCCTCGGCGGCCAGCTCCTCCTTGCGGGTCAGGTTCTCCCGCTGCTCGGCGTCGCGCTCGGCGAAGACCTCACTGCGCGCCTGGAAGAAGACGTCCTGCGCCCCGCGGAAGCGGTTCCACAGGTCGTCCTCGTGCTCGCGCTGGGCGCGGCCCGCGGCCTTCCACTCCGCCATCAGCTCGCGGTACCGGGCGGCGGTGGCCCCCCAGTCCGTCGAGTTCGACAGCGCCTGCGCCTCGGCGACCAGCTTCTCCTTGGCCTTGCGGGACTCCTCGCGCTGCGCGTCCAGCGACGCGAAGTGCGCCTTGCGCCGCTTGGAGAACGCCGAGCGGGCGTGCGAGAAGCGGTGCCACAGCTCGTCGTCCGCCTTGCGGTCCAGCCGCGGCAGGCCCTTCCAGGTGTCGACCAGCGCGCGCAGCCGCTCACCCGCCGCCCGCCACTGCTCACTGGCGGCCAGCTCCTCGGCCTCGGCGACCAGCTTCTCCTTGGCCAGCCGGGCCTCGTCGCTCTGCTTCGCCTTCTGCGCCTTGCGCTCCTCGCGCCGCGCGTCGACGGTGGCGACCAGCGCGTCGAGCCGCTTCCTCAGCGCTTCCAGGTCACCCACCGCGTGGTGCTCGTCGACCTGCTTGCGCAGATGGTCGATCGCGGCCGTCGCGTCCTTCGCCGACAGGTCGGTGGTCTTGACCCGGCGCTCCAGGAGGCCGATCTCGACGACCAGGCCCTCGTACTTGCGCTCGAAGTAGGCGAGAGCCTCCTCGGGGGTTCCCGCCTGCCACGATCCGACGACCTGCTCGCCATCGGCGGTACGCACGTACACGGTCCCCGTCTCATCGACGCGGCCCCATGGGTCGCTGCTCACAGCGCCTCCTCCACATGACACCGACGGGGCGTGCGGCCCCCCGGCGTCGTCCACAGTTTCTGTCCGCCGGGGCTGCGCCCCGGCCGGTCCGACGGGCTGTCTTGCGGGAGAGGGGCCGGCCGTCGGAGCAGGCACCCTCCACATACGCCAATCTAGGCGACCCGGCGGTCGGCTGTCCGCATCCAGCACGACCGAATTCCATCGGTCCCCAGCTCAGGAGGGAGTGACCGTCGCCTTGTTGATGACGACGGTGGCGTTGGGGGCGGTGTCGCCGGTCTCGGGATCGGGCGAGGAACCGGCGTCGGTGATCTTCTTCAGCACGTCGGTGCCGCCGGTGATCCGGCCGAACGGCGTGTAGTTCGGCGGCAGTTTGCTGTCCTGGTAGACGAGGAAGAACTGACTGCCGCCGGTGTTGCGGGTCTTGTCGTGCTTCCCGTCGTAGCGGTTGGCCATCGCGACCGTGCCCGCCGGGTAGACGTCGCCCTTCAGCCGCGGGTCCTTCAGATTCTCGTCCGGGATCGTGTAGCCGGGGGTGCCGCGGCCGGTGCCGGTCGGGTCGCCGCACTGCAGGACGTAGATGCCGGAGTCCACGAGCCGGTGGCAGCGGCTGTGGTCGAAGTAGCCCTGCTTCGCGAGGAAGGCGAAGGAGTTCACCGTGTGCGGCGCCTTGGCGGCGTCCAGCCGCAGATCGATCTCGCCGCAGGTGGTCCGCAGCTTCGCGGTGTACGTCGCGGAGGTGTCCACGGACATCTCCGGCTCCTTCTTCCACGTCTTCTTCGACGCCTCGCCCTTCCCGGGACGGGCGCACGGATCGGCCGGCTTCGTGGGGGCGGCGGCCACCGCGTCGTCCTGATCGCCGCCGGCCAGCCCGGCGGTGGCGTACGCGGCACCGCCCGCGGCGACGACCACGGCGAGGACGCCCGCGATGATGACGTTGCGGCGTTTGGCCTTCTGCCGGGCCTCGGCGCGGCGCTGCTGCTGGCGCGCGTACTTCTCCCTGGCGAGCTGCCGCCGTCGCTGATCGCTGCTGACCACCGGTCGTCTCCTGTCCTGCACTGCGTGCCGCGCTCGGTCGCCCCGGCGGCCGGAGGCTGTCCCGTGATCCCTGTCGTGCGCCCGCCAGGGGGACGGAACAGCCCTCGGCCGGGGGCAGAGGTCTCGGCGCCCCAGGTCGTGGGCCGTGGCCGTACCGTATACGGGTTCGCCGCCGCCACAGGTGCGCCGGTAGGCTCTGGAGCTGCCGAGTTGTTCCGGGAGCGGCCGCCTGCGCGAGGCGCCCGACCCCACGACCTTTAAGGACGAACGTGCTGATTGCCGGGTTCCCCGCCGGGGCCTGGGGGACCAACTGCTATCTGGTCGCCCCCGCCGCCGGCGAGGAGTGCGTGATCATCGACCCGGGCCACCGCGCCGCACAGGGCGTCGAGGAGGCGGTCGCCAAGCACCGCCTCAAGCCCGTCGCGGTCGTCCTCACCCACGGCCACATCGACCACGTCGCCTCGGTCGTCCCGGTGTGCGGTGCGCACGACGTACCCGCCTGGATCCACCCCGAGGACCGCTACATGATGAGCGACCCGGAGAAGGCGCTCGGCCGGGCCATCGGTGCCCCGCTCATGGGCGAGCTGACGGTGGGGGAGCCGGACGACGTCAAGGAGCTGACGGATGGCAGCACCCTGCAGCTGGCCGGGATGGAGTTCTCCGTCGCGCACGCACCGGGCCATACCAAGGGGTCGGTGACCTTCCGGATGCCCGAGCAGGCCGACATCCCGCCGGTCTTCTTCTCGGGCGACCTGCTGTTCGCCGGCTCCATCGGACGCACCGACCTGCCGGGCGGCGACCACGCCGAGATCCTGCGGTCGCTGGCACGCGTGTGCCTGCCGCTGGAGGACTCGACCGTCGTCCTGTCCGGCCACGGCCCCCAGACCACCATCGGCCGCGAGCGCGCCGGCAACCCCTATCTGCGGGAGCTGGCCGCCGGCCTCGGAGAGGGCACCACCGCCCCTCCGCGACGAGGAATGTGACGAGACTTTCCGTGAGCACCTTTCAGGCCCCCAAGGGCACGTACGACCTGCTTCCCCCGAACTCCGCGACCTATCTCGCGGTCCGCGAGGCGATCTCCGCACCGCTGCGCAACTCCGGCTACGGCTACATCGAGACGCCCGGCTTCGAGAACGTCGAGCTGTTCGCCCGCGGCGTCGGCGAGTCCACCGACATCGTGACCAAGGAGATGTACGCCTTCGAGACCAAGGGCGGCGACCGGCTGGCGCTGCGCCCCGAGGGCACCGCCTCCGTGCTGCGCGCGGCGCTGGAGGCCAACCTCCACAAGGGCGGCAACCTCCCCGTCAAGCTCTGGTACTCCGGCTCGTACTACCGCTACGAGCGTCCGCAAAAGGGCCGCTACCGCCACTTCTCGCAGGTCGGCGCGGAGGCCATCGGCGCGGAGGACCCGGCGCTCGACGCCGAGCTGATCATCCTCGCCGACCAGGCGTACCGCTCGCTGGGGCTGCGCGACTTCCGCATCCTGCTCAACTCGCTCGGCGACAAGGAGTGCCGCCCGGTCTACCGCGCCGCCCTCCAGGAGTTCCTGCGCGGCCTCGACCTGGACGACGACACCCGCCGCCGCGTCGACATCAACCCGCTGCGGGTCCTCGACGACAAGCGGGAGTCCGTCCGCAAGCAGCTGACCGGCGCCCCGGCGCTCGGCGACTACCTCTGCGAGGCGTGCAAGGCGTACCACGAGCAGGTCCGCGAGCTGCTGACCGCGGCGGGCGTCGCCTTCGAGGACGACGCCAACCTGGTGCGCGGTCTCGACTACTACACCCGCACCACCTTCGAGTTCGTCCACGACGGCCTCGGCTCGCAGTCCGCGGTGGGCGGCGGCGGCCGCTACGACGGCCTGTCCGAGATGATCGGCGGCCCGGCGCTGCCGTCCGTCGGCTGGGCGCTCGGCGTGGACCGCACGGTGCTGGCACTGGAGGCCGAGGGCGTCACGCTCGACATCCCGGCGGCCACCGCGGTCTACGCGGTCCCGCTCGGCGAGGAGGCCCGCCGGGTGCTGTTCGGCCAGGTCACCGCGTTGCGCAAGGCCGGGATCGCGACGGACTTCGCCTTCGGCGGCAAGGGCCTGAAGAACGCCATGAAGTCGGCCAACCGCTCCGGCGCCCGGCTGGCGCTGGTCGCCGGTGAGCGCGATCTGGCCGAGGGCGTCGTCCAGCTGAAGAACCTGGAGAGCGGCGAGCAGACCGCCGTGCCGCTGGACGCGGTGGTCGACGAGGTCCGCCGCACGCTGGGCTGACCTGCCGGGACGAGACTGCCGGCGGGGGCCGGGGCGGGCGCCTTCGGGCGGCCCGGCCCCGGCCCCCGTGCCGCTCCCGGGGCCGCCGCCCGCGTCAAGGCCGCGCCCGGCCGTTCACCCTCCGGGTCGGTTCCTCCGCTGCCCACGGCGGGCAGGCGCGGCGCGCGATGCGGCGACGGCGCGGTCCGGGGCGGTGGCACGGGCGGTGCCGGGGCGTGTACGGAGCGGTCGGCGCCTCCCCGCGGACGCTCCTCTTTATGTCCTTCGAACGGTGGCATGCGCGACGGGTGGGGCAGAATGTGGGCGCGGCCGCTGCCCGCGGGCCCGCTTGTCCACCCCACCCCACAAGGGATCGACGGAACCGCGATATGACGACGACAGCGCTTGACGACGTGTCCACCGACGACGACCGCGACGGCGACCGCGGAACCATCGGGGCGGGCCGCGGATTCTCCTGGTTGCTGGTGATCACCGGTGCGCTGGGCATCCTGGCGTCCTGGGTCATCACGACCGACAAGATCGAGCTGCTGAAGGACCCCAACTTCAAGCCCGCGTGCAGCTTCAACCCGATCATCTCCTGCGGCAGCGTGATGCAGAGCAATCAGGCCGAGGTCTTCGGGTTCCCGAACCCGATGGCCGGGATGATCGCCTTCCCCGTGGTCGTCGCGATCGGCGTCGGTCTCCTGGCGGGCGCCCGCTACCGCCGCTTCTACTGGATCGGCCTCAACATCGGCTCCCTGCTGGGCACGGTGTTCTGCATGTGGCTGATGACGCAGTCGCTCTACTCCATCAACGCCCTGTGCCTGTGGTGCACGCTCACCTGGTGCGCCACGCTCCTGATGTTCTGGTACACCACCGTCCACAACATCAAGCACCGGATCATCCCGGTGCCCGCCGGGGTACGCGGCGCGGTGCTGGAGTTCCACTGGGTGGTCCCGGTGCTCTGGTACGGCACCATCGCGCTGCTGATCCTCACCCGCTGGTGGTCGTACTGGTCCTCGCTGCTCTGACCTCCTCCGTGCCCGGGTCCGCCCGGCCGCCGGCCCCGTGCGGGCAGGCGGCCGGGCGGCGTTGTCAGTGGGGTGACATAGGCTCGTGAGCGTGGAGCCCGACCTGTTCACCGCCGCTGCCGAAGACCGTCAGGAGAAGGACCCCGCCGGGTCCCCGCTCGCCGTACGGATGCGCCCGCGCACCCTCGACGAGGTCGTGGGCCAACAGCATCTGCTCAAGCCCGGCTCGCCCCTGCGGCGGCTGGTGGGGGAAGGCAGCGGCGGGCCGGCCGGCCCGTCCTCGGTGTTCCTCTGGGGCCCGCCCGGCATCGGCAAGACCACCCTCGCGTACGTCGTCAGCCAGGCGACCAACAAGCGGTTCGTGGAGCTGTCGGCGATCACCGCGGGTGTCAAGGAAGTGCGGGCGGTCATCGACGGCGCGCGCCGCGCCGCGGGCGGCTTCGGCAAGGAGACCGTCCTCTTCCTCGACGAGATCCACCGCTTCAGCAAGGCCCAGCAGGACTCCCTGCTCCCCGCGGTGGAGAACCGCTGGGTCACCCTGATCGCCGCCACCACCGAGAACCCCTACTTCTCGGTGATCTCCCCGCTGCTCTCCCGCTCGCTGCTGCTCACCCTGGAGCCGCTCACCGACGACGACCTGCGGGGGCTGCTGCGCCGGGCGCTGACCGCCGAGCGCGGCCTGGGCGGCGCGGTGACGCTGCCCGAGGACACCGAGGCGCATCTGCTGCGGATCGCCGGCGGCGACGCCCGGCGCGCGCTGACGGCGCTGGAGGCGGGCGCGGGCTCGGCGCTGGCGAAGGGCGAGGCGGAGATCACCCTCCAGACGCTGGAGGAGTCCGTCGACCGCGCCGCCGTGAAGTACGACCGGGACGGCGATCAGCACTACGACGTCGCCAGCGCGCTGATCAAGTCCATCCGGGGCTCCGACGTCGACGCCGCGCTGCACTATCTGGCGCGCATGATCGAGGCGGGGGAGGATCCGCGGTTCATCGCCCGGCGGCTGATGATCTCGGCGAGCGAGGACATCGGGCTGGCCGATCCGTCCGCGCTGCAGACGGCGGTGGCCGCGGCGCAGGCGGTCGCCATGATCGGCTTCCCGGAGGCCCGGATCACGCTGAGCCAGGCCACCATCGCGCTCGCGCTGGCCCCCAAGTCCAATGCCGCCTACCTGGCGATAGATGCGGCGCTCGCCGACGTCCGCGCAGGTCAGGCCGGTCCCGTTCCAGCACATCTGCGCGATGGCCACTACAAGGGCGCCGAGAAGCTGGGCCACGGCAAGGGCTATCTGTACCCGCACGATCTGCCGGGCGGCATCGCGGCCCAGCAGTACGCCCCGGACGCGGTGCACGGCAAGCGGTACTACGCCCCGACCCGGCACGGCGCCGAGGCGCGGTACGCGGAGGTCGCCGACCGGGTCCGGGCGCGGCTGCGCGGCGGCGGCGCGGAGGGCTGAGCCCGGCGGGCCGCCGCGGGGATCCGGCGGCGGCCCGCGGCGCCGGGCCCCTGGGGCGTCACCCCTCCGCGGCCTCGAAGAGCGCGTGCATCGCGCGCCGCAGCTCGGCCACGTCGCGGACGGGCTCGGGGAAGTCGAAGCGCGCGTCGAAAGGCGCCTGCCCCTCGCCGGTGAAGCGCACCCGCAGCCCGAAGCGGTCCAGGGCCACCGGCGTGGCCTGGTCGCGGACGCCGCACACGGCGCCGCTCCGCTCGCCGAGCAGCCCGCACAACCCGCGGACCTGCGGTCCGTGCGCGGAGTGCAGATGCTGCAGCAGTTCGGCCTCGTGCCCGACGAGCGGATCGGGCACGGCCGCGGCGAACTCCTCCGGCTCGGCGCTCTCGGCGCCCCACAGGTCGTCCACCGCGCATTCGCCGACCTCCAGCCGGAGCATCATCCAGCCGGCCCGCCCGGGGATCCCGGGCGCCGGCTGCGGCTGGACGGCCTCACCGAACCCGAGGAGCTCGCCGACGGGGTGCCGCTCGGCGAGCAGCGCCGCGCAGCGGGCCCGGTCGGCGTTGCGTACGGGGGTGAGCCAGCCCGCCACCCAGGCGCGGCCGCGGACGCGATGGGGCACGGAAACCGGCGCGACATCGGTGATCTCCATCACGGCTGCCAGGTCGTCGTCCTGCGCGTATGCGGCGGCGCGGGCGGCCGCGCAGTCGCCAGGAGCCAGCAACAGCACGTCTCCCTCGGGTGTCACGGTCCGGCAGACCGGTGCCGAGAGCCCGCTCGGGTCGGGGTCCTCGACTCCGGGAATGCTCAGTGAACCCATACCATTGGACTCGACGAGGGTACGTACGCGCTCGGCCGCCGATGGCCGGGCGTCTTCCACGGGACGCGGCTGACCCGCCTCGGTGCCCTGAGCGGCATCGGGCAGGGGGATCCCAGGTCGAAACATGCGTTCTCCTCGCGCTAAGGTAAGCCTCACCTAACTTACACGGAGGTCCGTTCCGCGTGAACCAGTCGCGTCCCAAGGTCAAGAAGTCCCGCGCGCTCGGCATCGCCCTGACGCCGAAGGCCGTCAAGTACTTCGAGGCCCGTCCCTACCCGCCCGGCGAGCACGGCCGTGGCCGCAAGCAGAACAGTGACTACAAGGTCCGGCTGCTGGAGAAGCAGCGTCTGCGTGCGCAGTACGACATCAGCGAGCGCCAGATGGCGCGTGCCTACGACCGCGCTCGGAAGGTCGAAGGCAAGACGGGCGAAGCCCTCATCGTCGAGCTGGAGCGCCGTCTGGACGCGCTCGTCCTGCGTTCGGGCATCGCCCGCACGATCTACCAGGCGCGCCAGATGGTCGTCCACGGCCACATCGCCGTGAACGACCGCAAGGTCGACAAGCCCTCCTTCCGCGTCCGCCCCGGCGACGTCGTGATGGTCCGCGAGCGCAGCCGCGAGAAGCACCCCTTCCAGGTGGCGCGCGAGGGCGGCTACGCCCCCGACGGCGAGACCCCCCGCTACCTGGAGGTCAACCTCCAGGCGCTGGCGTTCCGCCTCGACCGGGACCCCAACCGCAAGGAGATCCCGGTGATCTGCGACGAGCAGCTCGTCGTCGAGTACTACGCCCGCTGATCAAGGCGTAGCCACCGGCACCTTCCGGCCCGCCGACCCTCCCCGCAGCTCGCGGGGACGGTGCGGCGGGCCGTTGCCGTTCCCGGAGGCGGGAGCAGGTGCCGACCGTGCGCGGGGCGGCCGCCGCCCGGACCGTACAATCGGCCGGTCGCCTTCCCTCCGGCCCCGTCCCCCGCCCGCAAATCCGGTCGGCCGCGCCGTTCCGGCGCGATAGGGTCAAGGGTGCCGTTCGAGCAGGACGGAAGCCGGAGCGGGACAGTGCGGATGCCCCGTCGGAGAGTCTCGGAGAGTGGTGCCAGCGTGACCGGTGGAGAGGTGGCGGGGATCCTGGTCGCCGTCTTCTGGGCGATCCTCGTGTCGTTCCTCGCCCTCGTGCTGGTGAGGCTCGCGCAGACCCTCAAGGCGACGACGAAGATGGTGGCCGAGGTCTGTGATCAGGCCGTTCCGCTGCTCGCCGACGCGTCCGCGACGGTCCGCTCGGCGCACACCCAGCTCGCCCGCGTCGACGCCATCGCCTCCGACGTGCAGGAGGTCACCGCCAACGCCTCCGCGCTCTCCTCGACCGTCTCCTCCGCCTTCGGCGGACCGCTGGTCAAGGTCGCCGCCTTCGGCTACGGCGTCCGCCGCGCGATCGGGAAGAAGGGCGCGCCGGAGCCCGAGCGCACCGTCGTCGTCGGCCGTACCCTCCCCGGCGCCCGCCGCGGCGCGCGCCGCAACCGTCGCTCCAAGGACTGATCACCGCGATGTTCCGCCGCGCATTCTGGTTCACCACCGGCGCCGCCGCCGGCGTCTGGGCCACCACCAAGGTCAACCGCAAGCTGCGCCGGCTGCAGCCCGACAGCCTCGCCGCCCAGGCCGCGGACAAGGCCGTCGAGACCGGCCACCGGCTGCGCCGCTTCGCGCTGGACGTCCGCGCGGGAATGGCGGACCGTGAGGAACAGTTGCACGAAGCGCTGGGCCTGACCGCGCCCGGTGACGCCCGCGAACTCCCCGCACCGCGCTCCCGCGCGGTGCTCGATACACCCCACCCCACCACGAGAGCGACCGGACCGTCCGGGATCGCCGGACCGACTGGAAATGAGGACCACTGATGGAGTCGGCTGAAATCCGCCGCCGCTGGCTGCGCTTCTTCGAGGAGCGCGGGCACACCGTCGTGCCGTCGGCGTCGCTCATCGCGGACGACCCGACGCTGCTGCTGGTCCCCGCGGGCATGGTGCCCTTCAAGCCGTACTTCCTCGGCGAGGTCAAGCCGCCGTGGCCGCGCGCCACCAGCGTGCAGAAGTGCGTGCGCACGCCCGACATCGAAGAGGTCGGCAAGACCACCCGCCACGGCACGTTCTTCCAGATGTGCGGCAACTTCTCCTTCGGCGACTACTTCAAGGAAGGCGCCATCAAGAACGCCTGGGAGCTGCTGACCAGCTCCCAGGAGGACGGCGGCTACGGCCTCGACCCGGAGAAGCTCTGGATCACCGTCTACCTCGACGACGACGAGGCCGAGCGCATCTGGCACGAGGTCGTCGGCGTGCCCAAGGAGCGCATCCAGCGCCTGGGCAAGAAGGAGAACTACTGGTCCATGGGCGTCCCCGGCCCCTGCGGACCGTGCTCCGAGATCAACTACGACCGCGGCCCGGAGTTCGGCGTCGAGGGCGGCCCGGCCGTCAACGACGAGCGGTACGTCGAGATCTGGAACCTCGTCTTCATGCAGTACGAGCGGGGCGAGGGCATCGGCAAGGAGGACTTCGAGATCCTCGGCGAGCTGCCCAGCAAGAACATCGACACCGGCCTCGGCCTGGAACGCCTGGCGATGATCCTCCAGGACGTCCGCAACATGTACGAGACCGACACCCTGCGCGTCGTCATCGACAAGGCCACCGAGCTGACCGGCGTCCGCTACGGCGCCACCACCGACACCGACGTCTCGCTCCGCGTCGTCGCCGACCACATGCGCACCTCCACGATGCTCATCGGTGACGGCGTCACCCCGGGCAACGAGGGCCGCGGCTACGTCCTGCGCCGCATCATGCGCCGCGCCATCCGCAACATGCGGCTGCTCGGCGCCACCGGCCCGGTCGTCGCCGAGCTGCTGGACACCGTCATCAAGACGATGGGCCAGCAGTACCCGGAGCTGCTGGAGGACCGCCGCCGCATCGAGACCGTCGCCCTCGCCGAGGAGGCCGCCTTCCTCAAGACGCTGAAGGCCGGCACCAACATCCTCGACACCGCGGTCACCGAGACCAAGCAGGCCGGTGGCACGGTCCTCGCCGGCGACAAGGCGTTCCTGCTCCACGACACCTGGGGCTTTCCGATCGACCTCACCCTGGAGATGGCCGCCGAGCAGGGCCTTTCCGTGGACGAGGACGGCTTCCGCCGCCTGATGAAGGAGCAGCGGGAGCGCGCCAAGGCCGACGCCCAGGCCAAGAAGCACGGCCACGCCGACCTCTCCGCCTACCGCGCCGTCGCCGACGCCTCCGGCGCCACCGAGTTCACCGGCTACCGCTCCACCGAGGGTGAGTCCACCGTCGTCGGCCTGCTGGTGAACGGCGTCTCGGCGCCCGCCGCCCACGAGGGTGACGAGGTCGAGATCGTCCTGGACCGCACCCCCTTCTACGCCGAGGGCGGCGGTCAGCTCGCCGACACCGGCCGGATCAAGCTGGAGTCCGGCGCCGTCGTCGAGGTCCGCGACGTCCAGAAGCCGGTGCCCGGTGTCGTGGTCCACAAGGGCGTCGTCCAGGTCGGCGAGGTCGTGGTCGGCTCCGGCGCCTACGCCGCGATCGACGTGACCCGCCGCCGGGCCATCGCCCGCGCCCACAGCGCCACTCACCTCACCCACCAGGCGCTGCGCGACGCCCTCGGCCCGACCGCCGCCCAGGCCGGTTCGGAGAACTCCCCGGGCCGCTTCCGCTTCGACTTCGGCTCGCCGACCGCCGTGCCCGGCGCCGTCCTCACCGACGTCGAGCAGAAGATCAACGAGGTGCTCTCGCGCGAGCTGGACGTGCACGCCGAGGTCATGAGCATGGAGGACGCCAAGAAGCAGGGCGCCATCGCCGAGTTCGGCGAGAAGTACGGCGACCGCGTGCGCGTCGTCACCATCGGCGACTTCTCCAAGGAGCTGTGCGGCGGCACGCACGTCCACAACACCGCCCAGCTGGGCCTGGTGAAGCTGCTGGGCGAGTCGTCGATCGGCTCCGGCGTCCGCCGGGTCGAGGCCCTCGTCGGCGTCGACGCCTACAAGTTCCTCGCCCGGGAGCACACGGTCGTCTCGCAGCTGACGGAGCTGGTCAAGGGCCGTCCGGACGAGCTGCCGGAGAAGATCTCCGGTGTTCTCGCCAAGCTGAAGGACGCCGAGAAGGAGATCGAGAAGTACCGCGCGGAGAAGGTCCTCCAGGCCGCCGCCGGTCTCGCCGCCGGCGCCAAGGACGTCCGCGGGGTCGCCCTCGCCGCCGCCCAGGTGCCCGACGGCACCTCCGCCGACGATCTGCGCAAGCTGGTCCTGGACGTCCGCGGCCGCATCCCCGGCGACCGCGCCGCCGTCGTGGCGCTGTTCTCGGTCGCCAACGGCCGCCCGGTCACGGTCATCGCCACCAACGACGCCGCCCGCGAGCGCGGCATCAAGGCCGGTGACCTGGTCCGTACGGCCGCCAAGACCCTCGGTGGCGGCGGTGGCGGCAAGCCGGACGTCGCCCAGGGCGGTGGCCAGAACGCCGCGGCCGTGCCCGAGGCGCTGGAAGCCGTCGAGCGGCTCGTCGCCGAGGTGGCCTGAGCGACGTGAGTGAGATTCGACGCGGTCGGCGCATCGCCGTGGACGTCGGGGACGCCCGGATCGGGGTCGCCTCGTGCGACCCCGACGGGGTCCTCGCCACCCCGGTCGAGACGGTCCCCGGACGGGACGTCCCGGCGGCGCACCGCCGCCTCAAGGCGATCGTCGAGGAGTACGAGCCGCTGGAGGTCGTCGTCGGGCTCCCGCGTTCCCTGAATGGGGGAGAGGGGCCCGCCGCGGCGAAGGTGCGGGCCTTCGCCCAGGTACTGGCCGCAAACATCGCCCCGATCGAGGTGCGGCTGGTCGACGAGCGGATGTCGACGGTGACCGCCGCACAAGGGCTGCGGGCCTCCGGGGTGCGCAGCAAGAAGGGCCGCTCGGTCGTCGATCAGGCGGCCGCGGTGGTGATCCTGCAGAGCGCGCTGGAGACGGAACGGACCTCGGGCCGGGCTCCGGGGGAATGCATCCGAGTGGTCATCTGATGGCAGTACGGTAACGTTCCGCGATGCGACGCGGCTGAGACAGGGCCGCGCAGGTAGAGGCGGGTCGGAACCACATCTGCGCCGGACAGGAGCGCGCCCGCCTCTCGGCTCAAGGGGATCGATGACCGAGTATGGCCGGGGCTATCGCTCCGAACCGTGGCATCCCGAGGACCCGCTCTACGGAGACCAGGGGTCCTACGGAGGGCACGCGCAGGGCTCCCCGTGGGGCGGCCGGGGCACCGCCCCGGCCCCTCCGCGGTACGAGGGCGGCTGGGACGGCGCCGCAGCAGGCGGTGCGCCGTACGACCCGTACGGCACCCCGCAGCCGCACGACCCGCTGACCGGCCCCTACACCGATCCGTACGCCGCACCCGCCGGCTACCCGGCTCCGCACGAGCCGCAGGGGTACGCCCATGGCCCGGGCGGTCCGTACGACCAGGGCCCGTACGAGCAGTACCCGCAGGACCGGCCCTACCCCCAGGAACCGTCGTACCCGCAGGGTCCCGGATATCCGCAGGACCAGGGATACGCAGGTCAGCCGGGGTATCCGCAGGATCAGCAGTACCCGTACGAGCCGCCGTACCCGCACGATCCGGCCTACGGTGAGCAGCCCCAGCAGTTCCAGCAGCCGTACCCGCCGCACGATCAGGGACCGGTCCCGCAGGCCGCGCCCCGTACGGACGGGCCGGCGGAGGACCGGCGGCCGGACGGCGGGCGGGAGCCCGACGCCGACCACGCGTTCTTCGCCGACGACCCGGCGGACGACCGGCCGGACGCCGACGACGAGGACGACCGCGCGCACGGCGACCGCTCCGGTCACGAGGGCCGCGGCAAGAAGACCAAGCGCCGCGGTGGCTGCGCCCGCGTCCTGATCGCCGTGGTGATCGCCGCCGGTGTCGGCGGAGCCGGATATGTCGGCTACCGCTTCTACGAAAGCCGTATCGCCAGCCCCCCCGACTTCGAGGGCGAGGGCACCGGTGCGCTTCAGGTGGAGATCCCGGACGGCGCCCCGCTCCAGCAAATGGGGCAGATCCTCAAGAAGGAAGGCGTCGTCAAGAGCGTCGATGCCTTCACCGCCGCGGCGGGCGAGAACCCGAAGGGTTCCGCGCTCCAGGCCGGCAGTTATTCGATGCGCCGGCAGATGTCGGCCGCGTCCGCCGTGGAGCTGATGCTGGACCCGAAGAGCCGTAACGGCCTGACGGTTCAGGAGGGATTGCGGGCCGGTGCGGTCTACGACCTCATAGACAAGAAGCTCCGGGTGAAGTCCGGCACCACGAAGGCGGCCGCCGAGAAGAATCTCAAGAGCCTCGGACTGCCTTCCTGGGCCAACGACTCCTCGGAGATAAAAGACCCGCTGGAAGGGTTCCTCTACCCCTCGACGTACAACGTGGGCGGCAAGGCCACCCCCACCGACGTGCTGAAACAGATGGTCTCGCGGGCCGATCAGGAATACGCGCGCTACGATCTCGCGGCCAATGCGAAGAAATTCCACCTCGATTCCCCGCTGCAGCTGCTGAGCGTCGCCAGTCTGACGCAGGCGGAGGGCATGACCCACGAGGACTTCCGCAAGATGGCCGCGGTCATCTACAACCGACTCGATCCGAGCAACGCGGGCGTCACCCCGAAGCTCGAATTCGACTCGACGTACAACTACCTGAAGAACCAGAGCAAGATCAATATCGGGATCGGTGAGATCAGGAGTTACAACGATCCCTACAACACCTATTTCTACAAGGGTCTCCCGCCGGGGCCGATCGGCAATCCCGGCGCCGATGCGCTGAAGGCGTCGATCAACCCGGACAACTCCCAGAAGTGGCTCTTCTTCATCTCCGTCGACGGCAAGAAGACCGACTTCACCACGAATCTCACGGACCACAACAAGCTCGTGGAGAAGTTCAACGAGCGGCAGCGGGCAGCGAAGCAGAATGGCTGAGGGAAAGACAGTGCCGGACAGCAAGCAGGCGGCGGTCCTGGGATCGCCCATCGCCCACTCCCTCTCCCCGGTCCTGCACCGCGCCGCCTACCGCGAACTGGGCCTGGACGACTGGGAGTACGGCCGCTTCGACATCGACGAGGCGGCGCTGCCCGCCTTCCTGGAGAAGCTGGACGCGAGCTGGGCCGGGCTCTCGCTGACCATGCCGCTCAAGCGCGCGGTCATCCCGCTGCTGGACAAGATCAGCGCCACCGCCGCCTCCGTCGAGGCGGTCAACACCGTCGTCCTCGGCGAGGACGGGCGCCGCACCGGCGACAACACCGACATCCCCGGCATGGTCGCGGCGCTGCGCGAACGCGGGGTGACCCGGGTCGAGCGCGCCGCCGTCCTCGGCGCCGGCGCCACCGCCTCCTCGGCGCTCGCCGCGCTCGCCCAGATCTGCACCGGCGAGGTCACCGCGTACGTCCGCAGCGCCCCGCGCGCCGCCGAGATGCGCGGCTGGGGCGAGCGCCTGGGCGTCGCGGTCACCACCGCGCCCTGGGCGGACGCCGCCGAGGCGTTCGGCGCCCCGCTGGTCATCGCCACCACCCCGGCGGGCACCACCGACGCGCTGGCCACCGCCGTCCCCGAGGCGCCCGGCACCCTCTTCGACGTGCTGTACGAGCCCTGGCCCACCGCGCTGGCGGCCGCCTGGTCGGCCCGCGGCGGCGCGGTCGTCGGCGGTCTCGACCTGCTGGTGCACCAGGCGGTCCTCCAGGTCGAGCTGATGACCGGGCGCGCCCCCGCGCCGCTGGCCGCGATGCGGGCGGCGGGCGAGCGGGCCCTCGGCGCCCGCTGACCGCTAGGGGGCCCGGTCCGCTCCCTGGACGCGGCGCGGTCCGCCCGCCGTGACGTGGGAGGATCGGGGGAGTAGACGTAGGCGCAGGAGCAGGACAAAAGGAGCACCGTTGAGCAGGTTGCGCTGGCTGACGGCGGGGGAGTCGCACGGCCCCGCACTGGTGGCGACGCTGGAGGGCCTCCCGGCCGGCGTCCCGATCACCACCGATCTGGTGGCGGACGCGCTGGCCAGGCGTCGGCTCGGCTATGGCCGCGGTGCCCGGATGAAGTTCGAGCGGGACGAGGTCACCTTCCTCGGCGGCGTCCGCCACGGCCTCTCGCTGGGCTCGCCCGTCGCCGTGATGGTCGGCAACACCGAGTGGCCCAAGTGGGAACAGGTCATGGCGGCCGACCCGGTGGACGAGGCGGAACTGGCCGACCTGGCCCGCAACGCCCCGCTGACCCGCCCGCGCCCCGGCCACGCCGACCTCGCCGGCATGCAGAAGTACGGCTTCGACGAGGCCCGCCCGATCCTGGAGCGCGCCTCGGCGCGGGAGACCGCCGCCCGTGTCGCGCTCGGCGCGGTGGCCCGCTCCTTCCTCAAGGAGACCGCCGGCATCGAGATCGTCTCGCACGTCGTCGAGCTGGCTGCCGCGAAGGCCCCGTACGGCGTCGTGCCGGTCCCCGCCGACGTCGAGAAGCTGGACGCGGACCCGGTGCGCTGCCTGGACGCGGACGCGAGCAAGGCGATGGTCGCGGAGATCGATCAGGCCCACAAGGACGGCGACACCCTCGGCGGCGTCGTCGAGGTCCTGGCGTACGGCGTGCCCGTCGGCCTCGGCTCGCACGTCCACTGGGACCGGCGGCTGGACGCCCGGCTCGCCGGTGCGCTCATGGGCATCCAGGCGATCAAGGGCGTCGAGGTCGGCGACGGCTTCGACCTGGCGCGGGTACCCGGCTCCCAGGCGCACGACGAGATCGTCGCCACCGCCGACGGCATCCGCCGCTCCTCCGGCCGCTCCGGCGGCACCGAGGGCGGCCTGACCACCGGCGAACTGCTGCGGGTGCGGGCCGCGATGAAGCCCATCGCGACGGTCCCGCGGGCGCTCGCGACGGTCGACGTCACCACCGGCGAGGCGACCAAGGCGCACCACCAGCGCTCGGACGTCTGCGCCGTGCCGGCCGCCGGCATCGTCGCCGAGGCGATGGTGGCGCTGGTCCTGGCGGACGCGGTGGTCGAGAAGTTCGGCGGCGACAGCGTGCCGGAGACCCGCCGCAACGTCCGCGCGTACCTCGACAACCTGGCGATCAAGTGACGCCGCGCGCCGTCCTCGTCGGCCCGCCCGGCGCGGGCAAGTCGACCGTGGGCGCCCTTCTCGCCGAACGGCTCGGCGTCGGCTACCGCGACACCGACGCCGACATCGTCGAGACGGCCGGCAAGCCGATCGCGGAGATCTTCATCGACGAGGGCGAGCCGCACTTCCGCGAGCTGGAGCGGCAGGCGGTCCGCGCCGCCGTCGCCGAGCACACCGGGGTGCTCTCCCTCGGCGGCGGCGCGATCATGGACGACTCGACGCGGGCGCTGCTGCGCGGGCTGCCGGTCGTCTTCCTGGACGTCGCGCTGGCCGACGCGGTCAAGCGGGTCGGCCTGGACGCCCCGCGGCCGCTGCTCGCGGTCAACCCGCGGCAGCGCTGGCGCGAGCTGATGGAGGCCCGCCGCCCCCTGTACACCGAGGTCGCGACCGCCGTGATCACCACCGGCGGCCGCACCCCCGAGGACGTCGCCGAGGCGGTCCTCGACGCACTGGAGTCCGGGCCGGCCGCGGGCGAGGACCCGCGCGCCGCCCGCAGGAAGGAAGAGGCATGACGGAGCAGGCCACCCGTATCCACGTCGGTGGTACGGCGGGCAGCGAACCGTACGACGTGCTCGTCGGGCGGCAGCTGCTCGGGGAGCTGCCCACCCTGATCGGGGACGGGGTCAAGCGCGTCGCCGTGCTGCACCCGGAGGCGCTGGCCGCCACCGGTGAGGCGCTGCGCGAGGACCTGGCGGCCCAGGGCTTCGAGGCCATCGCGATCCAGCTGCCGAACGCCGAGGAGGCCAAGACCGCCGAGGTCGCCGCGTACTGCTGGAAGGCGCTCGGCCAGACCGGCTTCACCCGCAGCGACGTCGTCGTCGGCGTCGGCGGCGGCGCCACCACGGACCTCGCGGGCTTCGTCGCGGCCACCTGGCTGCGCGGGGTGCGCTGGATCGCGGTGCCGACCACCGTCCTGGGCATGGTCGACGCGGCGGTCGGCGGCAAGACCGGCATCAACACCGCCGAGGGCAAGAACCTCGTCGGCGCGTTCCACCCGCCGGCCGGGGTCCTCTGCGACCTCGCGGCGCTGGACTCGCTGCCGGTGCACGACTACGTCTCCGGGCTCGCCGAGGTCATCAAGGCGGGGTTCATCGCCGACCCGGGCATCCTCGACCTGATCGAGGCCGACCCGGAGGCGGCCAAGCGCCCCGACGGGCCGCACACCCAGGAGCTGATCGAGCGGGCGATCCGGGTCAAGGCCGAGGTGGTCTCCGCGGACCTCAAGGAGTCCGGACTGCGGGAGATCCTCAACTACGGCCACACCCTGGCGCACGCCATCGAGAAGAACGAGCGGTACAACTGGCGCCACGGCGCGGCCGTCTCCGTCGGCATGGTCTTCGCCGCCGAACTCGGCCGGATCGCCGGCCGGCTGGACGACGCGACCGCCGACCGGCACCGCGCCGTCCTGGAGTCCGTCGGCCTGCCGCTGACCTACCGCGGCGACCAGTGGCCCAAGCTGCTGGAGACCATGAAGGTCGACAAGAAGTCCCGCGGCGACCGGCTGCGCTTCATCGTCCTGGACGGTCTGGCCCGGCCCACCGTCCTGGAGGGCCCGGACCCGGCGCTGCTGCTCGCCGCGCACGCGGAGATCGCCGCGTGAACGGGCGGAGCGGGAGCACCGCCAAGAGGGGCGCCCCCGGCGCGTGCCGGGCCGGGCGAAGCGAGGGATGGTCATGAGCCGCCGGGTGCTGGTCCTCAACGGCCCCAACCTCGGCCGCCTGGGCTCCCGCGAGCCGGACGTCTACGGCGCCACCTCCTACGCGGGCCTGGTCGAGGAGTGCGCCCGGCTCGGCAAGGAGCTGGGCCTCGCTCCCGAGGTGCGGGAGACCAACGACGAGGGCGAGCTGGTCCGCTGGCTGCACGAGGCCGCGGACGGCGCGATCCCGGTGGTCATCAACCCCGGTGCGTTCACGCACTACTCGTACGCCATGCGGGACGCGGCGGCGCAGCGCACCGCCCCGCTGGTCGAGGTGCACATCTCGAACCCGTACGCCCGCGAGGAGTTCCGCCACAACTCCGTCCTCGCGGCGGTGGCCAGCGGTACGGTCGCCGGTTTCGGCATCGGCTCGTACCGGCTGGCGCTGCGCGCGGTGGCCGAGGAGCTGACCGGCTGACCGCCGCCCGGCCGGTTCCGCACCGCCGCGGACCCGGCCCGGGCCGGGGTGTGTCCGGAAAGTCCCGGCCCGCCCCGAGGAGGCACCTTCCACCGCCCCCGGCCGTTCACACCGTGAGCGCCGGGGGCGGTACCGTTCGTCAGCAGTACCGCACGGACCGCGGCCACGGCGCCGCACCGGCCCGCCCGGCGGCGCCCGGTGTGCCGGCCGGCCGCCCGGCATCCGCGCACCGCACCCAGTCGATCCCATCGATCCCACGAGACGGAGACCACCGGATGCAGTACGCAGTGGGGGCTCCGCTGCCGCCCCGCCACCAGACGCAGGAGCAGGGGGCGACCCTGAGCTGGACCCCCGGCCCCGCCCGCCCCGTCCCGCCGGGCCCGCCGCCGGCCCCGTCCGCACCGCCCACCGGCCCGCATCCGGGCGCCGTACCTCCCGGGACGGGACACCCCGGCGCAGGTCAGCCGGGCGCCGCGCCTCCCGGGACCGGGCATCCGGGCGCCGCGCAGCCGGGGTGGAGCGCCCCGCCGCAGTCCGCGCCGCCCGCCGCGGACACCACGGGCACCGCCGGGTCCACCGGCCACATCCAGCTGCCGCCCGGCGCCCCCGTCGCGCTGCCCAGCCCCCCGCCCGGCACCGCGGCGCCCGACGCCGCGCACACCGCCGTCGCCGTGCTGCTCATAGGCCCGGCCGGGGCGGGCAAGACGAGCGTCGCCCGCCACTGGGCCGACTGCCGCCGGGTGCCCACCGCCCACATCAGCCTCGACGACGTCCGCGAATGGGTGCGCTCCGGCTTCGCCGATCCGCAGCAGGGCTGGAACGACCACTCCGAGGCGCAGTACCGCCTCGCCCGCCGCACCTGCGGCTTCGCCGCCCGCAACTTCCTCGCCAACGGCATCTCCTGCATCCTCGACGACGCCGTCTTCCCCGACCGCCCGGTCGTCGGCCTCGGCGGCTGGAAGCGCCATGTGGGCCCGGGCCTGCTGCCGATCGTGCTGCTGCCCGGCCTGGAGATCGTCCTGGAGCGCAACGCCCGCCGCACCGGCAACCGCCGCCTGACCGACGAGGAAGTGGCCCGGATACACGGCCGGATGGCGGGCTGGTACGGCTCCGGGCTGCCGATCATCGACAACTCCCAGCACGACGTCGCCACCACCGCGCGGATGCTCGACGACGTCCTCGCCCGCAGCCTCGCCTCCCCGCCGAGCTGGTGACGGCCCGGCGGCTCGGGAGGTCCGCGGCGGCCGGTCCGGCCCGGGTACCCCGCCCGGCGGCTCCCGACCGGCCCGCGGGGTGATTCGCCCGTAAGCTCGGGATATGTCCGAGCTGTACGCGGCCCGGCGCACGCGGCTGCGGGACCGCTGCGCGGCGACCGGAAGCACCGCCGCCCTGATCTCGCGCCCCGCCAATGTCCGCTATCTCACCGGGTGCGCGCCCGCCGGCGCCGCACTGCTGCTGGGCCCGGCCGCGGATGTGCTGCTCTGCGGTGCCCCGCTGACCGGCGATCCGTCCGAGGGGCGCCCCGCCGAGGACGTCCGCGTCACGGTGCTGCCCGCCCGCGAGGGCGATCCCGTGGTGGCCGGCGCCGATCTGGCGGCGAAGGCCGGGGCCACCACCCTCGCCGTCGAGGAACATCATCTGACCGTCGCCCGGCACCGGGCGCTCGGCCGTATCGCGCCGCGGCTGCGCCTGGCCGACGTGGCGTGCGCCGTCGAGGCGCAGCGGCTGATCAAGGACGACGACGAGATCTCCTGTCTGCGCATCGCCGCGGAGATCACCGATCAGGCCCTGGGTGAACTGCTGGAATCGATCCTGGTCGGCCGCACCGAACGGCATCTCGCCCTGGAGCTGGAGCGCCGCCTCGTCGACCACGGCGCGGACGGCCCGGCGTTCGCGACCTCGGTGGCGACCGGCCCGCACTCCGGCCGTCCCGGGCATCTGCCCACCGACCGCCGGGTCGAGGAGGGCGACTTCCTCAGCGTCGGCCTCGGCGCGAACTACCGCGGCTACCGCTGCGAGATCGGCCGCACCTTCGTCATCGGCACCACCCCCGCGGACTGGCAGATCGAGCTGTACGACCTTGTCTTCGCAGCCCAGCGGGCCGGCCGGGAGGCGCTGGCGCCGGGCGTGGAGTGCCGCGAAGTGGACCGGGTGACCCGTCATCTGCTGGAATCCGCAGGGCACGGGGAGCGGCTGGGACCGTGGACCGGACACGGTGTGGGGCTCGAAATCGATGAGGACCCTCAGTTGTCGCCTGCGGCCATGGGTAAACTGGACGCTTGCGTGCCGGTCACCGTCGAGCCAGGGGTCCACATCCCGGGCCGTGGGGGTGTCCGGATCGACGACACCCTCGTCGTCCGCCCCGAGGCGGACGGCGGACCCGAGCTACTCACGATCACTACCAAGGAGCTGCTCGCCCTGTGAGCCACCGGGCTCGCTGCGGGCGGTTTCTCGGTACCCACCACCTGCAGTCCAGGAGATTCCGCAACCGTGGCTTCCACGAACGACCTCAAGAACGGCATGGTGCTCAAGCTCGAAGGCGGCCAGCTCTGGTCCGTCGTCGAGTTCCAGCACGTCAAGCCCGGTAAGGGCCCGGCCTTCGTCCGCACCAAGCTCAAGAACGTTCTCTCCGGCAAGGTCGTGGACAAGACCTTCAACGCCGGCGTGAAGGTCGAGACGGCCAACGTCGACAAGCGCGGGATGCAGTTCTCGTACATGGACGGCGACTACTTCGTCTTCATGGACATGGACACCTACGACCAGCTGCACGTCGACCGCAAGGCCGTCGGCGATGCCGCGAACTTCCTCCTCGAGGGCTTCGAGGCCGTGGTGGCGCAGCACGAGGGCGAGGTGCTCTACGTCGAGCTGCCCGCCGCCGTCGAGCTGACCATCAAGCACACCGAGCCCGGCGTCCAGGGCGACCGCTCCACCGGCGGCTCCAAGCCCGCCGAGCTGGAGACCGGCTACTCGATCCAGGTGCCGCTCTTCATCACGACCGGTGAGAAGATCAAGGTCGACACCCGTTCCGGTGAGTACCTCGGCCGGGTGAACAGCTAACCGTGGCCGCCCGTAACAAGGCCCGTAAGCGCGCCTTCCAGATCCTCTTCGAGGCCGATCAGCGCGGGGCCGACGTGCAGTCCGTGCTCGCGGACTGGATGCGGCACGCCCGGACCGACCCGCGGCAGCCGCCGGTCAACGAGTTCACCCTGGAGCTTGTCGAGGGGTACGCGGACCACATCGCCCGCATCGACGAACTGCTCGACACCTACTCCGTCGACTGGCCGCTGGACCGGATGCCGGTCGTCGACCGCAACATCCTCCGGCTCGCCTCGTACGAGCTGATCTGGGTGGACGCGACGCCCGACGCGGTGGTGATCGACGAAGCGGTGCAGCTGGCCAAGGAGTTCTCCACGGACGACTCCCCGGCCTTCGTCAACGGTCTGCTGGGCCGGCTGAAGGATCTGAAGCCGAGCCTGCGGCGCGAGACGCGATAACCGCACGACCCGGGGCTCACCCGGTGGCACCCGTGAAAGGGCCCGGAGCGCACAGCACAGGCGCTCCGGGCCCTTCGCGCCTCCACGGGGCCCTGGCTCGCGAGCCCCGGTCCCGGACGCTCCACGGGCCGCCCGCGGCCCCGGGAGAACGACGAACCGCCGCCCCGGTGCTTCCGGGACGGCGGTTCGTCGTACGTACTGCTGCGGGACGGCTCAGAGGTCGTCGTGGGCGACCGCGCGGCGCGCGTCGGCGTCCAGCACACCCCAGCTGATCAGCTGCTCGGTCAGCACCGAGGGGGACTGGTCGTAGATCACCGCGAGGGTGCGCAGGTCGTCCTGGCGGATCGAGAGGACCTTGCCGTTGTAGTCGCCGCGCTGGCTCTGGATCGTGGCGGCGTAGCGCTGCAGCGGGCCGGCCTTCTCCTGCGGGACGTGGGCGAGGCGCTCCAGGTCCAGCACCAGCTTCGGCGGGGGCTCGGCCGCGCCGCCGGGCGTGGTGCCGGGCAGCAGCTCCTGCACCGGCACGCCGTAGAAGTCCGCAAGCTCGGCGAGGCGCTGCACCGTCACGGCACGGTCACCGCGCTCGTACGAGCCGACGACCACGGCCTTCCAGCGGCCCTGCGACTTCTCCTCGACACCGTGGAGCGAGAGGCCCTGCTGGGTGCGGATGGCGCGGAGCTTGGCCCCGAGCTGTTTGGCGTATTCGCTGGACATAAAGCTCCCCAGACACCTGAATCGAATCGATATGCGGCACCGCCGCGCGGCTGGTAACTCACTGTGAGGTTACGCAGCGTAATCCTCGTTCGTCAAGCCGGGGAAGTCCGCGGGGGCATCCCGGGGCCGCCCGGGGGTTCCCGCGCGGCCCTGCTAGCCTGTACGGCGGTACACCCGACGTCCTTTAAGGTCCGTCCCGTGAGGCGGAGAAGGAGGTCCGTTTCGCATGGACGCAAACCATTCCGACGTACGCGCATCCGCTCAAGGCTCCGGCCTCACCCCGCAGGCGCCCGCGCGCCCGGTGCTCGAAGGCCCCGATATCGCGCGGATGCTGACCCGTATCGCCCACGAGATCGTCGAACGCGCCAAGGGCGCCGACGACGTGGTGCTCCTGGGGATCCCGACCCGCGGCGTCTTCCTCGCCCGGCGGCTCGCCGCCAAGCTGGCGGAGATCACCGGCCGCACCATCCCGGTCGGCTCGCTCGACATCACCATGTACCGCGACGACCTGCGCCTGGGCCCCGCCCGTGCGCTCGCCCGCACCGAGATCCCCGGTGACGGCATCGAGGGCCGCGTCGTCCTCCTCGTCGACGACGTGCTCTTCTCCGGCCGCACCATCCGCGCCGCCCTGGACGCCCTGAACGACATCGGCCGGCCGCGCGCCGTCCAGCTCGCCGTTCTCGTCGACCGCGGCCACCGCGAGCTGCCGATCCGCGCCGACTACGTCGGCAAGAACCTCCCCACGTCGCTGCGGGAGACCGTCAAGGTCCAGCTCGCCGAGGAGGACGGCCGCGACGCCGTGCTGCTCGGCACGCGCTCCGCCGACGACGCCGCGACGACCGAGCGGCCCACCCGGACCGGCGAGCGCTAGCACAGCCATCCCACGGACCCGGCCTGCCCGGGGCCGCAGCGCTGCCTGCCCTCCCGACGGACATACCCGTACGCCTTTCCCACCCACGGAGAAACCGGATGAAGCGTCACCTCATCTCGGCCGCCGACCTCACGCGCGACGACGCCGTCCTGATCCTCGACACCGCCGAGGAGATGGCCCGGGTCGCCGACCGGCCGATCAAGAAACTTCCCACCCTGCGCGGGCGCACCGTCGTCAACCTCTTCTTCGAGGACTCGACCCGGACGCGGATCTCCTTCGAAGCCGCCGCCAAGCGCCTCTCCGCGGACGTCATCAACTTCTCCGCCAAGGGATCGTCGGTCTCCAAGGGGGAATCCCTCAAGGACACCGCCCTCACCCTGGAGGCGATGGGCGCCGACGCCGTCGTCATCCGCCACCACGACTCCGGCGCCCCGCACCGCCTGGCCACCTCCGGCTGGATCGGCGGCTCCGTCGTCAACGCCGGTGACGGCACCCACGAGCACCCCACCCAGGCGCTGCTGGACGCCTTCACCATGCGCCGCCGTCTGGTCGGCGCGGACGCCGGGCTCGGCAAGGACCTCTCCGGGCGCCGCATCACGGTCGTCGGCGACATCCTGCACAGCCGCGTCGCCCGCTCCAACGTCCACCTGCTCACCACGCTCGGCGCCGAGGTCACCCTCGTCGCGCCGCCCACGCTGGTGCCGATCGGCGTGGAGAGCTGGCCCTGCGAGGTGTCCTACGACCTCGACTCCGTCCTCGCGACGTCCGACGCCGTGATGATGCTGCGGGTGCAGCGTGAGCGGATGAACGCCGCCTTCTTCCCGACCGAGCGCGAGTACGCCCGCCGCTACGGGCTGGACGGCGAGCGCATGGCCCGGATGCCCGAGGACGCGATCGTGATGCACCCCGGCCCGATGAACCGCGGCATGGAGATCACCGCCGAGGTCGCCGACTCGCCGCGCTGCACCGCCGTGGAACAGGTCACCAACGGTGTCAGCATCCGGATGGCCGTCCTCTACCTGCTCCTGGGCGGCAACGAACCCGCCCTCACCACCACCGCCCGCACCGAGGAGAGCAAGTAACCATGAGCAAGACCCTGATCCGCGGGGCGAAGATCCTCGGTGGAGAGCCGCAGGACGTGCTGATCGACGGCGAGGTCATCGCCGGGATCGGCACCGGGCTGAGCGCCGAGGGCGCCCGCGTCGTCGAGGCCGGCGGCCAGATCCTGCTGCCGGGCCTCGTCGACCTCCACACCCATCTGCGCGAGCCGGGCCGCGAGGACTCCGAGACCGTGCTGACCGGCACCAAGGCGGCCGCGGCCGGCGGCTTCACCGCCGTCCACGCCATGGCCAACACCTTCCCCGTCGCCGACACCGCTGGTGTCGTCGAGCAGGTCTGGCGCCTGGGCCGGGAGTCCGGCTACTGCGACGTCCAGCCCATCGGCGCCGTCACCGTCGGCCTGGAGGGCAAGAAGCTCGCCGAGCTGGGCGCGATGCACGAGTCCCGCGCCGGGGTGCGGGTCTTCTCCGACGACGGCAAGTGCGTCGACGACGCGGTCATCATGCGCCGCGCCCTGGAGTACGTGAAGGCGTTCGACGGCGTCGTCGCCCAGCACGCCCAGGAGCCGCGGCTCACCGAGGGCGCCCAGATGAACGAGGGCCTGGTCTCCGCCGAGCTGGGCCTGGGCGGCTGGCCGGCCGTCGCCGAGGAGTCGATCATCGCCCGCGACGTGCTGCTCGCCGCGCACGTCGGCTCGCGCGTCCACATCTGCCACCTCTCCACCGCCGGCAGCGTCGAGATCGTCCGCTGGGCCAAGTCCAAGGGCTGGAACGTCACCGCCGAGGTCACCCCGCACCACCTCCTCCTCACCGACGAGCTGGTTCGCAGCTACAACCCGGTCTACAAGGTCAACCCGCCGCTGCGCACCGAGGCCGACGTGCTGGCGCTGCGCGAGGCGCTGGCCGACGGCACCATCGACTGCGTCGCCACCGACCACGCCCCGCACCCCCACGAGGACAAGGACTGCGAGTGGGGCGCGGCCGCCATGGGCATGGTCGGCCTGGAGACCGCGCTCTCCGTCGTCCAGCAGACGATGGTCGACAGCGGGCTGCTGGACTGGGCGGGCGTCGCCGACCGGATGTCGTTCCGCCCGGCGCACATCGGCCGCCTGACCGGCCACGGCCGCCCCGTCTCGGTCGGTGAGCCCGCCAACCTCACGCTGCACGATTCCGCTTACCGTGGAGTGGTGGACCCCGCGGGCTTCGCCTCCCGCAGCCGCAACACCCCCTACGAGGGCCGTGAGCTGCCGGGTCGCGTCACCCACACCTTCCTGCGGGGCCGGGCAACGGTCGTCGACGGGAAGCTGGCGTGACTCCTTACCTCCTCACCTCCGCAGCGGCACAGAAGTCCGCCGAGGTCACCGACTGGGCCGCGCGGATCGGCTGGGTCGTCGGACTCCTGCTGTTCATCGCGCTCGTCTACTGGCTGATGCGCCAGGGCTGGAAGTGGCGCGGCACGCTGCAGAACGGCCTGCCCGCGCTTCCGACCAGCCCCGATGACCTGGGCGAGGCCCTGCTGACGGCGTCCGGCCGCTACCACGGCTCGACCACCGCCGGGCAGTGGCTCGACCGGATCGTCGCGCAGGGTCTGGGCACCCGCAGCCGCGTCGAGCTGACCCTGACCGAGCAGGGCCTGGACGTCGTCCGGCCCGGCGCCTCCGACTTCTTCGTCCCGGTGGATGCCCTGCGCGGCGCCCGCCTCGACAAGGGCATCGCCGGCAAGGTCCTCCCCGAGGGCGGTCTGCTGATCGTCACCTGGACGCACGGCGGCACGGAGATCGATTCCGGTTTCCGCTCCGACCGGGCCGCCGACCACCCCTCCTGGGTCGAAGCGATCAACCGCCTCAGCCCCCACCACTCCACCAGCACCACCGAGCACACCGAAACGGAAGGCGCACGATGACGACCTCCACCAGGGGGATCAAAATCCCCGCCGTACTCGTCCTGGAGGACGGCCGCAGCTTCCGCGGTCGCGCCTACGGGGCCGTGGGGGAGACCTTCGGCGAAGCGGTGTTCTCCACCGGCATGACCGGCTACCAGGAGACGCTGACCGACCCCTCGTACCACCGCCAGGTCGTCGTCATGACCGCCCCGCACGTCGGCAACACCGGCGTCAACGACGAGGACGACGAGTCGCAGCGCATCTGGGTGGCGGGCTACGTCGTCCGCGACCCCGCCCGGGTGCCGTCCAACTGGCGCGCCAAGCGCTCCCTGGACGAGCAGCTCGTCGCCCAGGGCGTCGTCGGCATCAGCGGCATCGACACCCGCGCCCTCACCCGCCACCTGCGCGAGCGCGGTGCGATGCGGGTCGGCATCTTCTCCGGCGACGCGCTGCCCGACGAGGGCACCATGCTCGCCAAGGTCCGCCAGGCGCCCGAGATGGCCGGCGCCGACCTCAGCGCCCAGGTCGCCACCAAGGAGGCGTACGTCGTCCCGGCGGTCGGCGAGAAGCGCTTCACGGTCGCCGCCGTCGACCTCGGCATCAAGGGCATGACCCCGCAGCGGATGGCCGAGCGCGGCATCGAGGTGCACGTGCTGCCCGCCACCGCCACCGCCGAGGACGTGTACGCGGTGAACCCCGACGGCGTGTTCTTCTCCAACGGCCCGGGCGACCCGGCCACCGCCGACGGCCCCGTCGCCGTCATGCGGGAGGTCCTGAAGCGGAAGACGCCGCTGTTCGGCATCTGCTTCGGCAACCAGATCCTCGGCCGCGCCCTCGGCTTCGGCACCTTCAAGCTGAAGTACGGCCACCGCGGCATCAACCAGCCCGTCCAGGACCGCACGACGGGCAAGGTCGAGGTCACCGCGCACAACCACGGCTTCGCCGTCGACGCGCCGCTCGACAAGGTCTCCGACACGCCCTACGGCCGCGCCGAGGTCACCCACGTCTGCCTGAACGACAACGTCGTGGAGGGCCTGCACCTCCTCGACCAGCCGGCGTTCTCCGTCCAGTACCACCCCGAAGCCGCCGCGGGCCCGCACGACGCGGCGTACCTGTTCGACCGCTTCGTCTCGCTCATGGAGGGCCAGCGTGCCTAAGCGCACCGATATCCAGTCCGTCCTGGTCATCGGCTCCGGCCCGATCGTGATCGGTCAGGCAGCCGAGTTCGACTACTCCGGCACCCAGGCGTGCCGGGTCCTCAAGTCCGAGGGCCTGCGCGTCATCCTCGTCAACTCCAACCCCGCCACGATCATGACGGACCCGGAGATCGCCGACGCCACCTACGTCGAGCCGATCACCCCGGAGTTCGTCGAGAAGATCATCGCGAAGGAGCGCCCGGACGCGCTGCTGCCGACGCTCGGCGGGCAGACGGCCCTCAACACCGCGATCTCCCTCCACGAGGCCGGCACGCTCGACAAGTACAACGTCGAGCTGATCGGCGCCAACGTCGAGGCGATCAACAAGGGCGAGGACCGCGACCTCTTCAAGGAGGTCGTCGAGGCGGTCAACCGCAAGATCGGCCACGGCGAGTCCGCGCGCTCGTACATCTGCCACTCCATGGACGACGTCCTGGCGGGCGTCGACGAGCTGGGCGGCTACCCCGTCGTCGTCCGCCCCTCCTTCACCATGGGCGGCGCCGGCTCCGGCTTCGCCCACGACGAGGAGGAGCTGCGCCGCATCGCCGGTCAGGGCCTCACGCTCTCCCCGACCACCGAGGTGCTCCTGGAGGAGTCCATCCTCGGCTGGAAGGAGTACGAGCTGGAGCTGATGCGCGACAAGAACGACAACGTCGTGGTCGTCTGCTCCATCGAGAACTTCGACCCGATGGGCGTGCACACCGGCGACTCGATCACCGTCGCCCCGGCGATGACGCTGACCGACCGCGAATACCAGATCCTGCGCGACATCGGCATCGCCGTGATCCGCGAGGTCGGCGTGGACACCGGCGGCTGCAACATCCAGTTCGCGGTCAACCCCGAGGACGGCCGGGTCATCGTCATCGAGATGAACCCGCGCGTCTCGCGCTCCTCGGCGCTAGCCTCCAAGGCCACCGGCTTCCCGATCGCGAAGATCGCCGCGCGCCTGGCCGTCGGCTACACGCTGGACGAGATCCCCAACGACATCACCGAGGAGACCCCGGCGTCCTTCGAGCCCACGCTCGACTACGTCGTCGTCAAGGTCCCCCGCTTCGCGTTCGAGAAGTTCCCCGCCGCGGACGCCACCCTCACCACCACCATGAAGTCGGTGGGCGAGGCGATGGCGCTGGGCCGCAACTTCACCGAGGCGCTGCAGAAGGCGCTGCGCTCGCTGGAGAAGAAGGGCAGCCAGTTCGCCTTCACCGGTGAGCCGGGCGACAAGGCCGAGCTGCTGGTCAAGGCCCAGGTCCCGACCGACGGCCGGATCAACACCGTCATGCAGGCGATCCGCGCGGGCGCCACGCCCGAGGAGGTCTTCGACGCCACCAAGATCGACCCGTGGTTCGTCGACCAGCTCTTCCTGCTCAAGGAGGTGGCGGACGAGATCGCCGCCGCCGACCAGCTGGACGCCGGGACACTGACCGAGGCAAAGCGCCACGGCTTCTCCGACGCCCAGATCGCCGGCATCCGCGACCTGCGCGAGGACGTCGTCCGCGAGGTCCGCCACGCCCTCGGCATCCGCCCGGTCTACAAGACGGTCGACACCTGCGCCGCCGAGTTCGCCGCGAAGACCCCGTACTTCTACTCCTCCTACGACGAGGAGAGCGAGGTCGCCCCGCGCGAGAAGCCCGCGGTGATCATCCTGGGCTCCGGCCCCAACCGCATCGGCCAGGGCATCGAGTTCGACTACTCCTGCGTCCACGCCTCCTTCGCGCTCAGCGACGCGGGCTACGAGACCGTGATGGTCAACTGCAACCCGGAGACCGTCTCCACCGACTACGACACCTCCGACCGGCTCTACTTCGAGCCGCTGACGCTGGAGGACGTGCTGGAGATCGTCCACGCCGAGCAGCAGGCCGGACCGGTCGCCGGCGTCATCGTCCAGCTCGGCGGCCAGACCCCGCTGGGCCTGGCGCAGGCGCTCAAGGACAACGGCGTGCCGATCGTCGGCACCTCCCCGGAGGCCATCGACCTCGCGGAGGAGCGCGGCGCGTTCGGCCGGGTCCTGACCGAGGCGGGGCTGCCCGCCCCCAAGTACGGCACCGCCTTCTCCTTCGACCAGGCGAAGACCATCGCCGCGGAGATCGGCTACCCGGTCATGGTCCGCCCCTCCTACGTGCTGGGCGGCCGCGGCATGGAGATCGTCTACGACGAGCCGTCGCTCGGCGAGTACCTCACCCGCCACGCCGGTCTCATCGACCGCCACCCGGTCCTCATCGACCGGTTCCTGGACGACGCCATCGAGATCGACGTCGACGCCCTCTACGACGGCACCGAGCTGTACCTCGGCGGCGTCATGGAGCACATCGAGGAGGCCGGTATCCACTCCGGCGACTCCGCCTGCGCCCTGCCGCCCATCACCCTCGGCGGCCACGACATCAAGCGGCTGCGCGCCTCCACCGAGGCCATCGCCAAGGGCGTCGGGGTCCGCGGACTGATCAACATCCAGTTCGCGATGGCCGGCGACATCCTCTACGTCCTGGAGGCCAACCCCCGCGCCTCGCGCACCGTGCCCTTCACCTCGAAGGCCACCGCGGTGCCGCTGGCGAAGGCCGCCGCCCGGATCTCGCTCGGCGCCACCGTCGCCGAGCTGCGGGCCGAGGGCATGCTGCCCAAGACCGGCGACGGCGGCACGCTGCCGCTCGACTCGCCGATCTCCGTCAAGGAAGCCGTCATGCCCTGGTCCCGCTTCCGGGACGCCTCCGGGCGCGGCGTGGACACCGTCCTCGGCCCGGAGATGCGCTCCACCGGCGAGGTCATGGGCATCGACTCGGTCTTCGGCACCGCCTACGCCAAGTCGCAGTCCGGTGCGTACGGCGCGCTGCCCACCAAGGGCCGGGCGTTCGTCTCCGTCGCCAACCGGGACAAGCGGTCGATGATCTTCCCCGCCCGGGAGCTGGTCGCCCACGGCTTCGAGCTGCTCGCCACCTCCGGCACCGCCGAGGTGCTGCGCCGCAACGGCATCGGCGCCACCGTGGTCCGCAAGCACTCCGAGGGCGAGGGCCCGAACGGCGAGAAGACGATCGTCCAGCTGATCCACGACGGCGACGTCGACCTCATCGTCAACACCCCCTACGGGACCGGCGGCCGCCTCGACGGCTACGACATCCGCACCGCGGCGGTCTCCCGGGGCGTGCCGTGCCTGACCACCGTCCAGGCGCTCGCCGCCGCCGTCCAGGGCATCGAGGCGATGTCCCGCGGCGACGTCGGGGTCCGCTCCCTCCAGGAGCACGCGGAGCACCTGACCGCCGCCCGCGACTGACGAGGGGCCCACGAGGGGGACACCGCACACCGGTGTCCCCCTCGTCATGACCGCCGCCGCTCCGGAGCCCCACGAGGACACCACCATGTACCGCACGTTCTTCCACCTGATCTTCAAGCGCATGGATCCCGAGAAGGCCCACCACCTGGCCTTCGGCTGGATCCGGGCCGCCGCCCGCACGCCCGTCCTGCGGACCTTCGTCGCGGCGGCGCTCGCGCCCCGCCACAAGGAGCTGCGCACCGAGGCGCTCGGCCGCCGGATGCACGGGCCGTTCGGCCTCGCCGCCGGCTTCGACAAGAACGCCACCGCCATCGACGGCATGGCGATGCTCGGCTTCGACCACGTCGAGATCGGCACCGTCACCGCGCAGCCGCAGCCCGGCAACCCCAGGAAGCGCCTCTTCCGGCTCGTCCCGGACCGCGCGCTGATCAACCGCATGGGCTTCAACAACGACGGCTCGGCCGCCGTCGCGGACCGCCTCGCCGCCCGCACCCCGGTCTTCCCGACCACCCTCGGCGTCAACATCGGCAAGACCAAGGTGGTCCCCGAGGAGGAGGCGGTCGGCGACTACGTCACCTCCACCGAGCGCCTCGCCGCCCACGCCGACTACCTCGTCGTCAACGTCTCGTCCCCGAACACGCCGGGGCTGCGCAACCTCCAGGCGGTCGACCACCTCCGCCCGCTGCTGACCGCCGTCCGCGAGGCCGCCGACCGCACGGTCACCGACCGCCGCGTCCCGCTGCTGGTCAAGATCGCCCCGGACCTCGCCGACGCGGACATCGACGCCGTCGCCGACCTCGCCCTCGAACTGGGCCTGGACGGCATCATCGCCACCAACACCACCATCGCCCGCGACCCGGCCCTCAAGTCCGACCCGGCGCTGATCAACGAGGCCGGCGGCCTGTCCGGCGCGCCGGTGAAGGACCGCTCCCTGGAGGTGCTGCGCCGCCTCTACGCCCGCGTCGGCGACCGCATCACCCTCGTCGGCGTCGGCGGCATCACCACCGCCGAGGACGCCTGGCAGCGCATCCTCGCCGGCGCCACCCTGATCCAGGGCTACAGCGCCTTCATCTACGAGGGCCCCTTCTGGTGCCGCGCGCTCCACAAGGGGCTCGCCGCCCGGCTGCGCGACAGCCCCTACGCCACCCTCGCCGACGCGGTCGGCGCCGAGCACAAGCAGGTGACCGCATGACCCAGGACACCCTCCCCTTCGGCGCGCGCCTGCGCCGCGCCATGGACGAGCGCGGCCCGCTCTGCGTCGGGATCGACCCGCACGCCTCCCTCCTCGCCGACTGGGGCCTGAACGACGACGTCGCAGGTCTCGCCCGCTTCACCCGCACCGTCGTCGAGGCGCTCGGCGACCGCGTCGCGGTCCTCAAGCCGCAGTCCGCGTTCTTCGAGCGCTTCGGCTCGCGCGGCCTCGCCGTCCTGGAGACCGCCGTCACCGAGGCGCGCGAGCGCGGCGCGCTCGTCCTGATGGACGCCAAGCGCGGCGACATCGGTTCCACCATGGCCGCCTACGCCGCCACCTACCTCGACCCGGCCTCGCCGCTCTTCTCGGACGCGGTCACGGTCAGCCCGTACCTCGGCTACGGCTCGCTGCGCCCGGCCCTCGACCTCGCCGCCACCCACGGCTGCGGCGTCTTCGCCCTGGCGCTGACCTCCAACCCGGAGGGCGCGGAGTTCCAGCGGGCGGTGCGGGAGGACGGCCGGAGCGTCGCCGCCACCGTCCTGGGCCACCTCGCCGAGGAGAACGCCACGGCCGAGGGCCTGGGCTCGTACGGCGCGGTCGTCGGCGCGACCCTCGGCGATCTCTCCGCCTTCGATCTGGCGATCAACGGCCCGCTGCTGGCGCCCGGCATCGGCGCCCAGGGGGCGACCCCCGCCGACCTGCCCACCGTCTTCGGGGACGCGGTCCGCAACGTGCTGCCGAGCGTCAGCCGGGGCGTGCTGCGGCACGGTCCGGACGCCGGCGCGCTGCGGGCTGCGGCGGCCCGGTGCGCCGACGAGGTGCGGGCCGCAATCGATCAGCAGGAGGCCCGGCAGTAGGTTTAGTCCCGATTTGTCCTGGTCAGCAGAGTCTGACCAGGACTTTTCGTCTGTTCTCGCTGACTCCAGCGCTGTCGGCCGCTAGTCTCCGACGAGAGCACCGCACGTAAGAGCGTTGCTCGTTGCTCCGCCCGTGCGGGGCGACTAGGTTCCACACCGGTCCGTATCCGACAGTTCTACATCCGAGGTGACGTAGGCGTGGCTCTTCCGCCCCTTACCCCTGAACAGCGCGCAGCTGCGCTTGAGAAGGCCGCCGCGGCTCGCCGGGAGCGCGCAGAGGTCAAGAATCGGCTCAAAAACTCCGGCGTCACCCTCCACGAGGTCATCAAGCAGGGCCAGGAGAACGAGGTCATCGGCAAGATGAAGGTCTCCGCACTCCTCGAATCGCTGCCCGGCGTGGGCAAGGTCCGCGCCAAGCAGCTCATGGAGCGCCTGGGTATTTCCGAGAGCCGCCGCGTGCGCGGCCTGGGGTCCAACCAGATCGCCGCTCTGGAGCGGGAGTTCAGCCCCTCGGCTTCCTGAGTTTTCCGGCACAGCCCGGAAGCTGGAATAATCGCTGCATGGCTGCAACATCCCGGGGGACGACCCCCGTGCCCCCGGACGCTCGTCCGCGACTGACCGTGCTCTCCGGCCCCTCGGGGGTCGGCAAGAGCACGGTCGTCGCCCATCTGCGCAAGGTGCACCCCGAGGTCTGGCTCTCGGTTTCCGCGACGACCCGTAAGCCCCGGCCCGGAGAACAGCACGGCGTTCAGTACTTCTTCGTCGACGACGAGGAATTCGACAAGATGATCGCCAACGGTGAACTCCTGGAATGGGCGGAATTCGCGGGCAATCGCTACGGAACCCCGCGCCGCGCGGTGCTCGACCGGCTGGAGTCCGGTGAGCCCGTTCTGCTGGAAATCGATCTCCAGGGCGCCCGCCAGGTGCGCGAATCGATGGCGGAGGCACAGCTCGTCTTTCTCGCCCCGCCGAGCTGGGACGAGCTGGTCCGCCGCCTCACCGGCCGCGGTACCGAGGCTCCCGACGTGATCGAACGCCGGCTGGACGCCGCGCGTATCGAGCTGGCCGCGGAGAAGGAATTCGATGTGACGCTCGTCAACACCTCCGTCGAGGGCGTCAGTCGTGAGCTGCTAGCCTTGATGCTGCGGCGTAATGGGGACGGAAAGACCGCAGGCTGACACCGCGGATCTCCCCGGCCCCCGCCAGAGTTTTTGCTTCACCACCGGCTTCACACCCCTTCGGAAGGCAGAGAGTGTCCTCTTCCATCACCGCGCCCGAGGGCATCATCAACCCGCCGATTGATGAGCTCCTTGAGGCCACCGACTCGAAGTACAGCCTCGTGATCTACGCGGCGAAGCGTGCGCGCCAGATCAACGCGTACTACTCGCAGCTCGGCGAGGGCCTGCTCGAGTACGTCGGCCCGCTCGTCGACACCCACGTCCACGAGAAGCCCCTGTCGATCGCGCTCCGCGAGATCAACGCGGGCCTGCTGACCTCCGAGGCCATCGAGGGCCCCGCACAGTAAGCACCGCACCACCACGAAGGGCCCGGCAGCGCGACTGCCGGGCCCTTGGTGTGTCATAGGGGCACACCCGCCGCGGGCGGACGGCATCCGGCCGCCGCCACGGGGCGATCCGGACCTAGCTCGGGGAGCAGCGAAGCGATGGACAAGCAGGAGCGTGCGACGCCCAAGGTCGTGCTGGGGGTCAGCGGTGGCATCGCCGCGTACAAGGCCTGTGAGCTGCTGCGGCGGCTGACCGAGTCGGGCCACGACGTGCGGGTCGTGCCGACCGCCGCCAGCCTGCACTTCATCGGCGAGGCCACCTGGTCGGCGCTGTCCGGCAACCCGGCCACCACCGAGGTCTGGGAGTCCGTCCACGAGGTCCCGCACGTCCGCATCGGGCAGGGCGCCGATCTCGTGGTGGTCGCGCCCGCCACCGCCGACATGCTGGCCAAGGCGGCCCACGGCATCGCCGACGACCTGCTGACCAACACCCTGCTCACCGCGCGCTGCCCGGTGGTCTTCGCGCCCGCGATGCACACCGAGATGTGGGAGAACCCCGCGACCCAGGAGAACGTCGCCACGCTGCGGCGCCGCGGTGCGCTCGTCATCGAGCCCGCCGTCGGGCGCCTCACCGGCGTCGACACCGGCAAGGGCCGCTTCCCCGACCCGGTGGAGATCTTCGAGCTGTGCCGCCGGGTGCTGGCCCGGGGCCCGCGCGCGGCCACCGCGGATCTGGCCGGGCGGCATGTCGTCGTCACCGCGGGCGGCACCCGCGAGCCGCTGGACCCGGTCCGCTATCTGGGCAACCGCTCCTCGGGGCGGCAGGGCTACGCGCTCGCCGCGACGGCCGCCGCGCGCGGTGCGCGGGTCACGCTGGTCGCGGGCAACACCGAGCTGCCGGACCCGGCGGGGGTGGACGTCGTCCGGATCGGCACCGCCGTACAGCTCCGGGAGGCCGTGCTGGCGGCGGCACGGGACGCCGACGCGGTGGTAATGGCCGCGGCAGTGGCCGATTTCCGGCCGGCCGCGTACGCCACCGGCAAGATCAAGAAGAAGGACGGACAGGAGCCGGAACCGGTCACCCTGGTCCGCAATCCGGACATCCTCGCCGAGCTGTCCGCCGACCGGCCCAACCCCGGCCAGATCGTTGTCGGATTCGCCGCCGAGACCGACGACGTCCTCGCCAACGGCCGCGCCAAACTCGCCCGCAAGGGCTGTGACCTGCTGGTCGTCAATGAAGTGGGGGAGCACAAGACCTTCGGGTCGGCGGAGAACGAAGCCGTGATCCTCGCCACGGACGGTTCCGAGACGCCGGTGCCGCACGGACCGAAGGAAGCGCTGGCAGACACGGTGTGGGACCTCGTCGCGGGCCGGTTCCCGGCCGCCGCCGACGGCGTCTGAGACGCCCGCCGCACCGGCCCCGCGGGCCCGCGCCACCGCGCCGGGCCCTCTTGACCAGCGGGGCCGTACGGCTGATCGTCCCTCTGTGAGCCGTGGTGTGCCAGGTCACCACGGATCCACAAAACGAGACTGAGTGTCCGAACCTCGCACACGACCGATAAACTGGCCAGCGGATCGGGCCGAGCGCAGCTCTCGAGCCCCTCCGCCAAATGATCAGCCAGCAGCCGCTGCAACCCCAGGGAGCGATGTGTCCCGCCGCCTCTTCACCTCGGAGTCCGTCACCGAGGGCCACCCCGACAAGATCGCTGACCAGATCAGCGACACGATTCTCGACGCCCTCCTCAAGGAGGACCCCACCTCCCGGGTCGCCGTCGAGACGTTGATCACCACCGGCCTGGTCCATGTGGCCGGCGAGGTGACGACGAAGGCGTACGCCGACATCCCCAGCCTTGTGCGCAACAAGATCCTCGACATCGGCTACGACTCGTCGAAGAAGGGCTTCGACGGCGCCTCCTGCGGCGTCTCGGTCTCCATCGGCGCGCAGTCCCCGGACATCGCGCAGGGCGTCGACACCGCGTACGAGACCCGGGTCGAAGGCGATGAGGACGAGCTGGACAAGCAGGGCGCGGGCGACCAGGGCCTGATGTTCGGCTTCGCCTGCGACGAGACGCCGGAGCTGCTCCCGCTGCCGATCTTCCTCGCGCACCGGCTCTCCCGCCGCCTGTCCGAGGTCCGCAAGAACGGCACGATCCCCTACCTGCGCCCCGACGGAAAGACCCAGGTCACCATCGAGTACGACGGCCACAAGGCCGTCCGCCTCGACACCGTCGTGGTCTCCTCGCAGCACGCCAGCGACATCGACCTCGACTCGCTGCTCGCGCCCGACATCCGTGAGTTCGTCGTGGAGCACGTGCTCAAGGAGCTGGTCGAGGACGGCATCAAGCTGGACACCGATGGCTACCGTCTGCTGGTGAACCCGACCGGCCGTTTCGAGATCGGCGGCCCGATGGGTGACGCCGGGCTGACCGGCCGCAAGATCATCATCGACACGTACGGCGGTATGGCCCGCCACGGCGGCGGCGCCTTCTCCGGCAAGGACCCGTCGAAGGTGGACCGCTCCGCGGCGTACGCGATGCGCTGGGTGGCCAAGAACGTCGTCGCGGCGGGTCTCGCCTCCCGTTGCGAGGTTCAGGTGGCGTACGCCATCGGCAAGGCCGAGCCGGTCGGTCTCTTCGTCGAGACCTTCGGTACCGCCGCCGTCGACACCGACAAGATCGAGCAGGCCATCGGCGAGGTCTTCGACCTCCGCCCCGCCGCGATCATCCGCGACCTGGACCTGCTCCGCCCGATCTACGCGGAGACCGCGGCGTACGGCCACTTCGGCCGCGCGGACGCCGACTTCACCTGGGAGCGCACCGACCGCGTCGACGCGCTCCGCAAGGCGGCGGGTCTCTAGAACCTCCCGTCCGGTCCGCCCGGACAACCGAACGGCCCCGCACCGGATGCTCCCGGTGCGGGGCCGTTCGGCGTCCGCGGGGCGCTCAGACCGCGGCGGCGACCAGTTCGCGGGCGATCAGCTCCGCCCGGACGTTGATCATGTACATGGAGCCGGCGTAGAAGAGGTCGCCGGAGGTGAGGTCGCCCAGCGCGTACAGCCGGCCCGGGGCCTGCCCGGCGGCCGGGCGCAGCGCGTTCGTCGCCGGGTCGATCAGCAGCCCGCCGTGCGGATTGCGGACCACCAGGCCCGCCTGTGCCAGCGAGCGCAGCAGCGGCGCGGAGCGCGGGCCGGTGGTGGCGAGCCCGGTGCGGGTGGCGTCCACCACGACATCGGCGCGTCCGGCCCGTCCCTCGTGCACCACCTCGAAGCCGCCGCCCGCCCGCGTACGGACCCCGGCCGTGCCGTCGCGGACCGTCAGCTGGCCGCTGTCCATCGCGGCCAGCAGCCGCCGGGCGGTCGGCGGCGGCATCGGGTTGTAGAGCGGTTTGGCGAGCGGGTGGAAGCGGCGCAGGAACACCCGCTTCTCACGGTCGCCCCACGCCGTCCACACGCTCTCGCGGACGTCGCGCAGCGCGGTCGTGGCGATCGTCTGGTACGGATTGCCGTCCAGCCGGGCCAGCTCGGAGCGGAGCCGGTCGTGCGCCGGGCGGGGCGCGGTCTCGGCGGCCAGATCCGTGCCCGCGGCGGCCAGTTCGGCCCGGAGCAGCGCGAAGGTCTCGCGCAGCCCGAGGGAGCCGGAGCGCGCCAGCCGGCCGGATATCGCCTCCGGCGTCAGATGCGTCAGGGTGAACGGGCGGTGCCGGGCGCGGACGCCGGGCAGCAGACCGTGCCGTGAGGTCATCGTGATCCGGCCGCGGTGCCCTCGGTGCAGCAGCCCCAGCGCGACGTCCACCCCGGACAGCCCGGTGCCGAGGACCATGACGTGGGCGTCCTCGGCGATCTGCGGCAGTACCGCGGAGAGCGGGTACGGGTCGGGGTGGAAGCCGGGGGCGCCGGCCAGCCCGTAGGGGTCGGCCGGCGGGCCGCTGCCCGGGCAGAGCACCACCCGGTCGGCGTGGGTGAGGGAGGCGGCGCCGCGGATCATGATCTCCGTGGCGGACGCCTTGGCGACGGTGGCGAACTCCGGGACCACCGTCACCGTCCAGCCCCGCCGCCGGGCGCTTTGCAGACACGTCGCCCAGTGGTCCACCAGATATTCGCCGTAGATCCGCCGCGGGACGTACGCGTCGGCCGGCAACGTCGCGAACGGCGTTGCCGCGTACCGGGGTTGGCGGTGCAGCCAGCGCAGGAAGTGATCCCGCTCGGCGCACCGCACCGACATGAATCCGGCCTCGCGGTTGACCAGTGCGCAGTCCAGGTCGGGGCGGTAGGCGCGGCCGGTGGCCAGTTGCCGCGCCCCTTCGTGGACCGTGATGTCGAACGCGGCGTCTCTCCCGGCGTGGCGCAGCATGCTGTCGAGCAGGCTGACCGCCGCGGCGCCGCCGCCTATGACCGCCAGGCGCATGAGCGGGCTCCTCCCGGGGCCGGTGCTATCCGGCCGTGTCGGGTTCGATGACGGGCAGGCCCAGCGTGGTGTCGAGCCGCCGGGTGAGCGCGGTGGGGTACGCGGTGACGAACACCTCCAGCGCCGGGTGGGCGACGGCCTGTTGGAGATGGCCGCCGACCGTCGTGCCGTCGCGGCGGCCCAGCACCACATGGGCGTGGACGTGCGGCCGGCCGTCCTTGAGCGCGATGTTGCCGGTCAGGCCCAGCACCTCGGTGTGTTCGGTCACCGGGATCGGGACGTGGGCCTTGACGACCGGGTCGAAGAGGGACAGCGCGGCGGAGCCGAACGCGCCGATCGCGGTGAGGGAGCCCGCGGCCACCTGCTGTTCGGCGGCGAACTTCTCCAGCGCGGGCACCACCTCGTCGCCCGCCTCCAGAACGACGGCGAACTGGCGGGGCGCCCTGGCGTCGTCGTGCAGCAACCGGATGTGCATCGGTGTCAACTCGCTTTCGTGGCATCGGCGGGCTCGTCGCCGCCGGGGACTGCGCTCGGCACGGGCCCGGGGTGCCGCAGGGCCCACCGGGCGCGCACCTTGCCGATCACATCGAACTGGTTGAGGACCAGCCCGAGGATCACCAGTGTGATGGCCGTGGCCTTCATGGCGCCCAGGGGCTCACCGAGGAGCAGCATCGACGAGGCCATGCCGAAGATCGGCACCAGCAGCGTCAACGGCGCGACCCGGGAGGTCCGGTAGGTGCGCATGAGGTGGCCCCAGAGCGCGAAGCCGAAGAGGATCGTCGGGTAGACCATGTAGAGCAGCGAGCCGAGACCGGTCCAGCCCATGGTGGTGAAGGAGTGCTCGACGGTGCCCCAGCCGCCGAGCCCCAGCGACAGCAGGAACATCGGGATCGGCGGCACCAGGCTCGCCCAGACCGTGAACGCCAGCGCGTTCTCCGGCCTGGCCTTCTTGATGATCAGGTTGGCGACGGCCCAGGACAGCGACGCGCCGACGACCATGACCGTACCGGCCGCGGTGACCGAACCGTCGGTGACCGCGGCGACCAGCCCCATGCCGATCGCCGCCACCACGAACCCCACCAGGTAGCGGGGGCTGACGCGTTCGCCCATCAGCCCCGCCGCCAGGCCGATCGTCCAGAACGCCTGGAGCTGCATGACGACCGAGGCCAGACCCGCCGAGAAGCCCAGGTCCATCCCGGCGAAGAGCAGCCCGAACTGGCCGATGCCGAAGAACGCCCCGTACAGCAGGAGATAGCGCCACGGCACGTTCGGCCGCTTGAAGAAGAAGACCGCGGGGACGGCCGCGAGCAGGAAGCGGAGCGACGCCAGGAGGTAGGGGTCGAACGAGCGCAGCCCGATGTCGATGATGGCGAAGTTCACTCCCCAGATGACCATCACCAGGACGGCACCCAGGAATTTGGACAGTGGCAAGAACGCTCCTCTTTCAGCGGGTGAGGCGGCTTTCAGGGGGTGAGGCGGCCGTTTTCAGGGGCGTGTTCCGGGCGGGGCCGCGTCGGTGCGGATGACCTGGAACGCCTCGGCCAGCCGGCCGGCGGCGAGCCGGCCGAGGGCCGCCTGCCCGGCCAGCTTGGCGTGTACGTCCTCGCGGAGCCGGTCGCGGTGGGCGGTCTGCGAGACATGGGCGCGCAGCGCGGCGAGCTTCTGCTCGAACGTCTCCGTCACATCGATCCGGGTGTCCGGGCGCGGCCCGGTCGTCACCCAGATCTCCGGGACGCTCCAGGGGGCCAGGCCCTCCTCCAGCAGCAGTTCGGGGAAGGCCCGCGGATTGCGCGCGTCCGGGTAGAGCGCGGCCAGCGACGCCTCGCCGGCCGCGCGGTGATCCGGGTGGAGATCGGGCAGGAACGCCCAGTTGATCTCCGGGCTCTGGATCACCGCGCGGTGCGGCCGGGTCTGCCGGATCACCCGGACGATCTGCCGGCGCAGCGCGGCATCGGGTGTCAGCATCCCGTCCTGGTGGCCCAGGAACAGGACGTCCTTGACCCCGAGGACGGCGGCGGCGTCCCGCTGCTCCCGCTCCCGCCGCGCCGCGAGTTCGGCGCGGGGCACGGCCGGGTCCTCGCCGCCGCCCGAACCGTCCGTCAGGACCAGATACGTCACCTCGGCGCCCTCGCGCGTCCAGGACGCGACGGTGCCGCCGGCGGTGAAGTCCGTGTCGTCGGGGTGGGCGGCGACGGCCAGCACCCGCAGCGCCCCGTCCGGGGAATCCGTACCGCTCACGCCGTGCGCACCTCGGCGGTGAAGAGGAACGACCGGGGCACGCCGGTCATCGTGCGGGGCGGCACCGGGTGCGGCCAGCGCCCGAAGTCGGCGCCGTCCTCGCCCGGTTGCCGCAGATCCGTCACCGACCAGCCGCAGTCGGGCAGGAACTCCTCGGGGGTGTCGGTGCCGAAGAGCCAGGGATTGCCGTCCTCGGCCAGGATGCTGAGGAAGCCGCGGGCGAGCGGGTTGGTGAGCGTGGTGCGGCTCGTCATGTCGCCGAGGAGGACGGAGCCGGGCGCGGACAGCTCCCGCAGCGTGCCCAGCAGCCGCCGTACGACGTCCTCGGGGAGGAAGAAGAAGAGGCCCTCGGCCACCCATAAGGTGGGCTGCTCCGGGTCGAACCCGGCGGCGTGCAGCTCGCCTTGCCACTGCTCGGCGAGGTCCACCGCCACGGCGCGGCGGTGCGGCCCGCCGGAGGTGTCGACGCCGTGCCGGGCGAGGAGTTCGGCCTTGGCGTCGAGCAGCGCCGGGCGGTCGAGTTCGTAGAGGGTGACGCCGTCGGGCCAGGTCAGCCGGGCGGAGCGCATGTCCATCCCGGCGGCCACGGAGACCACCTGGCGCAGCCCGCGCTCGCGCAGGGCGCGGACGAGGGCGTCGTCGAGGTAGCGGGTGCGGACCAGGACGAAGGGGGCGACGGCGGAGCCGCGGTAGCGCTCCAGCAGCTCGAAGCCGGTGTCCCCGGCGACGGCGCGGGCCAACGGGTCGTCGAAGATGCGGTCCGGGCGCTCGGACTCCAGGGCGCGTGCGGCGGCCGTCCACTGTGCCGTCCGGGACACCGGCTCCATCTGCATTTCCGCACTCGTCATGAGCGGTTACTCCTCTCGGGGCGACGGCTGACCGGCGCGGGGTGCCCGCCGGTGCCGGAGGTCCGGTTCATGTGTCCTGCCCGGCGGGTCTGCGGCGGAAGATGCTGTGCAGCACCATGCTGAAGACCACCGTGCCCTCCTCGTCGAGGAGTTCGCACCGCGGGCGCAGTATTCCGGATTGCTTGCTGTGCAGTACGGGAGCCACGCCCAGCACCGTCAGGCGTGCCCGCAGCACGTCGCCGGGGCGGACCGGCCGGTGGAAGCGCAGCTCGTCCACGCCGGGCGAGCCCTCACCCGCCGAGTCGAGGAGGATCTCCTCGACGTAGCGGCGCATGAAGAGCGAGGCGGTCAGCCAGCCGCTGGCGACGAGGCCGCCGAACTGCGAATCGCGGGCGAGTTCGGGGTCGGTGTGGAACCTCTGCGGGTCGTAGGCGCGCCCGAAGGACAGCACCTCTTCCTCTGTCACCTTCACCTCGCCGAGGTCGTAGACCTCACCGACGGGGAAGTCCTCCAGGTACCGGATGCTCACGGCCGCCTCACCATTCCGCGCTGACGAGTTCTTCGGGCGTGGCGCCGGACAGCCGGTAGCGGTCCGGGTCCACCGGGCGCCCGGTGTAGAGCCGCAGGACGTCCGGGACGTCCGCGGTCAGCTGCGCCGTGGGCCGCCCGGGCACGGCGGTGCCCAGGGTGAGCCGGCGGGTGGGCAGCTGGATCTCCACCAGGGGCGTGCGCACCACGCGCTCACAGCGGCCGAGCAGCGTGAGCGCCGCCTGGTGGCCACGGCTGTGGTACGGGTCGTCCAGGCCGATCGCCTCGCGGACGTCGCCGCCGTGGATCCAGGTGCCGAGCGCCGCCAGGTCCTTGGCGCCGCCGGCCGCCAGGATCGCCGGGCCCGCGTCCGCCAGGCCCCGGTCGAACTCGTCGATGACCTGCTTGAGCGGCCAGGACCGGCGTTCCTCGACGTCCCGTTGGTTCTGCTCGTGGCTCGCGCGGTACGCGGGCCCCGCGGCGAGGCCGGTGAGCGCGGCGCCGCAGTGCGCGACGATGTCGCGGACCGTCCAGGCGGAGCAGACCGTGGGCCGCTTCAGATCGGCTTCGGGCAGGGTGCGCAGCCGCGGGACGAGGGTGTCGCGTTCGGCGCGCAGCACCACATCGGTGGGCGCGGGGTGCTGCGGGCCCGTCATCGCACCCCCGCCCCGAAGTAGCGCGCCTCGATGCGGCGCAGGGTGCGGAAGTCGTCGATGTCGATGCTCTCCATGCCGATGTCCTCACCGCTGAGGCGGGAGACCAGGACCATGAACTCGACGAACGCGAGCGAGTCGATCAGCCGGCTCTCCAGCAGGTCGAAGTCGGGCTCGATGTCGCTGACCTCGGCGTGCCGGTCGAGTATCCACTGTTTGATCTGGTCGGTGGCGGACTGCATGGCGGACTCCTTCGAAGGGTGGGGCGGGGAAGGGAGGAGCGGACGCGGCGGGCGGGGCCCGCGCGGCGGATCAGGCCACGGAGGCCTTGTCGAGGGCCGTGGCGACGGCCGCCCAGTCGCCGTGCTTCTCGTGCAGCACGGCGAGCCAGCGCTCCAGGCCGAAGGCGACACAGCTGGTGAACACCGGGCGGCCGGTGCCGGCGACGCGGATGTCGCAGCGCTCGCCGAAGAAGTTGCGGTGCTTGTTCACGGACGCGATGGCGAGGTCGCCGACGAGGAATTCGTACTTCACCGGCGACAGCATCTGGAGCTTGGCGCGCGGCCCCTCGCCGTCGAAGAACGGGTCGGACGCGGGCTCCTTGCGCATCTCCAGGCCCAGCGCCTCGGCGAAGGCGAGGATGCGCTGCGTGGAGCGCTCCAGATGGTCCTCGACGAACTCCTGGCTGCCCAGCGCGACGATCTCGCGCATGTGGAAGCCGAGCAGCCGGCGCAGCCCGGTGTAGTGCTCCTCGCGGCGGAAGCACCGTCCGACGAGGGTGATCAGGGTGTCCCGCTCCAGCGTCGTGCCCTCCAGGCCGAGGTAGACGGCGTAGCAGGTGGCGGGCGGCGGGGCGACCTCGGCGGGCAGGAGTTCGCCGGGCGGGAAGGCGGTGGCCGCCGGCTCGCCGCGGGGGCGCCGCTCCAGATCCAGGCCGCTGACGGTGAGCGCCTGGTGCGGGAAGTTCTGGTAGTAGTCGAGCTTGGCCAGACCGGCGACCGGGAGCAGGGCCGGCCCGACGACGGGCTCGGCGCCGCGGGCGGTGCCCCATTCGGCGAAGGTGCGGTCGAGGCGGTGGAGCGCGGCGGCTTCGTCGGCGCGCAGGAACAGCAGACCGTTGGGTTCCACGGAAGTCCTCCCGCCCGCTCAGATGCCGGGCAGGACGTCGTCGGCGAAGATGCCGGTCTTGCACATGAACGCCAGCGGCTTGCGCACGGCACGGCGCTCGGCATCCCGTCGCGAGGGCTCGGCGAGGAGCCGTTCCCGGAATCCGAGCGGGTCGGGAATTCCGGCGTCGCGGTAGATCTGCGGATTGTAGAAGGACCGCAGACTGAAGGCGATGTAGCGCTTGAGGTACTGCTCGATCTCCTCGCGCTGCCCGGGGGTGAGATCTCCGACGAGATCGGCGTGGAGCAGCGAGACCAGCTCCCGGCCGAAGGCGATGTGCCGGGACTCGTCCTCATGGTGCACGCGGTTGACCTGGCGGATCGTCTCGTGGAGCGAGGCGTCGCCGGCCATGCGCATGTTGTAGTGGTCGACGATCTCCTCGAAGAGGAGCACCCGGCAGAACACCAGGAGATTCTCGACGCGGGGGTCCTCGTGGGCGATGGAGTTCAGCTTCGGGCCCGAGTAGATCTTCCCGCCGTAGCGCAGACAGAATTCGGCGAAGAACCACATGTGTTCGTTCTCTTCGCCGACGAAGTGGTGGAAGAAGTCCGACGGGATCTCGAACCCGCGGGTGTGGATGCGGCGCACCACCTCCACCAGGAGTTCTCGAATGCCTTCGACGTTCAGGCTGTAGAAATTGATGCTCTCCCAGCGCGAGAGTTGCTGCCGCTGCGCCTCGGTGAGTTCGTTCACGATTTCCGTGCCGTAGGTGGAGGTGAGGTCCTCACTCATCCACATCATTTCGGACGGCAACGTCTCGGGCCAGTCGAACTCGCGATACGGGTTGTAGTACTCGTCGACCGACTTGTCGACGAGCCGCTGGAGTATCTCGACGAAACGCTGTTCCCGCTCCGGTCTGGGCGTGGTGGTCGACAGCATTCAATTCCCTTTCGGCGATCGGGGGAAAGCAGGACCGCGGCGGACAGGGAGCCGCACGGCGTGATCGGTCGGCGCAAAGGCCGTTATGGGGAAGTGGGGATGGGAATGCGTACGGAGAAGTGACGGCGGTCGGGCGATGGGGAGTCAGTGGCGTCGAATGCCCGCCGGAGACTTTAGCGCTTTGCCTTGCCAGGGGGCCAGATCCCCTGGTGAAAAGAAGGGGAAGTGCGTCTTCCGTTTGTGACGATGCTGCTGAGGGAGTTACCTCCTGACAAGCCGCCCCGAATATTGCAGCAGTATTTCGGCAGTATGAAGCGGCTGTCTGTGCGGTAAGTCTCCCCAGGGGTGCGTTGCGTCCTTTCCGGCCGACTTCGCGCAGCCGCCGCACGGCTTCGGCCTGGTGATTTCGATGTGCCGGGGGCGGCCAGCTCGTGTTTCCGGCGTCCGGGGAACGACTCGAATTCGCTCCTGTGTGTGAACCGCTGCCACGGGCGCCCGGGCGGGGGCCCGCGCGCGAGGGCCCCCGGGGCGCCGCCCGGCCCCCTCCGGGCAGCGCGCACGCACCCGCCGTTGTCGGTGCCGTCTGCTAAGACTGGATGCCGTGAGCAGGGAAGACGGGCGCCAGGGGGCAGGGGCGGATGCGGGCGAGCAGCTGGCCCTCATCCGGGCGAGCGTGCGGGAGACGAAGGCGACCCGCGCCAAGCCGCGCACCTGGCGCGGCGCCGAGCCCGCCGCCGAGCTGCCCGTCGCCCGCGTCCTCGTGGACAAGGGCCTCGTCCACCTCGACCGCTACTTCGACTACGTCGTCCCCGCCGCCATGGACGCCGAGGCGCGCCCCGGGGTGCGGGTGCGCGTCCGCTTCGGGGCGGGCGAGAAGGGCGGGCGGCGCGAGGGCGGCAAGCTGGTCAGCGGCTTCATCGTCGACCGCGTCGCAGAGAGCGACTTCCGCGGCGTCCTCGCCCCGCTCGCCCAGGTCCTCTCCCCGGAGCCGGTGCTCACCCCCGGACTGCTCGCCCTGTGCCGCGCCGTCGCCGACCGCTACGCCGGCAGCCTCGCCGACGTCGTCCAGCTCGCCGTCCCGCCCCGCCGCGCCCGCGCCGAGGCCAAGGAGTCCCCGCCCCCGCTGCCGCCCAACGCCCCGCCCGAGCCCGGGAGCTGGCAGCGGTACGCGGCCGGGCCCGGCTTCCTCACCGCGCTGGCCCGGGGGGACGCACCGCGCGCGGTGTGGACGGCGCTGCCCGGCGCCACCTGGCCCGACGAGCTGGCGCGCGCCGCCGCCGCCGCGCTCGCCGCCGGCCGCGGCGCCCTGATCGTGGTGCCCGACGGCCGCGCCGCCGCCCGGGTGGACGCCGCGCTCACCGCCCTCGTCGGCGCCGGCCGCCACGTCCAGCTCACCGCCGACGCCGGGCCCGAGGAGCGCTACCGCCGCTGGCTCGCCGTCAGCCGCGGCTCGGTGCGCGCCGTGATCGGCACCCGCGCCGCGATGTTCGCCCCCGTCGACCGCCTCGGCCTGGTCGCCCTCTGGGACGACGGCGACGCCGCGCTCAGCGACCCGCACGCCCCGCAGCCGCACGCCCGCGAGGTGCTGATCCAGCGCGCCGTGGGGGAGCGGGCCGGATTCCTGCTCGGCGGCGTGAGCTGCACGGTCGAGGCGGCGCAGCTGGTCGAGACGGGCTGGGCGCGTCCGCTGACCGCCGACCGCGAGCGGGTCCGCGCCACCGCCCCCCGCATCCGTACGGTCGGCGAGGGCGACGAGGCGCGCGACGAGGCGGCCCGCGCGGCCCGGTTGCCGACGATGGCCTGGCAGGTGGTGCGCGAGGGGCTCAGGCACGGCCCGGTCCTTGTCCAGGTCCCCCGGCGCGGCTACGCCCCCCGGCTGGCCTGCGCCCGCTGCCGCACCCCGGCCCGCTGCCGCGCCTGCGCGGGCCCGCTGGAGTCGCCCGGCGCCGACGACCTGGTGTGCGCCTGGTGCGGACGGGCGGAGGCGGACTGGCACTGCGCGGAGTGCGGCGGCGCCCGGCTGCGCGCCCAGGTGGTGGGCGCCCGGCGCACGGCCGAGGAGCTGGGCCGGGCGTTCCCCGCCGTACCCGTGCGCACCTCGGGCCGCGACCATGTGCTGGCGACGGTGCCGGACACCCCCGCGCTGGTGGTCTCCACCCCGGGCGCCGAGCCGGTCGCGGAGGGCCCCGGCTACGCCGCCGGGCTGCTGCTGGACGGCTGGGCGCTGCTCGGCCGCCCCGATCTGCGCGCCGGCGAGGAGGCGCTGCGCCGCTGGCTGACGGCCGCCTCGCTGGTGCGCGGTCAGGAGGCGGGCGGCACGGTCGCGGTGATAGCGGAGCCGACGCTGCGGCCGGTGCAGGCGCTGGTGCGCTGGGATCCGGTGGGCCACGCCGTCCGCGAGCTGGCGGAGCGGGCCGAGCTGGGCTTCCCGCCGGTCTCCCGGATGGCGGCGGTCGCCGGCCGCCCCGAGGACGTCGCCGCGCTGCTGCGGTTGGCCGAACTCCCGCCGGGGGCCGAGGTGCTGGGCCCGGTGCCGCTGCCGGTCGCCGACCCCGGGCGGCCGCGCCGTCCCGGCGATCCGCCGCCGGGCGAGAGCTGGGAGCGGGTGCTGGTCCGTGTACGGCCCGGTCAGGGCGCGGCGCTGGCGGCGGCCCTGAAGGCGGCCCGCGCGGCCCGTCTGGTCAAGCGGGAGGGGGAGGCGGTCCGGGTCCGGATCGACCCGCCCGACCTGGGGTGATCGCGGGCCGTGGGCCCGGTCGGGGCCGTCGCCTCCGGCCCGCGGACGCACGGCGCTCCGCCGTGGGCGGCAGGTCGGCCGGCGCCTCGTGCGGGCGCCCCGGCCCGCGGGCGCGGGGCACTTCGGGACGCGCCGGGCGCCCGGCGGCCGGGCAGGCGGGCCGTCAGCCGTTGCGCGGCGCGGGGAACGCGCCGGTCCGCGGCTCCTCGCGGGGGGCGGCGGCGGGCTGGCCCGGCATCTGGCGGGCCGCGGGCACCGACGGCGTCCCGGACAGGCCCGCGGCGACGGCCACCGCGCGGGAGGTGGTCGCCTCGGGGGAGCGGTGCGCGGTGTCGGCGCCCTCCGCGGAGTGCTGCGCGGCCCGGCGGCCGCCGTAACGCCGGTGCACCGCCTGCTTGGTGACGCCGAGCGCGGAGCCCACCGCGTCCCAGGAGAAGCCCAGCGAACGGTCGAAGTCGACGGCGGCCGTGACGAGCGTTTCGACGCTGTCCCGCAGCTCCTGGGCGAGGCGGACCGTGGGGGCGGGCGCGCGTCCGTAGACGACGAATCCGGCGGAGGGGCCGGTGCGGCGCGGCCGGTAGACGTTGCCGAGCTGAGCGGTCAGGGTGCGCAACGCGTCCACCTGCCGGCGTACCCGCTCGATGTCGCGTACCAGGAGATGCAGGCTGGCGCGCGCCTGGGCGTCGTGGGTTGCGTGGTCGGCCATGTGAAAGCCTCTCGAACCGGCGTGGAAAGGGAAGATGACAGGGGTGGGCCGCGCCTGCGGCCCGGGTGGGGATGGTCAATGCTGTTTGACCAACGCGGCAGCGGCGCCTGGGGTCACGGTGTGGGGGCGTAACGGCTCGTCAGGACGGCGCGGCGCACCCCGCACGCCCCCGGCCCGGCGGCTCCGGCACCGTCCCGCCGCCCCGCCGGCGCCGGGCCGACGCCGCGGCCACGGGGGCGTACGCCACCGGGCGGACGGCCGGCCCGGGCCCCGTGCACCCGGCGGGGGCGGCGCCCGGCCGTAGACTGGTGCGCCGTTCCGCAGCGTGTGAGAGGTAGTGCGCCACCCATGAGGCTCGTCTTCGCCGGTACCCCCGAGGTCGCCGTACCTGCCCTGGATGCCCTGATCGCCTCGGACCAGCATGAGGTGGTGGCCGTGGTGACCCGGCCGGACGCCCCGGCCGGCCGCGGCCGGCGGCTGGTCGCGAGCCCCGTCGCCGAGCGGGCCGAGGAGGCGGGCATCGAGGTGCTCAAGCCCGCGAAGCCCGGCGACCCCGAATTCCTGGCGCGGCTGCGGGAGATCGCCCCCGACTGCTGCCCGGTCGTCGCCTACGGCGCGCTGCTGCCGCAGTCCGCGCTGGACGTCCCGGCCAAGGGCTGGGTCAACCTCCACTTCTCGCTGCTGCCGGCCTGGCGCGGCGCCGCCCCCGTGCAGCACGCGGTGCTCGCCGGGGACGAGGTCACCGGCGCCTCCACCTTCCAGATCGAGAAGGGGCTCGACTCCGGCCCGGTCTTCGGCGTGCTCACCGAGGAGATCCGCCCCACCGACACCGCCGGTGACCTGCTGACCCGGCTCGCCTTCGCCGGCGCCGGGCTGCTCGCCGCGACGATGGACGGCATCCAGGACGGCACCCTGCACGCCGTCCCGCAGCCCGCCGAGGGTGTCTCGCTCGCCCCGAAGATCGAGGTCGAGGACGCCCGGGTGGACTGGGCGGCGCCCGCGCTGCGGGTGGAGCGGGTGGTGCGCGGCTGCGCGCCCGCGCCCGGCGCCTGGACGCTGTTCCGCGGCGAGCGCCTGAAGCTGATGGCCACGGCATCCGTCGGTCAGGACGCCGGTCTGCACCTCGCCCCCGGGGAACTGGCCGTCACCAAGAAGGCGGTGTACGTCGGCACCGGCAGCCACGCCGTCGAGCTGCTGTGGGTCCAGCCGCAGGGCAAGAAGCCGATGAAGGGCGCCGACTGGGCGCGCGGCGTCCGCATCGAGGCGGGCGAGGTGATCGGGGAGTAGCCACCGGGCGGGCTCCGGGACGGCGGCCCGCCGAAGGCCGCCGCCGCCGGGCTCCGCGGCCCGCGCGTACGCTGGTCACACATCCTTTTTCTCGTACCCGGAGCACCTTTTCGTGAGCCAGCAGCCGCGTCGCCGTCCCAGCAAGCCCTACCGCCGCCCGCAGAAGGACCCGGTCCGGATCCTCGCGTTCGAGGCGCTGCGGGCCGTCGACGAGCGGGACGCCTACGCCAACCTCGTCCTGCCGCCGCTGCTGCGCAAGGCACGCGAGAGCCCGGACTTCGACAGCCGGGACGCGGCGCTCGCCACCGAGCTGGTCTACGGCACGCTGCGCCGCCAGGGCACCTACGACGCGATCGTCGCGCAGTGCGTGGACCGCCCGCTGCGCGAGGTCGACCCGCCGGTCCTCGACGTCCTCACCCTCGGCGCCCACCAGCTGCTCGGCACCCGTATCCCCACCCACGCGGCGGTCAGCGCCAGCGTGGAACTGGCCCGGGTGGTGCTCGGCGACGGCCGCGCGAAGTTCGTCAACGCGGTGCTGCGCAAGGTCGCGGCGCACGGCATGGACGACTGGCTGGAGCGGATCGCCCCCGCGTACGACGAGGACGCCGAGGAGCACCTCGGCCTGGTCCACGCCCACCCCCGCTGGATCGTCTCCGCGCTGTGGGATGCGCTCGGCGGCGGCCGCGCGGGCATCGAGGACCTGCTGGAGGCCGACAACGAACGGCCCGAGGTCACGCTGGTCGCCCGCCCCGGCCGCTCCACCGCCGAGGAGCTGCTGACCGCCGCCGGCGAGGACCGCGCGCTGCCCGGCCGCTGGTCGCCGTACGCGGTCCGGCTGGCCGAGGGCGGTGAGCCCGGGGCGCTGGACGCGGTGCGCGAGGGCCGCGCCGGGGTGCAGGACGAGGGCAGCCAGCTGGTCGCGCTGGCGCTGGCGGGCGCGCCCGTCGAGGGCGAGGACCGGCGCTGGCTGGACGCCTGCGCCGGTCCCGGCGGCAAGGCCGCGCTGCTGGCCGCGCTGGCGGCGGAGCGCGGGGCGGCGCTGGTGGCGTCCGAGAAGCAGCCGCACCGCGCCGGTCTGGTGGCCCGCGCCCTGGCCGGCAACCCCGGCCCGTACACCGTGATCGCCGCCGACGGCACCCGCCCCGCGTGGCGGCCCGGCGCCTTCGACCGGGTGCTGGTCGACGTGCCGTGCACCGGTCTGGGCGCGCTGCGCCGCCGCCCCGAGGCCCGCTGGCGCCGCCGCCCGGAGGATCTGGACGGCTTCGCGCCGCTCCAGCGGGAACTGCTGCGCCAGGCGCTGGCCGCCGTCCGGGTCGGCGGCGTCGTCGGCTACGCGACCTGCTCCCCGCACCTCGCCGAGACCCGCGCCGTCGTCGACGACGTCCTCAAGGGCCGCGGCGGCCACCCCGTCGCCGCCGAGTGGATCGACGCCCGCCCGCTGATGCCCGGCGTCCCGGCGCTGGGCGACGGCCCCGACGTCCAGCTCTGGCCGCATCTGCACGGCACGGACGCGATGTATCTGGCGCTGCTGCGGCGCACCGCCTGAGCGGGCGGCGCCCGGAACGCCCGCGGCCGGCGGCCGCCGTGGCCGGTGCCCGACCCGTAGGGGTCAGGCGCCGGCCACGGCAGCTCGCCGGCCGCTTCGCCGTTGGCGGGTGCCGTGTGCTCAGACCGCCGGAGCCGGGTACGTCGGGTACTCGACGCCGGAGACGTACTGCACGACGCGGATGACCTGGCAGGAGTAGCCGAACTCGTTGTCGTACCAGAGGTAGAGGATGGCGTTGTCGCCCTCGACCTTGGTGGCGCCGGCGTCGACGATCGAGGCGTGGCGCGAGCCGATGAAGTCGTTCGAGACGGCGTCGGGGGCGCTGGTGAAGTCGATCTGACGCTTCAGCGGGGAGGTCAGCGAGACCTCGCGGAGGTGGTCGAGGACCTCCTCGCGGGTGGTCTCGCGGGCCAGCTGGAGGTTGAGGATCGCGATGGAGACGTCCGGCACGGGCACCCGGATCGAGCTGCCGGTGATCTTTGCCTTCAGATCGGGCAGCGCCTTGGCGACGGCGGAGGCGGCGCCCGTCTCCGTGATCACCATGTTGAGCGGCGCCGAGCGGCCGCGCCGCTCCGACTTGTGGTAGTTGTCCAGCAGGTTCTGGTCGTTGGTGAACGAGTGGACGGTCTCGACGTGGCCGCGCACGACGCCGTACTCGTCCTCCATCGCCTTCAGCGGCGGGACGATCGCGTTGGTGGTGCAGGAGGCGCAGGAGAGGATCTGCTCGTCCGGCTTGATCATGTCGTGGTTGACGCCGTGGACGATGTTCGGGACATCGCCCTTGCCCGGGGCGGTCAGGACGACCTTGTCGACACCGGGGCGCAGGTGCTTGGAGAGCCCCTCGCGGTCGCGCCACTTGCCGGTGTTGTCGATGAGGATGGCGTCGTTGATGCCGTACGCGGTGTAGTCGATCTCGGAGGGATCGTTCGCGTAGATCACCTTGATCTCGTTGCCGTTGGCGACGATGGTGCTGTTCGCCTCGTCCACGGTGATCGTGCCCTGGAACTGACCGTGGATGGAGTCGCGCCGCAGCAGCGAGGCGCGCTTGACCAGGTCGTCGGCGCCGCCGCCGCGCACGACGATGGCGCGCAGCCGCAGACCGTTGCCGGAGCCGGCCTTCTCGATGAGCAGCCGGGCCACGAGGCGGCCGATGCGGCCGAAGCCGTACAGGACGACGTCCCGGCCCCGGCGGCACTCGATCTTGTTGGCGCCGGTGGCGCCGGCGACCGCCTCGGCGGTGAACTCCTCGACGCTCAGGCCGCGCTCGTCGGCCTGGTACGTCGCGGCGAGCAGCGCGAGGTCGATCTGGGAGGGGCCGAGGTCGAGCGTGGTGAGCGCCTGGAGGAACGGCAGGGTGTCGGTGACCGACAGCTCCTCACCGGCGATCTGCCGGGCGAAGCGGTGGGTCTTGAGGATGCTGACCACCGACTTGTTCACCAAGGAGCGGCTGTGCAGCAGGACGGTCACGTCCCGCTCGCGGTGCAGCTTCCCGATGATCGGGATCATCGACTCCGCGATCTCCTCGCGGTTCTTCCAGTTGGTGAACGAGTCGTCGTTGACAGTCACAGGCTTATCTCTCGATCGAGCTAGGCGGTGCTCATATGCTAACCCGACGCAAATTCGATACTCCGGCCGGTGTCCGAGGGGGAGCGCGGCGGGCGGGGCCGGTCCGCGGGCCCGCGGCCGTCGTCCGCGGCCCGTCCCGGGCCTTCGCGGGGCCACCCCGCGAAGGCCCCGCGAGGGGCAGGCCATACTGGTCACATGGCCTTGATCAACCCCAGCATCCTGTCCGCGGACTTCTCCCGGCTCGCCGAGGAAGCGCGTGCCGTCGAGGGCGCCGACTGGCTCCATGTCGACGTGATGGACAACCACTTCGTGCCCAATCTCACGCTCGGGGTGCCGGTCGTCGAGTCGCTGAGCCGGGCGACGGACACCCCGCTCGACCTCCATCTGATGATCGAGGACCCGGACCGGTGGGCGCCGCGGTACGTCGAGGCGGGCGCGGGCTCGGTGACCTTCCACGCGGAGGCGGCGGCCGCCCCCGTCCGGCTGGCGCGGGAGATCCGGGCGCAGGGCGCCCGGGCGTCCATGGCCCTCAAGCCGGCCACCCCGATCGAGCCGTACGAGGACCTGCTGCCCGAGCTGGACATGGTGCTGATCATGACCGTGGAGCCGGGCTTCGGCGGGCAGGCGTTCCTCGACATCATGCTGCCGAAGATCCGCCGCACCCGTGAGCTGATCTCCCGGCACGGGCTCCAGATGTGGCTCCAGGTGGACGGCGGGGTGTCGGCGTCCACCATCGAGCGGTGCGCCGAGGCCGGTGCCGACGTCTTCGTCGCCGGGTCCGCCGTCTACGGTGCCGACGATCCGGCGAAGGCAGTCCGTGAGCTGCGGGAACAGGCCGTGGCCGCGACGGCGGCGGGCTGGGGCTGCGCCCACTGATCCCGGGTGGCGGGGCGAACCGCGCCCCGCCGCCGCTCCTTTCATCCCCGCCCCGCCCGCGGTTGTCCGCGCCGCCACCGGCCGTTCACGGCCCCGGGGTGGCCGTGGTCCCCGTCCGCCGCGGGTTTCTGCAAGGATGAGCAAAGACCCGATCAGATGCGCACAGGGGAGAATTTCGTGGTAGCCAGCCGCCCGCAGTCCGGTATGGGCCCCGCCGAGCTGGTGCAGGCCGCGGCCATGGCCCGCCGTTTCTATCTGGAGGGCAAGTCCAAAATCCAGATCGCCGAGGAGTTCGGCGTCAGCCGCTTCAAGGTCGCCCGGGTGCTGGAGACGGCGCTGGAGCGGGATCTCGTACGGATCGAGATCCGGGTGCCGTCCGAGCTGGACGCCGAACGCTCCGACGCGCTGCGCGCCCGCTACGGCCTGCGGCACGCCGTCGTCGTCGAGTCCCCGGCCGACGCCTCCGAGGAGGCCGCCGACCCGGAGAACCTCGGTGAGGTCGCCGCCGATCTCCTCGGCGAGCTGGTCACCGAGGGCGATGTGCTCGGCCTCGCCTGGGGCCGCTCCACCATCCACATGGCGGCGGCGCTGCACCGCCTCCCGCCGTGCACCGTCGTCCAGCTGACCGGCGTCTACGACGCGGGGACCGCCGACCGCGGCTCCGTCGAGGCCGTCCGCCGGGCCGCCGAGGTCTCCGGCGGCGAGGCGCACCCGATCTACGCGCCGATGCTGTTGCCGGATCCGGCGACCGCCGCCGCGCTGCGCGGTCAGACCGGTATCGCCCGCGCCTTCGACCACTTCGACAAGGTCACCGTCGCCTGCGTCTCCATCGGCTCCTGGGAGCCCGGCGTCTCGACCGTCTACGACATGCTGAGCGACGACGAGCGCGCGCACTACGCCTCGCTGGGCGCCGCCGCCGAGATGTCCGCGCACCTCTTCGACACCGAGGGCCGCCGCATCGGCCGGGATCTGGGCGAGCGGTGCATCACCGTCGAGGCGGACCGGCTGCGCCGGATCCCCGAGGTCGTGGCCATCGCGGGCGGCCGCCGCAAGGCCGCCGCGATCGGCGCGGTGCTCCGCTCCGGCCTGGTCACCAGCCTGGTCACGGACACCGCCGCCGCCGACCACCTGCTGCTGGAGACGGGCCCGGGCCCGCGCCCGGCGCTGGAGCGCACGGACCCGGACGGCGCCTGAGCGACGGCGCCTGAGCGACGGCGCCCGGTGGCGGGGCTCCGGGCGCCGTCGCCCCACCGCAGCGGCGGAACCGGCGCGGCGGCCCGGCCCCCGCTGTGACAGCATCGGCGCATGAAGATCCGCTTCTCCGCCCGCCCGGCCGTCACCGTCCTCGCGGCGCTGCTCGCCGGGCTGCTGCTGGCCTTGACCGGCTGCGGTCCGAGCCACGGCTCCGCCGCCTCCCCGGGCCCGTCCGCCACCCGCACCGCCGCCTCCCGTACGGCCGGTGTCCCCGGCTGGGCGCAGGGGATGGCGACGGTGCCGGAGCGGGAGCTGCCGCGGGAGGCCCGCGAGACGCTGCGGCTGATCGACGCCGGCGGCCCGTTCCCGTACCCCCGCAAGGACGGGAGCGTCTTCGGCAACTACGAGAAGCGGCTGCCGGGGCAGGCGCGCGGCTACTACCACGAGTTCACCGTGCCCACGCCGGGCTCCCGGGACCGCGGCGCGCGCCGGCTGATCACCGGTGAGCACCACGAGACCTACTACACCGCCGACCACTACCGGACCTTCGAGGCGGTGCTGCGATGACCGCGCCCGTGCCCCGGCCGCTGGCGAACGTGCTCGGCGGCACCACCCCGCCCGGCGTGCTGTCCTGGCCCGCCGGGCGCCCGGTGGGCGATGCGCTCGCCGCGGCCGCCGCCGCCGGCTGGCAGGGCGCCGGCCTCGATCTCACCGACGTCCACGACAAGGCCGCCTTCCTCGACCGCTGCGCCCGTGCGCTGCGCTTTCCCGACTGGTTCGGGCACAACTGGGACGCGCTGGCCGACTGTCTGACCGATCTGTCGTGGTGCCCGGCCGCCCGCGGGCGGCTGCTGGTGATCACCGGCTGGCAGGAGTTCGCCGCCGCCGCGCCCGAGGACTGGCACGTCGTCGAGAACGTCATCGCCGACGCGGTCGGCTACTGGCGCGACACGGACACCGGCCTCGCCGTGATCCTCGCCCGGGGCCCGGCCCGGCCCGCCTGAGCGGCCCGCCACGCGCCGTTCGTCGCTTCGCACAGCCCGCCGTGGCCCTTCGTCGGATGATCGCATCACCGCAGGTGGCGGCCCGTATCCTGGCGGGTATGCGATTCCTGAACCCGAAGAACGGCGCCCTCGAAGAGTGTTCTTCGGTGCCGTACGACCTGACGTACGACGACGTGTTCATGGTGCCCGGCCGCTCGGCCGTCGGCTCCCGGCAGGGCGTGGACCTCGCCTCGCCGGACGGCAGCGGCACCACGATCCCGCTGGTCGTCGCCAACATGACCGCCATCGCCGGGCGCCGGATGGCCGAGACCGTCGCCCGCCGCGGCGGCCTCGTCGTCATCCCGCAGGACATCCCGATCGAGATCGTCACCGACGTCGTCACCTGGATAAAGCGCCGCCACCTGGTGCTGGACACCCCGATCGTGCTGTCGCCCGTCGCGACCGTCGCCGATGCGCTGGCGCTGCTGCCCAAGCGGGCGCACGGCGCGGGCATCGTCGTCGAGGGCGGCCGGCCGCTCGGTGTGGTGACCGAGCACGACCTCGCCGGCGTCGACCGCTTCACGCAGGTCTCCGAGGTCATGTCCAAGGACCTGCTGGTCCTGGACGCCGACATCGACCCGCGCGAGGCGTTCAACCGCCTGGACGCCGCCAACCGCAAGCTGGCGCCCGCGGTCGACGAGGACGGCATGCTGGTCGGCATCCTCACCCGCAAGGGCGCGCTCCGCGCCACCCTCTACACCCCCGCCACCGACGCCGAGGGACGGCTGCGGATCGCCGCCGCCGTCGGCATCAACGGCGATGTGGCCGGCAAGGCGAAGGCGCTGCTCGACGCCGGGGTCGACACCCTCGTCGTGGACACCGCGCACGGCCACCAGGAATCCATGATCAGCGCGGTCAAGGCGGTCCGGGCGCTGGATCCGCGGGTCCCGATCGTGGCCGGCAACATCGTCGCCGCCGCGGGCGTCCGCGATCTGATCGAGGCCGGGGCGGACATCATCAAGGTCGGCGTCGGACCGGGCGCGATGTGTACCACCCGGATGATGACCGGCGTGGGCCGCCCGCAGTTCTCCGCGGTCCTGGAGTGCGCCGCCGAGGCGAAGAAGTACGGCAAGCACGTCTGGGCCGACGGCGGGGTGCGCCATCCCCGTGACGTGGCGATGGCGCTGGCCGCCGGCGCCTCCAACGTCATGATCGGCTCGTGGTTCGCCGGCACCCTGGAGTCGCCCGGCGACCTCCAGCACACCGCCGACGGCCGTCCGTACAAGGAGAGCTTCGGCATGGCCTCGGCCCGCGCGGTGCGCAACCGCACCAGCGAGGAGTCGGCCTACGACCGGGCCCGCAAGGCGCTCTTCGAGGAGGGCATCTCCACCTCGCGGATGTTCGTCGACCCGGCGCGCCCCGGCGTCGAGGACCTCATCGACTCGATCATCGCGGGCGTCCGCAGCTCCTGCACCTACGCGGGCGCCGCCTCGCTCGCCGAGTTCGCCGAGAAGGCCGTGGTCGGTGTGCAGAGCGCCGCCGGCTACGCCGAGGGCAAGCCGCTGCACGACAGCTGGAGCTGACCCTCCGACCACCCGCAGGGGCCCGCGCCGAACCGCTTCGGCGCGCGGCCCCTGCGGCGTTTTCGCAGCTCCGGCCGGTGCGCGGCGCCCGTACGATCGGGTGGTGGGCGCGCAACGAACGACCGGGGCCCGCCGCGGTGCGCAACGTTCCGCCGCGGTTGCGCAAGGAACCTGCATTACGGCAGGTCAAGGCCGGGCCGTAAGGTCAAGCGCTGTACGTGGAGTGGCGGGGACCGTCTGCTCGGCGGTCTCCTGCTGCGGGTGCGTTCCGCCTGCCCGCACGCCGACCGCCGCCGGTCACCGTCCCCCGTTCCCCGACCGGCAGCGATGAAGGAGCCACCCCAGTGTTGGAGCACGGCGCGTCCCCCGGGGGCAGCGATCCCCGGCCCCCGTTCGCGGGTGGCCTCGGTACCCGGCTGATGCGGCGCAAGCCCGTCGAACGGCTCGTCGCCGAGGGGGGCAAGGGCGAGGGCGGCTCGCTGCGCCGCTCGATGGGCATGTGGCAGCTGACGATGATCAGCATCGGCGCCACCCTGGGCACCGGCATCTTCGTCGTCCTCGGCGAGGCGGTGCCCGACGCCGGACCGGCCGTCATCCTCTCCTTCGTCATCGCGGGCATCACCGCCCTCTTCTCGGCCCTCTCCTACGCGGAGCTGGCCGGCACCATCCCGGTCTCCGGCTCGTCCTACTCCTACGCCTACGCCACCCTCGGCGAGCTGATCGCCTGGGTCTGCGGCTGGTGTCTGATCCTGGAGTACGGCGTCTCCGTCGCGGCGGTCGCGGTCGGCTGGGGGCAGTACCTCAACGAGCTGCTGTCCGGGACGATCGGCGTCACCATCCCCGACGCGCTCTCCCAGCCGCCCGGCAGCGGCGGGATCTTCAACCTTCCGGCGCTGCTGGTCGTGATGCTCGCCATGGTCTTCCTGCTGGGCGGCGCCAAGGAGAGCGCCCGCGCCAACACGATCATGGTGGCCGTCAAGATCGTCGCGCTGCTGCTCTTCTGCGGCGTCGCGCTCCAGGGCGTGAAGTCCGGCAACTACGCGAACTTCATGCCGATGGGCATGGCGGGTGTCAGCGCCGCCGGAGCCACCCTCTTCTTCTCCTACATCGGCTTCGACGCCGCCTCCACCGCGGGCGAGGAGGCCCGCAACCCGCAGCGCGACCTGCCGCGCGCGATCATGCTGTCGCTGCTCATCGTCACCACGCTCTACTGCCTGGTCGCCGCCGTCGCGGTGGGCGCGCTGCCCTGGCAGCGGTTCAAGGGGTCGGAGGCGGCGCTCGCCGGGATCCTCAAGGAGGTCACCGGCCAGGACGTCTGGGCCGTGCTGCTGGCCGCCGGCGCCGTCGTCGCCATCGCCAGCGTCGTGCTGACCGTGCTCTACGGCCAGACCCGCATCCTCTTCGCGATGTCCCGCGACGGGCTGGTGCCCCGGGTGTTCTCCAAGGTGCACCCGAAGTCCGGTGCGCCGCGCGCCAACACCGTGATCGTCTCGCTCTTCTGCGGGGTGCTCGCCGCCGCCGTACCGCTCGGCCAGCTGGCGGACGCCACCAGCATCGGCACGCTCTTCGCCTTCGCCCTGGTCAATGTCGCGGTGATCGTGCTGCGCCGGACCCGCCCCGACATGCCCCGCTCGTTCCGCACCCCGCTCTCGCCGCTCTTCCCGGCGGTCGGCTTCCTGCTGTGCGTCTACATGATGGGCAGCCTCTCGCCGGTGACCTGGGCGGTCTTCGGAATCTGGATGGTTGTCGGCCTTGTGGTCTACTTCGGGTACGGCATGCGCCGCTCCCGGCTGGCCCCGTCAGAGAAGTGATCCACCCGCAGTGCGACTGAACGACCTCGACGAACGCATCGTCCACGCCCTCGCCGAGGACGCCCGGCGCAGCTACGCCGACATCGGCCAGGAGGTCGGGCTCTCCGCCCCGGCCGTCAAACGCCGGGTGGACCGGCTGCGCGCCGAGGGAGCCATCACCGGCTTCACGGTGCGCGTCGACCCGGCGGCGCTGGGCTGGGAGACCGAGGGCTACATCGAGCTGTACTGCAGCCGCAACACCTCGCCCGAGGCGATCCACCGCGGTCTGTCGCGCTATCCGGAAGTGGCGTCCGCCTCCACCGTCACCGGTGAGGCGGACGCCCTGGTCCAGGTCTTCGCCGCCGACATGCGCCACTTCGAGCGGGTCCTGGAGCGCATCGCGGGCGAACCGTTCGTGGAACGCACCAAGTCCGTCCTCGTCCTCTCCCCGCTGCTGCGCCGCTTCAGCTCGGGCTCGCCGGGCTGAGGACGGAGGCCCCGAAAACCCCGGAATCCGCCCCCGCAACGAATCGCCGCGGCGCCCCCGATACGCGCAACAAATCGCTCATCGAGACGCAACGGAGGCGCCTTGTCGCAGGTCAGCGCGGGCCCGTACGGTCATTGCGTCCACCGCGAACCGTCCGCCGAGGGGTCCCATGTCGTCGCTGCGCACCGCCCTGTTCCAGAGTTCGGGCAGGCCCGGCGACCCGGCGCACAACCTGGCGCTCCTGGAGACGGCCGCCCGTGACGCGGCCGCCGCGGGCGCCGGACTGCTGGTCACCTCCGAGCTGTTCCTGACCGGCTACGCCATCGGCGACGACCTCCACCGCCTCGCCGAGACCGCCCACGGGCCCGCCGCCCGCCGGGTCTCCGAGATCGCCGCGGCACACCGCATCGCCATCGCCCACGGCTTCCCCGAGCGCGCCCCCGAGAGCCCCGAGGTGTACAACTCCGTGCAGCTCACCGGCCCCGACGGCACCCGGCTCGCCACCTACCGCAAGACCCACCTCTTCGGCGACTTCGAGCACCGGCACTTCACGCCGGGCAGCGAACCCGTCGTCCAGGCGGAGCTGGACGGTGTCCGGATCGGCCTGCTGATCTGCTACGACGTGGAGTTCCCGGAGAACGTCCGGGCGCATGCGCTGGCCGGCACCGATCTGCTGCTGGTGCCCACCGCGCAGATGCACCCCTTCCAGTTCGTCGCCGAATCCGTCATCCCGGTGCGCGCCTTCGAGAGCCAGCTCTACGTCGCGTACGTCAACCGCACCGGCCCCGAGGGCGCGTTCGAGTTCGTCGGGCTGAGCTGCCTGGCCGGGCCCGACGGCATCGTCCGCGCCCGCGCCGGACGCGGCGAGCAGCTGGTCACCGCCGAGGTGGACACGGTCTTCCTGCGGGCGTCGAGGGAGGGCAACCCCTACCTCGCCGACCGGCGCCCGCAGCTCTACGGCGCCCTCGGCTGACACCAGCCCCACCCGCACCGGGCGCCCGCGCCCGCCCCTTCCCCACCCCTCGTTCCGCCCTGCAAGGAGCCGTACCCGATGACGTCCACGGTGCCCACCGCCGCCCACCACGCGGACGCCCAGCCGCCGATCACCATGTTCGGCCCGGACTTCCCGTACGCGTACGACGACTTCCTCGCGCACCCGGCCGGCCTCGGCCAGGTCCCGGCGACCGAGCACGGCAAGGAGGTCGCCGTCATCGGCGGCGGTCTCTCCGGCATCGTCACCGCCTACGAACTGATGAAGATGGGCCTCAAGCCCGTCGTCTACGAGGCGGACGAGATCGGCGGGCGGCTGCGGACCGTCGGCTTCGAGGGCTGCGACCCCTCGCTGACCGCCGAGATGGGCGCGATGCGGTTCCCGCCGTCGTCCACCGCGCTCCAGCACTACATCGACCTGGTGGGCCTGGAAACCCGGCCGTTCCCCAACCCGCTGGCGCCGGACACCCCCTCGACCGTCGTCGACCTCAAGGGCGAGTCGCACTACGCCCGCACCGTCGAGGACCTGCCCGAGGTCTACCACCAGGTCATGGACGCCTGGAACGCCTGCCTGGAGGAGGGCGCGGACTTCTCCGACATGAACCGCGCGCTGCGCGAGCGGGACGTGCCGCGCATCCGGGAGATCTGGTCCCGCCTCGTCGCCAAGCTCGACAACCAGACCTTCTACGGCTTCCTCTGCGACTCCGAGGCGTTCACGTCCTTCCGCCACCGGGAGATCTTCGGCCAGGTCGGCTTCGGCACCGGCGGCTGGGACACCGACTTCCCCAACTCCATCCTGGAGATCCTCCGCGTCGTCTACACCGAGGCGGACGACCACCACCGCGGCATCGTCGGCGGCAGCCAGCAGCTCCCGCTGCGCCTGTGGGAGCGCGAGCCCGGCAAGATCCTCCACTGGGCGCCGGGCACCTCGCTCGCCTCGCTGCACGGCGGCGCGCCCCGCCCGGCCGTGACCCGGCTGCACCGCACCGCCGGCAACCGCATCACCGTCACCGACGCCACCGGCGACATCCGCACGTACGAGGCGGCGGTCTTCACCGCGCAGTCCTGGATGCTGCTGTCGAAGATCACGTGCGATGACGCGCTGCTGCCCATCGACCACTGGACGGCGGTGGAGCGCACCCACTACATGGAGTCGTCCAAGCTGTTCGTCCCGGTGGACCGGCCGTTCTGGCTGGACAAGGACGAGGACACCGGCCGGGACGTCATGTCGATGACGCTCACCGACCGGATGACCCGCGGCACCTACCTCCTCGACGACGGACCGGACCGGCCCGCCGTCATCTGCCTCTCGTACACCTGGTGCGACGACAGCCTGAAGTGGCTGCCGCTGGACGCGGGCGAGCGGATGGAGGTCATGCTGAAGTCGCTGGCCGAGATCTATCCGAAGGTCGACATCCGCAAGCACATCATCGGCAACCCGGTCACCGTCTCCTGGGAGAACGAGCCCTACTTCATGGGCGCGTTCAAGGCCAACCTGCCCGGCCACTACCGCTACCAGCGGCGCCTGTTCACCCACTTCATGCAGGACCGCCTGCCCGAGGACAAGCGCGGGCTCTTCCTCGCCGGCGACGACATCTCCTGGACCGCGGGCTGGGCCGAGGGCGCCGTGCAGACCGCGCTGAACGCGGTGTGGGGCGTCATGCACCACTTCGGCGGCGCCACCGACGCCACCAACCCCGGCCCCGGCGACCTCTACGACACGATCGCGCCGGTGGAACTCCCGGAGGACTGACCGCCCGGTCCGCGGCGCCGACGGCGCCGCGGAACGTCCAGGACCCCTCCCGATCACACCCCGGGAACCCCCTGATCCGCCCCGCCCGGACCGTCTGCCCAGCGGTCCGGGCGGTGGCGCGTCCGCCCGGCGTCGCAGGCCGCGGTGGGTCAGCGGGCGGCGGCGGACGACAGCGGTGTCAGCAGGCAGCGGCCCACCAGACCGGTGCCCGCATCGAGCCGCTCGGCGCACTCCCGCGCGAACTCCGGGGCCCGCCGCGCGGCCCACAGCGTCCGCGCCGCGGCCCAGGCGCCCTCCCGCGCCCGCTCCAGACTCCACGCCCCGGCCAGATGCGCCAGCGGATCGGTGACGTCCAGCGCCTCGGGGCCGGGCGCGAGGCTTTCGCGGAGGTGTTCCTCCAGCCCGGTGAGGGCCGCGCCCAGCCGGTCGAAGTCGCCCTCCAGCCGGGCCGGTTCGCAGCCCAGCGCCCGGCAGGCGTCGACCACCGCCAGCACCAGATCGTGCCCGACCTGCGCGTTCATCCCGGCCAGCGCGAACTGCAGCGGACGGATGCCCGGATGGCGGCGCAGCTGGAACAGCGGCCGCCAGCAGGCCGGGACCGGCAGCCCGACGGCCGCCGCGTCCACCGCCGCCGCATACCGGCGGGCCAGCCGCAGCTCCAGCTCGCCGGCGCCGGCCGCGCCCGGGAACAGCCCGCGGCCCGCCGCGCCCGCCGTCTCCGCCTGCCGCGCCGCCGTCAGACAGGCGCGGGTGAAGACGGCCACGCCGTCGCCGTCCGGCAGTGTCTCGGCCGACGCCCGCAGCCGCGCCCGGACGGCCGTCGGACCGTGGGACGCGCGCGCGGACGAGGCGGCCGGGGCGCGGTGCTGAGGGGTCGTCATCGGCTCAGCGTGGCACCGTCCGGGGGAACTATGGGCAATCCTGTGTGGCTTTGACCGGAACGGGGTAATTACCGGCGCGCCCTCTTGTGGCCGCAGTCGCTGCGGCAGGGAGGGCAACGGCCCTTGAGAACCGCACACTTCCGGCGCGCGCGGCCGCACCCCGTGCCAACGCGGCGCCGGACACCGGAGGTTGGCATGTTCCGACGGCGCACCGCCGCCCTGACCGCCCCGCTTCTGGCCCTGGCCGCGACGATGGTCGCGGCGGCCCCCGCACAGGCCGTACCGGCCGACAAACCGCAGGTCCTCACCCGCTGGACGCAGACCGCGCCGGCGAGCTACACGCAGTGGGCCGACGCCCGCGCGCACCGGACGAAGTGGTCCGCGTACGGCTTCGACTGGTCCACCGACTACTGCACCTCCTCGCCCGACAACCCCCTGGGCTTCCCGTTCCGGATGTCCTGCGCCCACCACGACTTCGGCTACCGCAACTACAAGGCCGCCGGCACCTTCGCGGCGAACAAGCCACGGCTCGACTCCATGTTCCACGCCGACCTCCGCCGGGCGTGCACGCGCTACACCGGCACCAAGAAGAAGTCCTGCGATGCGCTCGCGTGGACGTACTACCAGGCCGTGAAGCGGTTCGGGCACTGAGCGCCACGGGCGGTCCGGGAGCGCCCGGGCCGCCCGCCGTACCACCCGGTGGGCGCCCGGACACTTTCCGCGTTCAGTTTGTCCAGAAGCGATCGTTCGACTATGAATCACCTCGGCTCTGTGACGTGCAGGGCGTCGCAGAGTGGAGAGTGATCATGGCTGGTTTCGGGTGGAAGCTGCACGGAGACGGGCGTCACCTGGAGCCGGGGGAGGTGGTCAAACCCGGGGAGCGGCTGACCTGGGGGCGGACGATCGGGCTCGGCGCCCAGCACGTCGTGTCGATGATCGGCGCGTGCTTCGTCGCACCGGTGCTCATGGGCCTGGACCCGGGGCTCGCGCTCATGGCGTCCGGCGTGGCCACCATGCTCTTCATGCTCATGACGCGTGGCCGGATTCCGAGCTACCTGGGCTCCTCCCTCTCCTTCGTCGGCGTCTCCGCGGTCATCGCGGGCCAGGGCGGTGACGCGGGCACCCTCACCGGCGCGATGCTGGTGGTCGGCGCGTGCCTGGCCGGATGCGGTATCGCCATCCACATCCTGGGCGCCCGGGTCATCCACGCGGTGCTGCCGCCGCCGGTGACCGGCGCGGTCGTCATGCTCATCGGCTTCAACCTCGCGCCCGTCACCGCGCAGACCTACTGGCCGCAGGACCAGTGGACGGCGCTCGCCACGATGCTCTTCACCGGCCTCGCGCTGGTGGTGCTCCGCGGTTTCTGGTCGCGGATCGCGATCTTCCTCGGACTGCTCTTCGGCTACGTCCTCTCCTGGGTCCTGGACCGCACCGCCGGCCAGATCCACTCCGCCGACGGCTCCGGCAAGATCACCGACCACTTCCGCATCGACTTCTCCGGCGTCGCCCAGGCCGACTGGATCGGCCTGCCGACCTTCCACGCCCCGAACTTCTCCGCCTCCGCGATCCTCGTCGCGCTGCCCGTCCTGGTGGCGCTGGTCGCCGAGAACGCCGGGCACGTCAAGGCGGTCGGGGAGATGACCGGCGACCCGCTGGACGACAAGATGGGCATGGCGATCGTCGCCGACGGCACCGCCACCGTCCTGTCCACCGCGGTCGGCGGCCCGGCCACCACCACGTACGCGGAGAACATCGGCGTGATGGCCGCGACCCGCGTCTACTCGACCGCCGCGTACACGGCGGCGGCGGTGTTCGCCCTGCTCTTCGGCCTGTGCCCGAAGTTCGGCGCGGTGGTCGCGGCGATCCCCGGCGGCGTCCTCGGCGGTATCACCGTCATCCTCTACGGCATGATCGGCCTGCTCGGCGCGCAGATCTGGATCCGCAACAAGGTGGACTTCACGGTGCCGCTGAACCTCATCCCGGCAGCCGCGGGCATCGTCATCGCCATCGGCGGCGTCACCCTGAAGATCAGCGACAACTTCGAGCTGGGCGGCATCGCCCTTGGCACGCTCATCGTCCTCACCGGCTACCACAGCCTGCGCTGGCTCTCCCGCGCGGCGGGCCGGCGCGGTGCACCGCTCCTCGACGCGGGGACCACGGGGTACGACGACGGGGCCGCGGGGAAGGGCGACTGACGGAGCGGACCTCCGTGGACGGCGGGCGGGGCGGGCCCGGGCGGAAGCCCGGCGCCCGCCCCGCCCGTTTCCGTACCCCGGGGCCGCGGCCGGCCCCTCGCGGACCGCACGCCCGGCGCCCCGGCGACCCCCGCCCCGGCACCCGTCCAGACGTTTACGCCGCCCTAACCCGCACCGCACCCGCCCCTGGCCTGCCGCTCCGTAGCCTGGGCAGCGTCAAGGGATTCCGGACCGGATCCGGGGCCCGGGCCCGGTGGACGGGCCGGCGGGCCGCGGACCCGTGCCCGCCGCCGCCTCGACCGAGGAGAGGGAACCTCATGCCGGTGTCCACCGCGCACACCGCCTCCACCGCGACGGGCACACCGCACCGCACCCCGGACCGGACCGGGGGGCCCACCCCGCCGCACTCCGGCGGCCCGGAGCCCCCCGACGTCGGCGGACCGGCCGACTACTTCGCCCTCTCCTGCGACCGCGACCCCTCCCGCATCGCCGTCGAGTGCGGCGCCGACACCCTGACCTACCGCGAGCTGGACCGGCGCGCCAACCGCCTCGCCCACCTGCTGCGCAGCCGCGGCGCCGGACCCGGCCGCCGCGTCGGCATCCTGCTGGAGCGCTCCCCGGCCACCTACGTGACCCTGCTCGCCGTCCTCAAGAGCGGCGCCTCCTACGTCCCGCTCGACGTGTCGTTCCCCGCCGACCGGCTGGCCTTCATCGCCGCCGACTGCGGACTGCACGACCTGGTCACCACCGCCTCGCTCGACGACCGCACCCGCGAACTGCCCTGCCCGGTACTGGCGCTGGACCGCGCCGCGGGCGACCTCGCCCGCGCCCCGGACACCCGCCCCGAGACCCCCGCCGACCCCGGCGCCGAGTGCTACGTCATCTACACCTCCGGCACCACCGGCCGCCCCAAGGGCGTCGCCGTCTCCCGGGCCAACATCGTCGCCTTCCTGCGCGCGGCCGCCCCGCTCTACGGCGTCACCGACCGCGACCGCGTCCACCAGGGACTCTCCCTCGCCTTCGACTTCGCGCTGGAGGAGATCTGGCCCGCCTGGATGGCCGGCGCCACCCTCGTCGCCGGGCCGGAGGAGGCCCGCCGCGCCGGACCGGAACTCACCGCCTTCCTCACCGAACGCGCGATCACCGTGCTCTGCTGCGTCCCCACGCTGCTCACCACCCTCGACCCGGACCTCCCGGCGCTGCGCACCCTGCTCGTCAGCGGGGAGGCCTGCCCGCCCGGACTCGTCCGCAGCTGGTCGCGGCCCGGCCGCCGCATCCTCAACGCGTACGGCCCCACCGAGACGACCGTGACGGCCACCTGCGCCGAACTCACCCCGGACCGGCCGGTCACCATCGGCACCCCGCTGCCCGGCTACCGCGTCTACCTCCTCGACGAGGAGCTGCGGCCCGTCGCCCGCGGCGAGAGCGGGGAGATCTGCATCGGCGGGCCGGGCGTCGCCCTCGGCTACGTCCGCCGCGCCGACCTCACCGAGGACCGCTTCCGGCCCAACCCGGTGGCCCGCGACCGCGCCGCGGCACCGCGCATCTACCGCACCGGCGACCGCGGCCGCTACGCCCCCTCCGGGGAGATCGAGTACCTGGGCCGGATCGACAACCAGGTCAAGATCCGCGGCTACCGCATCGAACTCGGCGAGATCGAGGAGGTGCTGCGCGAGGACGCCGCCGTCGAGAACGCCGTCGTCGTGCCGCGCGCCCGCGACGGCACCGCCCAGGACCTGACGGGCTATGTGACCCGTAAACCGCCGGCCGCCGACGGGGACGACGACGCGCTGCGCGAGCGGCTGCACGCGCAGCTGCGCCGCAAGCTGCCCGCGTACATGATCCCGACCTTCGTCGAGGTGCTGGCCGCCTTCCCGCTGCTCGCCGCCGACAAGGTCGACCGCGCCGCCCTCCCGCCGCCGGTCTCCGCGCCGCTGGGCCGCCGCGCCCGGCCGCGGACCGCACCCCGCACGCCGCTGGAGCGCCGGTTGGCCGCACTGTGGCAGGACGTGCTGGGCGGCGGCCCGGTCTCCACCGACGACGACTTCTTCTGCGACCTGGGCGGCCACTCGATGACCGCCGCCCGGCTGATCTCCCGGCTGCGGCGCGACCCGGACCTGCGCGGCCTGGCCATGGGCGACCTCTACGCCCACCCCACCGTGCGCGACCTCGCCGCCCACGCCGCCGCCCACGCCGCCGCACCCGAGGCGGCCCCGGAGGCCGGCACCCCGCCGCCCGCCCCGCTGCGCCACTCCACCCCGCGGGTGCTGCTCTGCGGCGCCGCGCAGGCGGCCGGGCTCTACGTCTGGCTGCTGCTGCCCGCGCTCGCCGCGCTCGTCGCGCTGTACCGGCTCGGCGACATCTGGCACCTGCCGGTCCGCGCCCCCTTGCCGGGCAGCGCGCTGTCCACCGTCGCCGGGCTGCCGCTGCACACGCTGATCCCGATGGAGGCGGGCTGGCTGGTCCTGAGCCTGCTGGTGGTGCCGATGGTCCTCAGCCGGCTGCTGATGGCGGGCGTCCGGCCGGGCCGGTATCCGCTGTGGGGCGTGGTCTATCTGCGGTTCTGGCTGGCCCACAAGCTGCTCGTGGTCTCGCCGCTGGTGCTGATGACCGGCTCGCCGCTGCTGCCGCCGCTGCTGCGGCTGCTCGGCGCCCGCATCGGCCGCCACTGCCATCTGCCGACGGTCCCCGCACCGCCGTCCCTGGTGACGATCGGCGCCGGCACCACCCTCGGCTACGGCGCCCGCGTCGAGGTGCACACCGTCGAGGGCGGTTGGCTGCGGCTCGCCCCCGTCCGGATCGGCGCGCGCTGCGGCGTCGGCACCAACAGCGTGGTGCTGCCCGGCGCGGTACTCGGCGACGGCGCCACGGTGGGGGAGCAGTCCCTCGTCCCCGAGGACACCGAGATCCCGGCCGGGGAGCACTGGGCGGGCTCGCCGGCCACCCGGCAGGACGCGCCGCCGCCCCTCCTGGCGGACCTCGGCGCTCGCCCGGACGACCGCCGCTGGCCGCTCCCGGTGGTGGCCGGGTTCGCGCTCGGCGCGGTGTTCCTGCTGCTCCTGCCGCTGCTGATCATCGAGTCCGGGGCCTGGCTCGCGATCGCCACGGCCCACAGCGACGGCGTCGCCTGGGGCTGCCTCGCCGCCGTGGGCGCCGCCCCGCTGATGGTCCTCACCAGCTGCGCCGCCGTCCTCGCCGTCAAACGCGCGGTGATGCCCGTCGCCCGCCCCGGCGTCCACCCGGAGCGCACCGCCTTCGGGCTCCGCAAATGGCTGGGCGACGGCATGATGACGATGAGCCTGACCTTCACCCAGGCGCTCTACTCCACCCTCTACGTCATCCCGTTCCTGCGCGGTCTCGGCGCCCGCACCGGGCACCGGGCGGAGGTCGCCACCGTCACCTTCGTCGACCCCGACATGCTCCGGGTCGGCCCGGAGAGCTTCCTCGCCGACGTCAGCGTGGTGGGCCCGGCCGTCTTCCACCACGGCTACCTCGCGCTGGCGCCCGCGCAGGTGGGCCGCCGCAGCTTCGTCGGCAACGGCGCCCTGCTGCCCGGCTCCGGCCGGATGGGCGCGGGCAGCCTGCTCGGCGTCCACTCGGTGGCCCCCGCCGAACCGATCGCCCCCGAGACGACCTGGCTCGGCTCGCCCGCCCTCTTCCTGCCCCGCCGCGAGGCCAGCCCCGGCTTCCCCGAGCGGCTGACGTACGCCCCGACCCGGGGCCGGGTGCTCGCCCGCCTCGCCGTCGAGTACTTCCGGGTGACGCTGCCCCCGGCCCTCGGCCTGCTCTCCGTCCTCGGCGCCTACTACCTCTCCCTCGCCCTCGCCGCGGCCCTTGCGCCGGCGGCGCTCTTCCTCCTGATGCCCGTCGTGCTGATGGCCGGCGGGCTGGTCTGCGCCCTCGCCGCGGTCGCGGTGAAGTGGCTGGTCGTCGGCGGCTACCGGCCCCGCGTCGAACCGCTGTGGAGCATGTGGGTGCGCCGCACCGAACTCGTCACCGGCCTCTACGAGAACCTCGTGGTGCCGACCGTCATGAACTTCCTGCTCGGCACCCCCTGGGCGCCGCTGCTGCTGCGCCTCTTCGGCGCCCGGATGGGCCGCCGGGTGTGGCTGTCCACCACCTTCCTGACCGAATTCGACCTGGTGAACGTGGCGGACGACGCCGCCGTCGGCCAGTTCACCTCCCTGCAGACCCACCTCTTCGAGGACCGGGTGATGAAAATGTCACGCGTCACCGTCGAGCGCGGCGCGTCCGTGGGCATCCGCTCCGTCGTCCTCTACGACGCCCGCGTCGCCGAAGGCGCGTCCCTGGACGCCCTGTCCCTCGTGATGAAGGGCGAGGCGCTGCCCGCGGCGACCCGGTGGCGGGGCATCCCGGCCACCCTCCGCCCCGGCGCCCGGCCCGCCGATCCGCCCCGCACCCCCCGTGGAGCACGTCCATGACCACGCTCACCACGCCCCCCTTGATCACCTTCTCGCCGTCCGGCGCGGTGACCGGCCCGCACGTGGCCGGGGACCTGCCCGGCCCGCGCTCCGCCGAACTCCTCGCCCGCCAGGCGCGCTGGGAGTCCGCGGCCCGCGTCTACCCGCGCCATCTGCCGATCGCGCTCGCCGACGGCGACGGCCCCTACGTCCGCGACGTCGACGGCAACGTCTTCATCGACTTCCTCGACGGCGCCGGCGTGCTCCCGCTCGGCCACAACCACCCCGAACTCCTGCGCGCCGCCGCCCGCCAACTCGGCGTCCTCACCCACGGCCTGGACTTCCCCACCCCGGTCAAGGACGCCTTCACCCAGGCCCAGCTGTCCATGCTGGCGCCCGGGATGCGCCACCGCACGAAGCTGCACTTCTGCGGCCCGACCGGCGCCAACGCCGTCGAGGCGGCCGTCAAGCTCTGCAAGATCGCCACCGGCCGCTCCGACGTTGTCGCCTTCCAGGGCGCCTTCCACGGCACCACTTACGCCACGACGGCGCTCAGCGGCCCGGTGGCCCGCAAGGACGCGGAGCGCGGCGGCATGCCCGGCGTCCACTTCTTCCCGTACTGCGGAAGCGGCCGCTGCCCCGAGGGCCCCGGCCCCGACGGCTGCTCCCGGCGCTGCGCCGACCAGCTGGAGCGCGCCCTGAACGACAGCACCAGCGGTGTCCCGCGGCCCGCGGCGGTCCTGATGGAAATGGTCCAGGGCGAGGGCGGCAGCGTCCCGGCCCGCCCCGCGTTCGTCCGCCGGGTACGGGAGCTGACCCGCGCCCTGGACATCCCGCTGATCGTCGACGAGGTGCAGACCGGCTGCGGCCGCACCGGCACCTGGTTCGCGTTCGAGCAGTACGGCATCGAACCCGACGTCGTCGTGGCGTCCAAGGCCCTCAGCGGCATCGGCCTGCCGGTCGCCCTGATCCTCTACGACGCGGCGCTGGACGTCTGGGAGCCGGGCGCGCACATCGGCACCTTCCGCGGCGACCAGCCGGCGTTCGCCGCGGGCGTGGAGACGGTCCGGATCATGCGCCGCGACGACGTGCTCGGCAACGTCCGCGCCCGCGGCCGGCAGTGCGCCCAGCTGCTCGCGCCGCTCGCCGACCACCCCTGGGTCCGCGATGTCCGCGGCAGCGGCCTGATCCGCGGCGTCGAACTGGCCGACCCGGCCGACGGCCGCCCCGCGACCGAGGCCGCGGCCGCCGTCCAGTCGCTCGCGCTGCGGCACGGCCTGATCGTCGAACTCGGCGGCCGCGACGACGCCGTCGTCCGCCTGCTGCCCCCGCTCAACGTCACCGCCGAGGTCATGGACACGGCGTGTGCGATCCTCCGCGACGCCGTCACCGTCGCCTGCCGCCCCCGCGAGGGCGCGGCGTTCTGAACCGCCCTGGAAGGAGCCACCATGGCGCTCATCGTTCAGAAGTACGGCGGGACCTCGGTGGGGAGCCCGGAGCGGATCCGCCGCGTCGCCGCCCGCGTCGTCGCGGCGCACGCGGCGGGCCACGACGTCGTCGTGGTGGTCTCCGCGATGGGCGCCACCACCGAGGAGCTGCTCCAGCTGGCCGGCGAGGTGAGCCCCGATCCCGTTCCCCGCGAACTCGACCTGGTCCTGACGGCCGGCGAACAGATCGCGAACGCGCTGACCGCGATGGCCGTCACCGCGCTCGGCGTCCCGGCCCGCTCCTTCACCGGGCCGCAGGCCGGCGTCCTGACGACCACCGTCCACGGCGACGCCCGCATCGTCGCGGTCGAGCCGCGCCGGATCCGGCTGGCGCTCGACCGCGGGGAGATCCCGTTCGTCGCCGGCTTCCAGGGCCGCTGCCGCGAGACCGGCGAGGTCACCACGCTCGGCCGCGGCGGCTCCGACACCACGGCCATCGCCCTCGCCGCGGCCCTGAAGGCCGACGTCTGCGAGATCTGCACCGACGTCGACGGCGTCTACACCGCCGATCCGCGCACCGACCCGTCGGCCCGGCTGCTGCGCCATGTCACCTACGCCGCGATGCGCCGGCTGGCCGCCGACGGCGCCGAGGTGCTGGCGCTGCGCAGCGTCGACCACGCGGCCCGGTACGGCGTGACCGTGCACGTCAGGTCGTCCTTCCACGACCGCTCCGGCACGGTGATGTCCGCCTCGCCGGTCCCCGCCGCACCGAGCCCGGCCGGCCGGACAGTCGCGCGGACCGTGGTGGGCCGGTCGTACGCCGGACCGGCCGGGGGCGGTGCGGAGCCGCTGCCGGGCGCCGCGGCGGGCAACGGCGGCGGGCCGGCCCCGGCCGCCCGGCCCCTGGCACCCGCGCACACCAGCGGCGGCCGGAAGGCGCCCGGATGAGCCGGACCCCGGCGGTCCGTACCGTCGGCCGCGATCCGTTCCCGGGCGGCGCACCGCGCCCGGGCGCCCCCGAGGTGTGGCTGCTGCCGGACCCGGCCGGCTATCTGCGCGCCCGCGGCCCCGAAGCGGCCGCCGCGGTCCTCGCCGCCGGCGAACGCCGCCGCGCCGCCGCCCTCCGCCCGGCCCCGGCCAAGGCCCGCTACACCGCCGCCCACCTGCTCCTGCGCGAACTGCTCGGCGCCTACCTGGGACGCGCCCCCGCCGCGGTGACCTTCGTACGGGAGCGGTGTCCGCACTGCGGCGCCCCGCACGGCAGGCCCCTGGTGGCCGGCGCCCCGCTGCACTTCTCGCTCTCCCGGGGCGGCGGCCCCGTCCTCCTCGCCTTCGCGGACGCACCGGTGGGCGTCGACGCGGAGGAGGTGCCGTCCGCGGCCGGTGCCGAGGAGGTCGCCCGGCTGCTGCACCCCGGCGAACGCGCGGAACTGGCGGCCCTGCCCGCGGCGGAGCGCCCCACCGCGTGCGCCCGCTGCTGGACCCGTAAGGAGGCCTACCTCAAGGGCGTCGGCACCGGCTTCGTCTCCGGGCCCGCCGAGGTGAACCTGGGCGCGGGCCCGCGGCCGGCGCGCAGCGGACCGTGGCGGGTCGTGGACCTGCCGCTGCCGGCGCCGGACGGTGCCCCGGCGGCCGTCGCGGCCTGTGCGTACCGGGAGCGGACGGTCAGCCGGCGGCGTCCAGGTCGCGGTGGATGACGCGGGACGCCGCCTCGATGGTGTCGATGCCGTAGTCCATGGTGCGGTTCCCGCGGGAGAGGACGGCGAGGCCGTAGTCGTGGCCGCCACCGGTGAACGCGGCGACGCTGTGCACCCGCCAGCCCTCGGTGGTCCGCGGCAGCCAGCCGTTCTTGACCTGGGAGGTGGCGTCCGCCGGATGCCCGGCGGGCGCGCCCCACTGCTGGTCGGGGGCGACGTGCCGCATCAGCTTGAGGGCGTACGAACGGGCGCCGGGGCCCAGGACGTCGTTGCCGTGCGTCAGCAGGCGCATCAAGGTGAGCTGGTCGTCGGCGGTGATCTGGGTCAGGCCCCAGGTCGGCCCGTCGCCCGGCTCGGTGCGGGTCATCCCGGCCAGGGTGAGGAACCGCTGGATCCCGTCGGGCCCGACCTGCCGCCACAGCTTGTTGGTCGCGGCGTTGTCCGACCGGGTGATCATCGCGGTGGCCAGCTTGCCCTCGTGCGCCGTGAGCGGCCGGTGCGCCTCCTGGGCCTGCCGCAGCAGCGCGCCGAGCACGGTCACCTTCACCACGCTCGCCGAGTCGAAGGCGTCATCGGCCCGGAACCGGCAGCTGGTCTGCGTGGACGCGTCGTAGAGGGCCAGCGCCTGGGTGTCCTCGCGCCCCTGGAACGCGTCGGCGATGTCCCGGGACAGCGTGGGCGCGAGGCCCGGCGTGGCGGAGGTGCACACGACCCGCTCGCCGGCCACGGCGGCCGAGCCGTGCCGGCCGCCGCCGGACGGGTGGACCCCGGTGACGGCGAGGGCCGGGGCGGCGGCGCCGACCGCGGTGAGCAGTACGCCGGCCGCCACGGCGACGGCCCGGGAGCGACGGGAGGAACGGGTGAGGCGCATGGACGAGTCCTGTTCGCAAAGAAGCCGGGCACACCACGCACCACGCGGGGCCAGGAACCGGCGACCGCACCGGCCGCATCGGACCGGCGGACGGGGTTGCCCGGGAGCGGCGCCTGCCCGGAACACCGGGAGGCGGCGGATACCGGCGGTCCGCATGGAGGACGGAGGACGTACTTCGTACGGAGACCTGTGGAGAGCCAGGAGGATCATCCGCGGAGGTCTGCCGAGGGGGGAAGCGGCGTCCGTACCCGGCCGGTCATGCCCGACGATAGGGGCAAAAGGGGCGATCGTCGCAGTTCGGAGGGGTGATATGTGACACCTGTCCGGCGATACGGGTGTGATGTCCGCCAAACGGGGAGCCGGGGCGGGCGGCCGGCGGGAGACGCGGCCGACGGGGCTGCCGGGACGCAGGGGAGGGGCCCGGCGCACGCCCCAGGCGTGCCTGCGCTCCGGGGCCCGGCGCGAGGGCGACGGCGAGGGCGCGCTCCGCTACGAGGCGCCCCGGGCTCACCCCGAGGAACCCGTCCCGTTCACGCCCCGCCGTCCGTGCCGCCGCGGGCGATGAGCCAGGTGAAGCGGGCGTGCGGCGTCCGCCGGGTGACCATCAGGCGGCCGCCCTCGGCCTCGACCAGCGAGCGGGCGAGGGCGAGGCCGATGCCGTGGCCGGTCGCCGAGTCGTTCTCCTGGCGCCGGGCGAACACGTCCAGCCCCTCGGGCAGCCCGGGGCCCTCGTCCGCCACGTCCACCGCGACGACCCCGGAGGCGTCCCGCGCGGTGACCGTCACCGCGCCCGTGCCGTGCGCCACCGCGTTGGCCAGCAGCACATCGAGGACCTGCCGCCCGGCGCGCGCCGAACCGACCGCCTCGGGCAGGTCCTCCTCGGCCGTCACCCGCAGCGGGCGGTCCGCGGCCGTCAGCTCCTCCCGCCAGCGCCGCTCCGCGTCGGCCAGCAGCGTGCCCACGTCGAGCGGCGCCCGCTCGGGCACGTCCCGCGCCAGGTCCAGCAGCGCGCCGAGCGTCGCCTCCATGTCGCTGAGCGAGGCCAGCGCGGCGTCCGACGCCGCCCGCGCGACCGCCCGCGGCGCATCGTCCGGTACCGACTCCAGCTCCAGCCGCACCCGGGTCAGCGCGGTCCGCAGCTGGTGGGAGGCGTCGGCGCTGAACGACCGCTCCCGGCGCAGCAGCTCCGCCACCCGCTGCGCGGCGCGGTTGAGCGCCCGCGCGACGTCGTCGGCCTCGGGCAGCCCGGTCACGGCGGCGCGCGCGGTCAGATCCCCCTCCTCCAGCCGCGCGGCCGTCGTCGCCAGCTCCTCCAGCGGCCGGGCCAGGCTGCGGCTGGAGCGGAACGACAGCGCGACGGCGACGCCGACCGCCACCGCCGCGAGCGCCAGCATCCCGGCCCAGGTCACGGCCGCCCGGCGCAGCGGCCCGTCGGCCGGGGAACTGACCCGCACCACGGCCCGCACCTGCTCCGAGGTGCCCACGGGGACCGCGGCGACCAGCCTGCTCCCGACCCGGTGTGAGGAGACCGAGCCCTCCAGCGCCTCCTGCACCGGCAGATCACCGGTGGGCGGCCCGGCGCCGCGCAGCGGACCGGACGCCCGGACGAGACGGCCGTCCGAGTCGTAGACCCCGACGTGCGTACCGGGCCGCAGCGGCGGCAGCTCCAGCGGATCCCAGGGGCCCCGCACATCGGCCGGGACGTTCACCGCCACCCGCGCGGCCACCTGCTGGAGGTGCTGCACCTCGTCCTGCTGGTAGAGGCGCAGGATCGCCACCCCCAGCGGCACCGAGAACAGCAGGACCGCGCAGACCACCGCGATGACGCTCGCCTGGAGGATGCGCCGGCGCACGGTCAGCCCGTCGGCGGTTCGAGGCGGTAGCCGTAGTGGCGCAGCGTGGTGATTCTGATCATCCCGCCGAGCTTGCGCCGGAGCGCGGCGACATGGACGTCGAGCGTCTTGGTGGGCCCGAACCAGTTCTCGTCCCACACGTCGCTCATCAGCTCCTCCCGGCTCACCGCCTGCCCGCTGGACGTGACGAGGCGGACCAGCAGATCGAACTCCTTGGGCCGCAGCTCCGTCTCGCCCTCCGGGGTCAGACACCGCCGCGCCGCGCGGTCGATCTCCAGCTTCCCGTGGCGCAGCGGCCGGGCCGCCCCGGCCGAACCGTCGGGTGCGGCGCGCCGCAGATGCGCGCCGAGCCGCGCCTGCAACTCGGCGAGGCGGAACGGTTTGGTGAGGTAGTCGTCCGCGCCCGACTCCAGCGCCTGGATGACGTCCATCTCGCCGGTACGGGCGCTCAGCACCACGAGGACCGCGTCCGGCAGGCGTTCGCGCAGCTCCCGGCAGAGTTCGAACCCGTCGACGTCGGGCAGCCCCAGGTCCAGCAGCACCAGATCGGCCGGCCCGAGCGCCGCCCGGGCCCGCGCCGAGGCCCCGTCGGGGCACCAGGTGCTGTCGTGCCCCAGACCCCGCAGGGTCCTGGCAAGCCGGTCCCCGATGGTCTCGTCGTCCTCCACAAGCACGATGCGTGCCACAAATTCATGGTACGTACGCGCCTTGGGGACGCATCCGCGGACGGGGCGCCGGAGTGGCCGGGTTTCCTTCAGAAGGCGCTCTCGAACCCCGAGCCACCCCCGGACGTGCTCACTCCCCCTGGGACCACGCTGCGACAGGCAGCGAAAGATAGACGCCGACATCCTCCAGCCCCGTCGCTGCGGCGACCCCCTCGTACAACCGGTCCACCCGCTCCTGGCGGTTGGCGGCCCGGCTCTCGAACCACTTCGACCGCACCTCGATCACGAGGTCCAGACCACTGCGGTCGTACGGTCCGAGCGGCCGGAACCGCAGCTCGATGTCGCCGGGCTGCAGATCCCCGTCGTAGGGCTCCTCGGGGCACTCCACCGCCTGCGACACCAAGTGCGGCAGGGCCGAAGCGAGTTGGTGCAGTGTCGCCTCGGCGACCCGGGGTGCGTAGGTGATCTCGACGAGAGGCATGGGGCCACCCTAGTGACGGTCCGCGGGAGCCGCGGCGCGCCTCAGAAGATCTTCTGGTCGGGCCCGATGCGGAATGCCTCCAGCTCCGGGCAGGCCACGATCTCCGCGATGCACTCCTCGCTGCCGCCGAGGTAACTGCTCCACAGATCGACGTCCGCGCCGAGGCACCACGCACGGTCCTGGGGCCACCAGTGGTCGAACTGTACGCGCAGCGGCGGTTCGTCGTCGCGGAGCGCGGCGAGCGGCCCCTGGAACAGGAGCTTGTCACGCCCGGGCAGAATGGCCCGGGGCGCACCCTGCGGTATCAGATCCCGCATGACCCCGTACCCGTCCCACAGCGCGAACCAGCACTGCCGCGGGGTCCGCGTGTGCCGGGCCAGGATGTCGGTCAGCGGCGCGCAGATCTCCGACGGCGGCCCGGCGTTGGACGGGCCGTACTCCCACAAGCCGGGCTGGGAGATCAGGGTCTCGCCGCCGACCCGCACGATCTCCTCGAAGCGGATCTCCGGGTGCAGCCGGTACCCGTTCGCCTCGGCGATGCGGCCCCAGGTGACCGGCCGCAGCTCGTCGTCGTCGCCGGAGCCGTCGGGGTCGTGCCACGTGGGGTGCAGGATGCGCGCATACGCCTCGTAATCCTGGGTGCACATCGAGGCGACCGTGGCCCACCGGGTCCCGGTCAACCGTTCCCCCAGCCAGTCGGCCGGGCGCGTGTCGGCACATGGCCGCAGCTCCCCGGGGCCGTCGTGGGCGGTGGGGACGTCGGGTGGGTGCATCGTTGACCTCTTCTGCCGGTGGGCGGGTGGTTCCGCCGGGTTCCGCCGGGTGCGGGACCGCCGTGGACCGCCGCCCCCTCCGGACTTCCGGCACGGGCCACGGGGCCGTATGTGGAGGGACGCGTTCCCCCTGACTCCGGTTCTCCTCTAGGTGTCGTGTTCGTACGGCCTCCCGGTGGCTTGGCTGCGTACGGGGCAAGGCCGGTGTTCGGCGCGTTCGGCGTGAGGCCCGGTGTGGAGACGGCGGGCGGCATTCGCGGGCGCCTCGCTCGCGGGGAGCGCCCCCGAGAGAGGTCGGATCTCGCCACAGCCCCTGGGGGCAGATCCGTACGGGAACGCCCGTCCGGGCCGATGGCCGGCCCGAGGCTTTGGGCCGGCAAGGCGCCCCGGCCCGGTGTTCCCGGGCACCGCGGCGCGTGAGGTGCCTGCCCCCGAGCCGTCGAGGTCCCCGCGGGACCGGGCACCGTAAGCAGCCACTTACGATGGTTTCCTGCCATTTTGCACAGCACCATCCAGGAGCATCACCCGTGAGCGTCGAACCCCTCCAGTCCGCCCGCCCTGTCCCGTTCGGGCAACTGGTCCCCGTCACCGTCCACTTCGACGACCTCGACGCCCTGGGCATGCTGCACAACTCCCGCTATCCGGTCCTGGCCGAACGCGCCTGGGCCGACCACTGGCACCGCCACGGCTTCACCTTCGAGGGCGACTGGGCGGCCGCGAGTGACATGTGCAATGTGATCAAGGAGATGAAGGTCTCCTACGAGCGCCCGATCACCCGCCCCGGTGGCTACGCCGCCCACCTCTGGATCGAGCGCCTCGGCCGGACCGGCATGACCTACGGCTTCCGGATCTGCTCCGCCGACGGCACCGAGACCTACGCCCAGGGCCACCGGGTGATCGTCCGCGTCGACCCGCAGGCCCTCCGCCCCACCCCGTGGTCGGACCACGCCCGCACCCTCGCCGCGGAACTGCTCCGCCCCGCGTCGGACGAGGCCCGGCCGGAGGACGAGGCGGCCTGACCCGGCCGGCGCGCCGGCGCCGAGGGGCGCCCCGAAGCGGGCTTCCCCTCGGGGCCGGCGGCCTCCTGCGGCCCCGGCGCCCTCGGCCCGGACGCGGACGGATCGGCGGCCCCGGGGCCCGTCACGGCTGGGGCGGGGACTTCGGTGTGGCCGAGGTCTCCGCTGTGGCCGGGGGCTCCGTTGCCGCGTGGGGCTCCGCCGTCGCGGGAAGGGGCGGGAGGCGCAGCACCCGGGCGCCCGCGATCAGGCCCGCGGCCAGGAGCGTCACCAGAGCGAACGAAATCGTCAGGGAGGTTGCCTGAGCGATGCCGCCGATGGTGGACGGCGCGATCAGGCCCGACGCGTACGTGATCGTCGCGACGCCGGCGATGGCCTGGCTGGGGGCGGGTCCGCTGCGGCCCGCGGCCGCGAACGCCAGCGGTACCACCACCGCGATCCCCAGCCCGACCAGCGCGAACCCCGCCATCGCCACCACCGGGTGGGGGGCGGCCACCACGAGCAGACCGCCCGCCGTGGCGAGGACGCCACCGCACCGCACGGTCCGCACCGGGCCGAAGCGGGCCACCACCCGGTCGCCCGCCAGCCGCGCCGCGGCCATCGTGCAGGCGAACGCCGTGGTGGAGGCGGCCGCCGGGCCCGCGCCCGTCCCCAGGACGTCCCGCAGATAGACCGCGGACCAGTCCAGACTGGCGCCCTCGGCGAACACCGCACAGAATCCGACCGCTCCGATGACCAGCGCCGACTTCGGCGGCAGCGCGAAGCGCGGCGGCGCGGGCGCATCCGCGGCACCCCGCAGGTCCAGCACCCCGCCGCACGCCGGCGCCCCCACGGCGGTCAGGACGAGGGCCGTGCCGCCCAGGTGCAGCCGGGCGTCCGTACCGGCGTGCGCGGCCACCGTGCCCGCCGCCGAGCCGAGCAGCGCGCCGACGCTCCACATGCCGTGCAGCCCCGACATGATCGGCCGCCCCAGCCGGTCCTCGGTCTCCACGCCCAGCGCGTTCATCGCCACGTCCGACATGCCCGCGCTCGCGCCGTACAGCAGCAGCGCCGGGCAGAGCGCGTACAGACCGGGGGCCAGGGGCGGGAGGATCAGCGACAGGGTCCACAGGGCGAGCAGGCCGCGCAGCGCCGTGCGGGCGCCGAAGCGGTGGCTGATCCGCCCGGCGAGCGGCATCGCCAGCGAGGCGCCGATCGCGGGGAAGGCCAGCGCGAGGCCGAGCTGCCCCGCGCCGATGCCGGTGTGCTCCTGGATCCAGGGCACCCGGGTGGCGAAGCTGCCGGTCACCGAGCCGTGGACGAGGAAGACCAGCGAGATGGCCCACCGGGCGCGGCGCAGTGCCGCGGCCGGGGGAGGGACGTCGTGACGGGCACCGTTGCCGACCATGGCGCGCAAACTATCAGGAACCCTGCCTGTTAATAAGAGCGCCGCGAGCACCGCCTGTTGGGCACCTGCGCGGCCACCGGCGAACCTCGTCCGCAGACCGTTTCCGAACGCCGGCCACCTCGTCCGCAGACCCCCGCAGCCCTCTTCCGCACACCGGCGACATCACCCGCGGGCCGCCTCCGGAACCCCCGCTCCGGACATTCCGCACGCCTGCCCGCACGGCGGACGGGAGGCGCGATCGGCAAGCAACGGGGAGTTGTCCACAGGCCGTTCGGCGAGTTGCCGGCTTCTGGAAGGATCCCCGCCATGTACGCACCGCGCAGCGAGGCCGTCGGCCGTACCGCCTCTCCCGCCACCGCACGGCGGATCAACGACCGGCTGGCCCTGCAACTCCTCCAGGACGAGGGGCCGTTGACGGCGAGCCGGCTCAGGGAGCTGACCGGGCTGTCCCGCCCGACGGTCGCCGACCTCGTCGCACGGCTCCGCACGGCCGGTCTGATCGCCGTCGTCGGGGAGAGCGGCGTCCGGCGGCGCGGCCCCAACGCCCGGCTGTACGGCATCGTCGCCGATCGCGCCCATCTCGTCGCCCTCGATCTGCGCGAACACGGCGTCGGCATCGCCGTGGCCGACCTGCTCGGAGAGATCCGCGCCGAACGCACCGTGCCCCTCCCGGCGAACGCCCGGCCCGGGCAGGCCGTCCGGGCCACCCGCCGCGCGGTGGACGAGGCGCTGGCCGCCGCGGGCGCCACCGCGCCGCACACCGTCGCCATCGGCGCCCCCGGCCTGATCGACCCGGAGAGCGGCCGGATCGGCGGGACGGACTGGATCCCCGGCTGGCACCGCGCGGTGGTGGGTGCGTTCGAGGAGTCCGGGGCGCCGGTCCTGCTGGAGAACGAGGTCAACCTCGCCGCGGTGGCCGAGGCCCGCGACGGCGCGGCCCGCGGGCGGGACACCTTCGTACTGCTGTGGCTGGGGCAGGGCACCGGCGCCGCCGTGGTCCTCGACGGCCGGCTCCGCCGCGGCGCCTCCGGAGGCACCGGCGAGATCGGCTTCCTGCCCGTCCCCGGCACCGGCGCACTGCCCTCGGCGCACGGCTGCAACGGCGGCTTCCACTCGCTCGCCGGGTCGGGCGCGGTGGTCCAGCTGGCCGCGGACCACGGGATCGACCTGCCGGACGCGGACGCGGGCCCGGATCCGGACGCGGACGAGGACGAGGGCCCGGGCCTGGACCCGGGCTCGGGTCTGGACTTGGACCCGGGCCCGGCCGGTGCGCCGGAAGCCGGAGCGTCGGCCCCCGGCTCCGAGGGGCCCGACTCCTACGTCACCGCCGCCGAGGCCCTGATGCGGGTCGCCGTCGAACGGCCCGGCGGCGCCGCGTTCCTCGACGACCTCGCCGCCCGGGTCGCCCTCGGGGTGGCCGCGGTGAGCGCCGTCCTGGACCCCGGCTGTGTGGTGCTGGGCGGCGAGGTCGGCCGCGCCGGGGGACCGGAATTCGCCCGCCGGGTCGCCGAGCAGCTCACCCGGATCTCCCCGCTCGCCACCGAGATACGGGCCGGGACGGTGGGCGGCCGCGGCGTGCTGCGCGGCGCCGTCCTCACCGCGCGGGACGCGGCCCAGAACGCCCTGTTCCCGGGCCCGGCCGACCCACCCCACTGACCGCTCGGACCATCAGCGCAGATCCCGATCCCGTCCGCCCCGCAACCGCCGGCCGGAAGGAAGCGGCGCCCCGGATCGCGCACCCCTCACACCCGCCACCCCGCCCGCTCCTTCAGGAACTGTTCGTACGTCCGCACCCCGACCGCCTGCCCCGGGGCGAGGTTCTCGCCCGCGCGGAAGCCGGCCATCGTGCGGCCGGGGAGCCACAGCGGGACCGGCAGGCGCCGTCGGCCGCCGTACCGCAGGGTGAGACGGACCAGGTCCCGGGCGTCGAGGATCTGCGGGCCGCCCATGTCCGTGACCCGTCCGGCGGGGGCGCCGAGCGCCAACTCGGCCAGCCGCGCCGCCACTTCGCGTACCTCGATCGGCTGGACGCGTACCCCCGCCGGGTACGGCAGCAGCGGGGAGCGGGCGCCCGCCTTCACCAGCCGGAGCACCAGGTCGTGGAATTGCGTCGTCCGCAGGATCGTCCAGCCGGTGCCGGACCGCTCGACCATCCGCTCCACCGCCCGCTTGGTGCGGTAGTAGCCGAGCGGGATGCCGCCCACCCCGACGATCGAGATGTAGACCAGATGCCCCACCCCGGCGGCCTCCGCCGCGGCCAGCAGATGGTCCGCCGCCTCCTCGTCCCCGCCCGCCGGGGTCGACGCGCAGTGCACCACCGTGTCCACGCCCGCCACCGCCTCCGCGAGCCCGACGCCGTCGCGCAGGTCCACCGCGTACGGATGCAGCCCCGGGGCGGCCGGCCCGGCGGGGAGCCGCCGGCTCAGCGAGCGGACGTCGTGGCCGGCGTCGAGCAGCCGGCCGACGACGGCCCGGCCGAGCGTGCCCGTACCGCCGGTCACCAAAAGAGTCGCCATCGCGGATCATTCCTTGAGGTCGTGAGGGTGAGGAGCGCCGTGCCCACGGCGGGTCCGTCGTGGGTGTGACATCCATTCCAGACCCGGCACGCCCGGGAAACCGGTGACCGGCGAAGCTTGTGAGGCACCCCACAGGGTTCGCCCGCATGGCCGACGATCAGCCGTGGCACACTGGCCGTGTACTGAAACAAGCAGCAGCGCACTCCGGGGTCGGTGTAATTCCGAACCGGCGGTAACAGTCCGCGACCCGTCCGCAGCCAGCGGCCGGTTGAGCAGGTGAAATTCCTGCACCGACGGTGAAAGTCCGGATGGGAGGCAGTGCGCGGCGGGCGAGCTTCGGTGACCGCCGCTGGTGGTGCGTCCGGTGCATTTTTCCCGGGCGGGCTTTCCTTTTCCGCGGCGTGTCCGCCGTCGTTCGTTTCCGCTTCTGCCATCCAGGCAGCCCCGGAGTCCGTGCCCGAAGAGGCAGGAGGACCCGGTGGCCACCCAAGCCCCCGTCGAGACCGCGGCGATGCGCCGCGCCATCGCACTCGCCGCCCACGGGCTCGGGCACACCAGCCCCAACCCCGTCGTCGGCTGCGTCATCCTCGACGCCGAAGGCCGCACCGCAGGCGAAGGCTGGCACCGGCGCGCCGGCGGCCCGCACGCCGAGATCCACGCCCTGGCGGAAGCGGGCGAGCGGGCCCGCGGCGGCACCGCACTCGTCACGCTGGAGCCCTGCAACCACTCCGGTCGCACCGGCCCCTGTGCCCAGGCCCTCATCGACGCCGGGGTGGCCCGCGTCGTCTACGCCGTCCCCGACCCCAACCCCACCGCGACCGGCGGCGCCGCCACCCTCGCGGCCGCCGGCATCGACGTCGAGAGCGGACTGCTCGCCGACGAGGCCGCCGCCGGCAACGAGGCCTGGCTCACCTCCGTCCGGCTCCGCCGCCCCTTCGTCCTGTGGAAGTACGCCGCCACCCTCGACGGCCGGATCGCCGCCGCCGACGGCACCAGCCGCTGGATCTCCTCGGCCGAGTCCCGCGCCGACGTCCACCGGCTGCGCGCCCAGGCCGACGCCGTCGTCGTCGGCTCCGGCACCGCCCGCGCCGACGACCCGCAGCTCGGCGCCCGCGTCACCGGCCTCACCGACGACGAGGTCACCCAGCCGCTGCGGGTCGTCGTCGACTCCGGCGCCTCGGCCGTCAAGCCCGGCGCCCGGGTCCTGGACGGCACCGCACCCACCCTGATCGCCGTCGCCGAGGACGCCGACGCCGCCCACCTCGAAGGCCTCGCGCCCCTGGTACGGCTGCCACGCGCCGCCACCGGCCGCGGCCTGCGCATCACCGCCCTGCTCCACGAGCTGTACGCCCGCGACGTCCGCTCCGTCCTGCTGGAGGGCGGCCCGACGCTCGCCGGGGCGTTCCTCGCCGCGGGCGCCGTCGACAAGGTCGTCGCCTACCTCGCACCGGTCCTGCTCGGCGCCGGGCCCGCCGCCGTCGGCGACGCCGGAATCACCACCCTCACCGACGCGTTGCGACTCGATGTCACCGAGATCGTGCCCTTCGGCCCCGATCTGCGGATCACCGCCACCCCCGTCCGCCACACCCCGCACGAGGAGATCTGACGTGTTCACCGGAATCGTCGAAGAACTGGGTGAGGTCACCGCCGTCGAGAACCTCGGCGACTCCTCCCGCTTCCGCCTGCGCGGCCCCGTCGTCACCGACGGCGCCCGGCACGGCGACTCGATCGCCGTCAACGGCGTCTGTCTGACGGTGGTGGACACCGCGGACGGCGAGTTCACCGCGGATGTGATGGCCGAGACGCTGAACCGCTCCAGCCTCGGCGCGCTGACCACCGGCTCCCGGGTCAACCTGGAGCGCCCGATGGCGCTCGGCGGACGCCTCGGCGGCCACCTCGTCCAGGGCCATGTCGACGGCACCGGCACGATCACCGAGCGCGTCCCCGGCGAGCACTGGGAGATCGTGAAGATCACGCTGGAGCCGCAGCTGGCGCGCTATGTCGTCGAGAAGGGCTCGATCACCGTCGACGGCGTCAGCCTCACCGTCGTCGACGCCGCCGACGACCACTTCACCATCAGCCTGATCCCGACCACCCTCGCCCTGACCACCCTCGGCATCAAGCAGGCCGGCGACCCGGTCAACCTGGAGGTCGACGTCCTCGCCAAGTACGTCGAGCGGCTGCTCGGCCCGGGCCGCGCCACCGGCACCACACCCGAAGGAGCCGTCCGGTGACCGCTACGACCTGGCTCAACGGCGAGGCGTTCACCCTCTTCGGACAGCACGTCATCTGGTCCGACATGATCGGCAACACCATCGGCCTCGCCGCCCTCGCCCTCGGCTGGCGCCGCTCCATCTGGACCTGGCCCGCGCAGTTCCTCTCCGGCGTCATCCTCGTCGCCGCCTACGCCTCCGCCCACCTCAGCGGCGGCGTCGGCAAGCAGCTGCTGGTCATCGTCGTCGCCCTGTGGGGCTGGCGGTCCTGGCGCCGCGGCCGCCGGCAGGCGCAGGACGGCTCCATCGCCGTCCGCTTCGCGAGCTGGCGCGAGCGCGGCCTGCTGCTGGCCGGCACCGCCGCCGGGACCGCCGCCGTCGGCGGCCTCTTCACCCTCGTCCCGCAGCTGTCCTGGAACCCCTGGCCGGACGCGTACATCTTCGTCGGCACGCTCGCCGCGATGGTCGCCCAGGCCCGCGGGCTCGTCGAGTTCTGGTTCGCCTGGCTCCTCGTCGACCTGGTGGGCGTCCCGCTCGCCTTCGGCAGCGGCCTCGCCTTCTCCGGCCTCGTCTACGTCGTCTACTTCGCGCTGGTCATGTGGGGCCTGCGCGACTGGTGGCTGCGCTCGCGCACCGGCGCCGCCACCGCCCTGGAAGGAGCCGCGGCATGACCGCACTGCAGAGCTGGTACGAGCCCGGCGCCGCCGACGACGCCGCGGACCTGACCCTCGACCCCGTCGAGCGGGCGATCGCCGACATCGCCGCCGGCCGCCCCGTCGTGGTCGTCGACGACGAGGACCGCGAGAACGAGGGCGATCTCGTCCTCGCCGCCGAGAAGGCCACCCCCGAGATCGTCGCGTTCATGATGAGCGAGTGCCGCGGTCTGATCTGCGCGCCCATGGAGGGCGCCGAACTCGACCGCCTCGCGCTGCCGCAGATGGTCGAGCACAACACCGAGTCGATGCGGACCGCCTTCACCGTCTCCGTCGACGCCACCGGCGCACACGGCGTGACCACCGGCATCTCCGCCGCCGACCGCGCCACCACCCTGCGGCTGCTCGCCTCCGGCGAATCGGCGCCCGGCGACTTCGTCCGCCCCGGCCACATCTTCCCGCTGCGCGCCCGCCCCGGCGGCGTCCTCGTCCGCAGCGGCCACACCGAGGCCGGCGTCGACCTCGCCCGCCTCGCCGGACTCCGCCCGGCCGCCGCGATCGTGGAGATCGCCGGGGAGGACGGCACCATGCTGCGCCTGCCCGAGCTGGTGCCGTTCGCCCGCAAGCACGGCCTCGCGATCATCTCCATCGAGGACCTGATCGCCTACCGCCGCCGCTCCACCCCCACCGTCCGCCGCGAGGCCACCACCCGGCTGCCGACCGCGCACGGCGAGTTCACCGCGTACGGCTACCGCTCCACCGTCGACGGCGTCGAACACATCGCGCTGGTCGCCGGCGAGCTGGGCGACGGCGAGGACGTCCTGGTCCGCGTCCACTCCGAGTGCCTGACCGGCGACGTCTTCCACTCGCTGCGCTGCGACTGCGGCCCGCAGCTCCAGGCGGCGCTGGGACGGATCAGCGCGGCCGGGCGCGGCGTGGTCATCTACCTCCGCGGCCACGAGGGACGCGGCATCGGCCTGCTCTCCAAGCTGCGGGCGTACGAACTCCAGGAGCGCGGCCGCGACACCCTCGACGCCAACCTCGAACTGGGCCTGCCCGCCGACTCCCGCGACTACGCCGCCGGCGCCCAGATGCTCCAGGACCTCGGCGTCCGCTCGGTCCGCCTGCTGACCAACAACCCCGACAAGATCACCGCCCTGGCCCGCCACGGCCTCACCGTCTCCGGACGCGAGCCGATGCCCGTCCAGGCCGGGGAGCACAACCTCCGCTATCTGCGCACCAAGCGCGACCGCATGGGCCACGACCTGCCCTGGCTCGACTCCCCGAGCGAGCAGCGGTAACGCACCTTCCGACCGTCCCCGACGACACCACCACCCATGCGAGGAGAACCGTGAGCGGCAAGGGCGCACCCGAACTGACCGTGAAGAACTGCCGGGACCTGCGGGTCGCCGTGATCGCCGCGCAGTGGCATGCGCAGGTGATGGACGGCCTGGTCAGCGGCGCCCTGCGCGCCCTGACCGACCTCGGCATCGACGAACCGACCCTGCTGCGGGTCCCCGGCACCTTCGAACTGCCCGTCGTCGCGAAGGTCCTCGCCGGACGCGGCTACGACGCGGTCGTCGCGCTCGGCGTCGTCATCCGCGGCGGCACCCCGCACTTCGACTACGTCTGCCAGGGCGTCACCCAGGGCCTGACCCAGGTCGCCGTCGACACCGGCGTCCCCATCGGCTTCGGCGTGCTGACCTGCGACACCGAACAACAGGCCCTGGACCGCGCCGGCCTCGCGGGCTCCACCGAGGACAAGGGCCACGAGGCGGTCACCGCGGCCGTCGCCACCGCCGCCACCCTGCGGACGGTCTCGGAACCCTGGCGCTGACGGAACGGGCCCCGCACGGGGCCCGTCGCCCGCCACCACCCTTCACCCGAGGCGCTGCGCCCCCGCCCGTCGCCCACCCCCACCCTTCACCCGAGGCGCTGCGCGCCGCAGCGACATTGCCCGCTAGGGTATGGAGCACCATGTCCAAGAAGACGTTCGAGGAGCTCTTCGCCGAGCTCCAGCAGAAGGCCGCCAACGGCGACCCCGCCACCTCCCGGACCGCCGAACTGGTGCAGTCCGGGGTCCATACGATCGGCAAGAAGGTCGTCGAAGAGGCCGCCGAGGTGTGGATGGCCGCGGAGTACGAATCCGACGACGCCGCCGCCGAGGAGATCTCCCAGCTCCTCTACCACCTCCAGGTCATGATGATCGCCAAGGGCATCTCCCTCGACGACGTCTACGCCCACCTCTGAGCCCCCGCTCGCCCCGCCCCACCTCACCCACCGAAGGAAGAAGAGCACCTCATGCTGCGCATCGCTGTCCCCAACAAGGGTTCACTGTCCGAGCCTGCGTCGGCGATGCTCCATGAGGCCGGCTACCGCCAGCGCAAGGACCGCAGGGAACTGGTCCTCGTCGACGCGCAGAACGAGGTCGAGTTCTTCTTCCTGCGCCCCCGCGACATCGCCGTCTACGTCGGCTCCGGCAAGCTCGACATCGGCATCACCGGCCGCGACCTGCTGCTGGACTCCGGCTCGCAGGCCGAGGAGATCCTCCAGCTCGGCTTCGCCGGCTCCACCTTCCGGTACGCGACCCGCCCGGGCACCGCCACCGACGTCAAGGAGTTCGGCGGCATGACCGTCGCCACCTCCTTCTCCGGCCTGGTCAAGAAGCACCTCGCGGACAACGGCGTCGACGCCGACGTCGTCCACCTCGACGGCGCCGTCGAGACCGCCATCCAGCTCGGTGTCGCCCAGATCATCGCGGACGTCGTCGAGACCGGCACCACGCTGCGCAACGCCGGACTGGAGATCATCGGCGAGCCGATCCTCACCTCCGAGGCGGTCGTCATCCGCCGCACCGGCGCCCCCGCCGACGACCCGAAGGTCCGTCAGTTCCTCCGCCGGATGCAGGGCGTCCTCGTCGCCCGCCGCTACGTGATGATGGACTACGACATCCGCGTCGAGCAGGTCGAGAAGGCCGTCGCGCTCACCCCGGGCCTGGAGTCGCCGACCGTCTCCCCGCTGCACCACGAGGGCTGGGTCGCGGTCCGTTCGATGGTCCCGTCCAAGGACGCCCAGCGCATCATGGACGAGCTGTACGACCTCGGCGCCCGCGCCATCCTCACCACCGGCATCCACGCCTGCCGCCTCTGACGGCCCCGCAGCCCAGCCCGACCACCTCCGACGGAAGACCCACGACGTGTCCGCGCCTCTCCCCGCCCTGCCGGTGACCTTCCGGCCGACCCGCACCCGGGTCGTCCTGTACCTCGTCGGCCTCGCCCAGCTCGCGGCCCTCATCGCGATCGGAGTGGCGCTGCCCAAGCTGTCCGGCGGGGAGCGGATCAGCTTCGTCTTCACCGGTCTGCTGGTCCTCGCCGTCCTCCTGCTGCTCGCCCGCCCCAAGGTGGTCGCCCGGCAGGAGGGCGTCACCGTCGTCAACCTCACCACCCGCCGCGAGCTGGCCTGGGCCCAGGTGCTGCGCGTCAACCTCCGGCAGGGCGACGCCTGGGTCCACCTCGACCTCGCCGACGGCACCAGCCTGCCCGCGATGGGCATCCAGCCCGGCATCGCCCGCCAGCAGGCCATCCGCGACGCCCGCGCCCTGCGCGACCTCGCCGAACTCCACGGCACCGGCGGCCCCGCCACGGCCTGACCCGCCGTCCGGTGGCCCTGCCGTAACCGGCACCCCCTGTTTACCCTGTTCCCCACGGCGCCCTCCGCGCCCGCCCCCTTGCCCGGGGCCACTGCGACCTGAGGAGTGACTCCCTCCGGCAATGGACGGATCGTCCTGTAGTACCTCCGCCGCCCCCTGCGACCCCCCGGATACGACGGAGGCGGCGGCATGACCGGCCCCCTCCTGCTGCTCCTCGCAGCGCTCGTCCTCATCCTGGCCAACGGCTTCTTCGTGGCCGCCGAGTTCGGGCTCGTCACCGTCGAGAAGGCCGACGCCGAGCGGGCCGCCGACGACGGCGACCGCCGCGCCGCCACCGTCGTCGCCGCCCTGCGCGAGCTGTCCTTCCAGCTCTCCGGCACCCAACTGGGCATCACCATCACCTCCCTCGTCGTCGGCATGCTCGCCGAACCGGCGCTCGCCGCCGTCCTCGACGGGCCGCTGACCGCGACCGGGCTGCCCCGCGGCGCCGTGTCCGGCATCTCGGTGGTGACCGGCATGCTCCTCGCCTCCGCCGTCCAGATGGTCGTCGGCGAACTGGTGCCGAAGAACTGGGCGGTCTCCAAGCCGCTCCAGGTGGCCCGCTTCGTCGCCGGCCCGCAGAACGCCTTCTCGCGCTTCTTCCGCCCGGTGATCACCCTGCTGAACACCGTCGCCAACCGCCTGGTCCGCGCCCTCGGCGTGGAGCCCACCGACGAGCTGGCCTCCGCCCGCACCCCCGGCGAACTGGTCTCCCTCGCCCGGCACTCCGCGCAGGCCGGCGCCATCGAGCAGGACACCGCCGACCTCTTCGTCCGCACCCTCGCGCTCGGCGAGCTGACGGCGGAGAACGTCATGACGCCCCGGGTGCGGGTCAGCGCCCTCCAGGCGTCCGCGACCGCCGAGGACGTCGTCAACCTCACCCGCGCCACGGGCCTGTCCCGCTTCCCGGTCTACCGCGCCCGCCTCGACGAGGTCATCGGCATGGTGCACCTCAAGGACGCGCTGGCCGTCCCGGCGCCCGACCGGCTGCGCACGCCCGCCGCCCGGATCGCCGTGCCGCCGCTCCAGGTGCCGGCGACGCTGCCCGTCGCCCCGCTGCTGGAGCGGCTGCGCAGCGAGGCGCCGATAGCCGTCGTCGTCGACGAGTACGGCGGCACCGCAGGCGTCGTCACCCTGGAGGACATCATCGAGGAACTGGTCGGCGAGGTCCGCGACGAACACGACCGGGTGGACCTGCCCGAGCTGGCCCAGGCACCCGCCGAGGACGGCCGTCCCGCCTGGGACGCCGACGGCGGCTGCCGCGTCGACACCCTGCGGCGGATCGGCCTGGCGGCCCCCGACGGCCCGTACGAGACCGTCGCCGGGCTGGTCGCCCACATACTCGGCCGGATCCCGGCCCCCGGTGACACCGCGGAACTCGACGGCTGGCGGCTGCGGGTGCGGCTGGTCGCGCACCACCGCGCCGAGCGGATAAGGCTGGTCAGGACGGTCCCCGCGGGCGTCGCCCGGGAGACCGCCGGCGCGGGGGCGGAGGCCGCCCGGTGACCTTCGCGCAACTCCTCCTCGCCGTCCTCCTCGTCCTCGCCAACGGCTTCTTCGTCGGCGCCGAGTTCGCCCTCGTCTCCGTCCGCCGCAGCCAGATCGAGCCGCTGGCCACCGAGGGCTCCAAGCGGGCCCGTCAGGTGCTGCACGGGCTGGAGAACCTGCCGCAGATGATGGCCGCCGCGCAGTTCGGCATCACCGTCTGCTCGCTGACCCTGGGCGCCGTCGCCGAGCCGACCGTCGCCCGGCTGCTGGAACCGCTCTTCGCCGCGGTCCACCTGCCCGCCCCGCTGATCCATCCGCTCGGCTACGCCATCGCGCTGGCCGTGGTGGTCTTCCTCCACCTCGTCATCGGCGAGATGGTGCCGAAGAACCTCGCGATGGCGGCGCCCGAGAAGACCGCGCTGTGGTTCAGCCCGGGGCTGGTGGCCTTCGCCCGGCTCTGCCGCCCGGTCACCGCGCTGCTCGGCGCCTGCGCCAGGGGAGTGCTGCGGCTCTTCCGGGTCGAGCCCAAGGACGAGGTCGAGGCGGTCTTCACCAGCGAACAGCTCACCCACCTCGTCGAGGACGCCGGACAGGCCGGTCTGCTCGCCCCGGCCGAACAGGAGCGGCTGGCCGACGCCCTGGAGCTGGGCAGCCGCCCGGTCACCGACGTCCTCCTCGACCGCGCCCGGCTGGTCACCGTCGATGCGACGGTCACCCCGCGCCAGGTGGAGGAGCTGACCGTCGCCACCGGCTACTCCCGCTTCCCGGTCTGCGCGCCGGGCGGGGCGTACATGGGCTATCTGCACGTCAAGGACGTCCTCGACCTGGAGGAGCGGGACCGCGCGGTGCCGCAGCGGATCTGGCACCCGATGACCACGCTCCGCGCCGAACTCCCCCTGGACGACGCGCTGACCGCGATGCGCCGGGCAGCCTCCCACCTCGCCGCGGTCGCCGGGCCCACCGGCCGGGTGCTCGGTCTCGTCGCGCTGGAGGACGTCCTGGAGAAGCTGGTCGGGGAGGTCCACGACCCGGCGCACCGCACGGAGCCGCCCTCGCACGGCGCCCGCGACGCGGCCGCGCCCGTCCCGGCTCCGGCACCGGACGCCACCGGCGCCGAGGCACCCGGGGCCGCCGGACGCCCCGACGGGGACCGCGCGCTGACCGGCTGATCCGGCCGATGGGTCAAGGGGCCCGTCCCGCCGCCGCGCACCGCGCGGGTCAGAGCGGGGCGGGCCCCGCCGCGTCCGGCCCGCGCCCCGAACGCACCTCGCCGTACGCCTGGATCAGATCGGGCAGCCGGAGCGTGGCGAGGTCGTCGCGGCCCGGGGTGCCGCGCCAGGTGGAGAGCCGCAGATCGCGGTAGGCGCAGCTCTTCTCGTAGAGGGTGCGCAGAAAGCGTCCGTTGCCCAGTTCGTCGATCCAGCCCTGGTCGACGACGTGGCTGCTGATGCTGCGCAGCTCGTCGCGGGCCTCGTCGTCCCAGCGGTCGCCGTTCTCCTCGGCCAGCACCTCGCCGATCGCGGTCAGCTCGCCCGGCCGGTAGCTGGGGAAGTCGACCCGGCTGGTGAACCGCGACGACAGCCCCGGGTTGGCGGCCAGCAGCCGGTCCATGCCCTCCGGGTAGCCCGCCAGGATGACGACGAGCCGGTCGCGGTTGTCCTCCGCCCGCTTGAGCAGCACCTGGAGCGCCTCGTCGCCGTAGGCGTCGCCCTTGCTGTAGCCGGTGTTGGAGAGGCTGTACGCCTCGTCGACGAAGAGGACGCCGCCGAGCGCCGAGTCGATCAGTTCATTGGCCTTCACGGCGGTCTGGCCGAGGAACTCGCCGACCAGATCGGCGCGCTGGGCCTCCACCAGATGGTCGCCGCCCAGCAGGCCCAGCGCGTAGAAGACCCGGCCGAGGATGCGGGCCACCGTCGTCTTGCCGGTGCCGGACGGGCCGGAGAAGACGAAGTGCCGCTTGGGCGGCTGCACCGGCAGCCCCTGCCCGGCCCGCAGCCCGGCCATCCGCAGCTGCGCGGAGAGCGCCCGCACCTGCCGCTTCACCGGCTCCATGCCGACCATCCGCTCCAGCTCCGCCAGCGCCTGCTCCAGCAGCACGGGATCGGCGGGCCCGGCCGTCCGCCCGGCGGCCCGCTGCCCGGGCACCGCCGCCTTGCGCCGCGCGGCGGACGCCGCATCGGGCACCGCGCCCGCCGCCTCCGGGAAGCCGGCCTCACCGGCCACCGCCTCCCAGCCGTCGACGGCGTCGAGCGGAGCGAGCGGATCGGGATCGCGCCCGGCCTCCTGACCCGCGGCGGGCACGGTCGCGAGGTCGCCGCCCTCCTCCAGACCGTCGGCCTGGGCGATGGTGGCCAGCCGCGCCGCGGTGTCCATGAACGTCCGGTCGACGCGGTGCACCGCCCGGTACAGGGGGAGCGCGGCGGCGCTGCGGCCGGTGCCCTCGTGGGCGCGGGCGAGCCAGTACCGCAGCTCCTTGCGCTGCGGCTGCTCGCTGCGGCACCGCATCAGCGCGGCCGACAGCAGCGGCGCCGCCTGCCCGTACATCTCCAGCCGCACCCGCGCCATCCCGCCGAACAGCCCGGCCTCGATGCCCAGCACCGGATCGTCCAGCAGCGGTTCGGTGTGGCGTACGAGCGCTTCCCAGTCCTTGACGAGGTAGGCGCGGCAGGCGTGCAGAAAGCGGACCTGCGGGTCGGCGTCGACCGGCGGGCAGCCGGCCAGCGCCTGGTCCAGCTCCGCGACATGACGGCCGTCCAGCCAGTGCGAGGCGTGCGCGAGCAGCAGATCCCGGCGGCTCTCCAGCACCGGCTGCACCCACCAGCCCAGCCAGTACCAGGAGTTGAGGGGGCGTCGGTGGCGGGTGCGCTGTTCGCCGAAGCGGTCGCGGTGGCGGTGCATCCGCAGCAGCGCGGTCGAGGTGTCGGCGCGCAGCGCGTGCAGGCCGAGCCAGGCGTCGGCCATCGTCGGATCCATCCCTACCGCGGCCCGGAACTCCTCCTCGGCCTGCGGATACGCGCCGACGGTATAGGCGTCGACCGCGCGCAGCCAGGCGAGTTCGGCCGGGGCGGGCGGCGCGCCCGGTGTACCCAAGTCCATCGCATCCCCCACAGAACGTGCCCCGGTGTCCCGCCGACCGGCCGCCACGCCACCGCCGAAGCGCCGTACGCCGTACGGGAGTTGCCGCCGCCCCGCAGCCGTCACCGGCCCCTCGCACGCCCCTGCCGTGGCACCGACTCGCATGGTACCCGGGGTGTCGCCGCAGGCCGTAGGGGGCGAGCGGGGATGTGCGGAAGGGGGCAGAAGGGGGCGCGCACGGCGCGAACGGGACGGTGACCCACGGTGAGGGGGAGAGGGCGCCGAGAGCGGCGAAAAGGGAGGTGTGGGCAGAACGAAGCCCCCGATCACGGGGGAACAACCGGGGGCTTCGCGTCTGCGGGCGACTCCGTGAGCCGCACAATGAGAACGTAAGTCCTGTACGCCCCCCAGGTCAAGCCGAGTTGGGCAGTCGGCGGGTCCTCACCACCCGATACCCGACCTTCTCCCAAGTCCGGTGACACAGCGTAAAGGTGACGTTCCTTCAGGTCGCCGAACCGGGCCCCTCGATCACCTCGTACCCCACCGTTCCCTGCCGCACCAGAAGGTCGGCGTACGGACGCGAGGGATCCGCCGTGAAGTGCGTCCGCTCCGCCGGAATCCAGCCATCCCAGAACTCCGTGAGCGCCGCCCCGTCCCGGAGCCGCCCCCGCTCCCAGGACGGCTCGTCCGCCAGCTCCATCCACAGCAGACAGGCCAGCTGCGGCCGCAGCGCCCGGCGCCCGACACCCACGCCCTCCACCACAACCACCGGCTCCGGCGCCACCTCGCGCACCTCGCCGTACTCCCGGCGCACCCAGTCGTACACCTCGTACCGCGCCCGCTCGCCCCGGGAGAGCGGCGCCAGCACCTGCTCCCGGAACCGCTCCGCCCAGTCGAAGAGCCGGGCGTGGCAGGCCAGGTCGTCGGTGCGGACGACCGGCGCGCCGCCGAGCGCCGCGGCCAGCCGCCGGGCGAAGGTGCTCTTCCCCGACCCCGCGTGCCCGTCCACCCCGATCACCCGCACCGGGCCGCAGGACGGCGGGAGCGCGGCGAGGCGGGCGGCGAGCGGGGCCAGGGCGTCGTTCATCGCGCCAGCGTACGTACCCGGTGTCCGCCGCTCACATCGGCCCGGCGACGCGCGTCCGACCGCTGGCCGAAATGCAGGGGTACCGGAGATAGTTGACCCCTGCCCGCACGGGCGCCGCGCCAGGCGACCCGCCCCTTTGCGGCACCCGGTGCGCGTACGCCTTCCGGGGGCCGCCCGACCGTGTTCCGTCCGCCGTCCGCACCGCCCGCGTTTCCGTACGCCGCACCCGACTGGGGGAATCCCGATGACACGTTCCGCGTCCCGCCGCACCGTCCTCGCCGCCGCACTCGCCGCGGCCGCGGCCACCGCGGCCCCCGCCGCGGCCGCCGCACCGCACCCCACGGGCGCCGGGCCCGCGCCGCGGACGGCCCGCCCGAGGAGAACCGTGGACCACCACTCCTGGACCACCGCCGCCGACTGGGCGCGCGGCACCCACGACGGAACCGGCCCCGCGCCGTCCGCCTGCCCCGGGATCCGTCTGCTGGCCCCCGCCGGCACCGCCGAGTACCACGACCCGCACACCGGCACCACCGCCACCTGGGAGTACGCCACCTGGACCGGCCCCGGCCACACCCTCGCCGTCCCGGCCACCGAACTCATCGCCTCCTGGAACGCCCACACCCCGCCCGGCACCTGGATCACCGTCGAGGTCCGCGCCGCCTACTCCGACGGCGGCCACACGCCCTGGTACGTCATGGGCCGCTGGACCTCCGGCGACGGCGACGCGGACATCCGCCGCACCTCCGTCGACGACCAGAAGGACGGCCGCAGCAGCGTCTCCACCGACACCCTCGCGATCGACGACGCCGCGAGCGGCACCCGCTTCACCGCCTACGCCCTGCGCGTCACCCTGCACCGCACCCCGGGCACCACCGCCACCCCCACCGTGCACCGGCTCGGCGCGATGGGCTCGGACATCCCCGCCCGCTTCGAGGTCCCGGCCTCCGCCCCCGGCCCCGCCACCGGCCGGGAACTCGCCGTACCGCGCTACTCCCAGGAGATCCACAAGGGCCAGTACCCCGAGTACGACAACGGCGGCGAGGCGTGGTGCAGCCCCACCTCCTCCCAGATGATCATCGAGTTCTGGGGCCACCACCCCGCCCCCGAGGACCTCGCCTGGGTCGATCCCTCCTACGCCGACCCCCAGGTCTGCCACGCCGCCCGCCGCACCTACGACAACCAGTACCAGGGCTGCGGCAACTGGCCCTTCAACGCCGCCTACGCCGCCACCTACCCCGGCCTCCGGTCCGCGGTGACCCGCCTGACCTCCCTCACCGACGCCGAACACCTCATCGCCGCCGGCATCCCCGTCATCACCTCCCAGTCCTTCCTCGCCCCCGAACTCACCGGCGCGGGCTACGGCACCGCCGGCCACCTCATGACCGTCATCGGCTTCACCCCCGACGGCGACGTCATCGCCAACGACCCCGCATCCCCCAACGACCCGGCCGTACGCCGCGTCTACCGCCGCCGCGAGTTCGAGAACATCTGGCTGCGAACGAAGCGGTACGACGCAAAAGGCCAGGTCAAGAGCGGTAGCGGGGGAGTGTGTTACGTGTACTTCCCCGTGAACCCGGCACCAGCTCAGCACCGCGTTCTGCGGGATCTCGGGATCGTGTAGCGGTCATGCCGCCAGGTGGATCGCCGGTTCCTGGTGGACCGCCGGCTCCTGCGGGAGGCGGTCCCGGAAGGTCGTCGTCACCACCTGGCGGCAGCGCTCGCGTCCGTCCTGGGTGAGGTGCCCGTACTGGTCGACCGTGACCTTGATGGAACGGTGCCCGAGCCAGCGGGACACTTCGTGAATGGCGACTCCGTTCGTCAAAGTCAGGGTTGCCCATTTGTGACGGAGGTCGTGTGGTGTGTACGCGCGGAGTCCCAGACGCTTGATGGTTCGGTCCCAGGAAACACGGACAAGTCCGGGGTAGGTCATTCCGCCCTGTTGATTGACGGTGGGGAAGTGATCGGAGTACGGCCGGTTCCAGACGCGGCCCGATGCCGTGGGCTATAGCTTGTATTTCTTCCACGACGTGGTCCGCCACGCCATGCTGTGCCTGCAACGTCAGCAGCCCCCGAACGGTGGGGGGAGCGCCACACCCACCTGGCCGATACCTTCCGGCAGCGACATGAGGAGAGCGATGCAGGCCCGAATGCCATTCGCCAGCAATGCGATGTGGCGCACTTTGTCAGGTGGTCGCACGAGAATGCTGCGCAGGTTCGTGTGGGCTGGATGAACGGGGATCGGGCCGGAGCTGTTAATGGCTAGGACGCCGCTCCGCTGCCCGCCCTTGAGCTGCTCAAAAAATCCCTGAAACCGAAGGGCGAGTCAGAGCAGGTCGGTCAGGTCAGGGCCGAGCCCGTCGATGATGTCAGGGGTCTTGATCCCGTAGCCCTCGGCAACCCCAAAATAGGTCGGCTCGCCGGGCTCGGCTGCAACTCTCAGCAATGCGTCCAAGCTGCGCAGTGCTGCTGCTAGGCGTGGGGCATTTTGTGCGTGCACAGCGGGATGTGGCCTCCCGCTGAAATCGCATGAGCTCCATACGTCATGGAAAACTGAGAGTTCCGCCGAGGGGCCGATGAGGTCGGGGGATACGCTGATTTCGACCAGGCCAGGCTCGCGATGGCATTTTCCTTCAGCGTCGAGCCAGACACCGGAACCCACCACCTTAATCTCTGACATTTCCGCTGAAGGGTAGCGTGCTGGTTGGCATGCTCGCACCTGTTCGGCGATTCCGACGTCATCCAAGGAGCGCCCGAAGACGTCGAGGCGACTGTGAATGCCGAGCCCTCCCTTGCCGACTTCGAACCAGCTCCATTCCAAGGAGATAGGCTCCAGTAGCTTGTTTTCCCGCAGGAGGGCAGACATGCGCGCGGCCGTCTCAAGAGCTGATTCCAGCCCTGGCGCGGTGACGTCCTCAAGATCCCAGAACCATGAGCCGCATTCCCTCGGTGCGCGCATCAGAGTTGACATGAAGTTTGTTTCCTTATGGTGTAGTTGCATTGGTTGGGAATACGGTGAGAGAGCCGTCTTGGAATCTTAGCTCGAAGGAGGCGTTGGTTCGATCTGCGGCCCTCTGGACAGCGTTCAGTGCTCGCTCTGTCAATGCACTCTTGGTGTCAGAAATGTCGAGAACTGCAACCTTTACCTTCACGCCGGGCCCTGCCAGTTGCATCTTTGCAATCTTCGTTACTGCCGACTTGATTCCCTTGACGCTCTCCAGATCTTTGAGTTGAGCGCCGTACTCGATGCCGTTCTCAGACCTGACCAGAACGTCCAGATCAAGGTTTTGTTCTGGTAGTTTCAGCTCAAATTCTATGTTCCCCACGTTCTTGGCCTGCAGTTCAGCTGCATGTTCCAGCGCCTGATGGACAGCTGGCATCATGTCTTTCTGCTTCACTTGGAAGATCAGGTCCTTATAGCCGGGGAGGTGAGAGAACCTTCCGTTGGCGATGTAATCGGCAATGGCTGCACCGTATCCTGACTTTCGGAGCTGGGTCAGCATCCGCTCCTGGTCCACCGGAGGCACCTTCGAATCAACCAGGGACGCCGTGACCGCTTCCTCCTGCTCGGGGGCCATCTTGCCCAGTGGCTGTTGTGCAACGCTGTCGCCTTGCAGATGCACGGAGGGTTGCTCATCCGGGGTGCTTGGGCCGGCCGCCCCGCGGACATCATCGCCCGACCCACCGCCACTCGTTGAGTCGACGTCGGACGAAACCGCCTCGTCATGGTCGCTGTGTGTTCCGTTCCTGTGACTCTCCTGGTGCGGGACACCTTGTGCATCTCCGGTGCCGTGATCTTCTCCCGCTGGCGTGGTGTCCGAGGGGCGGCTGCCGCCACTCGGAGGGTTGGTGTCCAGGCTGTTGGTAGGTATGTGGTTCCCGGCGTCGCCACCGGGGGCGCCGTGGCCGTCGGTGTGGTCCGTGGGGGTGTAGTCGCCTGGTCCGGTCCTGCCGTGGCCTGCATTGTTGCCCGTGTGTACCGGTTCGGACGTATCTGAACCGACGCGTATGACGTCGTCGCCTCGTCCGCCGACCCCGGCCGGCACCCGTTGTTCCTGGTGGACCGGTGTCTCGATCCGTGGGCTGTCCGCGCCCGAGGCAGACGCGCCCTTGGGGGCGTGCTCGGCGTCCTGGAGGAGGTTGCCGTCCTTGCTGTAGAGGTTGCCGGTGGCGTCCGTGTAGTTCCCGGTGAAGGGGTCCTTCACCGTGTGCGGCGGGAGGACAGTCGTGCCTTCGGGCAGTTTGATGTTGCCGTCGGGGAGTTTGGTGGCGCCTTCCGGGACGGTGGCTTCCTTGGGGAGTTGGATCGTGCCGTCGGCCATCTGGACGGAGCCCTCGGGCAGGCTGAAGGCGCCTTCGGAGATCTGGGGGATCTTGAAGTGGCCGGCGTCCTTGAGGTGGGCCATGACGGCGCTGATCTTTGATATTCCCGTGCCTGCGCCCTTGAAGACGTAGGTCATCGGGTCGATGGCTTTGCCCGCCTTGCCGGCGAAGGACACGACCTTGGCGGCGGCGCCGGCCTTGCCTGCGCCCGATGCGGCGGCGCCGGCGCCTTCGGTGAAGACGGCGGTCAGGACGTTGAAGGTGACGGCGCCGGCGGCTCGGGGGGCGTTGGATTCCCATTGGTCCCAGGCCACGAGGGCCTTGCCGGTCTCCTTCATGGCGGTGCGGGAGTCCCTTAGCCAGGAGGGGAGTTTGTCGCCCGGGATCGCGAGGAATGCGGTGCCCAGGATGGGCAGGGTGGTGATCGTGATGCCGGTGGAGAGCTTGGCCAGGCCGGTCCAGGCCTGGCCGGCGGCGTCCCAGCCGTCGAAGCAGAGCAGGGTGCCCAGGCCTCTGATGGTTCCCCATACGCCGTCGACGATGACGCCCTTGCCGAAGTCGTAGGCGTGTCGCCACACCTTCCACCACGGCACGGATTCCTCGACCGCGTCGCCCCAGGGCAGGTGCTCGGACTGCTTGAGATCGTCGGCGTGGTAGCCGTAGCCCGTCTTGTGGGAGCCGCCGATGGCGTGCAGTTTCTTGCCGCCGACCAGGGCGACGATCTTGGCGTGGCAGTCGCGTTCGGCTGCCTGGAAAGCGGTCCAGACCTCGGCGATCTTGTTGCGGCGGTTGAGGTTTTCGTCGGTCAGGTCGCCGTCCTCGCGCCAGTCGTCGTCCCCCGCGACCTTGTGGCGGAAAGCGGCGGCGTCCCGCTTGAGCTGATCGAGCTGCTTGACCAGCGGAGTGATCTCGTGGGCGTAGGTGCCCAGGGCCTTGGCGATGACGCGCACGTCCGAGCTGACGTCGTGTGCTTTGTCCGCCACGGGCTTGGTGACGGCGAACAGTTGCTCCGCCTCGGGTGCCTTGTAGAAGGCGGACAGGCCGCCGAAGGACTTGTGGACGTCCGAGCCGGCGGTCTGGACCTTGGGGGCGCTGTGGGACAGCGCCTTCACCTTGGATTCGAGAAGGTCCAGATCGCCGGTGAAGACCGGTACCTCGGCCGGATCGACCGGAGCGTTACTCACTTCTTCCCCCCGAAGCCCTTCAAAGCGTCCACCCGCACAGCTCGGGCGGCGTTCTGGGCGTTCCTGGCCGCCTCCAGGTCGCCTTCGACGTACTCATTGGTGGCCTTCGCCGCGCCCAGGACGGCGGCCTGGCAACGGTCGGCCATCGCCTTGAAGTCCGACTGGCGTTCCTTCGCGTACTCGGCCAGCGCCACGGCGACCGGCCCCGTCGCGCCGTGCGGCACGAGACCGGGCGCCACCGGCCCCACCGGCTTGTACCCCGCCGCCACCGGCTGCCCGCTCGGCAGCACCTGGGCCTGGGAGCCCGGCACGGCCGTACCCGCCGCCTGCGCCGCCTCCTGCATGTCCGCCAGCAGCGCGCGCAGGACGTCCCCGAGGTCCTCGGCATGCTTGCCGACCACCTTCAACTGGCCCTGCACACCCTGCGGCTGAATGTCCCACGACGCCATGAACGCCCCCGCCTCCTGCATACCTCTCTGCCGCACCGCGCAGCCACCAACCGCAGCGGCGGGCCCCCGTCCCCCTCATAGCTGACAACCCGACGGCGCACCGTGAAAACTGCTTCTGCTTCCGGTGTGCCGGGCCGGTTGTTCAGCCGATGTTGTCGACCGCGGCCTTCGCGCGTTGGAGCGTGTGGTGCGCGGTCGCGTCGTTCTTCTCCAGCGTCGTCTTGAGCAGGCGGATGATGCTCTGGACCTCCTGCGAGGCACGGTTCCAGCGCACCTCCTTGCCGTGGTACTCGTCGGCGACGCCGTCGGCCGTGAAATCCGCCATGGCCTGCTTCACCTGCCCGTCGCGCGCCGCGATCACCTGCTCCAGACGCGCGATCACCGCCTGGATGTTGCCCTGTGCCTCCGACGATGCGCCCGAGTCGTACGAGCGGCGGTCCTTGCCTGCGGTCATCACATTCCTCCCCGTTGAGATCTGAGTACGCGCCCTGGCCGGGCTGTCAGCGGCCCGAGAAGCGGGCCGCGTCGAAGTTCGCCGCCGACATCTGCGTCCGGGCGTTGTCGGCCTGCTCCTGGACACCGGAGCTGAACGCCGTCTCCATGCCCGACTGGCCGCCCACGATCCCGGCCAGCGCACTGTTCAACTCCGCGGTGATCTCGTCCGCGTGCGACTTGAACGCGTCGAAGGCCGCCTTGCCGGAGCCGTTGAACTTGCCCTCCAGCGGCTCGGCCGCCTGCACGAGCTGGCGGATCAACGTCCCCAACTCCGTGCTGGACCCCTGCGAGCGCGACTTCAGCGTCGAGAGCGTCTGCGCTCCCATGTCGAACTTCATCCGGCTCCCCCTGCTGAACGTGACGATCGTTTGTACGGTTATGCCTATCAAGCGCCGGTCCACTGCTGCAATCTGCTCTCCCGATGCTACGACCGGGGTGTGACAACGGCTCAGAGCTGCCGGTGTCCGGTTGCCCGCCCGCCGCAGCGAGGCCGGCCGGGAGGCCCGAAGCGTCGGCCCACCCGTTCCAGGCCCGCTCACTCGCCCTTCAGATGCCGCACCAGGCGCTCGAAGTCCTGCCAGCCCGACAGATCCGACGGGTCTCCCGGCAGCCGGTAGTACATCGCCGGGTGCGTCTTCGGGCCGAGGGGGACGGGCGGTTCCGACAGCGGGGTGTGCCGGGCGCGGTCGTCGGGCATCTGGCGGACCTCGTCCGCGCCTAGGACGAAGGCGAGGGGGACTCCTGGGCCTTCGAAGCGGGGTGGTACCGCCAGGTCGCGGCGGGCCTTGCGGAGCTGTACGAGCATCGACTGGAGGCGGTGGCGGGTGGCCAGCAGCTCCGCCGCGCGGGGCAAGGCGTCCACCGGGGGCTCTTCGCCGGGGCCGTAGCCGAACATCAGCGTGACGTCTTCCTCGACGCCCGACGTCGTCCGGCTGATACGCACCGTGGCGAGGCCCGGCCGGTCCGGGCTGCCGACCACCACGCACCACGTCGGCTCGGGTGCCCGCTCGCGGGCGAGGTCGGTGATCTGACGCTGCGACCAGGGGAGATTGGCTGGTTCGGCCGTTCCCCACCCGGCTGGCGGCGCGCCGGTCAGTTCGCGCCATATCGCCTCCAGGGCGCCGCCGAGGACCAGGCGGTCGTCCGCCGGGTGGACGGTGCGGAAGGTCACGGCCAGTTGACGCTCGCCGCTGTCCACCACCTCCTGGTAGGTGGCGGCCACCGGGGTGCGCGGGTCGTCGGCGGTCGCGTCGGCAGAGGCCACGGGGGCGAACATGCCGTCCTGCCAGCGCAGTACGGCTCCGGTCAGTCCGTCGTAGTAGCCGTCGCGTTCGTCGCGTACGACCCAGCGGGAGGGCCAGGTGCTGAGGCTGTCGCGTACGGCTGGGGAGAGGGTGGTTCCCGGTGGGGTGACGACCTGGAGGCCCAGCTCTGCGGTGGCGGCGGCGCGGTAGGCGTCGGAGAGCCAGGCGGTCATGGCGACCACCGGGCGGTCCTGGATGACGACGGCGACCTTGTCGGTGAGGACGTCGACGGTGGGTTGCTCCGCGGCGGGTGCGGGCGTCGCGCGCACGCCCTCGGTGTTCACCACGGCCAGGGAGTGTGCGGCCTCCGGTGGCCAGGCGGAGCCGTCGGCCAGTGCGGCGAGCCGGGCCGCGAAGGTGCCCGCGAGGCGCTCGGCGTGTGCGACGCCGGTGGTGGCGCGGGCCTCGGTCCACCAGTACGGAACGGGCGGCGGTGCGGCGCCGAGCAGCCGCTCGGCCTCGCCCGCGACCTGGACGAGGAGCGGGGCCTCGATGGCGACGAGAGGTCGGCCCTCGTCGTCGCAGAGCCGCACGACGGCGCCTTCGCCGGTGGTGTCCACGAGCGTGTCGGGGCCCCCGGAGAGCAGGCCGGTGAGCACGGCGCCCGGGGTGGGCATGCGCCGGGTGAGGGCGATGACGTCCTTGGTCATGGGGTAGTCGTCCGGTCCTTCGTCGTTCGTGGCAGGGATGCCGATGCCGATGCCGTGCGTCGTGTCACCCGCGGGCGTGCGGGGGTGCCCGGGAGGCCGGAAGCCCCCATCCGTCTCGTGGCCCGCGGGCGTGCGCGGGCAGGTCTCCGGTGTTTCACGCGGGGGAGTGGACGGTCTGGATGAGGCGGTTGGGGTGGCCCCTGCGGAGGAGGACGCCGCGTCCGGCCGGCTGCGGGGAGGCGTGGACGCCGGGGAACAGCTGGCCCTCGCCGCGGTCGCCGGACATGACGAGGGCCGCGGAGCCCGACTCGCGCAGGCCCTGGACCACGGGTTCGTAGAGGCCGCGGGAGGCGCCTGCGACGCGACGGGTGAGGACGAAGTGCAGGCCGATGTCCATCGCGGAGGGGAGGTAGGGGAGGAAGGGCGCCAGTGGTTCCTGGCCGGCGGTGGTGAGGACGTCGTAGTCGTCGACGAGGACCACGATCCGCGGACCGCCGCCCCAGCTGCCGGGTTCCAGGTTCTGCGGGTGCGTGCTGTCGTCGGGCAGCCGCTTGTCCAGCACACCGGCGATGCCGTGGGCGAGGCCCGCGCACAGCCGGGCGTTGTACGCGTAGCCGCCGTTGAACTCCTCGGGGATCGCGCCGCGCAGGGAGCGCCTGGGGTCCATGACGGCGAAGACCAACTCGTCCTCGCCGTACCGCTCGATCAGGCCGTCGGCGATGACCTTCAGCAGGTTCGTCTTGCCGCATTCGCTGTCGCCGAGGATCAGCAGATGCTGGTCGTGCTGGAAGAGGTCGAGCAGTACGGGCTGGAGCGCCGTTTGGTCGAGGCCGATCGGTACGCGTCGGGGTTCGGCGACCGGGCTCGGCAGGAGGTCGGGCTGAAGGAGGTGCGGCAGCATCCGTACCGGTGGGGCGACCTCGCCGCTCCAGGTGGCGCGGATCGTCCGGGCCGTGCGCTCCAGGACGGTGCCCACGTCGCCGGTGTCGGTGAGTGAGTCGGTGCGGGGGAGCGCGACCTGTGCGAAGAGTTTGCCGTCGGTGAGGGCGCGGCCGGGCTCGTCCGGCGAGAGGGTCTGGGCGAGCTTGTGGTCGACGCTGGACTCGCCGGGGTCGTTGAGGCGCAGCTCGATGCGGGTGCCGAAGTTCGACTGGACGGCGATGCGCGCGTCGTTCCAGCGGAGCATGCCCGCGACGACGTGGACGCCGTAGCCGCCGCCGCGTTTGAGGAGGTCGGCGACGTCGTCGTCCAGCTCCTCGAAGTCGTCGCGTAGTGCGCCGAAGCCGTCGATGACGAGGACGATCTCGGCGGAGGGCAGCTGGGGCAGCCGGCCCGCCGCGTGCAGGTCGCGCAGTTGGGAGACGGAGTCGATGCCGTGGTCGCGGAAGATGTCCTCCCGGGCGGCGAGCATGGCCTGCACTTCTTCGACGGTGCGGGCGGCGCGTTCGCGGTCGGCGCGGCCCGCGATACCGCCCACGTGGGGGAGGCCGGCCAGGGCCGCGAGGCCGCCGCCGACCAGGTCGAGGCCGTAGACGCTGACCTCCTGCGGGGTGTGGGTCAGCGCGAGCGAGAGGACGAAGGTGCGCAGGAGCGTGGTCTTGCCGGACTGCGGGCCGCCGATGACGGCGGCGTGGCCGCCCGCCACCGTCAGGTCCAGGTACCACTGCCCCTGCCACTGCTTGGCCGGGTCGTCGAGGACACCGAGCGGCACCTGAAGCGGACCACGGCGCCGGGAGAGCTGCATCCCGCGCGCTCCGGCATCCAGCGGCCCGGAGACGGTGTCCAGGGCGATGGCGTCGGGCAGCGGCGGCAGCCAGATACGGCGCACCGGGCCCGCGGCGTTCTCCAACTGCTCGACCATGACGCCCAGCTCGGTCGGCCCCGTTTCGCGACGCCGCACCGTCGGCTCCTGGGCGTCGGTGGCTTCTTCGCCGGAGAGGGTGTTGTACGTGTCGTAGGGGAGGGCGAGAGGGCCGGCCTCCTCTTCCGTCTCGTGCCGTACGGGGCCGCGGTAGGCGCCCGAGACGTAGCCGGCCTTGAAGCGGTCGTAGTGGCTGGTGTCGACCTTGAGGTAGCCGAAGCCGGGCAGCGGCGGCAGGTGGAAGGCGTCGGCGGTGTCCAGGACCGTACGGGACTCGTCGGCGGAGAAGGTGCGCAGGCCGAGCCGGTAGGAGAGATAGGTGTCCAGGCCCTTCAGCTGGCCGCCCTCGATGCGCTGGCTGGACAGCAGCAGATGCACGCCGATCGAGCGGCCGATGCGGCCGATGGACAGGAACAGGTCGATGAAGTCCGGCTTGGCGGTGAGGAGTTCGCCGAACTCGTCGATGACGACGAAGAGGTGCGGCAGCGGCTCCAGATCGGGCCGCCCGTCGGCGCGCAGCGCGGCGTAGTGGCCGATGTCGGCGATGTTGCCCGCGTCCTTGAGGACCTGCTGGCGGCGTTTGACCTCCCCGGCGAGCGAGGCGTGGACGCGCTCGACCAGACCGGCCTGGTTCTCCAGGTTGGTGATGACGCCCGCGACGTGCGGCAGGTCCGCGAACGGCGCGAAGGTCGCACCGCCCTTGTAATCGACCAGGACCAGGGCCAGATCCTCCGGCGGGTGGGTGGCCACCAGGGCGAGGACGAGGGTGCGCAGCAGCTCGGACTTGCCCGAGCCGGTGGCGCCGACGCACAGGCCGTGCGGGCCCATGCCGAGTTCGGAAGATTCCTTCAGGTCCAGCAGCACCGGCTCGTGGGAGTCGTTGACGCCGATCGGTACGCGGAGGAAGGCGCGTTCGCCGCGCGGTGCCCACAGCCGCGACAGATCGAGGTGCGCCATGTCGTCGATGCCGAGCAGACCGGCGAAGTCCACCGGCCCGGTCAACGGGGCGTCCACGCGGGACTCGGCGGACAGGCGCAGCGGCGCCAGCATCCGGGCCAGCCCCTCGGCGAAGGAGACGCCGACCTCGTCGACGATGCCGTGCGCGAGGACCGGCTCCGGCCCGCGCAGATCCTCGATGACCACCTGACCGCCGTCGACGGTGATCCGGACGCTGACCTGCCCCGGCTCCTGGACCCGCTGCGCGAGCAGATGCAGCACGGTGACGCCCATCTCGCGCAGGCCGACCGCCTCGTCGGGCCGCGGTAGCTCGACGGCGTCCTCACCGTGCCCGTCGGCGACGACGAGCAGCCGGGACGTCATGGCCAACGCGTCGTTGCCGGACAGGCCGCGGCGCACCTCGGCCGCGTAGGAGGCACGACGCCGCAGTTCGGGGCCGAGCTGCCGGGCGAGCTGCGGCGCGGACGGGGCGATGCGGCGTGCGGCCACGGGACCGTCGAACTGCTCGTCGTCGAGCAGCTGCGGCAGCCACTTCGCCCACTCCCAGTCGGCGAGCCGGTCGCCCGGCACGGCCAGGGCCATCGCCACATCGTCGGGGGAGTGCAGCGCCGAGGCCTGGACGAGCAGCGCGCGCACCACGCGCAGGCAGTCCTCGCGGGGGCCGACGACGCTGATGTTGCCGACCCGGTCGAGGGGGACGGTGAGGGGGAGTTCGGTGCCGGTGCGGAAGCGGGATATCAGCGCCGACGCCTCGTTGAGCATGAAACGGTCGGGCGGGGTGAGCACCGACGAGTCCTGCTGGGCGATCCGCACGTCCCGTACCGGCATCTCGCCGGTGCCGACGCGTACGGACAGGAAGTCGGGGTCGGCGCGACGGCGTTCCCACAGGCGCGCCGGATCGCGCACGACGTCGTAGAGGGCGGTCGGCGGCGGATTGAGGACATCGGCGCGCTCGCCCCGCTGCCGCTCCTCGACGGAGAGCTCCTCGCGCAGTTCCTCCAGGTAGGCGAGGTACGCCTCGCGCTGGGTACGACGGGTGCGTTGCGCCTTGCCGCGCTGCGAGAAGACGAGCGCGAGGGAGCCGATGACGGTGACGACGAGGATGAGCGCGCCGAGCGCGGCGAACTGGCTGTTGCGGACGACCGTCATCATCACCACGGACGACATGACGCCCGCGATGGGCAGCAACGACATCGCGATATTGCCCGCCTTCCCCTCCGGGAGGTTCGGCGGAGCTTCGATGACGCGGGGCTCAGGGACGGCCGGGGGCCTGATGGTCCGGGCCGGGCGGTGGATCAGTCGGGTACTCATCGGCGTCCGTCATTCACGGTTCGTCGGCCGTTGTTCACGGTCGGGCTCGGCATCTGGTCAGTGACGCTGCTGGGAGAGGTGGAAGACGTCCGCGGCGATGCGCGCGGCGGCCTGCCGGGTCGAGTGGGCGAGCAGCGCGGTCCGCACCGGCCCGCCCGCCGCCAGGTGCCGGTCGAACGGCAGGACCTGGACGCTCACCCCGGTGGCCTTGAGCTTCCCGGCGGCCTCGTCGAGGTCGATCCGCGAGCGCGGCATCAACTCGGTGAGTACGACGACGGTGCCCGCGATGACGTGCGGGGGCAGCCCTTGCAGCCACTGGAGCACCGCGTATGTGCTGGTGATGCCCTCCGGCGTGGCCGGTGCGGTCAGCACCCGGCTGTGAGCTGCGGCGAGCGCGACCCGGGCCACCTCGGCGGGCAGCGTCTCGCAGTCGACGACCGTCACACCGAAGTAGCGCCGCAGCGCCACCACGGCCCGCTCGTACGCCCGGCTGTCCAGCATCGCACCGATCTGCCCCTGGCTCGCCGGCAGCAGCCAGGCATTGTCGGGCAGCTGGACGAGATAGCCGGTGACGTCGAGCAGCGTCATGTCCGGCGTGACGAGGTCCGCGATCTCGCCGGTGGTCCAGCGCCGCGACCGGGCACCGAGCCGCAACGGCAGCGTGCCCAGCGCCGGATCCGCCTCCAGGACGAGGACCGGATCCTGCCGGTAATGCGCGAACGCGGTGCCGAGCAGCGCCGAGACGGTCGACTTGCCCGAACCGCCCCGAATGGACGTCACGGCGATCTGCCGACCGGTCGTCACCGGCTGCTGAAGCACCCCGGCGGTCCGCGTGACGTCGGCGACCTCACGCGCCGCCGATGAGGACACCGTGCGCCGCAGGGCCCGTATGGCTCGCGCGGCGAAGGACTCGCCGCGCTGCGGCTTGTGGCGTACGGCGTCGGCCAGCGCCTCGTCCACGACGGGGCGGGAGCCGGACGCACCGGAGGGCTGGGGAACCGACGGGTATGCCGAGGGGGCGTGCTGCTTCTGCTCCCGGCGGTCGGCTTGCTGCGGCCGGACGCCCTGGTGTCCCGCCTGCTGCTCCTGCCCCGGGTACGGGTGGGCGGCCTGCCCGTACTGCTCCTGGACCTGGGCGCGTGGCGTGGACGGGCCCGGACCGGACGAGGACCCCTGATGCGCCCCTCCGCCGGGGCCCTGCGCACCCTGCTGGACGCCGTCCCTCAGGTCGCGCAGCACCTCACCCTGCCAGCCGTCTCCGCTCGGCATGCCTGACCTTCACCCCACCCTGCCGCGCCCGGAGCGCCTGCACATCGACTCAGAACTGGTTGAGCAGCTGCCCGTAGACCCCGAACACGCCGAAGGCGAGCGGGAAGAGCGCCACCATGCCCACGGACTCGATCAGATCGGCCACGCGCCGCAGCCGCACCTGCACATGCTCGGGCACCTGCACCGCCAACGCCACCAGCGGCACCACCGCAGCCGCACCCAGCACGGCCAACGGCCCGGCACCCCCCGCGTGCTCCATCCACACCATCACCAGGCGCACGACGAGACACGACGCGGCGACCAGGAGCGCCACGACCTCGGCGACCAGCGGAAAAGCCCGCGCACGCGACACCAGCACCACGACGACGAGCGATGCCAGCACAGCGGACCACACGGTCGGCGTCTCGGCCAAGGTGAGCAACCACCCGGCGGAAACCGCCGAAACCGCGGTGACGACCGTCGACAGCGCAAGACCCCGGTGCGTCGCCGCAAGAGCGGTCCCCACCTGATGCCGACTGACGGAGACCCCACCCGAGCGCCGATCGTCGAGCGCGGTGAGCCCCGACGCCATCAACGCAAGCCGCGGCAGCACGCCCAACAGCACCAGCGAGAAGACGGCCATGACGGCGCCGAGCCGGGCCGGATCGCCCTGGACGGCGGCAACCGCCTCCCACACCACGGCAAGCACGGCCGTCGTCACGGCGCCGACAAGCCCACCCCTGCCCAGCGGCGAGAAGTAGCCGAGACACCCGAGCATCAGCACCAGCACCCCCGCAACCCCGGCGAGCCGTCCCGCACCGGACCAGGCATACGCGTCGGCGGCCATCCACGCGGTGAGGACACCGAGCCCGCCCGAGGCGAGGAGCAGCGAGGTGGTCAGGCCCCGGTTCCCTTGCCCGACCCTGGTGACGAGCAGCCCGGCCACCAAGAGCACGAGGGCGAGAGCCGAGCACGGCCCGACGAGCGCGTCCAGCGCGAACTCCCGCCGGGCCAGCAACGCGGCCACCACCGTGAAGGAGACCGTGGCCACCCCCGCGCTCGCCCGGCGTGCAGCGGGACGCCACCGCCAGGCCCGCAGATCGAGATCGTCCGCCACCTGGTCCGTGACGTCGTGCACCACCGGGGCGGGCGGCGCGGAGTGTGTCCTGACGAGCCGGAGCACCGCACCGTCGACGATCCCCGCCGACGCCAGCGTGCTGTCGTGCGGCAGAGCGGAACCATCAGACGTGACCAGCTGCCGCGACATCGGCCCCGAAGCGGGGCGGTCACCCAGCAACTGCAAGACATCGGGGAGCAACTGCCCGATAGGCGTATCGGAAAGCAGGACGATGTCGGCTCGGCGACGCTCGCCGACCAAGGTCACTCGGCTCAGCTGCGCCCGGGAAGTCGTTGCTCTGCTCACCACTTACGGGAACCTATCATCGCAATGTTGACGATCTCTCGGGCAAAAAGGACATGTCTGTCCGGTATGCCTCCGCCGTCACTTCTGCCCGGTGTCGAAAGAAGATCCTGAATCTGGAGGCTTCTACGGATTCGCCGGCTTCGTCGGCTGCTCGTACTGCTGCACCTGACGCTGCTGCTTTTCCTGCTCGGCCTTCTGGTTCGCCAGGGTGTGCTGGAGGAAGGACCACCCGACGCACCCCGCGCACAGGACGGCGGTGATGGCGATCCCCGCGAACACCTTCCCGAGCCGCTCGTCCGCCGCACGACGCCCGCGCTGCGCGCCGAACAACAGGGCATCACGCATCCTGCGCCGGCGTACCGCCACCGACTCCAGCAACTGACTGTCGTAATCCCGCGCCATGTCCTCGCTCGCCGCTTCAATCGCCCGCCGCATGGGCCGGGGCTGATGAACTCCCAGCCTTTGGCGGCCATACTCGTGCCGCCGATCCGGGTCCCCGCATCATGGTGCACTGTGGCTTCTGTCGCCTCACCACCCGGGCTCTCACCGGCCGCATCCCGTGGCCCAGCTGCCCACGCCAGGTAGTCGCACTCTGCTCCGTAGGTGTGCCGCACGGTGCAGTGGCCGCGTGATTGGCGCGGTGGTCTTCGATGTCGGTGAGTGCCTGGTCGACGAGACACGGGAGTACAGGACCTGGGCTGATTGGTTGGGCGTTCCTCGGCACACCTTCGCGGCGATGTTCGGTGCGGTCATTGCTCAGATCGTGTAGTGGTCATGCCGTCAGGTAGGCCACCGACTCCTGGTGGACCGACGGCTTCTGCGGGAGGTGGTCCTGGAAGGTCGTCGTCACCGCCTGGCGGCAACGCGCTGAACTCGCATGACGTGGTTCCGTCAGTGCCCCGGTGAACCTGACGCGGGCGAGGGCCTTCCTGACATGCTGGGCGGCATGATGACGCTCGATGGAAAGCCCGTCTCCGCCGACGACCTGCTCCCTCTGGCTCTGACCAACCTGGGGCACTTCACCTCGATGCGCGTCGACGCCGACGGCACCATCCGCGGACTGTCACTCCACATGGAACGCCTTGCACGGGACTGCGAGGCCGTCTTCGGCGCCGATGTGGACACCGGGCGCGTCCGCGAATTCGTCCGCCGGAGCCTGGACGGGCAGGGCCTGCCGTGCGTCGTCCGCGTCACGGTTTACGACCCGAGCATGACCCTGGCACATCTGGCGGACGCCGGCGATCCGCACATCCTGGTGACGGTACGCCCGGCCGGCACGATGCCCCCCGCGCCGCTGCGTGCCATGAGCGTCAGCTATGAACGCGATCTTCCCCACGTCAAGCACGTCGGGCTCCTCGGCGCCCTGCACGCCCGCCGCACGGCGCAGCTCGCCGGATACGGTGACGCGCTGTTCGTCGGCCGCGACGGGTGCGTGACCGAGGGGAGCACCTGGAACGTGGGCTTCGTCGACGGGGACGGCGCTGTGGTGTGGCCGCGGGCCGACGTGCTGCCCGGCGTCACCATGGCGCTGCTCCGCGAGCGCGCCGAGCACCACGTCGCCACCGTCACCGTGGAACAGGCCAAGGGCATGGCGGCCGCGTTCGCGACGAACACGAGCATCGGCGTCCGCCCCCTGGCGGCGATCGACGAGGCCGGACTCGCCACCGAGCACCCGGTGTTGGCGCGTCTCAGCGACACGTACCTGTCGATTCCCGGCGAGACGCTGTAAGGCACGCCCCTGGGGCGGCCGCGTCTTCAGGGGCAGGCGGGTCGCGCCCTTCTCGGCGGCAAGCCGACCTCGAAGTTCGGTAGGAGCAGGCGTCGTCGGGCACGGCACCTGCCTCAGCTCGGACTGCCGGGCTTCACTTCTGCAACAGCGCCCTTGGCGGCCGACGGCCGGCAGCCCCGGAGCCGTCGGCCCGCGCTGCCCCCGATCCCGTGCACCGGGCCGGCGTGCGTACGGGGGCGCGTGGCGAGCCGCGTCCGGGCTCCACGGGTTCGATAGGCGCAGGTCACACAGGTGGCGACCGGTGTTCCATGCCAAAGCTTTACCTTTTATCACAGGCGATATAGAGTGTGATCAAGTCGCCGATCCAAGACGGCTTGAGGGGGATTTCTTGGTGGGCGTCTAGGTGTGCGCGCATGTACTTTAGTTTTTGACTGGAGTGTCGCCACGGAAGTGGTGAAGGGGGCGTGTAATGATGCAGCCTGTCCCGCCGAAAAGCGGAATCAGAATGTACCGACCACAAGTGGATCCGTCCTCACTGGAGCGTCTCCGGGAGGTTCTGGAATCTGGCTGGATCGGACTTGGTCCGGTAACGAAAGAGTTTGAACGGGAGTTAGCGCGCCCGGATTTGGTGGGCAAGCATCCGGTTGCCGTGAATTCTGGCACCGCAGCCCTCCATCTTGCGCTGGTGGTGGCGGACGTGCCCAAGGGCAGCGCCGTGATCGTGCCCGCCAATACGTTTGTCTCGACTGCGGCAGTGGCACTCCAGCATCAGTGCCGTGTGATTCTCGCCGACATCGAACGCGCGACGGGCAACATCGACCTGGATTCGGTGCGGGAAATCCTGGATACGGAGCCGGATGTCCGCGCCGTCATAGGCGTCCACTACTCGGGGATCCCCTGCGACATAGCAGGCCTGAACGACATGGCCAACAAGTATGGAGTGACGGTCATCGAGGACTGCGCCCACGCCATCGGTTCCAGGTGGCAGGGGCGGCCGATGAGCGAGTCACCGCATATTCAAGCCTATTCTTTCCATGCCACGAAAGCCCTCGCCATCGGCGAAGGCGGATGCGTCACCTTCCCTGATGCGGCCTCCGCCGAACGGGCCAAGCGGCTGCGCAGACTCGGGATCGACATGGGCGCTCGATCCTGGTCGAACCCCTACGACATCCCCGAGCTCGGCTTCAAGTACAACATGGGCGACATCGCGGCAGCGGTCGGCCTCGCCCAGTTGGAGAACCTGCCGGAAAAACTGCAGAAGCGCAGGTCAATCGTGCATCGCTACCGGGAACGGCTGGCCGGCTCGCCGGTGGAACTCGTGCGCGAACCCCACGACTCCGATCGCTCCGGGGGTTTCGCCGTACCGATCCTGGTCAAGGACCGGGAACGTGTGCGGAAGGAACTCGACGCGGCTGGAATCGAGTCCGAGATTTATTTCAGACCACTTGGCGAATTTCCGCTCGATGCACTCGGCACGACGCGGCCTACGCCAGTGGCGGAACGTTTCGCCCGCGAAATCATCTGCCTTCCCATCCATCCGCTCATCAGTCTCGACGAAATCGACTACGTCTGCGACCGGTTAAGCGAATGCGTGGCATGAACGCGCATGCGACGGGGGGTACGCATGGCATCAATAAATCCAGCACGCAGGTGATGGGCACCATCCGGGAGCTGCGATCGGAGTGCCTGCGCCGGCGTCGTTCGCTCATCGCACGCGTTCTCCCTGTGCCGCTGGCCGACTTGCGCTCCTGGTCCATGACCGAGGACGGGGCGTTGGCGCACGAGACGGGACGCTTCTTCCGGGTCATCGGCGCAAGAGATCTTTCGGATCCGAATCAACCTCTGGAACAGCCGCTCATCGAGCAGCGTGAAGTCGGAATGCTGTGCCTTTTCGTCGCGCAGTTCGACGGTGAGTTCCATGGCCTGATCACTTTCAAATTCGAACCGGGCACTCCTGACGGCATCGAAGTCGCGCCGACCGTGCAGGCCACTCGCAGCAACTACGAGGCCGCGCACGGCGGAAAGCGGGTGCCTGCCGCCGAGATCGCGCTGTCGGAGGAGGTGTGCACGCTTGCCGATGGTGTGCAGCGCGAGCAGGAGTCATGGTTTCTCGGAAAGGTCAACCGTAACCGCATCATTCTGCTCGACGTAAAGGAAGCCGTCGATATCGCGCGGACCGTTCCGGGAAGCCGTTGGGTACCGATACCGGTTCTGCTGGCGGCGGCGTTGGAAAGCCGTCTGCTCAATATGGATCTGCGGTCGGTTCTGTCGATGTGGCCGCTGGAGGCCATCGCGTCCCCGAACGCCCTCGGCTCGGCAAGGAGCGGACCGCGCCAGGACGGACGACAACCGGGACCGACGGGCTCGAAGCCTGAACGCGTGCCTCTGGACCAGCTGTCGCACTGGCAAATGGCGGAAAGTATCGAGCACCGACAGCGTCGGTTCTTCTCCGTCGTGGGCTGCCGCGTCGAAGGGCAGGGCCGTGAGGTCGCGTCCTGGGACCAACCGCTGCTGGCACCGGCCGGCATGGGCCAGTGCACGCTGCTGATCCGGCCGGGCCTCGACGGACCGGAGTTGCTTGTCGCGGAACGGCTGCGGATCGGATCCGTCCGCGGACCCAGTCTTGAGGCGCGGTTCCAGCGGGGAGACATCGCCGACCACGCGACGGAGTCCCGGCGCCGATCGATGATCGCGGAGTCGTCGGGGCTCCTCCGCTGCCGTGAGGTCCACTCCGCGGTGCACACCGAGGAAGGCGGCCGGTTCCGAGGAGCCATCGCCACCTACCAGTTGGGACTGCTCACCGATGCCGACGGGGAACAGCCGGGCGGCCGGTGGATGGCGCTGAAGGAGGTGGAGGCGCTCGATCAACGCGGTGACCGGCTCAGCGTCGAACTGCGCACCTGTCTGACGATGATCAAGGGGCTCATCATGATCGGATCGCTGGAACCGTGATCGCGGCGATGGGACATTCCGAGTACTTGAGCCGGCGGACCGCGCCACTGCTCCGGGAATTGAACCGCACCGATGAGCCCCTCCTCGTGGGCACCGACCATCCCGGCGGGACGCGCATCGCCGTACCATCCGAAGAGATCGAGGTCACCGATCGCGACACGGTGCTGGCGGACCGGAACGTCGACATCGTCTACATCTCCAGTGCGACCGGCCGTCACTTCGCCGACTGCCGGGCAGCACTGGCCGCCGGGAAGCACGTACTGGCGGAGAAGCCGGTCTGTCTGACGGCTGCGGAGGCCGGCGAGCTGGACACGATGGCTCGTGCCTGCGACCGCACGGTCTTCGAGTGTCTCTCCTACCCGTACCATCCCGCCTGGACCGGCTTCCTCGAACGGATACGTGGGGACGACTGGACGGGGCCCGTGTCGGTCTCCGCGGTCTTCCGCATACCGGGGCGAGAACCGACGGACTTCCGCCGGCATCCCCGCCACGGAGGCGCCGCCGCGGACCTGGGGACCTATTGCGTCGACGCGCTGATCAGGCTCGGTGCCGTTGCCGAAGACCTCGGCATCGGCGCGGTGTTGACCGGTGGCTCGGAGACGGACGGCGGCGTGGCGCTCACGAGCCGCCTGATCGGCGGGGGCACCTTCACCTACACCGGATCGTGGTCCATCGGCGACTCCTACGCCAACAGCGTCGTCGTCGCGGACTCCCGTCGGCGTCTGGAATTGCTCCGCGCGTTCTCACCGCCGGTGGACGCTCCGGTCAGGATCGTCGGAAGAAGTCCGGGCGAACCCGAGCCGGCCGTCGTCGCGACCTCCGGGCCGGCCAACGCGACCCGCGCGTGCCTGACCGCAGGAACAAGGCACTTGCGGGGTGCGAAGACGGCGGGCCTGGTCGACTGCCAGGCCATTCTGCGCCGCATCGCCGTGCTGGAAAAAGCAACGGCACCCCTTCCCGCGTAACCCATACCTCTCGACCGTAGATCGACCACGGCCCCGCTGTGGGCCAGAAGGCGGTAGGCAATGAGGGCAATGAACCCTGCCGAAAAGCGCGTCGCCGGAATCGTCCTGGTAGGAGGCACCGGTTCACGGCTGTTTCCGGCTACCCGCGTTGTCAACAAACATCTGCTTCCGGTTTATGACAAGCCGGCGATTGCGTTCTCCATGGATGTGATGCAAGAATGCGGCGTCGATACTCTGGTCCTCGTCTGCAATGCGGCGGACAGGGAGATATACCAGAGTATCCCGGTCTGGCTCGGATACTCCGACATCGAAATCCGGACCGTTGTCCAGGAAGAACCCAACGGCATCGCCGGCGCCATCGCCTGTGCCCGGGAGTATCTGGAACCCGAGGGATACGAGCGCATCGTCGTCGCGCTCGGGGACACGCTTTACGTGTACAGCTCGACCTGGGCCGGAGACATCCTCAAGAAGGCCGAGGACACCGGGTGCAGCGCCGCGGTCGCGGTTATCGAACACCCCGATCCGAAGGACTTCGGAGTCGTCGAGAGCACCGCGAACGGAACGGTCTCCCGCGTCCGGGAAAAGGTCGACACGCGCCGCAGTGGTCAGGTGTGCACGGGCCTCTACTCTTTCGACGGCTCGATGTGGAAGAGGCTGGAGTCCATTGCTCCGTCCGGTCGGGGTGAATTGGAAATCACGTCTCTGCTCGAGTCATACATCGATGACGGAGGCCTTGCCGCAGTGGCCGTGCCCGAGGAAGCCGGGTGGTTCGACGTGGGTACGCCCGACCGCCTGGTCGACGCCGCAGTCGCCCGCCGAGACCTTCTCGTCTAATTCATGCTCTACAGGGGAGTCGAAAATGACTGTTCCGCAGGACAGCAGCGAAATATCGGCCGACACGGCCGATGAGATCGTCATCAGGGATGCCACGGAAGCCGACCGCACCGTCATCCAGGGGCTTTTGCACGGTTCCCTCAGGAGGAACTACGACGGTGACCACGTCGCCCAGGCCGACCGCATCATCGATGCACACCTCGGCGGCGGCAAGGATCCCGTGGGCCACTTCTCGAAGACACAGCATGTGTACGTCGCCGAGGCCGGCGGTGAGGTGGTCGGCGTCATGAACATCGCCGAGAAGCGCCAGGGCACGATGAAGATCAGCCCGCTCATCGTCAACCCTGACTTCCGAGGCTCCAAGGGCGCCGGATCCGCGCTGCTCGCGAAGTCCGTCGAGGTGGCGAAGGCCCGCGGCGTCCGGCAGCTGTACGGCACCGTCGCCGAGCCGAGTTCCTGGATCGAGACGTTCTACCTGAACCGCGGCTGGACATGCGGGTCGCAGTCGAACAGCCAGTACCGCCCCGACGTCGTGGAGCACGCGATCTACTACGACATCGACAGCGACGGGTCCGAGCCCGTACGGGAGCCGCTGAAGTTCGAGGAGTACTCCCCGTCGAAGTACGAGGAGCTCGAACGGTTCCTGATGTCCCGCATGGATGTCTTCGTCGACGGTATAGACGAGGAATTCGTCCGCGCCCTGGTGGCGGGGCACGAGCGGCGCAGCTCGCGCGAGGTGGAGGCCAAGTACAAGGAGATCTACCTCGGTTACGAAGCCGACGTCCTCAGTTCGGTGATTGCGTTCGGGCCGAAAAAGGGTGGCGCGGTCAAGCTGATGCCGTTGAGTGCGACATCGCGGCACGCACTTCAGGAAACCCTCGGGTTCGCTCAGTCCTGGGCGGAAGGACGTACACACAAGCTGTACACGCACCAGCACGTGGACCCGGCGGTGGTGACAGCCTTCCAGAGCGAGATGTGGACGCTCGAAGGCCTGCTCCCGCAGGCGTATTCCGTGGGAAAGGTAGCCGCCCAGTGGGGCTGGATGCCCGGCGAAACCACTCACCTGGGGCGCAACTCCGACCGTTTGAAGGCCTACACCGAGCGCTTCCTCAGGTTCGTTCAGGAACGCGGCTGGGATCAGTTCGAGGAGGCGCGCAGCCTCGCCATGGCGGTCGGCGGAGAGGCCGGCGAACTGCTGGCGGAACTCCAGTGGCTCAGTGAGTCCGAGATCGTCGAACTTCTCCGGAACGACGGGAAGTTCAAGAACAGTCTTTCGTTCGAGGCGGCGGACATCCTCAACTACCTGATCCGGCTCGCGCGCTACTGCGACTTCGACCTGATCGAAGCGGCGGACAAGAAGTTGGCCGTCAACATCGATCGGTTCCCGGTGGAGGAAGTGCACGGCTTGAAGGGAAAGCGGTACAAGGCCAACCGCTGATTCCGGCAAGGCCGACCGGGCGAGGAGCGGAATCCAGTGAGAATTCTATTCGTATGCAGTGTGTATTACCCGGTGACCGGTGGTGCGCAGGATCCCATCGACCAACTCGGGGCCGAGCTGGTCGCACGCGGGCACACCGTGGACGTCCTCACGAGGCATGTCCCCGACACCACACCGAAGGAGGAGGTGCGCAATGGAGTGCACATACACCGGATCCCCAACGCGGTGTTGCCCTCCGACTTCAGGGCGCTGACGGCCGAACTGCAGGAATTCATCCGGAGCGTCCGGAGGCCGGACGTCATCCATGTCGTAGGCCTGCGCCGACCGCTTCCGATGATCGCGGAGCTGCTGGCCTGTCTGTGGCACGTGCCGGTCATCCAGACCGTCGGCGGCTACGACATCCCTGATGTGGTCGACCCCGATCCGCGGCTCGTCTGGCTGACCGGACGGGACTTCGTCCTCCCGGCCATGCGGCGGGCGGACCTGCTGAACGCGGCGTCGGACGATCTCGCCCGGCAGACCGAGTTGCTGGTCGGGGAGAAGGCCCCGGTGCCCACCCTCTACGTGGGGATCGACCACGATCTGTTCAGCACCGCGAAGCCCCACGAGGAGGCGGCCCTGCGGGGACCGTATGTGCTGTCGCTGCGGCGGCTTGAGCCCGCCAAGTCCGTGGACAAGACGATCGAGGCGATAAGTCTCCTGACGGACGAGGTCCCGGAGCTCCAGCTGGTCGTGGCCGGGGACGGCAGCGAGCGGGCCGCCCTTGAGGAGTACGCCGATCGGCTCGGCGTGACCTCCCGCGTCCACTTCATCGGGGAGGTGCCGATCGAGGAGGCCGCTTCCCTGCTGAAGGGCGCCTTCGCCACCGTCGTGGCCTCGAAGTCGGAGGGCGGCGGACTGGTGAACGTCGAGGCCCAGGCGGCCGGTTGTCCGGTGATCGCGACGCGGGCCGGGGGCATCGGCGAATACCTGGGAGGTGAGTCGGGCGCGCTGTACGTGGACGCACCCGACGGCGGACTGATCGCGCACGCGCTGCGCACCCTGTGGTTCGACCCGGAGGCCAGGGAACGGCTCGTCGAGGCCGCACGTCCCCTGTCCGAGCGTCTGTCGACACGCTCGCTGGCCGCGGAGTACACGGCGGTCTACGCGGAGCTGGCAGAAGCCCACCAGGCACGGGAGTTCATCCCCTGGGACACGATCACCGCAGCGCTGTGGGAGGACCTCTCCGTGCCCGCGGGACGCAATCCCACCCTGGACGACCCGTGGCGGGCTCCGCGGGCGGTCGAGGACCTGGTGCTGTCCACGGCGGATGAGGAGTTCCGAGCCCTCGGGCGCGGTGCGGATGCCTTCTACTACCTGGCCTGGTCCAGTGGCATGCCGCTCGACCAGCTGCGAAAGGTGTGCGCGTTCGTGGTGCGGGCCACCAGGGAGCTGCCGAAGGACACCGTCGCCGCCGGCCTGGAGCACGCCGCCGACTGGGGGCGCTTCGACACCAAGAGCTGCCTCGGATACATCCGGAATTAGGAGACGTATGTCGAAGGGATCCACACCGCAGGCCACCTCGGTGACGTCGAAGCGGTTCTACGACGCCTATTCACAGGGCTACGCCACGTATCTGGAGCGCCATACCCGGTATTTCCGCGCCGTGGAGGCGGAGATAGCCGCGGCTGCCGGAAACCGGAAGGGCCTCGCGTTGCTGGACGTGGGCACCGGTACCGGCGAACGTCTGCAACGCGTGGTCTCGGAGATTCACCCCGATCACGTCGCCGCCATCGACGAGAGCCCCGAAATGGCGGCCCTCGCCCAGCGCAACTGCCCCAGCGCCCAGGTGCTGGCGATGCCGCTTGCGGCGCCGGGCCTGCCGGCCGCTCTCGCGGACGGGTTCGACCTGGTGACCTGTTTGTCGAACGTCCTGGGCCACATCCCGCGGACGCAACTGGTGCCGGGACTACGGCAGGTCAGAAGCCTGATGAGGCCCGGCGGCGCGTTCGTGTTCGACGTCAACAACCGCTACAACGCCGTTGCGTACGGTCCGCTCAGCGTGATCCGCAATGTGGCGCGGGACTGTGTCTTTCCCGGTGGCGGTGATTTCACGGCTTCCTACCGGAGTGGCGACAAGGTTTTGCACACGCCGGTTCATCTGTTCAGTCCGTCCGAAGTGGTCCGGCTGCTCCGGGAGTCCGGGTTCAAGGTGGCGAGCCTCGGCTTCCGGGACTATGTCACGGGGCAAGAACGCGGACGATTCGGCGGAAGTATCGTGGTGAAGGCGGTCAGCGCATGAGCGGTTCCCTCGTCCGTGGCCCGAAGGTCTTCCTTGCGGCGCCTTTCGGAAATTATGTACGCGATGATGTTTTCCTGCCGGAGAAGAAGGCTGAAATCCTCAGCTATCACACACGGCTCTCCGCGCTGGGTGCCTCGGTCTTCAGCTCCCACATGAACGAGGAGTGGGGCGCCGCGGGGCTTCCGCCGGAGGACTGCATGCGGGACGACCTGCGTGCCCTGCACGCGTCGGACAGCCTGTGCGCACTCGTCGGTGACGAGCCCTCGGCCGGAGTCGCCTTCGAGCTCGGCTACGCGGCCTCGGTCCGCCGGCCCACGGTCCTCGTCACCTCGTCGTTCCGTTCGCTCTCCTCCATGATCCGGGGCATGGGGACCTTGCTCGAACTCGTGGTGATCGAGGGGGACATGGGCAGCCGGGAGGTCGTCGAGAAGGCCTGCTCCGCGGCCGTCGACCTCGGCTCGAAGTATCGGCGGTCGGATCGTTTCTGGGAGAGCCCGGATGTCGAACGCGCACTGAAGTTCCGCTCGCCGGGAGGAACGGAGTGAACGCACCGGCCACGGCTCCCGGCGGGGTCCGGATCGGCATCCTGGGCGTGAACTTCGGCTGGGGGCCGCACGCCGCGCTGGAGACCGTCATCAGCGAGATCCGGCAGACCGTGCCGGAAGGCTGCCAAGTCGTCGCCTTCGGGAGCGAGTACGGACGGTCCCTCATGGCGGACGTCGTCGACGAGTGGTGCGAGTTCGACGGTTCGGACCACGCCGCGCTGACGCGGGCCGCTGCCGCGAAGAACCTCGACGTGGCGCTCGTGACACTGGAGGGATTCGCCGCCCGCGCCTTCGAGGCGGCCGGCGTGCGCACCGTCTTCGTCGACCTCATGCCCTTCCTGTGGCGCGGCGCGGACCTCGCCGTGCCGCCGCTGGAGGTGAGCCACTACCTCGCCCTGAGGCTTCCCGGCCTGTCCCGGGAGACCCTCGGCTGGATGCGGGACATCCGCAACCTGCGGTGGATCGGGGCGGTGGTCCCGTGGCAGCCGCTGGAGGCGACGCGACACACGTACGGACACGCCGACGGCAACCGGCGAGCGATCGTCACGCTCGGCGGGATGCTCGGCCTGACCACCCGGGACACCACGACCTACCCGTCCCTGGTGCTCCCGGGGGCCATCGAGGCCCTGATCGAGACCGGATTCGACAGCATCCTCATCGCCGGCAACACCCGGCAGGCCGATCTGGACGCCATCGTCGCGCCGTACCGAGAGCGTGCGGAGTTCCGCTTCGGTCCGCTGACCCGGGCCGAATACCGCACACGCGTCGCGGAGAGCGCGCTGTGCCTCAGCCAGCCGGGACTCATGAGCCTCCTGGAGGCGAGCTCCTGCGGGACGCCGCTGATCCGCCTGCCCCCGCAGAACGTCTCCGGTTTCCAGCAGGCGGAGATCCACCGGATCGCGACCGGGGCCCACACCGAGGTGAAGTGGCCCACTGACGTCGTCGACGAAGCGGCGGCCCTGCGGAAGGCCGCGGAGACCGAGGCGGCCGGGAACGACTATCTCTACGCCGCGATCGCGGACGGCCTCCGCCGGCGCCGCGATGCGACACGCCGGTCCGTCCGGGAGCAGCTCAAGCGGTTGATCCCGGAGTGCCTGGCGCTTCCTGACGACACCTGGACCGGTTTGGTGGAGAAGGTCGGGACGGACGGCGCGAAGGTGGCTGCCGAGGTCGTGCTCGACACCGCCCGTGCGGTTGCGGGGAAGCGAGGGGGCGCCGGATGAAGGGGACCGCGGTCGTATTCGGCGCCAAGGGGTTCATCGGAAGGCGCGTCACCGCAGCGCTCACCGCGGACGGGTGGCGCTGTACGGGGGTGGACCGGTACGGGCGGGCAACGGGCGGCGCCGGGGAGGTCGCCGGCCCCTACTACTCGGGGAACGACTGGTCCTCCGTCGCGCTGTCCCGCTTCCTGCGGGCCCGCGGTCCCGCCGTGATCGTCAACGCCGTGGGTGCGCCCTGGTCCACCGATGCCGCGGTGGTGCGCAGGGACAACGTCGTGTGGCCGTGCCGCCTTGCGGAGGCGTGCGAACTGTCGGGGACGGTGGAGGCGGTCCTGCACCTCGGGTCGTCGCACGAATACGGAGACACCGCCCGGGGCGCCCCGGTGAGCGAATCGAGCGTTCTGGCGCCCGTGACGGAGTACGGGAAGTCCAAGGCCATGGGCGCCTCCTACCTGGTGCGCGCGGCCTACCGGATGGACAGGCCGCTGACGCTGATCCGCGCCTTCAACGTGATCGGACCGGGCCACGGCACGCAGGGGATCTGGGCCGCCGCGGTCAGGCTGTACCGGACCGCGGTGGAGGCGGGCTCGGATCAGGTGGTGGCCAATGTTCCGCTGCCGGAGACGGCGCGGGATCTGATCGATGTCCGGGACGTGGCGGGCCTGGTGAGCCTGGCCGCCCGCCGTCCGGGGCCGGCGGTGGCCTCCTACAACGCGGCGTCGGGGACCGCGACGAGCATCAGGCAGCTCTTCGACGTCTTCGCCGAACGGACCGGAATTCCCTATCGGTTCGCACGGAATTTTGACGGTCTGCGCATCGGATCGACGTGGCAGTGCGCCGACACCACCCGTGCGGCATCACGCCTCGGCTGGATGCGGCAGTTCACCCTGACCGACTCCGTAGCAGCGGCCCTCGCTCTCGACGCGGGGACGCCGGCCGCGCTCGGCTGATCAGGCCCGTATCCGGGCATATGCATGGAACTGGGGAGATCCATGAACGGTAATACATCCATTCTGGCCGCGCGCCTCGCGGACAGGGGCGGCTGGATGGACACGGCCGCCGTCACAGACGAACAGACGGGGGAAACCCATAGCCACAGGGACGTGCACGCCCGTGCCCGGAGTCTCGCCGGCGAATTTCTCGACCGTGGGATCGGCGCGGGTGATCATGTGGGGTTCCTGGTGGGCGACCGGCCCGAATGGATGCCCGCCTTCCTCGCCCTGCACGCCATCGGCGCCGTGCCACTGGTCGTGAATCCGGACCTGGACGAGCGCAGGCAGTCGAGGATGCTGGGAATTCTGCCCACCAAGTTCGTGATCTCCTGTCAAGAGGACCGGCTGCGCATCGAGCGCCGCAGCCCGCGAATCCCGGCCGGTCACCATGACGACGGGGACGGTTCGGCGGCTTCGCGGTACTACCTGTACAGCTCGGGTACGACCGGGATCCCGAAGGCCGTGGCGCATACCAGTGCCGACCTGCCCTTCTTTCACGATGCGATCGGCGGCGCGAACGGCTTGGACATCAGGGCGACCGACACCATCGTCTCGCTCTCGCAATACTATTTCACCTACGGATTCAACAATCAGTTCGTCTATCCACTGTTCAGCGGCGCCTCGGTCGTGTTGAGCCGGCAGCGTAGGAACGAGGAGAAATTCTTCGACGCCTTGCATCGGCACGGCGCCACGCTGGCGTTCTCCGTTCCGTCGGCACTCGCCAAACTCGCCGACCACATCGAGAGCGCGGCCGTCGACCGCCCGGCGGGCCTGCGGGCGATCGTCTCGGCGGGTGAACCTCTTCCCGACGCGGTCGCCGCTCGCCTGGAGGACCGCTTGCAGGTCCCGGTACTCAATCAGATCGGCTCCACGGAGGTGGGCAACGCCTTCTGCGCGAACGGGGTGACGCGCCGGGCCGCGGGCACCGCCGGTTTCGTCTGCCCTGGCTACGACGTGGAACTGCGCAGCGCCCCCGATCTCCCGCCTCCGGCGGGCGCATCGGCACACAAGGTCGGCGCGGTGTGGGTGTCGGGGCCGACCATCCCGCCCCGTGCGGTGACCGTGAACGGGACGAAGGAGCTGCTGGTCGACGGCTGGCTGGAGACGAAGGACTACGGGTACTGGGCCGACAACGGCGGACTCGTGGTCGTCGGCCGCACCGATGACTTCCTGCATGTGGGAGGGATCTCCATGTCGGCGGTGGAGATCGAAGCGGCCCTCAGCAGCTGTGCGGGCGTCGAGGACTGCGCGGTACTCGCCCCCTTGGTCGACGGCGTTTCCACGCTCACCGCGCTGGTGGTCCTTGCTCCGTGGGCCGGGGAGCCGGAGGAATCCTTCGCCGCGCTCCGGACGGATCTCCGCCGGCAGCTGGAGCCATTTCGGGTACCGAAGCGATGGACGCCGGTGGCCGAGATCCCCCGAACCGGCAGCGGCAAGATCATGAGGCACGAGCTGAGTTCTGTGCTCGACGGCGAAAAACCTGGAATGGTCCGATGACTCGTATCCTTCTCGTCGATAATTATGATTCCTTCACCTACAACATCTGGATGTATCTGAGCGAGCTCCCGGATGTCGAATGCGTAGTCGTCAAGAACGACGACCCGCTGTCGTCGATACCCTTGGACGAGTTCGACGGCATAGTGATCTCGCCGGGTCCGGGCAGCCCCGATGTGCCCGCCGATGTGGGAATTTCCCGCACGCTCGTGACGTCGGTGGACCTGCCGATTCTCGGTGTCTGCCTCGGACATCAGCTCATCGGCAGTGTCCACGGGGCGAAGGTGGGGCCGGCACCGAAGATCATGCACGGCAGGGCGTCCCGGATCCGCCACGGCGGTGACCGCCTGTTCCACGGTGTGGCCGAGGAGTTCACCGCGGTCCGGTACCACTCCCTGGCCCTGTCGGGCATCGAGGAGCCGCTGCAGGTTCTCGCCGAGGACGAGGACGGTGTCGCCATGGCGATCCGTCACCGCGACAGGCCGCTCTGGGGCGTTCAGTTCCATCCGGAGTCGGTCCTCAGCGACGGCGGAAGGGTTCTGCTGCGCAACTTCGCCGAGATCGTGGCGGAGAGCAGGAGCACATCGCGCGATCACGCCGTCCGGCACGGCGCGATCGACTGCACATGGGTGTGCCTGGACGGAGAGACCGACGGCCGGGCGCTGTTCGAAGCGTTCTGCGGCGCGTCGACGGAGAGCTTCTGGCTCGACAGTTCCGACACCGGCCAGGCGCGCTTCTCCCTCATCGGCGGGCTGCCGGAAGCCCGGTCGACGACGGTGAGCTACCACGTGGCCGACGGCCGCACCACGGTGACGGAGCCCGACGGTTCGGTGCGGCACGTCGACGCCGACATCTTCACCTTCCTCAAGCAGCAGCAGCGCATCGTCAGCGTGGAGCGGGAAGAGCTGCTGCCCTTCGATTTCCGCCCCGGCTTTGTGGGCTACTTCGGATACGAGCTGCGCGCGGACACCGAGAAGATGACCGTTTCCCGGCATTCGCGGCTGCCCGATGCCCGCTTCCTTCTCACCGACCGCTACGTGGTCATCGACCACCACGAGAACAAGGTCTATCTACTGTTCGCATCCGGCCCAGGACTTGGGGAACGCACCGAGGCGCAGGCATGGTTCGAGACCGGGGCACGCACGGTGGCATGTGCGATGACAGCGCCTCCTCGCACCGGGGAACCTGCGTCTCGTGCGAAGCCGGGCGAATTTGTCTTCCGGGACGGTAAAGAGGCGTACCTGGCGAAGATTCTGAAGTGCCAGGACCATCTGAGCACCGGCGATTCCTACGAACTCTGCCTGACCAACACCGCGACGATATCGGGCGAGTTCGACGCCTTCGAGACCTACACCCGCCTGCGCACCGCCAGCCCGGTTCCCTACGGCGCGTTCCTGCGGACGCCTGACTTCTCCGTGCTCTCCGCCTCGCCCGAGAGGTTCATGACCATCGACGGTGACCGGTTGGTGCGGGTGAGCCCCATCAAGGGGACCCGCCGGCGCGGTGCCACCGAGAGCGAGGACGCGGCGCTGAAGCAGGAGCTCGCGGGCGATGAGAAGGAGATCGCCGAGAATCTCATGATCGTCGATCTGATGCGCAACGATCTCAGCCGCGTCTCCGAGATCGGATCCGTGCGCCCCGTCGAGTTGTTCGGGGTTCACACCTTCGCGTCGGTTCACCAGATGGTGAGCACCATCGAGTCGAAACTCCGGCAGGAGGTCGCGGCGGTCGACTGTATCCGCAGGGCATTTCCGCCCGGGTCGATGACCGGCGCGCCGAAGTTGCGGAGTATGGAGATCCTGGCCGCGCTGGAAGAGGAGCCGAGAGGAATTTACTCCGGCGTGCTCGGATGGGTTTCCCTTGACGGGCGCGCCGACTTGAGCGTGGTGATCAGGACCCTCGTCATCGAGAAGGACTCCGCGTCATTCGGAGTCGGGGGCGCCATCACGCTCTTGTCGGACCCGGAGGCGGAATACGCGGAAACATTGGTGAAGGCGGCCGCCCCGAAGTCCGCCTTCCGGGCCCCGGAATGATCGGGTACATCCGCGCATTACGCGGGGTTGCGGAAGGTGTGTCCATTGTCGAGCGCACCCTCCGGGCGGGCCCTGTCCCGGTCTGCGCGGCGAGAAGACCGATTACGTGGCTGAGCGCATAACCGAGTTCGTGAGGGGAGCAGCGGCGAAGCGACGCGAAGCGGAAGCATCCTCCTATCACACCTGTGATAGTGTCGCGTTCGTGGGATACATCGACGTCAACTCTGTTTCTTACGGACTGCCGGACGGCCGGGTGTTGCTGGATGAGATCTCGTTCCGGGTCGGCGAGGGCACGAAAGCCGCGCTGATCGGCGCCAACGGATCCGGCAAGACCACGCTGCTGAAGATGATCGCCGGAGACCTGACGCCCCATGGCGGAGCGGTGAACCGGAGCGGAAGCCTCGGCGTCATGCGGCAGTTCGTCGCCCGCAAGGGTGACCAAGTGCGCGATCTGCTCTTATCGGTGGCGGACCCGCGCATCCGCCGCGCCGCGACGACCGTGGACAAGGCGGAAGCCGCCATGCAGGCGAGCGGGGGCACCGCGGCGCAGATGGCGTACGCGAACGCATTGGCCGAATGGGGCGATGCCGGCGGCTACGACGCCGAGGTGCTGTGGGACGTGTGCACCACGGAGGCCCTCGGCATGCCCTTCGACCGGTGCCAACGGCGCGCCGTGGACACGCTGTCGGGCGGCGAGCAGAAGCGGCTCGTGCTCGAAGCGTTGCTGCGCGGCCCCGATCAGGTGCTCCTGCTCGACGAGCCGGACAACTTCCTCGACGTTCCCGGAAAGCGATGGCTCGAAAGCCGCCTGCTCGAAACGCCGAAGACCGTTCTGTACATCAGTCACGACCGCGAGCTGCTCGCCCGCACGGCGAAGAGCATCGTCACGATCGAGCTCGGTGCGGCGGGCAACACCGCCTGGGTGCACCCCGGCGGCTTCGACACCTACCACCAGGCCCGGGTCGAGCGGTTCGAGCGCTTCGACGAGCTGCGCAACCGCTGGGACGAAGAGCGCGCCAAGCTGAAGGCCCTGGTGCAGATGTACAAGCAGAAGGCCTCCTACAACTCGGACATGGCCTCGCGGTACCGCGCCGCCCAGACCCGGCTCGACCGGTTCGAGAAGGCCGGTCCGCCACCCGCGCAGCCACGCGAACAGCATCTGTCGATGCGGCTGCGCGGCGGGCGTACCGGCAAGCGGGCCGTGGTCTGCGAAGGGCTCGAACTCACCGGCCTGATGAAGCCGTTCGGCCTTGAGGTCTGGTTCGACGACCGGGTCGCCGTGCTCGGTTCCAACGGCTCGGGCAAGTCGCACTTCCTGCGACTGCTCGCCGCCGGCGGCAGCGCCCCCGAACCCGAACACGAGCCGGTGGGTGACCTCCCGGTCGAGCCCGTGTCGCACACCGGGGTGGCACGCCTGGGCGCGAGGGTGCGCCCGGGATGGTTCGCGCAGGTGCACGGACGGCCCGACCTCGCCGGCCGCACGCTCGTGTCGATCCTGCACCGCGGCGACGAGCGCCGGGAGGGGCTGCCGCGCGAGGAGGCGTCGCGGGTGCTGGCCCGATACGAGTTGGCGGGTGCGGCGGAGCAGACCTTCGACTCCCTGTCCGGGGGGCAGCAGGCCCGATTCCAGATCCTTCTGCTCGAACTCGGCGGCACCACGCTGCTGTTGCTGGATGAACCCACCGACAACCTCGACCTCGTCTCCGCCGAGGCGCTGCAACATGCCCTCCGTGGCTTCGAGGGGACCGTGCTCGCGGTCACCCACGACCGGTGGTTCGCCCGGGACTTCGACCGGTTCCTGGTCTTCGGCTCCGACGGTGCCGTCTACGAGTCGCCCGAGCCGGTGTGGGACGAGAAGCGCGTGGCCCGGCGCCGGGGGTGAGTTCGCACGGGGGCGGCGTCCACCTGCCGGCCTGGTGAGGAAAGCGGGAACGGCAGGTGGCGACCTCTGTACAGCACTCGGTCGCCCGCTCGCCCGGATTTCGGTCCGTCGCCGGCCGTGCGTCGCTCCCCCCGCCCCCAAGGGCTCGGCGAACTGCGGATAAAGCCGTACGCAGCCTGACATAATTGGCGGCGCACATCCGCTCCCGCTGTTGTCACACCTGTGATAGCATTTGGCAAATGATAGCTCGGATTGACCTCGATCAGCGCCGCAAAGATGTTATCGAGGCAGCTTTTCGCCTTTTGGTCGCCGAAGGCCTCAGTGGTTTGTCGCTGAGGAAGGTGTCCGCCGAATCGGGATTGAACATCGGCTCGGTGCGCCACTACTTCGATGATCATCGTAATCTTCTCGTCGCGGCGGTGACCGAGGTCGGCAGGCGCATGGGGAAAAGGCTCACCCGGTATCCGGCCGACGTGTTGGCCGGACTCACGGGTGAACCCGCCGTGGAAGCCCTGCAGGTGTGGCTGGAGGAACTGCTGCCGATCGACGAGGAACGCCGCGTCGAGTCGATCGTGCTTACGGAGTTCATCGTCGCCGCCCGGGTGAATCCGATTTTCCGTCCGGTGACCGAGCAAATGGCTGCCGATATGCGTCAGGTCATCACGGATGCCCTGCGCGTTCTCGAAGTGCACGACCCGGCTGAGGAAGCCGAACGGATCGTCGCGGTCCTGGGCGGCCTGGTCCTGGATTCGGTGACGCCGCACGGGTCGCTCGGCGTCGAGCGCATTCGCGCGACGCTGCGGGCGCACCTGCGCTCGGTCCTGGTGGCCACCCCCGGTGCCGACGCACCACCCATCGACGACTGACCTGGTATCCGCGTATCAGGCACGGTCGAATTCCCTAGGGAGATCAGTTGTGCCCGCGTGGCTGTTTGCGCTGCTCGCTGCGGCTTTTGTTCTGTACACCGATGATTACGTGATCGCCGGGGTTCTGCCGGAGATCGCGCGAGATCTGGACGTCAGTGAGGCGCACGCAGGCCAACTGATGACCGTCTTCTCCCTCACCGTCGCCATAGCCGCTCCGGTCGCCGGAGTCGCTTTGGCGCGGGTGCCCCGCCGGCGCCTGTTCACCGTGGTGTTCGTGACGTTCATCGCGGCGAACCTGGCGGCGGCCACGACGACCAGCTTCGGGCTCCTGGTGGCCCTGCGGATCGTGGCGGCGCTCGCGGCAGCGGCCTCGACCCCGGCGGTGTTCGCCTTCGCCGCCGAGCGCGCCCCGGAAAGCCACATCGGACGGTACGTCGCCGTCGTGGCCCTCGGCGTCACGGGCTCGATCGCGGCCGGAGTTCCGATCGGCACCTGGATCGGCGGCCACTACGGCTGGCGAGCAACCTTCGTCTCCGTGGCGGTGGGAGGAGCCGCGGCCCTGGCCTTCCTGCTCGCGACTCTGCCCCGCAAGGGCGACAAGGCCGGCGAAGCGCTGGGTGTCCGGGAGCAATTGCGTGCCCTTGCCAGTGCGCCGGTATCGCTCGGGCTCCTGGCGAACTGCGCGCTCATGACCGGTTCGATGATGATGCTCACGTACATGGCGCCCTATCTCGCCGCGGTGAGCGAGGCCAGCGTGGATCAGCGTGCGCTCGCCTTCAGCCTGTCAGGGGTCGCCGGCATCGTCTGCATCTGGGCCGGTGGGAAGGCCACCGACCGATGGGGTCCGGACCGCGCCCTGGTCACCGGAATCGGCACCTTCATCGGAATCATGGCGATCCTCGTGCTGCTCTGGTTCGCCCGCCCCGTGCCCTTCTCCGTCCTCGTCGTGGTGGGCACGATCTGGGGTGGCATGGCCTTCTGGAATTCCCCGGCCATTCAGGCACGCCTGTATCTGCTCGCCGGACCGGCCGCCGCTCAGGCCTTGGCGCTCAACACGTCGAGCACCTATCTCGGGGTCTCGCTGGGTGGGGCCATCGGCGGCCTGACCCTCGGCAGTCTGGGCGCCGGGCTGCTGCCGGCCGTCGCGGCCGTACTCGGACTCGGCGCGTTGGCGTCGCTGGCACTCGCCATCGGCGCCTCGAAGAAGACGCCGAGCGGAGCGGAAGCAGTGGCGGAGCACTGAATTTCCGCAAGGCCGAAGATTTCCACACGAGAGATTTCCGCACGAGCGAAGGAGGAAGTTCCATGACGACGTTCATCTTGTTCGGACCCGCCGACGCCGCAGTAGATTTTCGTGGATACGAACCGATGCTACGGAGCTCGGCGGCCGCGCAGTCGGTCTATCGCGAGTTCGCCGAAGCGGTCGACGTTCCGGTGGACCACCTCGTCGACGGCGAGGTGCCGCACGTCCATCCGGTGCTGCTGCGCTGGATCCGGCAGTTGGCCGCCATGCTGAGCATGGGGCGGATCCTGGAACAGCAGCACGGTGCGGCCTCCGTGTACGGAGGCATCTCGTTGGGTGAGCTCGCCGCCCTGCGTTCTTCCGGAGCGGCCTCGACCGAAACGGTGGTCAGCTTCCTTCAGGAGCGGCACCTCCGGGACACCGATCGGGACGAGGCCATCGGCTTCGCGTTCGTGCCCGCGTCGGTTGACTGGCGCTGTTACGAGCAGCCGGGGCGGATGGCCATCTCCTGCGACTTCGGTTCGGTCCTCGGCGGCGCCGGCCGCATGATCATGGTGTCCGGCCTGCGTTCCGCGCTCGAATCGGCGCGTGCCGAGGGCCCTGCGGACCTGCAGGTCGTGGAGCGGTCCCTGGCCCATCAGGCGTATCACTCGTCGTTCCGTGAGCCCAGCCGGCAGCGACTCGAATCGCTGCTGAGGGAGAACGCGCTCAACCGGCCGGAAGCTCCGGTGGTCACCGCGGTTCCGGGCTTGTACACGCTGTCCTCCGCCGCGGAGGCCGCGAAGGCCCTCGTCGCGAGTGAAACCCAATGCCTCGATGTTCCGGGCCTGGTGGCGGCGCTACGGCAGTTCGCACCCGACAAGGTATATGTGATCAGTTCCTTCTTGCGCCAGTTGGAGATTGATTTCCATGCGGCGACCGAATATGTTGATGATTCCTGGCTGAAGCAGAATTTCGGCTAGTTCGCCGGCGTGCACAGCCGCACACCGCACTGCGGCAATCGCCGTCAAAGCCCGTAACGGGCTTCGCTCGGACCCCCTGTCCTCCTTGTGTCCGAGATTATCCCAGTAATGGATTCCAGGCCTTATTCAGCGTGACCTGCACCGCACGATCGCACTCAAGGAATATCCTGTGCTTGAATCTGGGCAAATAACAAACCCTACGACCAGGTCCGTCGCCGAGCTGGGCTGGGATGTGCTGACGAGAAAAGATCCGGATCTCGGAGCACTCCTCGATGCCGAGGTGAATTACCAGGCCGCGAGCCTGTCGATGGTCGCCTCGGCCAGTATGGCTCCGCCCTCCGTACTCTGCGCGAATGGCACGGTCCTGTCGAACGTCACCGCCGAGGGCTACCCGGGGGCGCGCTACCACCCGGGCGCCGTGCACTTCGACGGGATCGAGACCCTGGCCGTCGAACGCGCCAAGCACGTCTTCGGCGCCACGTACGCGAACGTCCAGCCGCACTCCTGCTCATCGGCCAACCTGGCGGTCATGGGGGCGCTGCTGCCCCGTGGCGGCCGCATTCTCGCGCTGGATCTCGAATCCGGCGGACATCTGACGCACGGCGCCCGCGCGTCGGTCAGCGGCAAGTACTACGACGTGGCCCACTACGGCGTCGATGCCGACGGGAACCTCGATTACGGCGCCATCCTCGACCGCGCGCTCGAACACCGCCCGGACGTCATCATCGCGGGAGCGAGCGCCTACCCCCGATGGATGGATTTCCCCCGGTTCAGAGCTGTCGCGGACCGTGTCGGCGCCTTTCTGCTCGCTGACATCTCCCACATCGCCGGACTGGTCGCCGCGGGACTGCATCCGAGCCCGATCGACTACGCCCACGCCACGACGACCAGCACCTACAAGCAACTTGCCGGCCCCAGAGGCGGCCTGATCCTGCTCGGCAAGGATCACCGCCGGACCGGGCCGGACGGACGCACCGAGCTGTGGAAGCTGATGCAGCGCGCCGTGTTCCCCGGCTTCCAGGGAACGCCGGACCCGTCCTCGATCGCGGCCAAGGCGCGCGCCCTGGCCATCGCTTCAAGCGGCGCCTTCCAGGCCACGATGAAACGCGTCGTGGACAACGCGAAGGCGCTGTCGGAAGAACTCGTGACCCTCGGATACGACGTCCTGACCGGCGGTACGGACAACCACATGGTCCTGGTCGACGTCCGGACGGCCGGGCTCACCGGCATCGTGGCGGAACGGGCGCTGGAGGAATGCGGAATCCTGGTCAACAGAAACAAGATCCCAGGAGATCCCCTTCCGCCCACGGTGGGCGGGGGCCTGCGCTTCGGCACCAATATCCTTGCCCAGCGCGGAATGGGGCCCTTCGAGGTCCGTGCCTGCGCAGGAATCGTCCATGACGTGCTCTCCGGAACCAAAGTCCGGGACGTCAGTCATTACGAACTGGACGAGGAAATCCGTGATTCGGCACGCGAACGGGTGAACGCTCTCTGTGTGCGCTTCCCGCTGCAGTTCGATGACGAGTAGACGGCCGGCCCGATCGGAAGGTTGCTCAGGGCATGACTTTCGCCGACTCCATGACCCCTTCGGCTTCCCGCTCCTTTCCTTCGGGGCCGGGATTCCGTTCGACACAGAACCGGGGGCGGCCGGGTGAGCGCCTGGAAAGGTCCCTTGACGTCGTGTTACCGCTGGAGGGCGGGGAGATATCCCGCACCTCGCTCCTGACGGTGGCGATGGCCGTTCTTGTCCATCGGTACACAGCCCTCGACCGGATATCCATCGACGTACTCGACGGCCGGGAAACTCTCTCCGTTTCCCTCACCGACGAGTCGAGCACCATCGATCTCGTGGCAGGGCTGAGCAACGCACCGCGACCGGACGGCGAACCCGGCCCCTTCGCCCTCTCGTTCGCCGGTGGCTCCGGCGATACGCACGCCTGGGCCGTACGCGCCCCAGGCTCCTCGAACGGACGCGAGTTGGTTCTCCTCGCCGATCCGGAGACATCGAGGGTGACACTGAGTTTCGATGCGGCCGCATTCGACGACGCCTACGCCGACCGGATCGCCTCTCACTACCGGGTCCTGCTGGACCACATGGCGCGTACCCCGGACGCTCCGGTCGCACGGCTGAACATCCTGACGACCCGGGAAGCCGACACCATGCTCCGTGCGTGGAACGACACGGACGCGCGCCTCACCGAGGACATCTGCCTCCACCAGGCGTTCGAGGCCCGGGCCGCGGAGGCTCCCGATGCGGTGGCCGCCGTCTTCGGAGCCGCATCGTGGTCGTTCGGCACGGTGAACCGACGGGCCAATGAGCTGGCCCACCGCCTGATCGGACTCGGAGTCGGACCGGACGTCAGAGTGGGGATCCATCTTGAGAAGACCCCTGATCTCCTGATAGCGATCCTGGGCGTACTGAAGGCCGGCGGGGCATACGTCCCCCTGGATCCGGCGTACCCGCGGGACCGCCTGGAGATGATGATCCTCGGCACCGGCTGCGAAGTGATGATCAGCAGCCGGGGACTCGACCGGCCCCTTTCCCCGCAGGTGCGCCACCAGCTGTCGGTCGACGAGCCCGGAAGCCGGCCCGGCGCGCGCGGGGAGAATCCCACCACCGGGGTGGGCCCGGACAGCCTCTGCTACGTCATCCACACCTCGGGGTCCACCGGATCGCCCAAGCCGATCGCCTTGTGCCACCGCGGTGTGCTCAACAACCTCGCAGACCTCAACGCGCGGTACGGGGTGGGACCCGACGACGCGGTTCTCGCCCTGTCCTCGCCGAGCTTCGACATGTCGGTGTACGAGTTCCTCGGCATCACCCTCGCCGGCGGCACGGTCGTCATCCCGGACGCGGAGGCCGGATACCACCCGGCTTCGTGGCGGGAGCTCGTCGACCGGCACCACATCACGGTGTGGAACACGGCGCCGCCGTTGATCGAGCTGTTCCTGGACTTCGTCGAGATCGCCGGCGACGCCCGTCCGCTTCCGCTGCGACTCTGCATGACCGGCGGCGACTGGGTGCCGGCGACGATGCCGGAACGTTTCCGGAAGGTCGCGCCACGCCTCAGGTTCGTGGCGCTGGGCGGCGCGACGGAAGCCTCCATCCATTCGACCGCCTACGAGTGGCACCCGTCCGAGGAGTGGAGCGGCGGCCACCTCCCGTACGGCCGGCCCCTGGCCAACCAGCGGGCCTTCATCCTCGACGAGCGGATGATGCCGGTACCGGTCGGTGTCCCCGGAGAACTCCATCTCGCCGGGACCGGCCTGGCGCGCGGTTACCTCGACCGCCCGCAGGAGACGAGTGAACGGTTCGTCCAGTGGTCCTGTGGCGACCATCTCGTGGAACGCCTGTACCGCACGGGTGACATGGCGAGGTTCTGGCCCGACGGACTGATCGAGATCCTCGGGCGGAAGGACTTCCAGGTCAAGGTCAACGGGATCAGGGTGGAACTGGGGGAGATCGAATCCGCTCTGGCCGCGCACCCCGGGGTCAGGCGTGCGGTGGTCGTCTCCCGGACGGCTCCGGACGGGCATACGAGGCTGGTCGCGTATGTGACCGCCGGGCGCGGCGGAACGCTGGACAGCATGTCACTGTTCGACGCGCTGCACGCGCGGCTCCCGAGGCACATGATCCCCTCGTCGATCGAGATCGTGGACTCGCTGCCTCTGAACAAGAACGGCAAGGTGGATCGGCGCGCGCTGAGTTCACCGGCGTACGAGAGCGCCACCGCCTCACCTGCGGCGCCCGCGCCGCAGCGGGCCGCGGAGCGGGCGGGGGACTGGTACCGCGTGGTGCTCGATGCGTGGCAGGACGTCCTGGACGTCGACCATCTGGAAGGCCACGACAATTTCTTCGAGAACGGCGGCGATTCCATGAAGGCGATCAGAAGCATGGTGCGCATCGACCGGAGACTGCGCGTTTCCGACATCTACCGGCATCCGACCGTGACCGCCCTGGCACATCACCTGACCGAACATTACGGCGAGCAGCCAGGCGCCTGAGGGCCGTCCCGTCATCCCAGAGCTGTCCGAACCTCCGGAGCAACCATGACCGTCTATCTCGTGACCGGCGCCGCGGGCTTCATCGGCGCGAACTATGTGCAGCACCTGCTGATGTGGGAGTCATCAGATGTCGAAGTGATCGCGGTGGATTATCTGGGATTCGCGGGAAATCAGGCGAACCTGGAATCCGTGTCCGACCGCGTGGTGTTCGAGAAGGCCGACATCGCCGACCTCGACGCCATGGAGGAGATCTACCGCCGGTACCGGCCGGACTACGTGGTGAACTTCGCGGCGGAGTCGCACAACGACCGCGCGATCCTGGGGCCGAGCGCGTTCATGCGATCCAACGCGCTCGGGGCACAGGTGATGGCCGAGTGCAGCCGGCTGGTGCCCGTCCGCTCCCACGTCCATGTGTCGACGATCGAGGTGTACGGCGAACTGCCTCCCGGCGACAAGTGGTTCACCGAGGGCTCCCCGCTGAACGCGAAGACGCCGTACAGCGCGGCCAAGGCCGCCGGGGACCAGATCGTGCGCGCCTACATGCAGACCTACTCGGAGCTGAACATCCGGATGACGCACTGCGCCAACAACTACGGCCCGTACCAGTTGCCGGAGAAGCTGATTCCGCTGGCGGTGACGAACCTCCTGCGCGGCCGGAAGGTGCCGGTCTACGGCGACGGGCTGCAAAGCCGCGACTGGCTGCACGTGGCCGATCACTGTGCCGCGGTGCACCGGGTGCTGCACGCCGATCTGGGACCGATCCCGCCGCGGGCGGCCACGGAACCGGAACTGCTGCCGATCTTCGACATATCCGCCCGCTGCGAGGTGACCAACCTGGACATCGTCCGCCGGGTCGTCACGGCACTCGGCCTGGACCCGGCGGAGTGGATCGAGCACATCCCGGACCGGCCCAACCACGACCGGCGGTACCTGATCCGCCCGGAAAAGATCGAAACGCAGCTGGGCTGGCGGCCGGTGCATGATTTCGACGCCGGCATGGCAGGGACGATCGACTGGTATGTGGAACACCGGGCCTGGTGGGAGCGGATCCTGGAGGAGAAGGGGGAACTCGGCTTCGACTGGGGTGCGGTGGGTCCCGAGGCCCACCGCACCCCCGGTGACGGAGCCGCCGCGGGGTGAGCCGGAAAGGCCGGGCCACCTGCGCCTTCCTTTCCCTCACGGCCGTCACGTCTTCGTCTCTTGCCACGAGAAGCAGCGCCTGCCACGCGGGTGCGGTGGGCGCCACGCGGCCGGCCTGGCGAAGCCGGCGGCGTGACGGCCGGGCCCGGTGCTGCGGGCCGCTGTTCCGGCCGTCGCCGTCGTAGGCCTGGGCGCGCTGCGCGTCGCGGTACGTGGCTGGGCCGCCGGCGACCGGTGCGGTGACGGTTGGCCGTGCCGGACGCGCCGAGACGGCCGTCGGGCGCGATGCCCTCGCCGACAGCCGAAGAGAACGTAGCGACCGCGACGTGACAAGGAGCAAGCTTGTGATCACTGACCCGACCGGGAGCCCGCAGTCGTCCCAGCAGCCCCACTGGCCGGACTTGGCGACCCTCAACGCTGTCACCGGCCGGCTGCGCACCCGCCCCGCGCTGGTGCCCTTCTCCGAGACCGGCCGACTGCGCGAAAGGCTGGCCACCGCGGCGGCCGGCAAGGCCTTCCTGCTCCAGGGAGGGCACTGCGCCGAGATGTTCGGACCCGACGCGCTGCGCCAGGTCGACGGCAATGTCACGGTCCTGCGGCAGATGGCCAGGATCATCTCGTACGGCAGCTCGCTGCCCGCGATCACTGTGGGGAGGATGGCCGGACAATATGCCAAGCCACGTTCCCGCCCCACGGAGAAGCGCGACGGGGTGGAGCTTCCCGCTTACCGAGGTGACGCCGTGAACGGCCTCGGCTTCACCGCACCGGAACGGACGCCGGATCCACGGCGCATGGAGACCGCGTACGACGAGTCGGCCGCCGTCCTGGACCGCATTCGGGCACTCACCGCCCGCCGCGGCCCGTCGAGCGGCGAGGGTGATGGGGAGTTCTACGTCAGCCACGAGGCGTTGCTGCTCGACTACGAAGGTGCGCTGGTGCGCACCGACTCCGACACCGGCCGGCGCTATGCCGGTTCCGGGCACATGGTGTGGATCGGCGAGCGAACGCGTCAACTCAACGGTGCGCACGTCGGCTTCGCGGCGGAAGTCGCCAATCCCGTAGCGGTGAAGATAGGCCCGGAGGCATCGGCTGACGAACTGGTGGCGCTCATCGGCCTTCTCGACCCGAACCAGGAACCCGGGCGGCTGACCTTCATCACGCGGATGGGGGCCGACCGCATCCACGACGCGCTGCCCACCCTCGTGGAAAAGGCTGCCGCCACCGGCTCCCCCGTTCTGTGGGTGTGTGACCCCATGCACGGCAACACCAGGATCGGCGACAACGGCGCGAAGACCCGCCGGCTCTCCGACATCGAGGCGGAGGTCCGGTCGTTCGTGGAGATTCACCGGGCACTCGGCACCCACCCCGGGGGCGTTCACCTGGAGTTGACCGGCCACTACGTCACCGAGTGCGTAGGCGGGTCCGAGCCCGTGGCGGTCGAGGACCTCGGCCGACGCTATGAGAGTGCCTGTGATCCACGACTGAACAGAAGCCAGGCCCTCGACCTGGCCTATTCGGTGGCGGACCTGTGGGGTAGGGGGAGCTGACCGTATGCGGGCGGGGTGAGTGGCACCGGCACGCGGCGGGCCCGCAATCCCCGGGTCACTCCGGCCCATGAGGTCCTCGGGTGAATCGGGGCAGGCCAGGGGCGTTGTCAGTGGGGTGCGGCATGATGCGGGTACGAAGGATTCACGGGGTGGGCGCAGGCACCCGGTGAGGCCGCCCGCGCGCCTCGCCACCGCACCTGCCGCACGGCACGCCGACGCCACTTCACCGGGGCGGCGAGCGGTGGCCGGGGCGGGGTGCACGCCGTGCGACGCGCCTAGGATGAACGGCGTACGTCAACACGCATTGACGGTGCCGGACGGACAGGACAACGGGGGAACGATGACCAGCCCGACCCAGGCCCCAGAGCAGGCCCAGGCCCATGAGCCCCACCCCTACATCGGGGGGCGCGAAGCAGCGCTGCGTGCGCTCGCCGCGTGGCGGGCGGAGCGACCGGGGGCGCCCCGGGTCGTCATCCTGACCGGAAGCCCGGGCACCGGGTGTTCGCGGCTGCTCACGGGGTTCCTGATGCTCTGCGACCCGGAATACCGCACAGGGCTCGAGCTGGACGCGTTCGATCCGGCGACCGTGCCGCCGGATCTGCCCGCACCCGCGGTGCCCAGCACCGCCGGGCTGACGGCGGCGCAGACCCTGTGGCTGCTCGCCGACCACTACGGGCTGTCCGCGACCCGCACCGCCGACATCTTCCCCGAGCTGGGCCAACTCCCGTCGGCCGGGCGGCCGGTGACGATCGTCGTGCCGGATGTGGACCGGGCCGGTCCGGTGCGGGGGGCGGGGGAGCCCGCGCGCGTGGTGCGGGACGTGCTCAAGCCCCTCGCCGCCCTCGCGTCCGTACGCCTTCTCGCCGACGTGCCCCGGGAGTTCGCCGGCGAGCTGGCCGAGGACCTGCCGCCCGGCGTGGCCCAGATCATCGACCTCGACGCACCCGAATGGGCCGACCCCGCAGGCCTGGTGCGGCAGGCCGAGGTGCTGCTCAGCCCCCGGTTCGGCGCCCCGGAGCTGCCGTTCACGACCGATCCCGACGCCCGGCGCGCGCTCGCCGAGGCGCTTGCCCGGCGTGCAGGCGCCGGCGCGGGCAGCCGGCTGACCGTGCATCTCGCCGTGCGGTCGATCCTGATGCATCCGGAGGGGTTCGACCCGGAGGACGCGGACCGCCTGCCCGGCAGCGTCGGCGAAGCGCTCGATCTGCACGCCGGGCGACTCGGCACCCCGCCCCGCGTCCTGCGGCTGATGCTCGCGCCCCTCGCCCTTGCCGAGGACGACGGCCTGCCCGTGCATCTGCTGGCCCCGCTCGCCTCCGCCGTCGCCCAGCGGGACATGAGCCAGGCCATGGTGTGGGGCATGCGATTCGTCGCCCCCTTCATCCGCCGCGTCGAGAGGGACGGCGAAGACGTCCCCGAGGACGAGCGGACGCTCGTGGGGTTGCAGCACCCGGGCATCGGCGAGGCCGTGCGGGCGGGCATGGGGGATGTGCCGGGTGCTCAGGCGCGTATCGCCATGAAGCTGCTGGAGGCCGTCCCCGACCAGGACTGGACGAAGGCGGGGGCGTACGTACGCGATCACCTCGCGGGACACACCCTGGAGGCCGGTTTGCTCCCCCGGCTCCTCACCGACCCCAACCTGTTCGCCCACGCCGACCCGGTGCGGTTGCGCGCCGCCGTGGAGGCCCTGCCTCCGGAGCAGGTGGACGCGCCGGCGCGTACGTATCTGCGCACGGCCCCGCTGCTCACCCGCACCCAGGCGCCCGCTCTTCTGCGGGCGGCGCTCCTGGAGACCGCGTTCGTCGAGGACGGACTGCCGGAGTACGCGGCGGTGTTGCGCCGTACGGAACCCGAGCTTCCCTGGCACACCCTGTGGAGCGTGCCGGTCACCGGGGCCGACGCCGTGACCGTCGGCACGCTGCCCGCGGCCGCACCGGACCGCGCCGGGCAGGCCCCTGCGGAGCCGGAGCCCGTGGAGCCGGCCTCGCTCGCGGTCGCCGTGTGCGTGGTGCCGCCGGGCACCCCGGGCTCACGCGCGTTGCGGGCCGACGATCCCGAGGCCCCGGCCGTGCTGGTGCTGGACCTCGCCACCGGCTCCCTCATCGACGCCGACCCGACCCGGATCCAGCGCCTTTCGGACGCCGAGCGCACCGCGGCGCCGCTCGGGTTCAGCCGCGGCGCCGACTACGTGCGCGTCTGGCGCCGCAGCGCGCGGAAGGACGACGCGGAGATCATCACGGCCCTGATCTCCGCCACGCCCTTCACCGGAATCGACCTCTCCGCCGCGGGCGTCCTCCTCGTCGCCACGGAGAGCGGTGTGAAGGCGCTGCAGATCCGTCCGGCGCGGCCCGATACGACGACCGCGCCGCGCTCCGTCCCCGACCCCCGGGCAGCCGAGCCGGAGCCCGCACCGGCGCCCGGGCCGGAAGCCGCACAGGTTCCCCGAGCCGCCGGGCCCGATGCCCACCCGACCGCCTGACACCCGGCGCGGACCGTTAGCCTCAAAGACCCGAAGCCTCTCGAAGGCGCCCGCACCGGACCGCCTGCCCCCAGGCCCACTCGGACGAGGGCCGTGGAGCGCGCCCACCGGCACCGCCCCGGCACCGTCCGCCCGAAGACTCGAAGGGAGTTCCCGTGATCAGCCAGGAGCAGGCGCTCGCGACCGCCGAGGGGTGGCTCAACCCCGAGGGACAGCAGCGCCGTGAGGTGCGGATCCAGGAGTTCGACCTGGGCTGGGTGGTGTGGGCCGCGGCCCCGCCGGCCGAGCGCGACCCGGTCACGGGAAAGCGCCGGCCGCCGGCCACGATCGGCCACTCCTGCGGCGTGGTCGACCGCCGCACCGGCGAGCTGAGCACCTGGCCGTCCGTGCCGGTCGAGGAGGTCGTGCGGATGTATCAGCAGAAGCACGGCGGCGGCCGGGAGGCCGAGCCGCCCGCGCAGCCGCCGGTCACCGGCCCCGGCAACACCACGGTCTTCACCTACCTCGACCCGCACACCGGCGAGGAGGTGAGCCTCGTCAAGAACTCCGCCCCCGGTGAGCCGCACTCCGAGTACCAGGCCGTGCTGGAGCTGGAGGACCTCGGTGTCCCCCCGGAGAACGTGGTCGCGATCCACACCGACCTCAGTCCCAGCCCGCTCCCCGGTGGGTACCCGGGCCTGCTGCTCGGCCGTCGCTTCACCCGTGCCACGTTCACCTGCACACAGGAGTACGGCCTGCGGGGCGAGGGGCGCGCGGAGGCGATCGCCGGGCTGGTCGAGCACGTCGAGCAGATGCACCGGATCGCGGGGCAGCAGCCGCCGCCCCGGCCGCACCGGGCGCCGGTGCCGACCGACGTCGAGCCGGCCGAACCGCTCCGCGATGTCGCCCTGGGCCGCGAACTGACGGAGGCCTTCGGCGCGGAAGAAGTACGCCGCTACGACGCCGACGATGTGGCGGGCACCCCGCTGCCCGCGGCCGCCAAGGCCACGCTGACCTGGGCCGGACTTCCCGACATCCCGTTCTTCTTCACGGCGGACAACCCGGAGGTGCGGCTTCCGGGCGGGCTGTTCGGCAAGGCCACCGCGCATCTGCGCGCGGTCGGCTCCCAGGCGGGCGCCGAAACCCTCGCGTTCCTGGAGGGACACGTCAGGATCGGCACCGACGGGGTCGCCCTGATCACCGTCCAGTGCACCGGCTCCGATCTGGAGGGTGAGCCGGTCGGCCAGGTCTGGGCCGTCACCCCGGAAAGCGGCGCGGGCCGCCGTGTCAACGCCTCGGTGTCCGCCTTCGTCCGCTCCCTCGTGCTCCTGGGCACCACGCGCGAGGAGATGACCGGGCTCGACCCGGTCATGGCGGGCCGCGCCGTCGCCGACCTCCAGGAGCAGCTCGTCGCCATCGACGCGACGGCCCTGGACGACCCGAGGAACTGGTGGTCGGTGATCGTCGAGCAGATGTGGCACGGGTTGTTCTGATCGGCCGCGATCGCCCCGGAGGCGCGGTGCGGTGCCGGCACCGCAC
>NZ_JBEPDN010000012.1:0-310120 GCF_040300365.1 Streptomyces sp. NPDC000404 | reverse complement strand
GGCCTCGCCGGCGTCGGCCCGGGCCGCCCGGTGGACGGGGTGGTCGGTTACGTTGGCGCCGTGGGGGCCGGGTTTGTTTTGTGCGGCCGCCCCCCCCCGGGGGGGGGGGGGGGGGCCCCCCCCCCCACCGCGCCTCTTCGCGTACGGACGAGTTCTTCCGCCCCGAGGACCTGATCGGCAGCAGGCCCGTGCCGGCAGTGCGTCCTGCGTACACGGGTCGATGAGACCTTGCCCGATCTGGCGGAATGGCAGGTCGGGCAGGCCGGGACGGCGCTCCGGACCGCGGTCAACTGCCGGGAGGGGCTGAGGCAGCTTGCCACCCGCCTCCCCGCCCGATCGGGATCAGGCGTTGTGGAGTACGTATGACCAGGCGGGCTGCTCGCTGCCCGTCTCGTCGACATCGCCCAGCTCTCCCAGGACCCAGTAGGGAATCTGCTCGCGCTCGGAACTGGCCGGGGGCGCGGTTTCCCGTGTACGCACCCCGGTGACGTACAGCGCGACCATGGTGAGGAAGCTCTCCAGGCTGCATGCGGCGGGAAGCCCGGCCAGGTACTCCTCGCCGGGGCCGGTCGGGACACGCAGGATGCGCCCGGTGGGCCCGTCGACGACGAGCTCGCCCCCCATCCATCTGCCGATCTGGAAGAAGGGACCGCGTTCCGCCACGGGTTCGACATCGTCCGGCCAGTCCACCTCGTCGAAGAGATCGACTTCCCCGTCCCCGTACGGCAGGAGCGACATGGCACCCTCATTCATGTCCGGCAGGCCGAACTCGGTGAAGAGGTCGCGAGTCGGCTGATGGGTCAACTCTTCGGGAAGTTCCTCGGGCTCGGCCTCGAAGATGTCGTCTTCACCGAAAAGGACGATCAGGTCTCTGTGGTCCGGGGGCAAGGCATCAACGGGGCTGCTGGGGCCCGCATCCGAGTACTCCCCGGACAAGGGCTGTTGCCGGGAGCCGAACGTGCCCGAGGGGTCCACGCCGTCCGCCGGCCGGAGGGCGATCAGCCCCAGCTCGCCCCCGAACACGACGACATCGCCGATGGTCAGCGGGGTGCAGGGAAGCAGGAACGCGCTCTTTTCCCGAGGCAGGGACGACGGGGGGAACAGCTCGATGAGGTGTGTGGGGTGACCGGAATGCCCGTCTTCCTGTGAGGCTGAGGGGGCCGGCGTCCCGGATGCCGGGGGCAGGGCCAGGTCCGTGTGGTGTTCCGGCGGAATCTCATCCTTCTCCCAGGGGCCTGCGACGAGTTCACCCGTCTCCACGTCCCAGACGGAAACGTATGGCTCCGGCGACCCGTCCACCGTGCGTTTCTGCAGTCCGGCGATGGCGGGCCGGCCCTGCCAGCGCACTTCCGACAGCCTGACGAACTTGCCCGCTTTGAGGAAACGCGCGTGATATCCGCCCGGCGGCCGCCAGTGGGCCCACTTCGCGCGCCAGAGAAGTGGGATACCGGACGAAGCCACAGACGACGCGAATTCGAGATCATTGCGCGACACCGCCATCAAATGCAGCCAGGAAGCCCACTCGCGTTGACTTCGTGCCACAACGCCCCATCCCCACAGGTGAGTGGCATCGGCGGCGGGACTGTTGCCGAGGATCATGAAGCTGCGGCTCCGCGCCGAGTCCATGAGGGCGGTTTGCGGGAGATGGGCCACCGCGCGCCCATCGAGCAGAAGTTCGTGGTACGTCTTCGCCTGCACGGCGTGCATGGCGAGCCCGGCGGCGGCGTACAGCCCGACGGCCCCGGCCTTGGCCCATCCCTCCGGATGGTGGAAATCGGCGGCCGTGCGCAGCAGCCAGTCGACCACATGCCGGTTGACGCGGACGAGTTCCTCGGAATCGACCTGGCGTCGCAGGGCTTCGGCCATGCTCTCCTCGGCGAAGGACACGCCCAGCGGGCCCATCAGCAGAACGTCCGAGTGCTCCCGGGCCAATTCGGTGAGTTCGTCCGGCGCCATGGTCTCGCCGGTCAAGGCGACGACGAGCTGCGCCCACACGGGCAGGGGCACGGTGCGCGGCTCCGCCAGGGTAAGGGCGCGCAGGGCGGCCGGCGCGTCGGGAGCGGGTACGTCACCGGCGGGCTCGGCCAGACGGAAGACGGTCTCGGGGGGCACGTCTCGCGGCACGAACTCGGGGCCGGTATCGATGAGTACGGCCAACTTGCCACGCGTCAACCAGGGAAGGAGCCAGGTCACCAGCCGTTCGGGCTCGTGCGACCGTCGAGTGACCCCGGCACGGCGGGTGTTGACGAGCACCAGCAACCGCTCTTCGCTCCACGAGCCGGACGCGAACAGCCAATCGCTCCGCTTGCCGGAAGAGAGGTCAACTCCCAGCTCGACCAAGGCTTTGTGCGTCACTTGCTCGGCGGTCAGCCCTGCGACGTCGACAAGGACACTCCCCGGCACGGCCTCGTGCACCCGCTGCATGACGGCTCCGGCATCGACGCCGACCGGAGCGACGACATAGGCGGCGCTGCCACCCCGCCCACCGGCGCGCCACCACGCGCCTACGCGATCGGGCACTTCTTCTGCGGGGATGCCCACCGATGTCACAGTCATGTCACCTCTCGTCGTCACGGCTCCCGGACTCCACCACGGTAAGGGGACGGCGCGCTGCGAGGGGGCGGGGGCCGTGCAGGGAGCTCGCGGTCTCTTGGTGTGGCCTTCAGACCTTCAGTGACCATCGGAAATGCTCCTCGGGCTCATCGCCTCGACTACCCACCCAGGAGTGGGATCGACGAGCGGTCGATGCCGGCAGGTAGGGCAAGGCCCTCGCGGTAGAAGTCCGGCATGTCGACGTCATCAAGGGCCGTCGCCAGCTGCGGGGTGCTGCCCCCGGGAGAGTCGTGAATGCTCACGACGTCACCCTCCGGGCCGTACTCGAAGGCGTAGTGCAGCTGACCGTCGCTGTCGTAGAAGTTCTTCTCGATTTTCTTCAGCTGCCGCTGAAGGTCGATCTGCAGCGTCATCAGCGCGGCGTCGTAGGTGCCGCTTCGCTCCAGGTGGACCAGATATCCCCCGAGATCACCCGAATTTGCGTACCTGTGGGAGACGCTCCAGCGGTAATTGCCGATGTGCTGGACGGTCAACTGGATTCCGAAGGGAATTCCCGGATGATGCAGCAGGTGGTGATTGCGGACGTTCTCCGGATCGCTCGTCCAGTAATCGACGTGGAAAAGTCGACCAGCATCGTAGAATTCGGCGAACGTGGGTGTACCGGATTCGTTGAACTGTGCCCTTGTGTAGTCCCCCTCGCCCAGGGCTTCCTCGCGAGTTACTTCTTCACCTGGGTAGATTCCCCAATCCAGGTAGAAGCGCTGAATTTCGCTGGACACTTTGACCTCACAGTTCCATGCTCGGGTACATGGCGTACCTGCTACTCTCGCGCATGACCGAAAAATCGATTCCCGGCAGGCCGAATTCTTCGGTCAGTCTATATGCCTCGCTCGCGAAGGTGCGACCAGGATCGCCAGGGACCCTGTCCAGCAGGAAGCTGGGGACGAAGCCCTTGTTGTTGTAGCTGCGGAGGTCCTTCCGGAGCTTGCGGCTGCCCTCCAGCGTGTTGCGCTCGATGAGGCCTTGCTTGCACTTCTCCACGTATGCGTCGAACGCTTCATCCGAAACGAAGACGGCGAAGTCGATGTCCTTCGCATCCGGCTTTCGAAGGGAAGACCCCTGTACCACGATGCTGCCTTCGGGGAGACCGAACTCCCGGGCGAGGCTGCGCAGCCGAGAGGTGAAGTCGTCGAATCGCTCTTTGCTCTCGAAGTGGTACGGATAGCCCCGAGGTTCGATCTCCTGGGACCAGTTCTGCATCTGCTCGATGATGTTGGCATCGGTTATGGGGGTATCCCCCTCCTTTATCTTTTTGTTCTTGATGGCGGCCACGTTGACGAAATCCGCGATCTGCAGCGGACTGAGCCCGAGATCTTGGCCGACGCGGAACACTCTGATCAGGTCGCCAGGGATCGACGGGAGGGGTGTGGCGCTGCTGCCCGAGTTCAGCGGGAGGAAGCTCTGAGACCCCGTCAGCGGATCGGTGTAGACGATCCGGCCGTTCTGATTTGTCGCCGTCAGCGGGTGACTTCGGTCGTTGGCGTCCTGTGTGATGAAGACCCTTTGAGCGCCGTGTCCCTCGCCGGCGAGCGAGGTCTCCAGATCGCTGATCGTGGTGTTTGGCTGCTGGTGGGGGCGCGGAGCGCTACTGGCCGCATCGCGAGTGGTGGTCGCCTCGGGGGTCGTCCGGTCCTCCGCCCGCTGCGAGTCCGGCTCGGCTGACGCTTTCGGCTGAGTGCCGTTGTCTTCCTGGGTTTCGTTGTTCTTCCGGTCGTCGCTGCCGGCCGGTTCGGCCGTGGGCGTCCGGTCGGCGTCCTCCGGTGCTTCCGGAGGACGCCGGTCCGTGCCCGTCTGGTCGGCCGGAGTCCGGTGGTCTGCGCCTGCGGGCGCAGTGGGAGGCCGGAGGTGTGTGTCTGCCTGATTCGCCGGAGAGGTGCGGTCGGCGCCTGCCGGATTCGCCGGTGGGGTGCGGTCGGGATCCGTGGTGGTGGAATCCTGAACCTGGTTTTTCATCTCCGAGATAAGTTCTTTGACGAAGTCCAGGTGCTTCTGGATCTCCTTGTCCATGATGCGGCGGTTGGGCGTCTTGTAGCCGTCCAATGCCTTCTGGATATCGGCTTCGGAGTCGCCCCGTTGCTGCCGGGCGGCGCGCTCCTGCTCCATCAACTCCCTGCGCTGAGGGTCGACCCGGTACGTCGTGCTGTAGTACACGGGCACCTCGGTCATCGCGTCGGAATCGCGAATGGTCTTGGAGCAGTCCGCATGCCCGGAATTGCCCGTGCGCAGACCGCAAGGCTCCCGCTCGGTGTACAGGCCGGCGATCTTGTACGTGGGGCGTCCCTCGGCGTCCCTGCCTCTGTTGAGCTGCTTGACCCACTCCAGGATGTGCTTTTCCGAGTGCCGCGGAGCCACGGCATCCGAGGCGGGCGGGACCGAAGAGTCGATGATGTAGTGGCTTTCGCCGTGCTCGTCGACGACTTCCACGACCGCGTAGTTCTTGTCGGAGAAGTCCGGAGATTTGTTCTCCGTCTCTTCCAACGCCTCCCTGAGGTTCTGCGGGACGTTGTCCTGGGGGCGGGCCGAGGCTTCCCGCCGGGTGGAGGCCACGGACTCGTGATGGTCGTGGGCCGGGTCGGTCCTCCGATTCTTCTTGGGCGGCGCGTCGGCGTACGGGTCGTTGTGCGGCGCGGGCTCCGGGCTCGCGCCCACCGCGTTGTTCGCGTGGAAGGAGAGGCTCATCCGGCCCAACGTCGCGAGAGCGGCGTACCGTTCGCCGTCGTTCATCTGCGACCACGCCGGGTCGAGATGACGACGCAGATCGCTGTCCGTGAATCTGGTCGGCGGCATCGAGACGGTGTCCCGGTGCTGCTGCAATGTCTCCTTGTGCTGCTTCTTCGCCTCCGCCAAGGCCTTCTTGGCGTCGCTCAGCCGCTCCTGGGCAGCCGGCCGCTCCGCCGGATCGGCCTTCCTCAGCGCCCTGGTGGCACCGGCGGCTTCCTTCTTGGCGTCGTCGAGCGCCTGCTTGGCATCGCGGATGGCCTGTGCGGATTCCGCATGCCGCTGCCGACGGGTCAGGGAATCCTGCAGCAGCCGGCCCAAGGGGGAGAGGGACTCGCCGTCCGGGGATGTGGCCCAGGCCCGCATCTGCTCCTGGAGCGGGTCCAGATCAATCCGCCGTACCTCGTGGTCCCGGCGGAGATCCTGTTGTGATTGGTCCGGAGGGAGGTTCGCGTGCTGCTGGCTCTGGGCCTCCGGGTCGGGGAGGCTCTGGTTGCGCTCCTTGCGCGTTGCTTCGGCGCTGCGTTCGCTGTCGGACGGACCTGTGGTGCCGGCCGGGTGCTGCAGCGACGGGCGGCCGGTCGAGGTCGGAGTGGTCGGGCTCTGGGGGTGGGCGGCGGGCCGGCTGGTGGTGTCGAGAGGCCGGCGGTTGGCGTCCAGCGGGATGGCGAAGACGCCGTTGTCGCCGTTGTGGAGCGGGGTGGTGCCGCTCCGGCCAGTCTGCGGGTCGGCGTAGACGATCTGGCCGTTGTGGTTGACGACGTTCCAGGCGTGGGCGCGGCCGTCGGCGTTCTGGGTGATGATCACGGCCTGTGAGCCGTGACCCTCGTCGAGGAGGGAGGTCTCCAGGTTGCGGTACGCGTCCCGGCCGTCGCCGAAGTCGCTGAACTCGGCGCCCAGCGCGTTCTCGATGCGGTCGCGGCCGTTGGGCTCGGGGGTGTCGGCGGGGGTGCCGTCCTCGTTCCGGCTGCGGCGGGCGGCGACCGTGGGGTTTCCGGCGTACGACTCGACGAACGCCAGTGATCCGTCCGGGCAGTTGACGTCGCGCCCGGACTCATCGGGGTTCTGACCGCGCAGATCGTCGACCCAGGTGCCCTCGCGCGGGTCGGGGGCCCGCTGGAACGAGCCGTCCTCGTTGCGCGGGAACCTCTCCTGCTGTGCGCGGTTGTCGGCGTCGCTGGGGTCGTCGTAGCCGTCCGGCGGACCGGCGGGACGCGTGGCGGTGGCCGGGAAAACCGGTTCCGTCGACTCCGGGTGCTGGTCGGAGTCTTGAGGGTTCTCGGAGTCGTGGGTGTTGTCGGTGTCGTGCGTGTCGTCCGTGTCTCGGGAGTCGTGGGTGTCCTGGGAATCCTGGTCGGACGGGGAATCCTGGTCGGACGGGGGTTCCTGATCGGACCGGGGTTCCCGGTCGGACGGCGACTCCCGGTTTTCCTGCGCGTCCTGCGTGTCCTGCGTGTTCTGTGTGGCCCGGTCGGTGTCGGACTGCGGGCTGTTCCGGTCCGTCGTGTCCGAGTGCTGGGGTGTTTCCGCGTCGCGGTCCGTGCGGGAGTCCGTGCGGGAGTCCGTGCCCGGGGTGGTCTCGGATGCCTGGTCCGGGTGGGATTGCGGGGTGGTGTTCGGGGCCGGGGAGACGTTCTCGTTCTGCGGTGGTGTCGTCTCCGGGGCCGGCGTCGATTCGGGGGCCGGGTTGGTGTCGGTGTGGGTGTCGGTGTCCGGAGAGTTCTCGGTGGACGGCTGAGGGGGTGACGGGGTGAGGAAGTACGGAGTGATCGGATTCCGGTTGGCGTCCAGCGGGGTGTAGAAGACCTCCTGGGCGCCCAGATGGATCGGATTCTCGCTGACGACGCCGGTCTGCGGGTCGACGAACAGGACCTGGCCGTTGTGGTTCACGGCGGCGAAGGCATGGCCGCCACCGCCGGGCCAGTTGACGCCGATCACGGCTGCCGAACCGTGCCCGGCCTGCGACAGCTCGTAGGCGATACGTGCGTACGGGTTGGGGTGGTCCTTGCCCGCGTAGGTGCTGGGCGCGCCGGCCCACCGCGCCTGGTTCTCGACCGAGTCGCGCTCCGCGGAGTAGCGGTTGAGGGTGCCGTCCGGGTTGAGGTCCAGGGTGCGCGGGGCGGAGACCGTCGGGCGGCCGAACCAGGTCTCCAGGAACGAGCGGGTGCAGTCGGCGCAGTTGTTGGACCGGCCGGGCACACCCGGGCCGCCGTCGTTCTGCAGACCGGCCCAATTCCCCTGCCGCGGGTCCGCGAACACCTGCGGGGTGCCGTCGGGGTTCCTCGGGTGGGCGTTCTCAAGGTCCTGCTGGTGGACGGGGTCGGGTGTGGTCAGGCCTTCGTGCGGGACGTTGAGGTCGTTGCGGATGTCCGAGAGGTTGTCGGCCTGGGGCGGGGGCGTGGGCGCCGAGGGGTGCACGGGCGTGCTGGTGTCGGCGGGGGGCTGGTTCTGATCGGGCGTCTGGTCGGCGGCGTCCGGCTGCTGGTGGTCCGGCTGCTGGTGGTCCGGTGCCGGCATGCCCTGGTCGTGGGGTGTGGCGGCGGGGGAGTCGGCCGGTGACCGCGGGTCCGTCGGACGGCTCGCCGGCCGCTCGCCGCGTGGGGGCGTGGTCGGGCGACCAGGCGTATCGGTGCGCGGCGTGTCCGTGCGCGGCTGCGTGGTGGGGCGGCTCGGTGTCTCGCTGCGCGGCGTAGGGGTGCGCGGCGGCGATGCGGGGCCGTTCTGCCGGGCTTCCCGCGGCGGCGTCGTGGGCCTGTTGCTCGGCTGGTCCGTGCGTGGCGTCGTGGGCCTGCTGTTCGGCTGGTCCGTGCGTGGCGTGGTGGTGCCGGGCGTGCTGGATCGCGGTGTCGTCCGGGGGGCGCCCGCCGCCGGCGCCTGCGTCGGGACGGGGCCGGCCGTTGGTGGTGGCATGGCGCCCGGGGCCGGCGTCGAGGGCGTCGCGGACGACGGGGCGGCCTGCTGCGGTATGCCCGCTTCACCGGGATGCGTACCGGGGGCCGGGGGCGTGGCCGTGGCGACGCCGCCCATGAGCTGGATGTCTCCGTCGTCCGACTTGTGCGGGGCCGGTGCGGACGAGGTCGGCGCGTGGCCCTGGCCAGGGCTGGGGTGCGCGGTGGGCGTGTGGCCGGGCATGGCGCCGCTCGGCATGGCCCCGCTCGGGATGGAGCCGCGGCCGCTGCCCGGGTTCTGGCCGTCGCCGGTGTTGCCGTCGCCGGAGCCGTCCGGCGTGGGTCCCCGGTCCGGTGCGGGCATGGTGGTGACCGAATCGCGGTCGACCTGGTGCACGGCCGGTTCGGGGGCGGGCGCGGGCTCGGGGCGGTCCGTCTCCGGCGTCGGGGACGGCATGGGCGCGGGCTCGGAGGTGCGCGGGTCCGGGATCGAGGCGCTCTGCTCCGGGGCGGGAGTGCCGACGCTCTCCGGGCGGCTCGGGGCGCTGTCCGAGGTGTCCGGTGCCGTGCTCGGCGGGGCGTCCGGCGTGCTGTCCGGGCGGGCGGAGCCAGGGGTGGTGTCGGGGGAATCCGGGGTGGACGAGTCGTCGCCCGGCGGACGGCCGATGCTGTCGTTGTAGGCCTGGGTGCCCACGTCGAACGGGCTGGGCGCGTCGGAGCCGCGGCTCGGTGAGGACGAGGAGGACGAGGGACCCGACGAGTCCGGGCTGCCGGTGCCGTCCGGGCTGCTGTCGGACGGCGTACTCGACGAAGCGGTGGACGGGCTCGCGGCCGACGGGCCGTCGGACGACGAGGAGCCGTCCGAACCGCTCGACGGGGACGAGGACGGCGGACCGCCGATATCCGGCGCCCGGCGCCCGGAGCCGTCGCTGCCCGGCGAGCCGCTGGAACCCGGCGAATTGCTGGAACTCGGCGAGTTGCCGGAACTCGGGGAATCGCTCGGCGAATTGCCGGAGCTGGGGGAGTTGTCGGACGAATTGTTGTCGTTGGGCGAACTGCTGTCGTTGGACGACGAGTCGTTGCTCGGCGAGGAATCGTTGGAGTCCGACGAGCTGTCGTTGCCGGAGTCCGAGGAACCGTCGCCGCCGTCGTGTCCGCTGTTGGTCAGCCCGTGACGGGCGCCGTGGCCGGCGCGGGAGCCGGCGCCGTCGCGCAGGGACTCGCCGAAGGTGGAGCCGGAATTCTTCAGGGCGTTCTTGCCCTCTTCGTAACCGGTCTTGGCGGTGCGGCCCAGGTCGTAGCCCGACTGTTTGCCGAAGTTCTGCTCGACGGTCTGGGAGACCAGGTCGGAGACCATGGCTTCGAGCGCGGAGACAAAGGGTTCCTTGGCGGTCTCCAATGCCGCGTCCAGAATCTGTTTGGCTATCTCCTTGAGGAGTTTGCGCAGGATCAGCCGCGTGGCGGCGGCCGCGCCCATCGCGCCGAGTTCGGACAGGCCCAGGGTGAAGGGAGCGGCGGCCTGGGCCGCGGCGATCTCGATCGCCAGGATGACCAACTGGGCGATCACCGCCACTTTCAGGCCGATGATGAGCATCGCCGCGGCGTCCATGCAGATGGCGATCAGCTCGGCGCCCTGGCGGGCGTCGTCGAGGTAGCCCGAGCCGCCGCCGAACTTCTCCCAGGTCTTGGTGAAGCTGTCGATGGAGTCGCCGGAGTTGTCGGCGAGGACGTTGCCGGCGGCGCTCACGCCGCGGGCCTGGAGGCTCTCAACGTCGGCGGCGAACTGGCGCCAGGTGTTGGCGCACTCCATCATTTTGTCTTCGTCGCCCGTGGGCCAGTCGAAGCCGCACATCTCGAGAAGCCACTCAAGTGCGCTCGGCAGCATCAAAGACATGACGAAGACCCCCGTTGTCGCCCATGTGGTACGTGTCGTCCCGGCCCCTTGGACCGGCCGACTTCTTCCGCCTCGCCGCCGGCGGAAGTGTCCTGCTTCTCTGCTGCTGCCGGAGACGCCCGTCGGGCGCCTGGTGTGTGCTTCACCGGCTTGCGTCGGCGCAGAGCCATGCTCATGCCAGAGGGTACCGGTCCTTCCGGTACCTCAACTCTGTCGTGTCACCGTGCTGTGGCGGACATCCGGCCCGAAGCCGTCCCGCCGTCAGTTCGCCGGCTCAGCCGTGGGACCGGCGCATGCTGCGGTAGAGATCGATCGCGGAGTCCGGCGGGAAGTTGGGGACGTAGGTGATGGCGCCGTCGTACTTGGCGATCACCATGTGGCTGCCGCCCAACGGCGCCTGGGTACCGGGCGGCGGCGGGGGCATGACGGCGTGGATCAGGAAGCCGATGTCGAACTCCACCACGTACAACGGCGCCGGGTTTCCTGCCGGATCCAGCACTTCGAATCGGGCCCGAGCGGCAGCCAAGGCCTCTTCGGCGGTGGTGGGGACGGGCTGGACCGGTTCCGGCGCGCCAGGATGTGACACGGACTCTCTCCTGTCGGTGAAGGTGAAGGCGAAGGGGTGGCTGAGGGGCAGGCGTGGTCGTGCGGGGGAACGGGGCCCGGCGTGTGGCAGGGGCCGTCGGTCCGTGCCGTCAGGTGCTCACGGACTTCAGAGCCCGCACATCGCCGCCGAGCTGGTTCTCGGGCTTCTGCTCCTTGATCAGAGCATCGTTGAAGTCCTCGTTCTCCTCGTGGTTCTTCGCCATCCGCTCCAGCGCCTTGCCTATTTCGTTGAGCTTGGTGGCAAGGTGCTCCATCGAGGACGTCATGCCGTCGCGCAGGCCCTCGTAGACCACACCGAACTTCTCGCCGAGCTCGTCGTCGCCCCAGGGCGGGGTGCCCTGCTTGTCGCTGAAGGTGCTCATGCCCTTCCAGGCGTCCGAGGCGACGCTGGAGAACGTCGTCTCCTTCGGCGGCTCGCCTCCGCCGCCTCCACCGTCACCCTGTGCGGCCAGGCCGTTCTTCAGCCTGGTGGTCGCCTCGTAGAAATCCCGGCCGATATCGGAGAAGTTCCTCCCCTCGGCCTTCAGCGTCTCCGGACTGCTCTGGAACTGATCGCCCATGACTGTGCCCCCGTTCACCAACCGGCGTCGTCGTGCCGCCGGGCCATGTACGTCTCATGCTGGTGCCAGCGTACCCAGAGCCACTGACAAGCCCTCAACCCCTGGGTGTCACCGTGCTGTCCCGGGAGGCCCGCACCGGCCGCGGACGCCGGTGCGGGGGCCCGGTCGGCAGCGTCCCGTCAGAGCCTCGTCGCCTTGAACGCCTCGGTCTGCTCGCGGATGGCGCGCTCCGCGGGGAGGCGTTCGATGGAGGAGGCGCCGAAGAAGCCGACGACGCCTTCGGTGTGGGCGAGGACGTAGGCGGCGTCGGCCGGTTCGGCGATCGGGCCGCCGTGGCAGAGGACGAGGAGGTCCGGGTTGACGCGCTTCGCGGCGTCGTGCATCTCCTGGACCGCCGCGGCCGCCTGCTCCAGGGTGAGGGCGGTCTGCGCGCCGATGCTGCCGCTGGTGGTGAGGCCGACGTGCGGGACCAGGACGTCCGCGCCCGCCCGCGCCATCGCGGCCGCCTGGTCCGGGTCGAAGGCGTAGGGCGCGGTGAGCAGATCGCGCTCGTGCGCCTGGCGGATCATGTCGACCTCCAGGCCGAAGCCCATGCCGGTCTCCTCCAGATGGCGGCGGAAGGTGCCGTCGTAGAGGCCCACCGTGGGGAAGTTCTGCACGCCGGAGAAGCCCATGCGCTTCAGGTCGTCGAGGAAGGGGCCCATGAGGCGGAACGGGTCGGTGCCGTTCACCCCGGCCAGTACGGGGGTGTGCTCGACGACGGGCAGGACCTCGGCGGCCATGTCGACCACGACGGCGTTCGCGTCGCCGTAGGGGAGCAGGCCCGCGAGGGAGCCGCGGCCGGCCATCCGGTAGCGGCCGGAGTTGTAGATGATGAGCAGATCGATGCCGCCGGCCTCCGCGGCCTTCGCGGACAGGCCCGTGCCGGCGCCGCCACCGATCACCGGGCGGCCGGCGGCCACGGTCGCCCGCAGTCGCCGCAGTACGTGCTGTCGGTCGTTGCCGGTCATGCCGGTTCGTCCTCCTCGGTGAGGGAGATGAGGTGGTGGAGCCTGTGTGCCATCGCCCGGCCGAAGCCCGGGTCGTTGATCGCCTCGTCCCGTTCGTGGACCTCGACGGCGGTGCCCGCGGTGGCGTCGCGTACGGCCGTGAACAGCGCCTCATCCGCCGCGGCGTCGCGGAACGGGCCGCCGGCCACGTCGACCGCGGAGACGCCGCGCAGCGGCAGATGGATCGCGGACGGTCCCGTTCCGGCGGCCACCTTGGAGCCCAGGAGGCGGCCCAGCTCCGCCATTTCGGCGGCGGTGGTGCGCATCAGGGTGACGGTGGGGTTGTGGCGCAGCAGGGTGCGGTCGGCGAAGCGGGCGGGCACGGTGTCCGGCGGGCCGAAGTTGACCATGTCGAGCGCGCCGACGCTCACCACCTGGGGAACGCCCCGCCGCGCCGCCGCCGTCAGCCGTTCGGGGCCCGCGCTCAGGACGCCGCCGACGAGTTCGTCCGCCAGCTCCGTGGTGGTGAGGTCCAGGACACCGGCGATCAGACCGGCACGGATCAGGCTCTCCATGGCGCGGCCGCCGGAGCCGGTGGCGTGGAAGACAAGGGTCTCGTAGCCGAGTGCGCCGAGCGTGCGCCGGGCCTCGTCGGCCGCCGGGGTGGTGACGCCGAACATTGTGAGCGCGACGGCCGGGCGGGCGTTCGCCGGCGTCCCGGCCCGTCTGCGGCGGTACGCCTCGGCCATACCGGCCACCGCCGCGGCCGCGTTGCCCAGCACCTGCTCCGACACCGAGTTGACGCCGGCGAGGTCGACCACCGCGTACATGAGGGTGGCGTCGGTCTCGCCGACGTAGGGGCGGACGTCGCCGCCGGCCATCGTGGAGACCAGGAGTTTGGGGAATCCGAGGGGCAGGGCCTGCATGGCCGCGGCGGCGATCGCGGAGCCGCTGGAGCCGCCGGCGGCGAGGAAGCCGTCGATGGCGCCTCGGGCGTGGAGGCGGCGCACGATGCGGGCGGCCCCTTCCGCCATGGCGGCCGTCATGGCGCCGCGGTCGCGCCGGATCCGCAGCTCCGTCAGATCGGCACCGGCCGCCGCCGCGACCTCCTGCGCGGACACCTCGGCCGGGGCGTCGGCGGAGTACCCGCCGACGTCCACCAGGAGCACCGTCGCGCCCGCCTCCCGGAGCCGGTCGCGGAGCCACCCGTACTCCTCGCCCTTCGTGTCCCACGTGCCCAGCAGACACACCGTCGCCACCGGGACCTCCTTCGTGACGCACCACCGCGGCTGTGTCGGTGCCGGGTTCCGTCCCGACGTGGAGATGATCGCCGCGCGTCCGGCCCGAGGCCAGACCCAGGGAGGTGAGGGGCCGGAAATCGCGAAGGGGGAGGCGCCGCCGGCCGGTCATGTCCCGGCGGGTGTCACCACCGCCGCCACCATCGCGCGCAGCGCGGCCAGCGCCCGCTCGGCGTCGACCCGGTCGGGCGCCAGCAGCCACTGCTGGTGGATGCCGATCCCGGCGCCGATGATCGCGGCGGAGAGCGCCTCGGCGGAGATCCCGGGCGGCAGCTCCAGCCGCTCCAGCCGCCGCCGGCAGTGGTCGCGCAGGGTGTGGTGGATCTCGGCGTAGCGGCCGTGGATCGGCGAGTCCGGCTCCAGCGCCTCGACCAGGAGGGTGGCGAAGAGCTTGGTGGTGGGCAACGCCCACAGGGCATGGGCGCCTTCGACGATGCGGTCGAGACCCGCCTGCGCCCCCTCGGCGTCCGCCGGTTCCTCGGCGAGGCCCGCGCTGATCAGCTGCACCGAGCGTTCGAGGACGGCCAGCAACAGCCCTTCCTTGCTGCCGAAGTGCCACGGGATCGAGCCCCTGCTGATCCCGGACCGCTCGGCCACGGCGGCGAACGTGGTCTGCCGGTAGCCCTTCTCGGCGAACAGCTCCGCCGCGGCGCTCAGGATCCGCTCACTGCTCTCGTGACTCGTGTGCTCTCGTCTCGTGGCCACGACACCTCCTTCTATGCTAGGAATCATATTCTATGCTGGCCAACACAGGCCGGCTCGAAGGAGGTCGTTTTGCGCTTCGTCACCTACGCCACCGCCGACGGCGACCGCACCGGTGTCCTCGACGGTGACCTGATCCATGCGTTTCCGCCGGGCACGACCCTGACCGAACTGCTCGGCCCCGCACTGCGGCAGGCCGGTGAGCGGGCCCTCGCCGAGCCCGCCGGGACCGTCGCCCTCGCCGACGTCACGCTGCGCGCCCCCATCCCCAGGCCGCCGTCCGTACGGGACTGCCTCTGCTTCCTCGACCACATGCGCGGCGGCCTCCGCGCGGTCGGCGACACCGGGGAGCTGGGGCCGACCTGGTATCAGATCCCGGCCTTCTACTTCGCCAACCCCGCCTCCGTCATCGGCCCCCACGACGACGTGACCATCTCGCCCGGCAGCGCCTGGTTCGACTTCGAGCTGGAGATCGCCGCGGTGATCGGCACCGCCGGCCGCGATCTGACGCCCGAACAGGCGGCAGGTCATATCGCCGGCTACGCCCTCTTCTGCGACTGGAGCGCCCGCGACCTCCAGGGCCTGGAGAGCCAGCTCAAGATCGGCCAGGCGAAGGGCAAGGACGGCGCCGCCACGCTCGGACCGTGGCTGGTCACCCCCGATGAGCTGCCCATCGGCCCGGACGGCAGGCTCGCGCTGGGGGTGCGGGCCGAGGTCAACGGCGAGACGGTCGGCGAGGGCCGTACCGACGCCATGGACTGGACGTTCCCCGAGGTCGTCTCGTACGCCTCCCGCGGGGTCGAGCTGCGGCCGGGGGACGTCTTCGGTTCGGGCACCGTGCCCGGCTGCTGTCTGCTCGAACACCTCGACCTCGGCGACCTCGCGGCGTTCCGCGGCTGGCTCAAGGACGGTGACGTGGTGTCGCTGCGCGCCGACGGGCTCGGCGAGGTCCGGCAGACCGTACGGGCCGGCACCGCACCGCATCCCCTCGCCGCCCGCCCCGGCCCCGCCACCGCCCGGCCCCGCCGTCCGCGAGTCAACCCGGCCCCCTCCGCCCTGCCCTTCACCAAGGGACTGCACCAGGTCGGCGACGGTGTCTGGGCGTGGCTGCTGCCGGACGGCGGCTACGGCATGAGCAACGCGGGGCTGGTCGCGGGCGACGGCGCCGCCCTGCTGGTCGACACGCTCTACGATCTGCCGCTCACCGCCGAGATGCTCTCCGGCATGCGGCCGGTCACCGACCGGCACCCGCTGAGCCACGCCGTGCTCACCCACGCCAACGGCGACCACACCCACGGCGGCCAGCTGCTGCCCGAGGCGACCCGCCTCATCGCCGCCGAGGGCACGGCACACGAGATGCGCGGCGAGATGGCGCCGGAGATGACCGCGGCCCTTCAGGTGATGGACCTCGGGCCGACGCTCACGCCGTACCTGCGCGAGCGCTTCGCCGCGTTCGACTTCGGCGGCATCCGGCTGCGCACGCCCGACCGGACCTTCGACCGGCGCCTCACCGTCGAGGTGGGCGGCCGTGAGGTGCGGCTGCTCAACCTCGGGCCCGCCCACACCGCGGCCGACACCGTGGTGCACGTCCCCGACGCGGGCGTGCTCTTCGCCGGTGACCTGCTGTTCATCGGGTGCACGCCCGTCGTCTGGAGCGGCCCCGTCGCCGGCTGGATCGACGCCTGCGACACGATGATCGGCCTCGGCGCGACGACCGTGGTCCCGGGCCACGGCCCGGTGACCGACGCCGACGGGATCCGCGCCGTGCGGGACTACTTCCGCCATGTCGTCGAGCAGGCCGACGCCGCGTACGCCAAGGGGCTCGACTTCCAGGAGGCGGCGTTCGGCGTCGATCTCGCCGAGTACGCCGACTGGCTCGACGCCGAACGCGTCGTGGCCAACGTCTACCGGCGCTACCGCGAGATCCACCCCGATCAGCCGGTGGTCGACCGGCTCACCCTGTTCGGCCTGATGGCCGAGTGGAACCGGCGCCGGCAGCCGTGAGACGGGCGGGGCGCGCCGGACAGGCGCGCCCCGGGCGGGGGAGAGGGGCCGCGGGCGGGCTCAGTCCCGCTGCTGTGCGCGGCCCCGCCCGCACGCCACGGCCAGCGCCGTCGCGCCCGCCGCGAACACCGCCGCCGCGAGCATGGTCGGCCGCTGCCCCGACGCGTTCGTGATCAGCCCGCCGATCAACGACCCGACACCGATGGCACCGTTGAAAGCCGCCACGTACCACGAGGAAGCCGCCTCGCTCTCCTCGGGGACGGCTTGCAGCACCCACGTCTGGAGCGCCACCGGCAAAGCCGCGTACAGCATGCCCCAGCACACCAGCATCGTCACGGCGAGCGGGGCGCTCGCACCGCCCGCCCACATCACCGCCAGGACGACGGCCAGCAGCCCGCTGCTGCCGATCAGGCTGCCCCGCAGCGCACGCGCCACCACCGCACCCGCCGCGAAGTTGCCCACCAGCCCAGCCACGCCGAAGGCCAGCAGCAGCACGCTGATCAGCGACGACCGGACACCCGTGACCTCCTCCAGATAGGGCGTCACATAGGTGAAGGCCAGGAAGTGCCCGCTCATCACGAGCGCCGTCACGCCGATCGCCGCCAACAGGGTGCGATGGCGCAGGACATGGAGGAGCGTGCGCAGGTTGCCGCTGCCCCGCGCCGGCAGCGCCGGCATGAACAGCAGCGCCGCCGCCAGCACCGGCACACCGAGCAGACCCACGCACCCGAACGCCACGTGCCAGCTCGTCGACTGGCCTATCGCGGTACCCAGCGGCGTGCCCGCGACCGAGGCCAGCGAGATCCCGCCGAGCACCACCGAGGTCGCGCGCACGGCGTGCCGCTCGGGCACCAGCCGTACGGCGATCGACACGGCGATGGACCAGAAGACACCGTGGGCCAGCGCCACGATGATGCGGGCGGCCAGCAGCAGCGGATAGGTGGCGGCCACCGTCGCCAGCAGATTGCCGGCGATGTACAGGGTCATCAGCGTCGCGAGCAGCCACTTGCGGTCCATCCGGCCCGTCAGCGTGGTCAGCGGCGCCGCTGTCGCCGCCGCGACCATGGCGAAGCCGGTCACCAGAAAGCCCGCCGCGCCGACCGACACCGACGTGCCGTCGGCGATCGACGGCAGCAGTCCGATCGGCAGGGTCTCGGTCGTGACGAAGGAGAAGACCCCGAGGGCCAGTCCGGCCACGGCCAGCCAGCCGCGCAGCGCCGAGTCCTTCGCCGGTCCGGCCGGCTGCGAGGGGCGGGGTGGTGGGGATGAGAGCTGCGAGGCCGGCTGACCGGTCGCACCGTGGGACATTCCTGCTCCCGGTGGGATATTCCTGCGATGAATTAATTAAGGAATTCGCTGAAGGGGTCGGGGAATTGTTTGGTGGATCGCTGGGGTGAGGTGGGTATGGGGCCATCATCGCGGGCGCACCGAGTCTTCGGGAAGTGTTTCCCAGTCATGGTGGTAGGACCACCACCCATCGCAAAATGCCTGGTAGTCGCCCCGGTGGTGCTGGGAGTAACCGGATGGAGCCACCCCTGTATCGGAGGGAAGGGTCGGGTAGCTTGCGATTGTCCGGACCCCGCATTTCCCAAGGAGTAGATACGTGTCGACAGACCGAATGAGTGCGACGGGGCGCTCCCGGGTCACTCGCCTCAACACGCTCACCGGGCTGCGTTTTCCCGCCGCTTTCGTGGTTTTTCTCTACCATGCGGCGCTGCTCGGTTTCCTGGGCGTGCCCTGGCTCAGCCCCGAGAACGTGCACGACTACTACCGCTCCGTACACCACGCCGGCGCCCTCGGCGTCAGCTTCTTCTTCGTGCTCAGCGGCTTCGTGCTGACCTGGTCGGCCCGGGACACGGACACCGCGCCGCGCTTCTGGCGCCGCCGGTTCCTCAAGATCGTCCCCAACTACCTGGTGGTCTGGGTCCTGGCCATGGTGGTCTTCGCGGCACCGATCACCGACATGAAGATCGGGGTGCTCAACTTCTTCATGCTCCAGGTGTACTACCCGGACTTCTCCATCAACTTCGGGGTGAATCCGGCCGGTTGGTCCCTGGCGGTCGAGGCGATCTTCTATCTGTCCTTCCCGCTCCTGCTCCGCCTGATCAAGAAGATCCCGGTCCACCGGATCAATCTCTGGGTGGCGATCGTCGGCCTCGCCATCATCGCCACGCCGTTTCTGTCCACCCAGCTCGTCCCGGCCGGTTCCGTGTTCATGCCCATGGAGCCCGAGACCTCGGTGAACCAGTACTTCGTCTCGTACATCCTGCCGTTCCCGCGGGTACTGGACTTCGCACTCGGCATCCTGGTGGCCCGCTCGGTGATGTCGGGGCGCTGGCGCAACATCGGGATGGTCTGGGCCGGTGCGCTGCTCGTCGCCAGCTACGTGCTCGGCTACTTCACGCCGTACATGTACTCCTCGCGCGCCGTCTGCGTCATCCCGGCCGCCATCCTCATCGCCGCCGGCGCCATCGCGGACGACGAGGGTCGCTTCACCCTCTTCCGCAACAAGGTGACGGTCTGGCTCGGCGACATCTCCTTCGCCTTCTATCTCGTGCACTTCACCGTGCTGGAAGGCGTGTGGCGGCTGCTCGGCAGCAAGACGTACACCCCACCGCAGGCCGCGGCCATGATGCTGCTCGCCCTCGGCGTCTCGATCCTCGCGTCCTGGGCGCTGTACGCCCTGATCGAGCGCCCGATCACCCGGCGCTGGTCCAACCCGAGGAAGAAGCCGGTGCCCGTCCGGCAGGAGCCGGTCCCCGCGGAGTCCCTGCCGATCGCCGCCGGTCAGGCCGGCACGGAGCGCTGACCGGCGCCGAGCAGGGAGATCCGGTCATGCGACGACCGCCTGCCCCGTCCGGCTCCGGCCGGTCGGGACAGGCGGTCGCTGCGTTTTCCGGGTGACGCGCGACGACGCGGCCGCGTCCGGGGACGCGGCCGCCGCCGTACGGGCGTCAGCCGCCGATGCCCGCGGCCCTGCGCAGGCCGGCCGCCGTCGAGAAGTGTCCGAAGAGCGCGCCACCGGGCTCCAGCGCCGCGGACTCGTCCAGGCCGCCGAGCGGTACGGGGACGAAGCCCGCGTCGTGGACGAGGCGTTCCGTGATCCGCAGCGCGTCCGCGTCGTCCGCGGCGACCGCCATTCCCCAGAAGTGCCGTTGCCGCGTCCCGCGCGACCACAGCAGCTCGTCCGGGAAGTGGCAGAACGCCCGCGCCACCGAACTGCCCGGCAGCCGCTTCGCCGACCAGCTGCCCTGGGTCAGTCCCGGGCCCAGCTCGGACACGAACAAGCCGTCCGCCGAGAGCCCGATCGGGCTCGTCGCGTCGATCACGGTCTTCCCGGTCAGCCGGTCGGCCACCTGCGCCAGCACCTCCTCCAGATGCGGACGCGGCACCGCCAGCAGCACCACGTCACCCGCGTCCACCGCGTCCGGGTACGTGGCCGCCCGCGCCCGCTCGCCCGACTCCGCGACGAGGGCGGCGAGCCGCTCGGGAGTCCGGGAACCGAAGGTCACGGTGTGACCGGCGGCCAGCCAGTGGCGGCCCAGCGGGCGGCCGATGTTGCCGGCGCCGAGGACGGCGATGCGCAACGGGGTGGGACCGGCCTGGGATTCGGGCATCGTCCAGCTCCTTGGTCTTGGTGATCGGTCACGGCGGGGCGGCCGCCGGACAGGGACGGCGGCCGCCGGTCTCCTGCGCCGGCGGCCGCCAGGGTGAAGCGCGGCTAGCCCACCGCGATCTCCGGCCACACCAGGGCCGTGGAGCCCCAGGTCACGCCGCCTCCGAAAGCGCTCATCAGGACGCGGTCGCCGGGCGTCAGCAGGCCCCCGGAGACGGCGTCGCCGAGTGCCAGCGGGATGGAGGCCGCCGAGGTGTTGCCGACCCGGTCGAGGTTGACGACCGTGCGGTCGCGGGCCATGCCGAGCTGGTCGGCGACGGCGTGCAGGATCCGGACGTTCGCCTGGTGGCCGACGAACCAGTCCACCGACTCCGGGGCCCAGCCGGCCCGATCGAGCATGGCCCGGGACGAGGCCGCCATGCGGGTCACGGCGTGCCGGAAGACCGGCTTGCCCTCCATGTGGAAGTACGTCTCGGCGGGGCGGGCGCCGGAGCCGGTCACCGCGGCGGCCGGCTGCCGGGAGCCGCCGGCCGGGACGATGATCAGGTCCTTGAGCGAGCCGTCGCTCCCCAGGTCGTGTCCGAGCAGCGCGCCCGGCTCGGTCGGTTCGCCGGCCCGCAGCACCACGGCTCCGGCGCCGTCACCGAAGATCACCGAGGTGGTGCGGTCCTCGGGGTTGAGGATCGTGGAGTAGGTCTCCGCCCCGATGACCAGCACGCGTTCGGCGATCCCGGCGGCGATGGCGCCCGCCGCGGACGCCATCGCGTAGACGAAACCGCTGCACACGGCGGCGACGTCGTACGCGGCGACCGAGTTCAGGCCCAGCCGGTGGGCGACGTCGGGCGCGGTCGCCGGGCAGGGGTGATCCGGCGTGGTCGTGGCGACGACGACCAGGTCGACATCGCCGGAGCCGGCCGACTTCAGCGCCCGCCCGCCCGCCTCGACGGCCAGGTCGCCGGTGGCGGTGCCGGGATCGGCCCAGTGGCGCCGGGTGATGCCCGTGCGGGAGCGGATCCATTCGTCGGAGGTGTCCGTGGTGCGGGCGAGATCGTCGTTGGTGACGACGCGGGGCGGCACGTAGGTGCCGAGTCCGGCGAGGACCGCGGCCCTGCTCATACCGCCGCCTCCTTCGCCAGAAGTCCTTCCCGCGCGAGAAGTCCGTGGGACAGCGCGAATGCCAAGGGGGGCCTCCCTGATTTCGGGTGCCGGGCGTCAGACCGGGCCCGTCGGAAGGTGCCGCCCTCCGGCCGGGGAACGGGGGAGGGACGGCACACGTGGCCGGGTACGCGGGACGGCGCGGATGCGGCGCCGTCGCGAGGACGTACCGAGGCGTATGACGATTATCGGGCGGCCGGACACCGCCCTGCCAGACCGTGCCGGCGCTGTGACCGGCCCCGGTGGTGGTGGGAACACCACCTTCCCGGGCCGGGCCCGCCGCTCCCTGAGGAAACGTTACGTCCAGGCCGGCTGCGGGTCGGTGCCGCCCGGCGGCAGATACATCAGCAGCCGGACGGAGGAGGCTTCGTCGAGATCCATCGTGTACAGCGCGTAGGAGACGGGGCCCTGGCCGGGATGGTCCAGCTCGACGGTCGTGGGCACGAACTCCTCGACCTCGTGACGGGCCCACAACTCGGCGAACCGCGGGCTGTCGGCGGAGAGCCGGTCGGCTATCTGCTCGTATCGCGGATCGTCGGCGAGGTAGGACGTCTGGAGGCGGAAGCGGGCGGTCATCTGACGGGCCACCTGGGGCAGATCGACGTACCGGCGGCCGTGGGATCCCGTGAACAGGCCGGTCAGGAAGTTCTCGTTGCCGTCCTGCCCCAGGTGAAGCACCCTGGCGGCCTGCTCGTTGACCGTGAGGATGTCCCAGTACCGGTCGATGACGCACGCCGGACCCGATGCCTGGGTGTCGACCACCCGCTGGAGGACCTCGGTGTCCGACGGGTCCGCACGCGGCGCCGGCAGCGGGGGATTGGTGTCGGCGAGCCGGTACAGATGGACGCGCTCGCGCTCGGTGAGGCGTAACGCGCGGCTGATCGCGTCCAGGATCCCGTCCGAGACGTTGATGGGGCGGCCCTGCTCCAGCCACGCGTACCAGGAGGCGCTCACCCCGGCCAGGACCGCGACCTCCTCCCGGCGCAGACCCGCCCGGGTGCGACCGCCGGCCGACCCCATTCCGACATCGGCGGGGGAGAGCGCGGCGCGGCGGCTGCGCAGAAAGTGCGTCAGCTCATTGCGTCGCTGCTTCTTGCTGCCGGACCTGGAGGTCGTGGTATCCATGCCAACGAAATGTAGGCCGGACGAAAACGCAATGTCAGCGGCGAGAATCACACTTCAGTACGGTTTGCGCACAGGTGTGCCGGGCATGGGTACTCGCTGAAGAACGGCGGTCAACGAGCCCGGGAACGCCCGGAGTTCAGCGCCTCACCGCCGGTGAGCGGCGTCCGCCGCCCGCAGGGCCCGCCCCAACTCCCCGAAGAAAAGCTCCTTGTGTTCCTTGTGGAAGAAATGACCTCCGGGCATCAGGCGCAGCGAGAAGGATCCCGCCGCATGGCGCTCCCAGGCTGCCGCGTGCGCGGTGGGAACCAACGGGTCGTCGCTGCCGTGGAACACCTGAACCGGACACGGCAGCGGCCGGCGTTCCGCCGCCGGGTACCGGTAGGTGGCGCCGACCAGCAGATCCTGACGGAGCCGGTTCACCACGTCCCGCATCCGCCGGGGGTCCTCCCGCAGCAGCCGGCCGGCTCCGCCCAGGCCCAGCAGCAACTCCAGCGCGGTGTCCGACAGGTCCGTGGTCAGGTCGGGGGCCGGCAGATGCGGTGCGCGGTGGGCGCCGGTCACGAAGCAGACGGGCGGCCGGCGGCCGGCGGCGAGGCGCCGTTGGGCCACCTCGTAGGCGATCAGCGCACCCATGCTGTGGCCGTAGAAGGCGTGGGGCTCGTCGAGGGCGGGAGCGAGCCGCCCGGCCACCTCGCGGACCAGGTCGTCCATCGTGCCGACGGATCCGGGGGAGTCCGCCGCGGACGCCGACCGCGGGGGCAGGGACACCGGCACCACGTCGATCCCGCGCCCGAGCCGGTGCCCCCAGCCCGCGAAGGACCAGGCGCTGCCGCCCGCATGGTGAAAGCAGAACAGGCGCAGCGGGGCGGTCTCGCCGCGCACCACGACACGCCGGGCCGTACCCGCCCTCGCGCCGCTCGCCGTGTCGTTCGTGGTGTACCGCGTCGTGGGGACCATGGCGACCAGTCTCCCGCCGGTGCCGGCAGGGAGGGAGTGCGTGTCCACCAGGGTGGCACCACCACCAGTGGTTCCGGTACCGGGTCCGCCGCCGTCACGCCCGGGCGGCCATTGCCGAAAATCGCCGTCGGGCTTGAGTGGGGCCTTCCGTTTAACTAAAAAATATAGTGAGATCATTCCGGGTCGGATGGATTCAAGAAGAGAGGTCGATACATGCAGTCAACTGCACCTCCGCACTTATCCGGACCTTTACGTCGGGCGAAGCTGCGGCATTTCCTGCGGACCCGCCGGGAGGGAATATCACCCGAAGAAGTCGGTCTGGTGAACGTCGAGCGACGGCGCACCCCCGGACTGCGCCGGGAAGAGGTCGCGGCGCTCGCGGGTGTCGGGGTGTCCTGGTACACCTGGCTGGAACAGGGCCGGGACATCAATGTCTCCGAGGGAATCGTGCACGCCATCAGCAACGCCCTGCGGTTGGACGATGGTGAGCGCCGGTATTTCTTCCGGCTGGCCGGGCTCAACCCGCCCCGGCACACGGACGGGAAGCCCCCAGGCGGCATGTTCCCGCACATGCGCGCGCTCGTCGAGAGCTGGTCCTCCAGTCCCGCCTACCTCACCGATCGGTACGGGCGTATCGAATTGGCCAACGGATCCGCCCGCTCGCTGTTCCGTCTCAATGCGAGCGGGGACAACTGCCTGGAGAAGTTCTTCACCGAAGCGGAAACCCGGGCGAAGTATCCCGACACCGAAAAGGTGGCTCGGGGGCTGGTCACCAACTTCCGGGCACAGGCGGCCCGTTTCCCGGACGACCCGGAATTCGGCAGGATCGCGGATCGGCTGCGCCGGGCGAGCCCGAAGTTCGCCGAACTGTGGGACCGGCACGAGGTCGAGGACCCCTATCAGAACGTGCGCAGATTCGCCCACCCGCACACCGGGGTGATGGTCTTCGACCGCCTGCTGATGCGCATGCCGGAGTTCTCCGAGTCGGTACTGACCGTGTACATAGCCCAGCCCCGCGCCGCCGCGGCCATAAAGGCGCGGGAGTTCGCGGGCGTATCCGCCTCGGGGCCGCCTTAGCCCTACCTTGGGGACGGCGGGCGCCGGTACGGGACACCGGCGCATCGCTCCGGGAAGCACCCCGTAAGAGGGACCGGGCCGCGACCCGGTTTCACGGATGGTGGTGTTGCCACCACCATCATGGGGAGACACTTCCTCCACCCGGACGCAGATCCCAGGATTGGATCCATGGGACGCGATGGGATTCAAAGCCCTGAATTCGAAGTCGGCGTTCCCAGCGACCCGCGGAGGAAGATATGGGTAATTCGATCGCCGCCCGCATCGTCGTGCTCCTGACGGAACTGAACGTGCCGACGGCGGATGTCACGCCGGACACGACTTTCGAGGCCATGGAGATCGACTCGCTCCTGCTGGAGGAACTCGCCCTGCGTCTCCAGAAATCCTTCGGCATCGAGATCGAGACGGGCGAACTCGTCCCCGAGCAGACCGTCGCCGAGGCGGCCGCGGTACTCGTGGCCAAGGGCGTCGCCGTAGCCTGACGCGCTCCGGGATCCGGCCCGAGCGCCGTCCCGGCCATGCATTCTCGCCATTCTTCGTGGCGATCCCTGCGCCGGCATCTCAATGGTCGTGACGTCACCAGCATTTTATTTCGAAATTCATCGAGAGGGATAACGATGTCCGCCACTCTGCTCATTCTCAACGAAGTTGGCGTCGCTCCCGGCAAGACGGACGAGGTTCTGGCCCGCTGGCGCGAACTGAACGCGAAGGAACCGCTGGCCGGCCGCACCCTGTTCCGCAGCGCGGACGGCGACAACGTTCTCGAAATCACGCCCGTCAAGGACCACGCCGAGCTGGAAGCGCTGTCGGCGGGCTGGCGGAAGCTGTGGGACGCCGTCTCGGCGGACCTGGTCAGCGACTTCCGGCGCCAGCTCCTGGAGTTCGTCGAGGCCCCCAAGGACACCGCCGACCCGCTGCCCCTGACGCCGTACGTCCAGCTGCGCTACATCGAGGTCAAGCCGAAGGAGTACCCGGCCTACCGCGAGTGGCGCGAGAACACCATCTTCGACGTCGTCCGCCGCGCCGAGCCGGTCACCACGTTCCTGGCGTACCACACGCTGCTCAGCACCCAGCCCGGCGTGATGTTCGTGGCGGGCTTCGACTGCGAGCCGGAGGAATACCAGAAGGTCTTCACCTCGGCCGAGTACCAGGACATCGTCCAGCAGGCCGGCGACCGCTTCATCGTCGGCGGCGAGAACGGTCTCTACACCCGCGTCTACCAGCGCGCCGATGCCTGAGACCGTCGCGGCCCCCTGGACCACGACCCCGGGCGCCACGGAGACGCACCGGCTCAGCCTCACCACCCAGGGCCCGCTCTACCCGCCGAGCGAAGTCATGGACGCCGACGGCAACTTCGTGGTGGTCGGGATGATCAACCGGACCGCCCGGGACGGTACGACCCGGCCGGAGTGGGGCGCGGCCGTCGTCTCCCCGGACAGCCCGCTGCCCGAGTTCGGCACGCTCGCCCCGTACACCGTGGTCCGGGAGCTGGACACCGAGCCCGACGGGGCCGACAAGGACCTCGTCCTGTACACGCTTCCGCTGCCCCTGCCGTGCAACAACTACGCCATGGTGTTCGCACCGGAGCAGTTGCCGCAGGCCCACCGGGTCGAGCGGCCCAGCCACGCCTTCCACGAGGTGCCCATCCCGGATCTGCGTCCCGAGGACGGGCCGAAGGTCACCGCCCCGGTGACCTTCGGCGCCTGGATGCGGGCGAGCGGCACCCTGGAGGTCGGGGTCACCCCTGACGGCCACCGGGGGACGTTCGGCTTCGAGTTCTCCCGGCTCGTCCCGGACAGCGTCTACACCGTGATGTCGCTGCGCACCCGCGACCTGGACCCCGCCGGGCCGACCCGGCCGGGCCCGCTCGGAGTGCCGAACGTCTTCGTCACCGACGCCGACGGGAACGGCCGCTACCACGCGACCTTGCCCGACCCGTTCCCGGACCCCGCACTGCCCGGGGCCAACCGGATCATCAACGTGGTCGTGCTGTGGATGAGCTACCAGCGCAGCTACGGCGGCGCCATCGGCGAGTTCGGCCTCGGCGGCGACATCCACGCACACCTCAAGCTGCGCGGCGCGTCCTTCCAGAACCTGCGGACCACCGCCGCCCCGCAGCCCTGACCCCACCGCGTACCCACCGGCATTCAGCACAGGAGAAGCCCCATGCCCATCATCTCCGTCACCACCTGGGACGGTCAGGACGACGCCCAGGCGCAGGAACTCCTGGAGGAGCTGACCCGTACCGTCCGGCGCGTCACGGGAGCCCCCCTGGACAAGATCACCGTGTACATCCAGGAGGTGCCGCGCGGCCGCTGGGCGGAGGGCGGCGCCCTGGGCAGCGACCCCAGGTTTCCGGAACTGAGCCGCCGGCTCTCCGAGTGAGGGGCGTTCGCCGTGTCCTCCGAGATGCATGAGGCCCCCCGCCGCACCGAGGCGGAAGCGGCCCCCCTCTTCCTCGTGGGCGACGTCTTCGCCGAATTCGCCCGGCGCGAAGGCGTACTGACGGTCTCGCAGCTCGCCCGGCGGATAAGGGAGGGCGCGTTCCCCGGCGGCAGCGGCGCGGCCTCGGTGACGCTCGGGCAGGGGGTGTCCCCGTTCGACGTCCAGTTCATCCGCGACACCCTGGCCCGGCGCGGCCTCACGGACGCGGTCGTCATCGACGACCGGGCGCTGCGGGACCGTGCCGGGCGGGAGATCGCGCACAAGCACCGGGCGGAGAACGTGCTGATCTCCCTGCCCCGGCAGACCGGCCCCGGCTCGTTCGAGTCGGACCTGCTGGTGGACTCCGGCAACGAGGTGATGTCCGACCACCTCACCGGCCAGCACATGCAGGGCATGCTGGTCATGGAGGCCGGGCGGCAGATGTTCATCGCGGTCGCCGAGCAGCACTACCTGCCGCCGGAGACGGTCGGCAAGAACTACTTCGTGATCGACACCTTCGCCACCCGCTACCGCAACTTCCTCTTCCCGCTGCCCGCGACCGTGCGGTGCACGATCCTCTCGCACCGCTCACCGCACCGCACCCGGACGACGTTCTCCTGCGAACTCGCCGTGCTCCAGGGCGGCGGGGAGGCCGCCGTGATGGAGGTCCGGTTCACCGCCTTCGACACCCAGGTCTCCCACGCCAAGGAGACCCGGGCGGCCGAACGGTCCCTCCAGGACACCGCGGCGATCCTGGCCGCGGCGAAGCAACCGGAATCGGCCGACGTCCGTATCGCGTGACCGAGATGTGTACCGAGTGACAGCCGGTGGCCCGGATGCGCAGCGGGCCACCGGCCGGCATCAAGAAGGAGCCCTACATGTCAGAACCCAGCCGCAGGCCGGCTGCGGGCCGCCCCTACCTGGTCTTCAGTGACGTCGACGAGACCCTGATCACCGTCAAGAGCATGTTCGACTTCCTCCACCACCAGTTGGTGCGCCGGCGGGGCGCGGCCGGGGAGCGGGAGTACGAGCGGATCATGGCGGAGGTCCGCCGCCGGGCCGCCGACGGCACCCCCCGCGAGGACATCAACCGCTTCTACTACGGCCACTACGCCGGCGAGCCGGTGGAGACGATCGGCGAACTCGCCGAGGACTGGTTCGCCGAACGCACCTCCTCCGGCCGGGACTTCTACATCGAGTCGACCCGGGAAGCCCTGACCGCTCACCGCGCCGCCGGTGCGAGCGTCGTCCTCGTCTCCGGCTCCTTCCCGCCGCTGCTCGCGCCCCTCGCGCGTGAGGTGGGCGCCGACACAGTCCTCTGCACCCGCCCGCTCGTCGCCGACGGCCGCTACACCGGCGAGGTCGAGACCCCGGTCATCGGCGCCGGCAAACGCGCCGCCGTGCTGGGGCAGCTGGCGTCCCGCCCCGACGTCGACCCGCGCGACTGCTGGGCCTACGGCGACCACGTCTCCGATCTGCCGATGCTGGAACTCGTGGGGCATCCCGTCGCGGTGGGGGAGGCGGCGGAGTTGCGGCAGCGACTGGCCGAGCGCGTCAAGGGGGTCACGGCATGACGGCCGGCGGCCCGTTCTTCGTCCTGCTCGGCCCCGACGGAGCCGGCAAGTCGTCGGTGATGCGCCGCCTCGCCGGGCTGCTGCCCGAGTGGCGGCTGATGTCGACGGACAGCGCCTTCGTCGCCCCCGAGCACACCCTGATCACCCGGCTCCGCCGCGACCTCCAGGACCACCTGCTGCCCGGCCTCGGCACCGCCTACTCGGCGGACTTCCTGGCCAGCGTGCTCCAGACGGCCGTGGTGCACATGCGGGACCAGGTGCACGGACGGGACCCGCGGGTGCCGGTGCTCGTGGACTCGTACTACTACAAGATCCTCGCGAAGTGCCGGATGGCCGGGGTCCGGGACACCCTGATGTACGACTGGTGGCGCACGTTCCCGCAGCCGGACCGGGTGGTCTACCTCGATGTCTCGCCGTCCTCCGCCTGGCGGCGGCGCGGCGACGGCGCGGACCTCAACTCCCTTGAATACGACGGCGACGAAGGTGACATGGCCGGGTTCGAGCGCTATCAGCGGGATCTGCGCAAGCTGCTGCTGGAGGAGGTGCACGACCTCCCGGTGACCGAACTGCCGGAACAGCCCAGCGCCGACCGCGCCGCCGAGGCCGTACGGGAGGTGCTCACCGCGTGAACGCCCCCTCCGTATGGCACACCCCCGGCCACGCCGGTCGCTACCGCGAGCGCGTGTACGCCGCGCGCGAGCGGCTCGCCGCCGAGAACGGCGACATGGCGCACGCCCAGGCACGGGCCCTGGCCGACCTGCTGGACTTCAACGCGGACACCGAGTTCGGCCGGCGGCACGGGTTCGCCCGCATCCGCACGATGGACGACTTCCGCGCCGCCGTCCCGCTCCAGGACTACGCCGCCCACGCCCCCCTGATCGAGCGGACCGCCGCCGGCGAGCGGGGCCTGCTCACGGCCGACGCGCCCGAGGTCTACTTCACCAGCAGCGGCAGCACCGGAGCACACAAGAAGGTGCCCGTCACCCCGCGCTTCATGAGCACCACCTTCATGCCGTTCTACTTCGCGGCCTGGGCCCCGCTGATCGAGCACTTCCCCGAGGTGCTCCAGCGGCCCGACGCCGTCCTCAACCTCAAGCACGATCCGCTCACCGCCCCGCCCACCACGGCCGACGGCCACCCCCATGTGGGCGCCAGCCAGGTCGACTTCGGCGCCCGCTTCGGCGAGCCGCTCTCCGCCGAACCGGGCACCGGGGCGCCCTGGGCCGTCCTGCCCGTGCCCACCGACCCCGGCGACCACCTCGAACGGGCCTATCTGCGGCTGCGGCTGGCCGTGCAGAGCGATCTGCGCTGCCTGATCGGCATCAACCCCGCGATGATCGCCGCGGTGCCGTACCAGCTGAACCTGTGGTGGCCGCGGATCGTGAAAGAGGTCCGCGACGGCACCCTGGGCGGCCTGCCGCACCGCGCGCCCGACGCGGCGCGGGCGGACCAACTGGAGCGCCTCGCCGACTACTTCGGGACGGTGCGCCCCGCGCATGTGTGGCCCCGGTTGCGCGCGCTGTTCTGCTGGACCACCGGCGTCGCCTCGCTCTACCTCCCCGCACTGCGCGCGGAGTTCGGCAACGATGTCACCCTGCTGCCCGCACCGGTGGCGGCCTCCGAGGGCCCGACCGGCGTGGCGCTGGACCGGCACCCCTCGGCCGGCAGCCTCGTCGCCTCGGCCGCGGTGTACGAGTTCGTCCCCGCCGACAACGACCTCACCCCCGGCAGCGCGACCCTGCTGCCGCACGAGATCGAGGCCGGGCAGGACTACCACGTGATCTTCAGCCATGTCGGCGGGTTCTACCGGTACACCGCCGGCGACGTGGTCCGGGTGATCGACCGGGTGGGCGGGGTGCCGCGCGTGGCGTACGCGGGCCGGGGCGTGCGCTCCGACGCGGCGGGCGAGCGGCTGCGGGACGCCCAGGTCGTACGGGCCCTGCACACCGCGCTGGGCTCCGGCGGGCTCGGCCTGCGCAACGTGGCGTGCCGGGTCGAACCGGACACCGACGGCACCCCCCGGTACGTCTTCGCGATCGCGCCCGGCAGCCCCTGGCACCAGCGGGAGACCGCCCGCTTCACCGACGAACTGGACCGCGCCCTCGCCGCCGAGTCCGCCGGCTACCGCCACGCCCGGGGCGCCGGCCGGCTGGGGCGGCCGGCGGTCCGGCTGCTGGACCGCGAGGCGTTCACCCGCGACTGGCACACGGCGGTCGGCACGGGAATCCGGCCGACGCAGGTGAAGGACCGGCTGTTCCGGCAGGACGACGCCCTGTGGCAGCGGCTGACCGGCACGGCATCCGGCTCGGCGCCCACGCCCACCCGCTGACCCCCGCGCAGCGAACCACCGCAGCCCGTCCGGCGGGCCGACCCGCTCCCGGCAGGCCCGCGGGCCACCCCGGGCCCCGCCCGCGCGCTTCCGAACCTCCCCCGGCCCCACCCACACCCCCCGTTCCCGAACCTTCCCCCGGTCCCGTCAACGCCCCCGCGTCCTCGCGCCGCCCCCGACCAGGAGCCCTCCCCATGCCCGTGCTCAACCCCGTCGAACGCACCGCCCTGCTCACCGCCGCCCTGCGCGCGGCGGAGACCCGCCGCCCGGACCGGCTGTACGAGGACCCGTACGCCGCCGGACTGGCCGGAGACGACGGGCCGGACCTGCTGGCCGAGATCCGGGCCGCGACCTTCCCGCCGGACCGGCCGCGCTCCCTGCCCAGCACCCCGGACTACAACGCCATCCGCACCCGGTTCTTCGACGATCTGCTGCAGGACGCCGCCCGGGCGCCGGAGACCACGCAGATCGTGCTGGCCCCGGCCGGCATGGACTCGCGCGCCTACCGGCTGCCCTGGCCCGGCCACATCCGCTACTTCGAGGTCGACCGCCCGTCCGTGCTCGACTTCAAGGCCGAGCGGCTGCGCGGGATCCCGCCCCGCGTCGACCACCGCACGGTCGCCGTCGACCTCACCGACGACGACTGGGAGGACCGGCTCGGCGCGGCCGGGTACGACCCGACCGTGCCCTCGACCTGGCTGCTGGAGGGCCTGCTCTACTACATCCCCGAGGCCGACTCCCGCCGCATGCTGGAGCGGGTCGCGGCGATCTCCGCGCCCGGCAGCCGGATCGCGGCCGACATCGTCAACCGGGCCGCGCTGACGCTCCCTCATATGCAGGGCCTCCTCGATGTGTTCAGCGGCTGGGGCTGCCCCTGGGTGTTCGGCACCGACGAGCCGGAGGCGCTGTTCGCGCAGTACGGCTTCGACGTGCACGCCAGCCAGCCGGGCGAGACGGGCGCCGACTACGGGCGGTGGCCGGACCCGGTGCCGCCACGCGACGTCGCCGCGGTACGCCGGGTGTTCTTCGTGCACGGCCGGAGACGCTGATCATGGCGGCCATCGTGATCGCGGGCGGCGGCACCGCCGGTCTCGCCCTGGCGCTGGCGCTCGGCGGACGCGGCCACCGGGTCCGGGTGCTGGAACGGGGGGAGGCGCCCCCGGACGGGCCCGCCGGCAAGAGCGCGGAGCTGTGGCGGCGACCGGAGGTGCCGCAGGCCGCGCACGACCACATCCTCAACGCGCTCGGGGTACGGACGCTGCGGCGGCACGCACCCGAGGTGCTGACCGCGCTGCTGGACGAGGGGGCGCGGCTGCTGGACCTCGCGGCGGCGGCGCCCGGCGAGGTCGACGACGCGGACCTGGCCACCTTGTTCTGCCGCCGCTCGGTGCTGGACCTCGTCCTCCACCGCTGCGCGAGCGCCCTGCCCACGGTGACCATCAGCCACGGCACCGCGGTCACCGGGCTCCTGCTCGGCGCCGACCGGGCGACCGGAGCCGTCACGGACTCCGGCGAGAGCCTCGCCGCCGACCTGGTCGTGGACGCCTCCGGCCGCCGCTGCGCGTCCCGGACCTGGCTCGCCGCCGCCGGCGTCCCGGCCGGGAAGGACCGCACCGGCGCCAGCCACCTGCGCGCCTTCGGCCGCTTCTACCGGCTGCGCGAGCCCGGCGGCTCACCGCCGGGCCCGCTCAACCGGGGCAACGCGGCCGGCGGCATCTGGGGCCACTACTCGGCCGTGGCGCATCCGGCGGACAACGACGTGTTCGCCCTCACCCTCGGCACCCTGCCCGGCGACCGCGCCACGACGGCACTGCGCGACCCCGCCGCCTTCACCGCCGCCTGCCGGATCTCGCCGGATCTCCTCCCGTGGGTCGACGAGAGCGCCGTGGAGCCGATGGGCCCGGTGCGGGTGATCGGCATGCCGCCGAACCTCCTGCGGGCCGCCTCACCCCTCAGAGGCCTCCTCCGGGCCGGGGACGCCGCCTGCGTCACCGACCCGATGTTCGGCCGCGGGCTCTCCCTCGCCCTCACCCATGCCTTCCGGCTCGCGGACCTGATCGACCGGCACCCGGCCCCGGCCGAGCTGGGTCGCGCCGCAGCGGACCTCACCGACGCGCTCCTGCGCCCCTGGTACGAGCAGGGCGTCCACGACTCATGGGCGCGCGCCGAGCGGTGGCGGGCGGCGGCGGGGGAGCCCCCGGCGTCCCGGCGCCCCCCGGCGCCGCCGGTGCCCCCGGACCTCTGGGCGGCGGCGATCGCGGCCACCGCCACCGACCCGGTCATATGGCGGGGCGTCACCCGCGCCCGGACGAGCCTGACCACCCCCGCGCGGCTCCTCGCCGACGAGCGCTTCCGGAGCCGGATACGCCACGTGCCCGCGGACCCCGCCCCGTCTCCCGGAGCCTCGCCCCCCACCCGGGCCGAACTCCTGGAGACCCTCACAGCCGCCGTGCGGAAAGGAGGATGAGGATGCCGCCCCGCAAGAACGTCCTGCTGGCCCCGGTCACGGTGACCCCCACCAAACCCCTGACCCCCAGCCACCTCAAGGGGCTGCTGTGGACCGACGTCATGTTCCGGGCCACGGCGCGGCTCGCCGAGGTGACGTACCGCTACAGCCACACCACCTACCACGTCACCGAGCAGACGGTCGGCTTCTGGGAGTACCTCGACCGGACCCCCGGCACGACCGACTACGCACGGCTCTCCGAGGAGGAGATCGGCGAACTCTACGTGCGCTACCGGTCCGAGGCGCAGCCGCAGAGCGCGCAGGCGCTGCGACCGTACCGGGACGCCGTCGAGCACAGCGGCTGGACCCACCCCGCGAGCCGGCGCCTGCTGGAGCTGTGGGCCGGGCACTACGAGCGGCTCGGCATGCACGACCCCGGCCTCCGGGCACACCAGCCGCCGGGCCTCGCCCTGGAGGAGATGGTCGAACAGCTCGCCGCCACGGGCCTCGTCCTCGACCAGCGCGACTGCGGCGGCCCGGTCTACCTCGACCTCACCCGGTACGGCATGCCGCTGCGCCGCATCATCACCTCGGACGGGCGGCCCAACTACCTCGCCTGCGCCCTGCGCGAACTGCTGCCGCTCGTGCCCTGGTACGACGAGGTCGTCCTGCTCTACGACCGCGAGCTGGACACCGACTACCAGCTGCTCAACCGCGTCCTGGCCCGCCTCGGGCCCACCGTGCGCCGGGTGCCCGTGGGGCGGGTACCCATCGACGGACGGATCGCCTCGGCCCGGCACGGCGGCTGGCGCGGGCACACGGCCGGTGTGCTGCTCGGTGAGGCCGCAGAGACGTGCGGGGACGACACCGAGGCGCTGCGGCTCGGCATGCGCCTGTACTTCGTGGCGACCCTCGGCCCCGGCCAGCGCCAGTCGTTCCGCCACGACCTGCTGCACAACTGCCTGACCACGGCCGCCCGGCTCCTCAAGCGTTCCCGGTCCGCAGCCGGGCCCGGCACCGGCGAGCTGTCCGACACGCTCGACCGGCACCGGCGGGGCCACACCTACGTCGACCCCTACCGGCTCACCTGCTCCCTCCTGGGCCGCGGCCGGCCCGCTCCCGATCCCGGACTTCTGTCGGCGGTGTACCTGTGACCAGTTCCCTCGAATCGACGGCCCTCGCCCACACGGCTTCCGACCCCGCGGACACGCTCGCTCCGGCCCCGCCCCACGGCCTCTCCCCGGACGCCCTGCTGCGCTCCGCCCTGGACCGCGTCCGCACCGCCCGCCCGGAACTTGCCGACCGGCTCGATCTGTCCAGCGCCCAGGCCCTGCGGGAGCTGCGGGACGGCTTCCACCACGCGGACGCCACCGGCACCGAGGTGCTGGCGGTGGTCGTCGTGGGCCGGCTCGATCTGCCCCGCTGGGTGCGCGAGACCTGCGCCTTCGCGCTCGGCCTGGCGCCGGAGGCGCGTGACGCCTGGCGCGGCTCCTTCACCCGCACCGTGTACCTGGCCGGCAGCCCGGCCAACCTGCGGGAGCGGTTCGCCTTCGACCACGTCGCGGGCGACGGCTCGGTCGCCTGGTGCGGACCGGCGCCGGGCACGGCGACGGCCACGCTGCGCCGCCTCCTCAAGGCCTTCGAGGCCGGACACGAGCTGACCGCGATGCCCGCGACCACGGTGACCGTCCCGCGTACGGCGACCGTCCCGCGTACGGCGACCGCGTCCGGTGCCGGCTGGTCCCGCTCCGCCGTCCACCGCGACCTGTACATCGCCACCGCCAGGGTGACCGTCGCACGCGCCCTCGTGCACCTCAACCATCTGCTCGCCGAGGCCGTCCTGGACGGGCTGATCCACCCCGGCGACCGCCTGACCCTGCGCTTCGTTCCCCGACTGGCCGGCCTGGCCGATCAGTTCGCCATGCTCCGCGTGGACACCGACGTCCACCGCCCGGACGAACTCCAGGCCTACGCGGGACTGACCACGGAGATCTGACCCATGACCACCCGCACACCCGCGGCCGCCGATGCCGCCCCCGGCGCGGCCGCCCCGCCCCGCCCCCTCCGGCTCGGCGTCCACGGCTTCACCCACCTCGCCGCCCGCATCGTGGCCGCCGCCGGCCACCCGCGGTCGTCGGTCGAGTACGTCCCCTACGAGGTCTCCGAGCCGTTCACGCTGCTGCGTGCCGGGGCGACGGACCTCATGCTCGTGAAGTACGACCCGCGCGATCCGGACATCGAACTGAGCGAACCCGTCGCCTGGGACGGCCGCGCCGTGCTCGTCGGCGCCCATCACCCCCTGGCCGCACAGGAGTCGGTCTCCCTCGAACAGGTCGCCGACCACGAGGGCTTCCGGTGCCCCGGCGACTTCCCGCCGCACGTCTGGGACCTCGTCGTACCGCCGCACACCCGGACGGGCCGTGCCCTGAGCCGTACGCACACCATGACCACCGTGCCCGCCCTGCTGGAAGTGCTGCGGAGCACGCTCGCGGTGCATCTGTCCTTCCAGTCCCTCGACGCGGCCCTGCCGCCCGGCATCAAGGCGGTCCCGGTGCACGACCTGCCGCCCGCCCCGGTGACGCTCGCCTGGCTGCGCGGCACCCGGCTGCCCGAGCGGGTCCGGCGCTTCGTCGGCGACGCGGAACGGGCGGCCCGGCGATGAGCGATGCGAAGACCGGCGCGGGCCTCCCCGTCGTCCTGCTCCACGCCCTGCCGCTCGACTCCGCCATGTGGGACGGGCCCGCCCGGGCGCTGCGGGCCCGCGGCCACCGCGTCCTCCCCATCGACCAGCGCGGCTTCGGCGGCACCCCGCTCCCGGCGGACGCCGCCCCCTCCCTCGACCTGGTCGCCGACGACCTGGCCCGCGCACTCGACCGCCGCGGCCTCGGCTCGGCGCTCGTCGCCGGCTGCTCGATGGGCGGCTATACGGCGATGTCGTTCCTGCGCCGCCATCCGCACCGCGTCCGCGCCCTGGCCCTGTTCGCGGCCCGCTCCGCGGCCGACACGCCGAAGCAGGCCGCGGCGCGCCTCCGCTTCGCCGACCTGATCACCGATGACTCGCTGCGCGCCGGGATCGTCGCCGACACCACCCCGTCCCTGCTCGGCGCCACCACCCGGGCCCGGCGGCCCCGGCTGCTGGACCGGGTGACGGCCCTGGCCCGGGCGGCCGATCCGCGCTCCGTCGCGTGGGCGCAGCGGGCCATCGCCGCCCGCGGGGATTCCCTGGCCGCCCTGAGCGCCACGGACGTGCCCGCCGTGGTCGTCCGGGGCGAGGAGGACGAACTCGTCAGCCCCGACGAGGCCCGCGAGAGCGCCGCCGCCCTGCCCCACGGCCGGCTCGTCACCCTCCCCGGCGTCGGCCACCTCGCCCCGCTGGAGGCGCCCGGGAAAACCGTGGAGATCCTCACCGCCCTCCTCGCCGCGGCGCAGGCCGCCCGTCCGACCGGAGCGACAGCATGCTGACAGACGATCACGCCACGCTCGGCTACACGACCTCCACCGGCTTCGCCTTCACCCACGAGGAGATCGTCGACCCGCACTTCGAAGCCTGCGCCGATGCCTACCGGGAGGCCCTGGAAGGGGTCGGGATCCGCGCCGGCTGGCAGGTCCTGGACGCGGGCTGCGGAAGCGGCACCTTTCTGCCCTGGCTCGCGGAGTCCGTCGGCGAACGGGGCCGGATCTTCGCCCTCGACCTGGCCGGGGAGAACGCCGAGCGGGCCGCCGAGCGGATGCGCAACCATCCGGCCCGGCCGCGGACGGAGATACGGCGCGGCAGCGTGCTCCAACTGCCCTACCCGGACGATTCGTTCGACGCCGTGTGGTGCGCCAACACCACCCAGTACCTCGACGACGCCGAACTGGCCCGCGCCCTCTCGGAGTTCCGCCGGGTCACCCGGCCCGGGGGGCTGGTCGCGGTCAAGGACGTCGACGGCACGCTGAGCACCGTGCGCCCCGCGGACCCGTTCCTGATCACCGACTTCTTCCGCGCGTCCGCCGCGTCCCCCGGGTACGCGCGGCAACTGCTGCGTGGCCGCGACCTGTACCGCCGGCTCCGCGAGGCCGGTCTGCGTTCGGTACGGCAGCGCACCATCCTCATGGAACATCACGCTCCGCTTTCCCCCGCGGCCCTGCGGTTCTACGGCAACGCGTGCGCACGATTCGCGCGGCAGGCGCGGAATCTCGGGATTCCGGGCGACTGGGCGCCGTTCCTCGACCCGCGGGACGCGGCGAACCCGTTGCGCCATCCGGACGGTTACATCAGCGAGGGAAATGTCGTCGCGGTCGGCACCGTCTGAATTCTCAAATTGCTTGGTGTGCACTCTAATTACTAGCATGGTGCAGCATGAATGAGCCCAATTCCCCTTCCGCGCAGACCGGCACCCGATTCGAGCGCGGCCGCACCGTCCTCGGCGAGATCTCCGGTGAGCGCGGCGCCGCCATCGTCGACGCGCTGGCCGACATCGCCCCGGACCTCGGCCGCTTCGTCGTCGAGTGGGCCTACGCCGACATCTTCGACCGCCCCGGACTCGACCGGCAGGAGCGCGAGCTGGCCACGGTCGGCGCGCTCGCCGCGCTGGGGGACAGCGAACCCCAGCTGAATTTCCACATCGACGCGGCCCTCCAGCTCGGCGTCACGCCCGTGGAGATCGTGGAAGCCCTCGTCCACCTGGTCCCCTTCATGGGCTTCCCGCGCGTGCTCAACGCGATCCGCGTCGCCCGGGCCGTCTTCGCCGAACACGGTGTCACCGCCGAGCCGGTGGTCATGGACGACGACCGCGACCGCTACGAGCGCGGCGCCGAGAACCTGATCAGGATCGACGGCCAGCACGGCCTGGACGTCGTGGGCTCCCTCAAGGACATCGCCCCGGACCTGGCCCGCTTCGTCGTCGAGTTCTCCTTCGGCGACATCTACCACCGGCCGTGGCTCTCGCCGCAGCGCAAGCAGCTCGTCACCGTCGCCGCCCTGACGGCCTTCGGCGACACGGCGCCCCAGTTGGCGGTGCACGTCGGGGCGGCCCTCAACGTCGGCCTGAGCCCGACCCAGGTCGTGGAGACCCTGACCCAGGTGACCGCGTACGCCGGCTTCCCGCGCGTCCTCAACGCCATCAGGACGGCCCGGGAAGTCTTTGAGAAGCGAAACCTCTCCGTAGAGCCGTAAAGCGGTACGGCGGTAGCGGCATGCCCGTGGAAACACGGTCATAAAGAAGTGGAACGCCCCGTTGCCTGTTCGTGAACACCGTATGGCTGACCGGTTCGTGCATCCAGCACCGATCAAGGGAAGCAGCTCACCATGAAAACGGATGTCGCAGCGGACTTCGGGGCGTTCGGCGAGGAATTCTTCAGAAATCCCCACCCCGTCTACGCCGAACTCCGCGCCCGCGGTCCCGTGCACCGTGTGCGGGTCCCCGAGGGCGCGGAGGCCTGGCTCGTCGTCGGGTACGAGGCCTGCAAGGACGCCCTCACCGACCCCGCGCTGTCCAAGAACTGGGAAAACGCGTCCCCCGATTTGCCGCTGGCCCGGCTGTCCGCCGGCCACAACCTGCTCAGCTCGGACCCGCCGGACCACACCCGGCTGCGCAAGCTGGTCTCCAGGGAGTTCACCCCGCGCCGCGTGGAGACCCTCCAGCCGCGCGTGGCGGCCCTGACCGGCGCACTCCTCGACGCCATGCTCGCGACGCCCGACGGACGCGCCGACCTCGTCGAGGCCCTCGCCTTCCCGCTCGCGATCGGCATCATCGGCGAACTCCTCGGCGTCCCCTCCCTGGACCGCGGCTCCTTCCGCACCTGGGCCGAACAGGCCCTCAGCAGCCCGGACCGCGACACCCGCCGCGCCGCGACCGGCGCGATGACCGCCTATCTGACCGGCATGATCGACGAGAAGCGCGGCCGGCCCGGCGACGACCTGATCAGTGCCCTCATCCGCACCACCGACGAGGACGGCGACCGCCTGTCCGCCGACGAACTCATCGGCATGTCCTGGCTGTTGCTGGTCACCGGCTTCGAGACCACCGTCAACCTCATCGCTTCGGGCGTCCTCGCCCTGCTCCGCCACTCGGACCAACTCGAGGCCCTGCGCGCCGACTTGGGCCTCATCGGCAACGCCGTGGAGGAGGTGCTGCGCCATGAGAGTCCGGTCGAGACGACGACGTACCGCTTCACCACCGGGCCGGTGACGATCGGCGGGGTGACCGTCCCGGGCGGCGGCGAGCTGGTGCTGATCGCGCTCGCCGACGCCGGACGGGACGCCGCCCGCTTCCCGGACCCGAACCGCTTCGACATCCGCCGGGCCACGGGCGGCCACCTCTCCTTCGGCCATGGCATCCACTACTGCCTCGGCGCCCCCCTCGCCCGGCTCCAGGCGGCCACCGCGATCACCGCACTCCTCGAACGCTGCCCCGACCTGGCCCTGGACCAGGATCCGGCGTCCCTGCCCTGGCGCCAGGGCCTGCTCATACGAGGCCCCCGGCGCCTGCCCGTCCGCTGGCGTGGCCGGCTCGCTGCGGATTCTCACCCGGGGCACGGATCGGATTCTCCGCACCACTGGTGTTCGCACCACCATGATCGGGAGACACTTCCTCCCTCGGTGCCGCGCTCCGCAAAATAAATGGGTGGGACGCGGCCGAGGTGAAGCCGCTGAATTCCCTCTCCTGAATCCTTCTGGAGATCCTCGGACACCCCGCCCCGAATCAGGGGTGCAGAGGGAGCTCGCCAGCACGTATTCCATTGAGTGCGACCGTTCGCCCGGCATCACAGGCTCACAGACCTGAAGGGGATTCAATAAATGGCTGGATTCGACTCTCGCGGCACGTTCCAGAAGGCGGCAAACGAGTACACGAAGATCCAGGACACCTTTCCCCATGTGATACGCGACCCGCTGCTGGCCGACATGGCGGTGAAGGAAGGCGACCGGATACTCGATCTGCCCTGCGGGACGGGCGACGCGATCGTCCGGGCGGCGCAGATCGCCGGGCCGACCGGACACGCGCTGGCCATAGATGTCGCCCCCTCCATGATCGAGGAAGCCAAGGCAAAGGCCGAGGCCGCGGGGTTGAAGAACATCGAGTTCGTCGTGGAGGACATGGAGAAGGCGCAGTTCGACGCCGCCGCGTACGACATCGTCGTGTCGTCCTGCGGCCCCTTCTTCGCCTCGGACCTCAAGGCCTTCCTGACGAAACTGTGGGGCGCCGTCAAGCCCGGCGGAAAATTGGTCCTCTGCACCTTGGGGCGCAATTTCCTCGCGCCCATCTCCGGCGTCCTCCTGGACCTGGCGCAGAGCAAGACCGACGACCTCCAGGCCCCCACGCCCTGGCGCAGCACGGAAGACATCCGCTTCTTGAAGACGCTCCTCGGAGAGGTGACGAACGGGCAGCGGGTCAATCTCGCCCACCGGTCCGTCATCATGGATTACCAGACGCCCGACGCGGGCTGGAATCTCCTGATGGCCACCGCATTCAGGAATTACACCCTGGAGCTGTCGCCGGAGAGCCGGGCGGAAATCGAGGCGGAGATGAAGGAGTGGATGCGGAGCAACCGCCAGACCACTGCGACCTGCGGCTTCAACAACATCACCATCGTCAAGGACGATGCCTGAAGTAACGGCCGTCCGCTCCCTCGGCCTGCCCGTCCCTGGGGCATTGCGTGAGGGGGCGGATTCGGTGCGCCGGTCCCGTAAATGACACGGCGTCATGTTCGTGTGCGGCAAGGGACTCGGAGAGCTGCGCGGGCACGGCGTCGGTGCTCGCGTGGCCGTCGAGACCCATGAGAGCCGAGCGGGACCGTGCCCGCGCGGCCGCCGTCGCCCCTCCCTTCCGCGCGCCGGAGCAACTGGGCGCCGCCTTGGTCCCCCTCCGCCGGAGGGGGACCAAGTTTCCGTGACGTCGCGTCACCTCACCGCCTCCCCATCCTGGAGAACGCCATGTCCCGCCGTCTGTTCACCTCGGAGTCCGTGACCGAGGGGCACCCCGACAAGATCGCTGACCAGATCAGCGATGCCATTCTCGATGCGCTGCTGCGCGAGGACCCCACGTCCCGTGTCGCGGTGGAGACGCTCATCACGACCGGCCTGGTGCATGTGGCCGGCGAGGTCACGACCAAGGCGTACGTGCCGCTCGCCCAACTGGTGCGCGACACCATCCTGGACATCGGCTACGACTCGTCGAAGAAGGGCTTCGACGGCGCCTCCTGCGGCGTCTCGGTGTCGATCGGCGCGCAGTCCCCGGACATCGCGCAGGGCGTCGACGCGGCGTACGAGGCACGGGACGAGGGCGACGAACTGGACCGCCAGGGCGCGGGCGACCAGGGCCTGATGTTCGGTTACGCGTCGGACGAGACACCGACGCTGATGCCGCTGCCGATCTTCCTGGCCCACCGCCTGTCGAAGCGCCTGTCCGAGGTCCGCAGGAACGGCACGGTCCCCTATCTGCGCCCCGACGGGAAGACCCAGGTCACCGTCGAGTACGACGGTGACAAGGCGGTCCGTCTGGACACCGTCGTGGTCTCCTCGCAGCACGCGAGCGACATCGACCTGGAGTCCCTCCTCGCGCCCGACATCCGTGAGTTCGTCGTGGAGCACGTGCTGGGGGAGCTGGTCGAGGACGGCATCAAGCTGGAGACCGACGGCTACCGTCTGCTGGTCAACCCGACCGGCCGCTTCGAGATCGGCGGCCCGATGGGTGACGCGGGGCTGACCGGCCGCAAGATCATCATCGACACGTACGGCGGTATGGCGCGGCACGGTGGCGGCGCCTTCTCCGGCAAGGACCCGTCGAAGGTGGACCGCTCCGCGGCGTACGCGATGCGCTGGGTGGCCAAGAACGTCGTCGCGGCCGGTCTCGCCTCCCGTTGCGAGGTTCAGGTGGCGTACGCCATCGGCAAGGCGGAGCCGGTCGGTCTCTTCGTCGAGACCTTCGGTACCGCCGCCGTCGACACCGACAAGATCGAGCAGGCCATCGATGAGGTCTTCGACCTCCGCCCCGCCGCGATCATCCGCGACCTCGACCTGCTCCGCCCGATCTACTCCCGGACCGCCGCGTACGGCCACTTCGGCCGTGAACTCCCCGAGTTCACCTGGGAGCGCACCGACCGGGTCGCGGCGCTGCGCACGGCGGCAGGCCTCTGACCTGCGCCGCGTCGAAGACGCGCATGCTCTCGCGACCCGCCGTGCGAAGCCCGGGGAAGGCAGCGCACGAACAGTAAGTGATGCCGTCGCGTCGACGGGGGAAGGCTGCCTGGCGTGAAAGCCGTACCGAAGCCCCGAACCCCCGCCCCCGAACGTGTCCCGGAGACGCCGGGCACCCAGCCGAAGGCGGCCGCTCTGATCGTCGGAGGGGCCGCCTGCCTCTCGATGTCGGCCGTCTTCGTCAAGCTGGCCGACGTCAACGCCGGCACCGCGGCCTTTCTGCGCTGCGCCGTCGCCCTGCTCGCCCTCGTGCCGATGCTCGTGTACGAGACCCGCCGGCGCGGCGCGATGCCCGCCGCGCTGCACCGGAACGCGATCCTCGCGGGCGTGTTCCTCGGCGCCGACTACGTGATGTGGACCCTCAGCATCCTGGACATCGGCGCCGCGGTCTCCACCGTGCTCATCAACGTGCAGGTGATCGTCTTCCCGCTGCTGGCCCGGGTCTGGGACGGCACCCGCGTGACGCGCCGCTTCCTGCTGGCCTGCCCGCTGATGCTGATGGGCATCACCCTGGCGGGCGGCGTCACCGGCTCCGGCGAGCAGGCCGCGCACCCCGTGCGGGGCGCGCTGCTGGGCGTCGGCGCGGGCACGGCCTACGCGGTGTACCTGTATCTGATCCGCCGCTGCGGCCGGAGTTCACCGCGGCACGTGGTGACCCCGGTCTGCGTCTCGACGGCCGCGGCCACCGTCAGTTCCGGCGTCATCAGCCTTCTCACGACCGGGCTGCCGCTGGCCGTCCCGGCCGCCTCCTGGGGCTGGATCGTGGCGCTGGCGCTCCTCGGCCAGGTCGCGGCCTGGCTGCTGATCAGCAAGGGCGGGCCGCTGCTCCCGCCCAACACCGCGGCGGCGCTGCTGCTCCTCCAGCCGGTCATGGCCATCGCGTTCGCCCTCCTCATCCTCCGCGAGACGCCCACCGTGACCCAGCTGGGCGGCTGCGCCCTGGTGATCGCCGCGGTGTGGACCAGCAACCGCGCACCCCGGACGAAGCCCGCGGTGCGCCCCGCGTAGCGACCGCGGCGCACGCACCGGCGAACCCCCTCGGCCGAAGCCCGCGGCGCGCCCCGCGCGGATGCGCCGCGGCCGAGGTCACCGCCGTCCGCGTCCGGTCGCCCACACCGCCACCGCCGACGCCCCGGTCCACGCCGCCGCGTAGCCGAAGCCGACCGCCGGGCCGAAGACCGTCCACAGCAGGCCGACGACGGCCGAGGAGGCGAAGTCGCCGAGGGACTGGACGAGTCCGAGCAGACCGAAGCCGCTGCCGCGCAGCGCGTCCGGGAGCATCCCCGCCACCAGCGTCGACTCGGCGGGCTCGACCAGCCCGATGCCGCTGCCCGCCAGCACGAAGGCGGCCAGCAGCGGCGGCCAGCCGTGCCAGGGGACGGCGAACATGCCGTACGCCGCCAGGTAGAGGACGCCGCCGGTGGCGAAGGCGACGCGGGGGCCCGCCCGGTCGATCCAGTGGCCGCCCAGGTACGCGACGGCGGCGGCGAGCGCGTTGTGCGCCGCGTAGATCAGCACGGCCAGCGAGGTGGCGGCGGCGAGGTCGCGGGCGCCGTGGTGCAGGAGCCCGGTGGCGCGCAGGATGAGCAGCGTGACGGCGACGTTGCCGATCTCGAACAGGGCCACCGGCAGTAGCGCGCGCACCATCCCGGCGCGCCGCAGATCGCCCAGGCGGAGCCGGATACGGCGCCGGGCGGACGGCTGCGCGAGGATGCGGCGCGCCTCGCGGCCCGCGAAGGTGATGGCCACCGCCGCGAGCAGACCGGGCAGCGCCGCGCACCAGAGCGTGGCGCGGATGCCGATCAGGGAGACCAGCAGCGCCGCGAGGAGCGGACCGACGACGGCGCCGAGGTTGTCACCGGCCCGCTCCAGGCCGAAGGCCCGCCCGTAGGCGCGCGGCGGGGCGAGGGAGGCCAACAGCGCGTCCCGGGCCGGCGACCGGATCCCGCGCGAGGCCCACGCCGTGGCGCGCAGCGCGCCGACCTGCCACACGGACTGCGCGAGGCCGAGGGCGCCGGTGGCCAGCGCCGTGCCGAGGTAGCCGCCGGTGGCGATCTTGGCCCGGCGCGCCGGGGAGTTGGCCAGCGGGCCGCCGGCCAGCTTGGCGACGCCGGTGAGCGCATCGCTGACGCCCTCGACCACGCCGAGCGCGCCCGGGGAGGCGTGCAGGGTGGCGGTGAGGAAGCCGGGCAGCACGGCGGTGGCGATCTCGTGCCCGGAGTCGCTGAAGAAGCTCGCCGCGCCGACGCCGCCCACCCCGGCGCTGTACCAGCCGGTCCGCCCGCCCTCGTGGGGCTCTTGCCCGGTGTGGTCGCCCATGGGGAAGTGTCCTACCGGCCGGCGCCCGGTGGCGCGCCGCGCCACGCCGGGCGCGCGCCCGACGCCGTACGCCCCGGTCACTGGGCGGGCAGCCGCACCGAGTACAGCGAAGGGGTGTCGCACCGGCGGGAGACGAGCACCGCGCCGGTGACCGCGAGGAGCAGCGGGACCATCAGGGCGTCGAGGGTGCGGGTGAGTTCCAGCGCCAGGACGACGGCGGCGACCGGCGCCTGCATCGCCGCGGCGAGGACGGCCGCCGCGCCGATGATCGCGAAGCCCGCGGCCGGGCCCGGCCAGAGAAGCGTCCAGCCCTGCCCGGCGAGGGAACCGAGCAGCGCGCCGGTGGCCGGCGTCGGGGTGAAGAGCCCGCCGCCGGCGCCGCTGCCCAGACTGCCCGCGGTGGCCAGCGGTTTGAGGAGCAACAGCGCCACCAGCGTGGCGACGCCGAACTGCGCGCCCAGGGTGAGCTGGACGATGTCCTTGCCGTTGCCGAGCAGTTCCGGGTACGGCACGGCCAGCGCGCCGACCGCGGTGAACACCAGCGGCGGTCCGGCGAGCAGCCCCCGCCCCGTCGGCCGCCGTCCGTGCGCGATCCGGATCATCCGCACCCAGCCGACCGCCACCCACCCGGCGAACGGGCCGATCACCAGGGCGAACACGAGCAGCGACGCGGACAGCCCCACCTCGGGCAGCCGGTAGGTCGGCCCGTGGGCAGCACCAGCCAGGAGACCGCGGTGGCCAGGCACGAGGTGGCCGGCGCGGGCAGCGCCGGCCGCAGCGACAGCACGCCGAGCATCACCTCCAGGGTGAGCAGCGCCCCGCCCAGCGGAACGTTGTACACACACGCCATGCCCGCCCCGGCGCCGCAGGCGGCCAGCAGTCTGCGGTGCGCGGTGGGCAGCTGGGCCCAGTCGGACAGCCGGGACGCGAGCGCCGCGCCCGCCAGCCGCGGCGCGGCCTCCCGGCCCGGCGACGCGCCCATGCCGACGATCACCACGGACAGCACCGCCGTGCCCAGACTGCGCCGCAGCGGCAGCCGCCCCTCGTCCTGCCACAGCGCCCGGCTCACCTCCGGACCGCCGGGCCCCGTCCACCGCCGCAGCAGCCACCGGCCGGCCCCGGCCACCATCCCGGCGAGGGCCAGGGCCACCACCCGGCGGCCCGCGCCCGCCCGTTCGACCGCGGCCGGAAAACTCCCCGACCCTGCCCGTACGTGAGCTGGGCCGCCGCGTGCAGCAGCACCATCAGCGCGGCGCCCGCGAGCCCCGCCAGCACCCCGGTGGCCACCACCAGCAGCCAAAGCCGCGCGGACAGCGACGGGACGTCCGCCGGTGCGACGAGGTTCGGCTGCTCCACCGCGCCGCCGCCCCGAGCCCCGGCCCGTCCGCTTCGCCCCGCGCCCATCGCTCGCCTTCCCGGCAGGCCCCGGCCCCGCTGCCGAGCCCTGCCGGGCATCGTCTCCCGGCCCGGCGCGCCCAAGGTGCGACCCGGCGCGCGTGTCGTGCCCGTACGCCGGGCGGACACGGCCCGGTGGCGTGCGCCGCAGGCGGGGAAAAGCAGAAAATCGGGGACACGGACGGCGGGCCACTGGCACTGTCAGGGGCACACGCCCCGGGGCACGGCTGCCCGCACGGGGCATCGGCGACGACATCGGACGGACAGGCGGCCATGGCGGATCACGGGCTCGAAGGATTCGGGCGCACCACCTTCACGCACGACGGCGTCACCCGCAGGGTGCTGCGCCGCGGCACCGGGCCCGCCGTGATCGTGATGTCCGAGGTGCCGGGCATCACCCCCAAGGTCCTGGGGTTCGCCGAACGCGTGGCCGCCATCGGGTGCACCGCCGTGCTGCCCGTCCTCTTCGGCACCCCCGGACGCGACCCCGACCCGTCGGCGCACGGCGCGCTGCGCGCCCGGGCGTACGTCGGGTCCACCTTCCTGAAGCTGTGTGTGAGCAGGGAGTTCACGCTCCTCGCCACCGGCCGCAGCTCCCCGGTCGTCAGCTGGCTGCGGGCGCTCGCCGCCCATGAGCACGAGCGGTGCGGCGGCCCCGGCGTCGGGGCGATCGGCATGTGCGTCACCGGCGGCTTCGCCCTCGCCATGGCCACCGACGAACGGCTGCTCGCCCCCGTCCTCTCCCAGCCCTCGCTGCCGCTGCCGGTCACCGCCGCGCGCCGCCGCGCCCTCGACATCTCCCCGGCGGAGCTGGCCGTCGTCAAGGACCGCTGCGCCCGCGGCGATCTGCGCGTCCTCGGCATGCGCTTCCGCGGCGACCGCTTCGTCCCCGGGGAGCGGTTCGCCGCGCTGCGCCGCGAGTTGGGGGACGCGTTCACCGCCGTCGAACTGGACGACGAGGACGCCAACCCCGACGCCGTCATGCCGCCGCACTCCGTCGTGACGGAGCATCTGATCGACGCACCGGGCCAGCCGACCCGCGCCGCCCTCGACCAGGTCCTGGACCTCTTCCGCACCAGGCTGCTGACGGAGCGGCCGGACGCACCGGGGGACGGCAACGGCAGCTGAGGGGCGCGCCCTACGCGTCGTCCGCCACCGGCTCGATCTCGCGGACGACGACCACCGGGCACGGGGCGTGCGCCGTGCAGTGATGGCTGACCGAGCCCAGCAGCGCCCCGGTGAACCCGCCCCGCCCGCGGCTGCCGACGACCAGCAGATCGGCGCCGCGGGCCGCGTCCAGCAGCACCCCGGCGGCCGTGCCGTACCCGAGGAACTTCTCCACCGGCGGCCCGGAACCCGGCCGGACGGCCTTCGCGACGGCGTCGTCCAGCTCCTGGCCCGCCGACCGCTCCAGCGAGGCCCGGAAGTCCTGGGGCGTGTCCATCCAGCCGACGGAGCCGTAGAGCGGCGGATACTCCCACGCCATCACCGCGGTGACGGTGCTCCCCGTCAGCTCCGCCTGGCGCAGCGCCCAGCGCAGCGCCTCCTGCGACGGCTCCGAGCCGTCCACGCCCACGACGATGCGTCCGTGGTCCTGCTGCCGGTTCTCCATGGCGACCTCCGCGAGGCGGGTCTCCGGCGCACCGGAGCGGCGCGCCCGTGCACGCCCTTCCCCCAGCTTCCGCCACACCCGGCCCCGGCGCAGCGGGACGCCGTCACCCGGGCCGCTCGTCGGGGACCACCGCCACCGGGCAGGCCGCATGGTGCATCGCGGCGTGCGCGACCGGCCCCACCCGGGGGACGAAGGCGTGCCGCCGCCGGCGGCCGACCGCCAGCAGGACGGCCCCGGGGGCGCTGCGCAGCAGGGCCCGGGTCGGGTTCTCCGGCCGCACCGTCACCGCCACCTCGACCCCGGGGTGGCGCTCCTGCCACGGCCGCACCGCCGCCCGCACCGCCTCCTCGCTCTCCTTGACGAACTCCTCGGCGGCATCGGGATCGACGCCCCAGGGCGCGTAGGCGGTGACGGGCAGCGCCCGGCCGTGCACCGCGTGCAGCGGCAGACCGCGGCTCTCGGCGGCGTCGAAGGCGAAGGCGAGGAGGGCGTCACAGCTGCCCTTCAGGCCCATCCCGACGACCACGTGCGGGGCGGGCAGCGGCACGTCCTCCCCTTCGGCCGCGGGGAACGCCGGGCGCCCGGACCAGCCCTCCCGGACCAGGACGACCGGGCGGCCGGCCCGGCCCACCACCTCCAGGCTGACATCGCCGAGGACATAGCTCTCCCATGCCGTGAGCGCCCTCGAACCGAGCGCGAGCAGCCGCGATTCCTCCGCCGCGCGCAGCAGCGCCGGTACGGCCTCGGAGCCGACCAGGTCCTCGATGATCCGCAGGTCCTGATGGCCGGCGCGGACCTCGTCGAGGGCCTGCTCCACGAGGCGCCGGGCACCGGCGTTCCGATCGCGGTCCGGCGGGGTGTCGGGCGCCTCGGCGGCCAGCAGGATCCAGGCGTGCAGCAGCCGCAGCACGGCGTGCCGCCGCTCCGCCTCCTCGGCCGCCCACCGCGCCGCCGCCAGGCTCTCCGCGGAGCCGTCCAGCCCCACGGTGATCACTTCCGGTTCCATGGCTCCTCCTCGTACGGCGGGCGCGGCGCCCGGTCACGGCACGATCGTCAGCACCTGCTCCACGGGGCGCCGGGGCGTCGCGGGCCCCTCCGGGCCGTAGCCCAGGCGCAGGATCATCTGGACGTGGCCGGTGCCGGACACCGGGTCGCGGAGGATCCAGCGCAGATCGGGCCATTCGACGGGCTGGGTCGCGAAGGAGCTGACGAGCCCGCGGCGGGTGGCCTCCAGCAGGACGCGCTGGAGCGCCTGCCCCGCCCGCAGCCAGTCGGCCGGGGCGTCGCCGGGCGTGCTCAGCGTCGCGAGCTGGGGACGGTGCTCGAACGTGGCGTAGGCGCGGTCCGGCTGGGCCTGCCGCCCGGCGAAGTCCCGCAGGGGCGCCGCCGCGTCCGGTGAGCGGGGGCCGAAGGCGTAGTCGGGGACGCCGTCGTCGGCCGGCGGCCCGGCCGCGCTCCCGCGGGTCCAGCGGCGCTGTTCGGCGTCGCGGGCCGCGTCCATCCGGTCGTAGCCCTCGGCCTGCTCGATCAGGCCGAGGACGGTCTCGCGGTGCTGCCCGGTCAGGAAGGCCAGACACGCCCCCTCGGCCGCGGCCGCCGCGAGCAGCGCGGCGCGCTCGGGCGGCGGGATCTCCCGGTCGGTGTACGGCACCCGGCTGGTGTGCCGGGCGCGGACCGCTGTGTGGAGAGCGGCGAGGCCGGGGTCGGCGTCGGCGGCGGCGTCCAGGCGTACGGAGGCGAGGACGTCGGGCCGCTCCGGATCGGGCAGCAGGGCGGGCGCCGCGCGGAGTCCGGCGTGGGCCGCGGCGACCCGCAGGTTCAGCAGCGCGGCGCCGCAGCCCAGATGGCGGGCGCGGCCGGCGGGGTCGGCCTCCGGCAGGGCCCGGTCCGGGTCGGCGGTGAGGGTCAGCGTGCGGTCGGCCCGGGCGTAGCGGAACCGCCAGGGCTGGGTGTTGTGCTGCGACGGCGCGGTGACGGCGTCGGCGACGAGCGTCCTCACCAGCGTGTCGTCGAGAGGGGGAGCGGACACCGGCACCTCCTGGACGGAGCGGACGACGGACGGCCGGTTTCGGCGAACGGCCGGTTTCCTCCAGGGTCGCCGGTCCGGCCCGCACGTACCAGGGCTGGATGTCCCCGCCCCGGACCCGCCCGGGGGCCGACCGGCCCATGCCACGGCGGCGCGCGCCCGGCCATGCTGAAGGGGCAGGGCCCGGGCGCGGGTGCCGTGGCGGAAAGGAGCCGGTCATGGAACACCGCACGGTGGGTGAACTCATGACGCGCAAGGTGGTGAGCGTGCGGCTGGAGACACCGTTCAAGGAGATCGCGCAGATCCTGGCCGACAACGCGGTGAGCGCGGTCCCCGTCCTCGACGGCCTCGGCCGGCCCGCGGGGATGGTCTCGGAGGCCGATCTGCTGCGGAAGGTGGCCGACCGCTCCGATCTGACCGGCCGGACGCCGCTGCCGCACCTGGAGGCCTGGGAACGGGAGCGGGCCGAGGGCCGCACCGCCGGGGAGTTCATGTCCGCCCCGGCGGTCTGCGCACACCCGGAGTGGACGGTCGTGGAGGCCGCCCGGCTGATGCAGGTGCAGAGCGTGAAGCGGCTGCCCGTGGTCGACGAGACGGACCGGCTGCTGGGCATCGTCAGCCGCAGCGACCTGCTCCGGGTCTTCCTGCGGCGGGACCAGGCGATCCGGGAGGAGATCACCCATGAGATCGTCGGACGCCTCGCCCGCCTCGGCGCGGCCGGCGTCACCGCCGAGGTCGCCAAGGGCCAGGTCACCCTGCACGGCGCGGTGGACGATCCGCTCCTGATCCCCGTCCTCACCCGGATGTGCGCCGGGGTGGACGGGGTGGTGTCGGTGGCGGAGGACATCAGGAGCAGGGCTACGGCGTGAGGAGGCGGAAGCGGGGGCGGAAGGGGGCGTTCGTTTTCTGCGGTCTGCGGTCTGCGGTCTGCGGTCTGCGGTCTGCGGTCTGCGGTCGCCTGCCCTCGGCTGCCGTCCCCGGCCCGCCGTCCGTCGTTGCTCCGGGCCCGGGGCCCCGCGCCCGCTTCAGGAAGAGGTGGACAGGGGCATACCCGCCGCGCGGATCCGTCGGCCCGTGACGCGTTCCGGGTCGAGGACGATCCAGAGCGGGTGCGGGCCCACCCAGGGGCCGGAAGGGGCGGCCGTCGTCAGCCGGTGGGCCTCGGCGGCGTCGGTGACCGCCCGGGCCGGGCCCACCACCAGGACGCTCCAGCCCTCGCCGAACGCGTCGTCGAGGTGGTCGGCCTCCAGCGCGGCCCGGTGCCCGGCGGCCGCGGCAGGCCCGGACTCCGGGGCGGTACGGAAAGCGATCCTCCGGTCGGTGACGGTGTAGTTCACCGGGAAGATCGCGGGGGCGTCGTCGACGGTGACCGCGAGCCGGCCGACGCCGTGCGTCGCGAGGTGCGCCCAGCAGTCGGCGGCGTCGAGCACCAGCACCTCGGGCCGGGCCGCGGCCCCCGCGAGCCCCGGGGGGAACTCCGCGGTCCCGCCCACCAGCTCCGCCACCGTGGTCTCCAGCGCATCGGCGAGCCGCAGCAGAAAGGCGGCACCCGGCTGAGCGGGCTCCTCCTCCACATGCCGCAGGTAACCGGGCGAGGCCGCCGCCCGCGCCGCCGCCTCCGCAAGGCTCAGCCCGAGACGCCGCCGCCGGAACCGCACCCGCCGCCCGAGATCGCTGCCCGCCGGAGGCGGCGTTGCACCGGGACCACGGTCCTGATCGTGCTCGGTCATGATGCACGTCCTTTCGCGGGAGGGACGGGAGACCCTCGCCCGGGAGGGATTTCCCGGCCGCCGGCCCGGTGCCCACCCGTCCAGCGTCCGCCGGACAGCCCCCACCGCGCATGGGCCGGTCGGCCCCCTCGCGCGGTACGACGGCCCACACGGCGCACGCCGAAGTGCTCACCCGGCGCCCGCCCCGTGCCGCTCCCGCCTCGCCTCGACCCCGTCCCGGACCGCCGGAGGGCGGACAATACGGGTAGACCCGTACCGCTCGCAGGGGGCGTCATGTCCGACACTCCGGTCACCGGGGCCGCCATCCGTGTCTTCCTCGTGGACGACCACGAGGTGGTACGCCGGGGGCTGCGCGATCTGATCGACGACGAGCCCGGCATGGAGGTGGCCGGGGAGGCGGCGACCGCGGATCAGGCGGTGGCCCGGGGGCCCGCGCTGCGGCCCGATGTCGCGGTGCTGGACGTCCGGCTCCCGGACGGCGACGGCATCGCCGTCTGCCGGGAGCTGCGGTCGCGGATGCCGGGTCTTGCCTGTCTGATGCTGACCTCGTTCGATGACGAGGACGCGCTGCTCGACGCGATCATGGCCGGGGCCGCGGGCTATGTGCTCAAGCAGATCCGGGGCGCCGATCTCGTGGCGGCGGTACGGACCGTGGCCACCGGGCAGTCGATGCTGGACCCGGCCACCACCGCCCGGCTGATGCGTTCGCTACGGGGGCCCGGGGAGGCGAAGGCGCCGGAGGAGGAGCGGTTGGCGGTGCTGTCGGAGCGGGAGCGGGCCGTACTGGAGCTGATCGGCGAGGGGCTCACCAACCGGCAGATCGCCGGCCGGCTCCATCTCTCGGAGAAGACCGTCAAGAACCACATCTCCCGGCTGCTGGGCAAGCTGGGCGTGGAACGCCGCGTCCAGGCCGCGGTCCTCGCAGCTCAGGCCCATGAACACGCACAGGCCCACGAGCACGCACAGGTGCAGGAGCACGCGCAGGCTCGGGACCACGCGCAGCCGTACGCGCACCGGCCGTCTCCCGCGCACACCCCCGCCCCCGGCCACCGCCCCGGGCACGGATAGCGCCCGTTCCCCCGCCGCCGGACGGCCACCGTCCCGGACAACCACCACCCAGGGCAACCACCACCCAGGGCAACGCCACAGCGTCCGGGCACCCGCCCAGGCTTCACGTGCCCCGGGCCCGCCCGCCTGCGGCCCGCCCGGCCCCCGGCCTCCCTCACCCTTCTTCTTCCTCCTCCTCCGCCGCCAGCGGGACGCGCCAGACGAGTGCCGTACCGCCGGCCGGCCCGGGGCGGGCGCGGGCGGTGAGGGAGCCGCCGAGGCGGTCGGCCCGTTCGGCGAGGTTGCGCAGGCCGCTGCGGGCGGTGTCCGGCGGGATGCCGACGCCGTCGTCGTCCACCGTCACCGTCAGCACCCCGTCGCCGACGACGACCGACACCTCCGCCCGGCGGGCCCGCGCATGGCGGGCCACATTGGTGAGCGCCTCGCCGAGGACCGCGACGACCTCCTCGGCCACCTCGGCCGGCACCTCCGTGTCGAGCAGGCCCTCCATCCGCAGGGCGGGCGTGAACCCGAGGGCGGGCACGGCCGCGTCCACCGCCTTGACCACCCGGTTGCGGAGCTTCGGGGCGGCGCCGGGCAGGTCGTGGGCGCGGAGGCCGAAGATGGTCGAGCGGATGATCTTGATGGTGGTGTCCAGGTCCTCGGTCGCCCGGGCCAGCCGGGCCGCCGCCTGGGGATGGTCCACGAACCGGCGCGCGCTCTGCAGCGTCAGCCCGGTCGCGAAGAGCCGCTGGATCGCCAGGTCGTGCAGGTCGCGGGCGATCCGGTCGCGGTCCTCCTCCAGGCTGACCTGCTCCGCGTCGCGGCGCCGGGCGGCCAGTTCGAGGGCGAGCGCCGCCTGGTCGGCGAAGCCCGCGAGCGGGGTGACCTCGGCGCCGGTGAAGGGCGGGCGCCCGCGGCGCCGGGCGAGCACCAGCACCCCGCTCAGGCGTTCCTTCGTCCCGACCGCGACGGCCACCGCCGGACCGGAGCCCGGCCAGCGGTCCGGCTGCGCCGTGACCCGCCCGTCGCCCGCCGCGTCCGCCACCGTGACCAGGCCGTCGCAGCGCAGCGCGGCCGCCACCAGCGTCCCCTCGCCGCCGAACGTCATGTCCCGGTGGTCCGCGGCCCCCTCGCCCCGGGCCAGCGAGCCGCGGACCTCGCCGCCGGGACCGACGAGGTAGAAGACCCCGGTGTCGGCGTCCGCGATGCCGACCGCCCGCTCCAGCATGCCGTCGAAGACCTCGGACTCCGCCGCCCCGGACAGCAGGGCGCGGGTCAGCTCGGAGCCGGCGGCCAGCCACCGCTGCCGGAGCCTGCCCTGTTCGTAGAGGCGGGCGTTGTCGAGGGCGAACCCGGCGGCCACGGCCAGCGTGGTCACCACCGCCTCGTCCTCGTCGTCGAAGTCGGCGCCGCCGCGCTTCTCGGTGAGGTACAGATTGCCGACGACCTCGTCGCGGACGCGGATGGGCACCCCGAGGAACGAGCGCATCGGCGGATGGTGCGGCGGGAAGCCGGCCGAGGCCGGGTGTGCGGCCAGGTCGGACAGGCGCAGCGGCCGCGGGTCGCGGATCAGCTCGCCGAGCAGGCCGTGGCCCGAGGGCAGGTCGCCGATGCGGGCCCGCCCCTCGTCGTCGATGCCGACCGGGACGAACTCCGCGAGCCGGCGGTCGTCGCCGATCACGCCGAGCGCGCCGTACCGGGCGTCAACCAAGGTCACGGCCGCCCGCACGATGCCCCGCAGCACCTCGGGCAGCTCCAGCTCCGCCCCGACGGCGATCACCGCGTCGAGGAGCCCGTCGAGCCGGTCCCGGGTGCCGCGGACCTCGTCGATGCGTACCCGCAGTTCGTCGAGGAGTTCGTTGAGCCGCAGCCGCGGGATCCTGCTCGGCCGCTGCGGGTCACCGGTCCCCATCGCCACCTCCGCCCGCGCGCCGGGCCCACCTTCACCGTAGTCCGGCCACCGGCGGCCTTCCTGTCGATCTCCTCCGGGGCCGCCGGGCCGCCCTCAGAGCCGGAACCAGCGCTCCTCGCCCGGTGCGACGGTGCGGTGCCGGTCACCGGGGAGGACGATCGGCAGCGGGCCTGGGGACGAGGCCGGTACCCGGACGGCCAGCCTCCCGGGCAGCATCCGCAGCCGTACACCACGGTGAGCGCCGACGCAGCAGGTGAAGGCGGTGCGGGGGATCTCCCGCAGCGTCACCGGCGCCACCCGCAGCCCCTCCGGGCCCGCCGCCAGACCGGTGAGCCCGCGCTCCACCAGGTCGACGGTGCCCGCCATCGCTCCGAGGTGGATGCCCTCGCCCGTCGTCCCGCCCTGCAGATCGGCGACGTCGCCGAGCAGCGCCTCCCGGCAGTGCTCCCAGGCCCCCGGCCCGTCCCCGCGGGTGAGCAGCCAGCCGTGGACCAGGCTGCTGAGCGTCGAGCCGTGGCTGCTGCGCCGCCGGTAGTAGTCGACCGTCGCGCGCCACAGCGCATCGTCCAGCCGGTACCCGAGCCGGGCGAACAGCGCGGCCAGCTCCGAGGGCCGGAAGAGATACCCGAGCATCAGGGCGTCGGCCTGCTTCGACGCCTGGTAGCGGTTGACGGTGTCGCCCTCGGCCTCCAGGATCCGGTCCAGCCGGCGGATGTCGCCGTAGCGCTCCCGGTAGCGCTCCCAGTCCAGCTCCGCCAGGTCGCCGTAGCCCGCGAACTGGCTGATCACACCCTGGTGGAAGGGGAGGTACAGCCGGCGGGAGAGAGCGTCCCAGCGGGACAGTTCCGCGTCGTCGAGGCAGAGGGACCCGCACAGTTCCGCGCGCCGGGCGGCGGGCAGCTCGCCGAGCAGGTCGAGACCGCGGGCGAGCACCCAGGCGGCGGTCGCGTTGGTGTAGGCGTTGTCGTCGATGCCCGGCCCGGCGGCGTCGGGATAGGCGTCGTGGTACTCGTCCGGCCCGACGACACCGGTGAGCCGGTAGCGGCCGAGCGCCGGGTCGAAGGTGGCGGCCCCGGACCAGAAGCGGGCGACCGACAGCAGGATCTCCGCCCCGGCGGAGTACAGGAACCCGCGGTCGCCGGTGGTCTCCGCGTACCGCCAGACGTTGTGGGCGATCGCCGATCCCACATGGCGCTGGAGGTGCGAATGGTCGGGCAGCCAGCGCCCGGAGCGCGGGTTGAGGTGCAGCGTCTGCGTCTCCTCCCGGCCCGAACTCGCGCTCTGCCAGGGGTACATGGCGCCCGGAAGGCCCTCGTCGCGCGCCGCCGCCCGCGCGGCCGGGAGCCGCCGATGGCGGTGGAGCAGCAGGGACCGCGCCACCTCCGGGAAGTGCAGACCGAGGTAGGGCAGCACGAACAGCTCGTCCCAGAAGACGTGCCCCCGGTACGCCTCGCCGTGCAGCCCGCGCGCGGGGACGCCGGCGTCGAGGCCGGCGGTGTGCGGGGAGAGCGTCTGCAGCAGGTGGAACAGGTGCAGCCGCAGAATCCGGCCCGCTTCCCCCGGCACCTCCAGCTCCCCCTGCTCCCACAGCCGCGCCCAGGCCGCCTCGTGGGTGGCGAGCAGCCGGGGCAGCGCCGGTGCCCGGGCGGCCTCGTCGCAGGCGGCGGTGGCCGGGTCGGCGACCGGCCGGTCCAGCGAGGAGCGCAGGGCCAGGGTCTTCACCACCGTCGCCGTGCGCCGGGGCGCCATGGGCAGCCGGTAGGTCTGGACGGTCCCGGTGGCCGTGACCGTCTCCCGGGCGGGGCGCTCCGGGGTGGCCTCGGTGCGGACGGCCAGCGCGATCCGGACGCCCGGGTCGGCCGTCCGGCAGGCCAGCCAGGCGACGCCGCCGGACCGGAAACCTGCCTGATGGCCGCCGAGATGACGCCCTTCGAGGTCCCGGTAGCGCGCCACGCCGCTGTTGGTGACGTCGCCGTCGAGCACCGACTCGACCTCGACGGTGCCGCGCCAGCCGTAGGCGCGGAACAGGGTGCGCTGCGCCGCCAGATCCGGGTCCGCCATGTGGACGAGCCGCAGATGGCTCACGCGCAGCCCGCGCCCGTCGGCGTCCTCGAAGAACAGGTACCGGACGAGGACGCCGGTCCGCGGGTCGAGGCGGGCGGTGCAGTGGCGCGCCGCGCCGGGCGTCAGCCAGGGGCCGGGCGGGGCGTCGTCGGGCCGGCAGCGGTAGCGCAGCAGCGTCCAGTTGGGCAGGTTGACCAGGTCCTCGTTCTCGATCCGCCGGCCCGCGACGTGTGAGGTGCGCCGGTCGTAGCAGCCCGCCAGGTAGGTGCCCGGGTAGTGGGTGGGGCCGGCCGGGCACTCGGGGGCGGAGCCGCGGGTGGCGAACCGGCCGTTGCCGAGGGTGCAGAGCGCCTCGACCAGCCGCTCGCGCGCCGGGTCGTAGCGGTCGTACCGCCAGTCGGGGTCGGTCATCCGCGCTCTCCCCGTACCCGCCGGACCAGCGCCGTCAGCTCGCCGGCCGTCTCGTCCGCGCCCGCCTCGCGCAGCGCGGCCGAGGCGCTTTTGTCCGCGGTGCGGTCGATGCCGACGACGAGGGCGAAGCCGCCCCGCCGGGCCGCCCGCACCCCGGCGAGCGCGTCCTCGGCCACCGCGGTGTCCGCCGGGCGGGCGCCGAGCAGGCCGGTGGCGTGCAGGAAGAGCGCCGGGTCGGGTTTCCCGGCGAGACCGTGCCGGGCGGCGTCCGCACCGTCCACGACCACGGTGCAGAGCCCGTCGAGCCCCGCGGCCGCGAGCAGTTCCCGGGCGTGCCGGGACGCCGACACCGCGGCGCACGGCACGCCCTCGCTGCGCAGCGCCCGCAGCGCGGGGCCGGCGTCCGGGAAGGCGGTGACGCCCTTACGCCGGACCCGCTCGGCGAACGCCCGCTCCTTGGCCGCGGCGACCGCCCACACCGTGCCGACGCCGGGCGGGTCGCCCCGGGTGCCCGTCGGGAGGTCGATGCCCCGGGCGGTGAGGAAGGCGGCCGCCCCGTCGTAGCGGGATCTCCCGTCGACGAACCGGCGGTAGTCGGCGTCGCTGTCGAACGGCGGCCGCGCGCCGTCCGCGACGGCCCGGAGGCAGGCGTCCAGCGCGGTCCGCCACGCCGCGGCGTGCAGGCGGGCGGAGTCGAGGAGGACACCGTCGGTGTCCAGGACGACCGCCCGCAGCGGACCGGCGGGCGGACCGGCCGGCGGGCCGGGGGAGTTCACCTGATGCCTCCTCGCGTACGGCGTACGCACCGCCCGGGCGGCACGGGCCGGTCCGGGCACCCCGGGGCGGACCGGGCCCAGGCCGTCTCCGGGGGAGCGGCCGCCCCGGACCCCGGTCGGCCGTGGTCCCTTCCAGGGTTCCGCGAACCCGTGCCGCCGCAACCGGGAGCGGCCCCGTCCCGGCGCGGGGGCGGCCCTCCCTGCTCGGTGACCGGCCCCACCGAGCCAGGTGGCCCTACCGGCCCCACCGGCCCCGGCGTGCGCGGCGGCACCCGGAGGGAGACGGTGGGAACAGGCCGGGCGCGCGCCGGGCGCCGTGCGCCGGTGCCGCAGCGGGGCCACCGGCCCGTGCCCGGGCACGCCCCGGCGGCCGCCCGCGCCCCGCCGCCCGCGGCGGACCGCGTCCCGTACGCGAACCCCACCCCGCACCCCGTCCGCGTCCCGCACGATGAGGAAAGCCCCATGACCGCCCAGCTGTTCACCGTCGCCGATGTGATGACGCGGCAGGTCGTCGCCGTCCGGCGGGACGCCGGCTTCAAGGAGATCGTGGCGGCGATGGCCCGGTGGAAGGTGACCGCCGTGCCCGTCGTCGGGGCGTCGGGCCGGGTCGTCGGTGTGGTGTCCGAGGCCGATCTGCTGGCGAAGGAGGAGTTCCACGACCACCGCACCGGCCTCATCGAGCAGCGGCGCCGTCTGGACGCCACCGCCAAGGCGGGCTCCCGCCGGGCCGAGGACCTCATGGCCGCCCCCGCCGTCACCGTCGGCGCCGGGGCGTCCCTGCCCCAGGCCGCCCGCCTCATGGCCACCCACCAGGTCAAACGGCTGCCGGTCGTCGACGAGGACGGGGCCCTTCGGGGCATCGTCAGCCGCGCCGATCTGCTCAAGGTGTTCCTCCGCCCGGACGCGGACCTCGCGGCCGAGGTGCGCCGCGAGGTCGTCGAGCCGCTGTTCCCGGAGACGCCCCACCGGATCGGCGTCGCCGTCGACGCCGGAGTCGTGACGCTCTCCGGCACCGTCGCCGACAGCGCGGTCGTCCCGCTCGCCGCCCGCCTGACCCGCGCCGTGGAGGGCGTGGTGGACGTACGGTGCGACCTGACCACCCGGCCGGACCCGTGAGGGAACCCCCGGCCGGACCCGTGAGGGAACCCCCAGCCGGACCCGCAAGGGAACCCCCGGGACCGGCGTCCCGGCGCCGGAATCCGCCCACCGGACCGGACCCGCAAGGGAACCCCCGGGACCGGAACGGAACTGACGGCCACCCCGCCGCGGCTACCCCTCCGGCGGAACCGCGACCACCGGGCACGCCGCGCGGTGCAGCAACCCGTGAACCGTCGACCCGAGCCGCCCCGCGCACCGCCCGCCGTGGCTCCCGCGGCCGACGACCACCGCGAGGGCGGCGTACGAGACCCGGCTCAGCTGCTCGACCGGGCGGCCCCGGACGACCTGCTGCTCCACGGGGACCTCGGGGTAGCGCTCGGCCCAGCCCGCGACCGCCTCGGCCAGTGCGCGGCGGCGTGCGGCCAGCTCCTGTGCGGCGTCGTCCCGGTGGGGGAGCGGGCCGGGCCACACCCAGACCGCCCGCAGCCGGGCCTCGCGCAGCGCCGCCTCCGCGACCGCGAAGCCGACGGCCGCCCGGCAGTCCCGGCCGCCGTCCACCCCGACGACGACCAGCGGCGGATGGATCGCCGGACGCTCGGGGGCGCGGACCACCACGACCGGGCAGTGGGCGCGCGCGGCCAGCGGGATCGCCACCGACGTCTCACCGAGGACCTCGGCGACCCGGCCGAGGCGCCGCGACCCCAGCACCGCGAGCGCGGCGTGCACCGTCCGGTCCCGCAACACGGCGACCGGCGGGCCGTCGAGGAACTCCGTCGCGGTCCACAGCCCGGCGTGCAGCTCCCGCACCAGGTCCTCCGCCGTGGCCAGGGCGGACTGCGCACGGATCAGCAGGGCGCTGCGGCGGGTGAACGCCCCGTACCGCAGCGGCGGCGCGACGGTCACCAGCCGCAGCCGCACCTTGCGGTGCGCGGCCTCGTCGGCGGCCCACACCAGCGCCGGGACCGACAGCTCCTGCGGGTCCACGCCGACCAGGATGTCGTTCATCTCCGGCTCCACACCATGCCGTTCACCTCCGGCCCCGCACCCCGGAGCCGCCCGTCCTGGAGCCGCCCGTCCCGCTCACGGCTCCTCCTCCGCGGTCTCGGCGACGGCCGGCCGCCGCTGCGGGACGACGGCCACCGGGCACGCCGCATGGTGCAGCGCCCGGTGGACGACACCGCCGAACTCCCGCCCGAAGACGCCGCCGTGCCGCCGCGCCCCGAGAACCAGCAGATCGGCGGCGGCCGACCACGCGGTCATCGTCCGGCGCGCGGTCCCCTCGGGCGTACGCCTGCGCAGCCGCACCCCGGGATGCTCGCGGACCGCGGCCGCCACCGCCTCGTCCAGCAGTTCCGCGGCGCGCTCGGCGTGGTACGTGCCGGGCGCACCGGCCAGCAGCGGGTGGCCGGCCGGTTCGTGCAGCGGCCGCCGCCAGGTGCGGACGGCGTCGAGTTCGGCGTCCCGGGCCGCCGCGGCGCGGAACGCGAACCGCACCGCCGGGGAGTCCACGTCGTGGTCGCCGATGCCCAGCAGCACCCGCCCGTGGCGTTCCTCCAGGGCGTGCCGGTCCCCGCGGACGACGACGACCGGGCAGGGGGCGCGGGCGGCCACGAGGAGGCTGACGGAGCCGAGCAGCAGCCCGGCCACCGCGCCCCGCCCGCGGTCCCCGACGACCAGGAGCGCGGCCTCCTGCGCCGCGTCGAGCAGCGCGGTCGCGGCGTCCGTGGCGGCCACGTCCGCCGTGACGGCGAGGCCCGGCGCCCGCTGTCCGGCGCGTTCGGCCGCGGCGGCGGCGATCGTCTCGGCGAGCAGCTGCTCCGCGGGCCGGTCCGCGGCCGGGTCCGGCTCCACGCCCTCGTACCGCTCCCACAGCGAGGCGTGCACCAGCCGCAGCGGACGCCCGCGCCGTACGGCCTCGCCGGCGGCCCAGTCCACGGCCGTGAGGCTCGCGTCGGAACCGTCGATGCCCACCACCACGGGAAGCTCCATCGTCCCCACCGCCTTCCGGCTCCCGGGACCTCTTCCCACCGTCGCGCCGAAGCGGCCCCCGGGCCAGGGCCGACCGGCCCCGCAGGCGGTCCGCCCGGCCTCCCCGAGGACGTGCGCCGACCCGACAAGTCCCCACCGGACCCCTTCTGACCTGCCCTGTCACGGATCCGTCCCCGTCCGGGCAGCGGCCTGCCGGGCGGGCGCGGCGCCGATGCATACTGCGCACATGATCATGACCGTCCTCCTCTTCGCCCTCTTCGGGCTCAGCGTCCGGAAGGACCGCCGCCGGTTCCGTAACGCCGTCCTCCTCGGACTGGCGCTCATCAGCTTCTCCGGCTGGCTCCTCGGCAGAGCGAGCCGGCTGCCTCCCGTCGCGGCCGAGGCGGTCTACCTGCTGGCCTTCCTCACCCCCACCGTCGGCGTGGTGGCGCTCGGCGGTTTCCTGGTGGCCAACGGCATCACCATGGCCAGGAAGGAAGGGCTCCGCCCGGCCAACCTCCTCTCGGGGCTGCTGGGCGTGGCAGTCTTCGGCCTGATCGTCCTGCTGGCGTCGCTGGGCCGCCTGGCGGGCTCGCCCGCCTTCCCCGTCGCCGTCGCCGTGCTCCTCCTCGCCGCCTACGTCTCCTTCCTCTTCCTCTGCTTCCTCGCCTACGCCTTCCTCTACGGGCGGATCACGGTCCGCGGCGACGTCGACTACGTGGTCGTGCTGGGCTCCGGGCTGATCGGCGGCGAGCGGGTGCCGCCGCTGCTGGCCTCCCGGCTGCGCAAGGGCCTGGAGATCCACGACGCGCAGCTCGCCCGCGGCGGCCCGGCGCCGGTCCTGCTCACCTCCGGCGGCCAGGGCCCGGACGAGAAGCTGCCCGAGGCCGAGGCGATGGCCCGCTGGCTGGTCGAGCAGGGCGCCCCGGCCGACCACGTCCGGGAGGAGAACCGCTCCCGGACCACCGACGAGAACCTGCGCTTCAGCCACGAGATCATGACCGCCGCCAAGAGCGGCTACCGCTGCGTCGTCGTCACCAACAACTTCCACGCCTTCCGCGCCGCCATGACGGCCCGTCAGGCCGGTGTCGAGGGCCAGGTGCTGGGCTCGCCGACCGCGAGGTACTTCTGGCCGAGCGCCACGCTCCGCGAGTTCGTCGCGGTGTTCTGGGAGCACAAGGTGGTCAACCTCGGCGTCTGCGCCGCGCTGATCGCCCTGGTGGCCTTCGTCGCGACCGCCGGCTGAGACGCCCGGCGCCCGGGCCCGGTCCGAAGGCGCCGGAGAGCGGCGCCCAGGGACGCGCGACAATGGAGCGCAGATATCCCGTTGGGGTGGATATCGGGAGGGACGGGAACGCGATGAGGCACCGTAGTGTCGCCGATCTGATGACGCCCGGCGCCGTCGCCGTGCAACCCGGCACGGCGTTCGGCGAGATCGCGCGGCTGCTGGACGAGTACGACATCAGCGCCGTGCCGGTGGTGGACGAGGCCGGGCGGACGCTCGGCGTCGTCTCCGAGGCCGATCTGCTGCGGCGGCACATCGAGCGGACGCCGTCGAACACCGCCGACTCGCTCATGACCAGCCCCGCCGTCGTGGCGCGCCCGCGGTGGAGCGCGATCCGGGCGGCCCGGGTGATGGCGGAGAAGGGCGTCAAGCGGCTGCCGGTGGTCGACGACGAGGGGCTGCTCATCGGCGTGCTCAGCCGCGGCGACCTCGTCCAGCTCTTCCTGCGGCGCGACCGCGCGATCCAGGAGGAGATCCTGGAGGACGTGCTGACCCGCACGCTCGGCGTCCCGCCGTCCGCCGTCACCGTGGAGGTCTCGGACGGCACGGTGACGCTCAGCGGCACCCTCGCGCGCCGCAGCCTGGTGGTCGTCGCGGTGCGGCTGTGCGAGAGCGTCGACGGGGTGGTCGAGGTGGTCAACCGCCTCACCTACGAGACGGACGACCGCGCCGCGCTCCGCGGCCGGGAGCCGGTGGAGCCGCCGGAGCCGGTCTGACCTGCGAGGTCCCCATCCGCCGATGGCAACGGCCCGGCGGGTGGGGTGGACTTACTAGGACGTCCAACTATATGTTCGGGGCCAAGGCCCGCGGTGCAGGGAAGCCGGTGTGAATCCGGCGCGGTCCCGCCACTGTGACCGGGGAGTACGCCCTTCGGCGAGAGATGGCCACTGACGGTGGAAGCACCGTCGGGAAGGCCAAGGGCGCGCGCAGATCCGGGAGTCAGGATACCGGCCGCGGGGTGTTCCGTGTTGTCCACGAGGATGGAGCAGACACGCATGGCACCGGTCCGTACCCACGACCCAGGTGACCCCGCGCGGCGAGCGGCGGCGTCCGCCCGAAGGGCCTCTTCGCGGCGCCCGTGACGGCGCCCGGGGCGACCGCACCCCGTGCGACGACGCCCCGGCCACGCCCCCGGCCCGCGACGGCCCCCGGCCATCGTGTTCCGCGGCGGACCCTGCCCGCACCCCACCGGGTGCGCCCCGGCCCGCCGCGCCCTCCCCGGATCGCACCTGACGAGAGCAGGCATCCCATGATCCGTGAACTGACGCACTTCATCGGCGGCGCCCCCGCCCCGGGCACCTCGGGGCTCTTCGCCGACGTCCACGACCCCAACACCGGCCAGGTCCAGGCGCGCGTCCCGCTCGCCGGGCGGGCCGACACCGAGCGGGCGATCGGCGACGCCGCCGCGGCCCAGCCGGAGTGGGGCGAGTGGAACCCGCAGCGGCGCGCCCGGGTGCTGCTGAAATTCCTCCAACTCGTCGACGGTGAACGCGAACGGCTCGCCCGGCTGCTCTCCTGCGAGCACGGCAAGACCGTCGCGGACGCCCACGGCGACCTCCAACGCGGCCTGGAGGCCGTGGAGTTCGCCGCCGGCATCCCGCATCTGCTCAAGGGCGAGTTCACCGACAACGCCGGGCGCGGCATCGACGTGCACTCGCTGCGCCGCCCGCTCGGCGTCATCGCCGGCATCACCCCGTTCAACTTCCCCGCGATGATCCCGCTCTGGCAGGCCGCACCCGCCCTGGCCTGCGGCAACGCCGTGGTCCTCAAACCCTCCGAACGCGATCCGTCCGTCCCGCTGCGGCTCGCCGAACTCTTCCTGGAGGCCGGACTGCCGCCCGGCGTGCTGAACGTCGTCAACGGCGGCGAGGAGGCGGCCGGCATCCTCCTCGCCGATCCGCGCGTCCAGGCCGTCGGCTTCGTCGGCTCCACCGCGATCGCCGCCGGCGTCTACGCCACCGCCGCCCGCCACGGCAAGCGCGCCCAGTGCTTCGGCGGCGCCAAGAACCACCTGATCGTGATGCCCGACGCCGACCTCGACCAGGCCGTCGAGGCGCTGATCGGCGCCGGATTCGGCTCCGCGGGCGAGCGCTGCATGGCCGTCTCCGTCGCCGTCCCCGTGGGCGAGGAGACCGCCGACCGCCTCGTCGCCCGCCTCAAGGAACGCATGAGCCGGCTGCGCATCGGCACCTGGGACGACCCGGACGCCGACTTCGGCCCGATGATCGGCCGCGACGCCGTCGACCGGGTGCGCCGCTACGTCGACATCGGCGTCAACGAGGGCGCCGAACTCGTCGTCGACGGCCGCGGTTTCACCCTCCCCGGCCACGAGAACGGCTTCTTCGCGGGCGCCTCCCTCTTCGACCGGGTCAGCCCCGCCATGCGGATCTACCGCGAGGAGATCTTCGGCCCGGTCCTGAGCGTGGTGCGCGCCGCCGACTACGAGGAGGCGCTGCGGCTGCCCAGCGCGCACCCGTACGGCAACGGCGTCTCGCTCTTCACCCGCGACGGCGACACCGCCCGCGACTTCACCCGCCGCGTCGACACCGGCATGGTCGGCGTCAACGTCCCGATCCCGGTGCCCGTCGCCTACCACACCTTCGGCGGCTGGAAGCGGTCCGGCTTCGGCGACCTGAACCAGCACGGGCCCGACGCGATCCGCTTCTGCACCCGCACCAAGACCGTCACCTCGCGCTGGCCCTCCGGGGTCAAGGAAGGCGCGAGCTTCACCCTGCCGACGATGGGATGAGGGCGATGACCACCACCCTCACCAAGGACCAACTCGCCCTCGCCGAGGTCACCCTCGACTTCACCGAGGAACACCTCACCCCGCACGCCGTCGCCTGGGACCGCGACAAGCACTTCCCCGTCGACGTCCTGCGCAAGGCCGCCGCACTGGGCCTCGGCGGCATCCACGTCCGCGAGGACCACGGCGGCTCCGGGCTGACCCGCGCCGACGGCGTCGTCGTCCTGGAGGTGCTGGCCACCGGCTGCCCCTCCATCGCCGGCTACCTCTCCATCCACAACATGGTCGCCTGGATGGTCGACCACTACGGCGACGACGCCCAGCGCGCCCGCTGGCTGCCGGACCTGTGCACCATGGCGGCGCTCGGCAGCTACTGCCTGACCGAACCGGGCGCCGGCTCCGACGCCGCCGCGCTGCGCACCCGCGCCGTCCGCGACGGCGACCACTACGTCCTCACCGGCGTCAAGCAGTTCATCTCCGGCGCGGGCGCTTCCCGGGTCTACGTCGTGATGGCCCGCACCGGCGGCGAGGGGCCGCGCGGCATCTCCGCCTTCGTCGTCGAACGCGACGACCCGGGGCTGTCGTTCGGGCCCGACGAGCAGAAGATGGGCTGGAACGCGCAGCCCACCCGGCAGGTGGTCCTCGACGGCGTCCGCATCCCCGCCGACCGGATGCTCGGCGCCGAGGGCGACGGCTTCCGCATCGCCATGACGGGCCTGAACGGCGGCCGCCTCGGCATCGCCGCCTGCTCGCTCGGCGGCGGCCGCAGCGCCCTCCACCGCAGCCTGGCCCACCTCGCCGACCGGGAGGCGTTCGGCGCCCCGCTGCTCGACGCCCAGGCGCTCCGCTTCCGCCTCGCCGACATGGCGACCGAACTCGCCGCCGCCCGCGCCCTGGTGCGGCAGGCCGCCGACGCCCTGGACGCCGGCGACCCGCAGGCGCCGCAGCTGTGCGCGATGGCCAAGCGGTTCGCCACCGACACCGGCTACGCCGTCGCCGACCGGGCCCTGCAACTCCACGGCGGCTACGGCTATCTGAGCGCGTACGGCATCGAGAAGATCGTCCGGGACCTCCGCGTCCACCAGATCCTGGAAGGGAGCAACGAGATCATGCGGATCGTCGTGGCCCGCGGCCTGACGGAGGTCGCCCGGTGACCGCATCCGACGACCCGGTCCTGACCGAGGTGACGGGCCGCACCGGCCGCCTCACCCTCAACCGCCCCCGGGCCCTCAACGCCCTCACCCACCCCATGGTCCGCCGCATCGCCGAGACGCTCGACGCCTGGGAGCACGACCCCGCCGTACGGACCGTCGTCCTCACCGGCGCGGGCGCGCGCGGGCTGTGCGCGGGCGGCGACATCCGCGCCGTCCACGACGACATCCGCGCGGGCGGCGGCGCGGCCTCGGCCGCCTTCTGGCGCGACGAGTACCGGCTCAACGCCCGCATCGCCCGCTACCCCAAGCCGTACGTGGCGTTCATGGACGGCATCGTGATGGGCGGCGGCGTCGGCGTCTCCGCGCACGGCACTGTCCGCATCGTCACCGAGCGGACCCGGCTGGCCATGCCGGAGACCGGCATCGGCTTCGTCCCCGACGTCGGCGGCACCCATCTGCTGGCGCTGGCGCCCGGCGAGTTGGGCACCTACCTCGCGCTGACCGGGCAGCCGGTCGGCGCCGGGGACGCGCTGCGCTGCGGCCTGGCCGACCACTTCGTCCCGGCCGGCCGGCTGCCGGACCTGCTCACCGCCCTGGCCGGCCGCGACGTCCACGACGTCCTCGCGGACTTCGTCGGCGAGGCCCCGCCCGGCCGCCTCGACGCGCACCGCGCATGGATCGACCACGCCTTCGCGGCGGACACGGTCGAGGAGATCGTCGACAGGCTGCTCGGCAGCGGCCGGCCCGCCGCGCAGGAGGCGGCCGCAGCCCTCCTCGCCGCCTCGCCCACCTCGCTGAAGGTCACCCTCGCCGCCCTGCGCGGGGCACCGGGGCTCGGCCCGCTGGAGGCGGTGCTGGAGCAGGAGTACCGCGTCTCCTGCGCCGCGCTGTCCGCCCCCGACCTGGCCGAGGGCATCCGCGCCCAGGTGATCGACAAGGACCGCACGCCCCGCTGGTCGCCCGCCTCCCTCGCCGAGGTGACCGACGACGACGTGGCGCGCTTCTTCGCCCCGCCCGCCGGCCGGCCGCTGCGCCTGGCCACCGGCGCCGCACCCCAGGAGGTCCCGTGGTGAACATCGCCTTCATCGGTCTCGGCCACATGGGCGGCCCGATGGCCGCCAACCTCGTCCGCGCAGGTCACCGGGTACGCGGCTACGACCTGTCGGACCGGGCGCTGGCGGCGGCCGCCGGCGTCGAGACCGCCGCCTCGGCACCGGACGCCGTGGCCGCCGCCGACGCGGTCGTCACCATGCTCCCCACGGGCCGCCACGTCCTCGCCCTCCACCGGGACGAGGGCCTGCTCGCCGCCGCCGCGCCGGGCACCCTCTTCGTCGACTGCTCCACCATCGACGTCGCCGACGCCCGCCTCGTCCACCGGGCGGCCACCGACGCGGGCCACCGGGCGCTGGACGCACCCGTCTCCGGCGGGGTGGCGGGCGCCGAGGCGGCCACCCTCACCTTCATGGCGGGCGGCGGCGCGGACGAGTTCGCCGAGGCGGAACCGCTCCTCGCCGCCATGGGGCGGAAGGCGGTCCACTGCGGCGGCGCGGGCGCCGGAGTGGCCGCGAAGATCTGCAACAACATGATCCTCGGCATCTCGATGATCGCGGTCAGCGAGGCGTTCGTCCTCGGCGAGCGCCTGGGCCTGTCCCACCAGGCGCTCTACGACGTCGCCGCCGCCGCGTCCGGCCGGTGCTGGGCGCTGACCGCCAACTGCCCGGTCCCCGGCCCCGTCCCGGCCAGCCCGGCCAACCGCGGCTACCGCCCGGGCTTCGCCGCCGCCCTCATGGCGAAGGACCTGGGCCTGGCCGCCGACGCCGCCCGCGCCGGCGGGGTCGACGCCCGGCTCGGCCTCCAGGCGGCCCGGCTGTACGCGGAGTTCGGCGCCGGCGGGGGAGCGGACCGCGACTTCTCCGCCATCGTGACGGCCGTCCGGGAACGCTCCGGCGCCCCGCGGGCCGCGGCGGAGGGCACGCCCTGACCGCCGCGCGGTGAGACCGGGATCCGGGGCCCGCGCCCGCTGCGGGCCCCGGTCAACCGGCCTGCGCGCTGTCCTTGAGGGTGCCCCAGCCGTGCCACCGCTCGATCTCGATCCAGCCGGTGACCCGGGCCCGGTCCCGCCGCGGGTACGGGGTGCCGAGGTAGTGGTGGGACAGCCGGTCGATATCGGCCAGGTCCTCGTCCGGGCGCAGCTCGGCGACGCGGCCGATGAGGCTGAGATGGGTGTACCAGTTGCCCTCGTCGAGCACGGTGAGCGTCACCCGCGGATCGGCCCGCAGATGCGTCAGCCGCCGGCGGCCCTCGTCCATGTTGACCATGACCCGGCCGCCGTCCCAGAGGTACCAGGTGGCCGTGGAGACGGGCTGGCCGTCCGGCCGCAGGGTCGCGATGACGGCGGGGTTGGCCTTCGCCAGCACGGCGATCGCCGCCTCGGGCAGCGGAGGCTTCGACATGGGGCACACCTCACGGTCGGGGCCGGTGGACGAGGAACGGGCAGGCGGCGGGCGCCGGGCCCGGCGTCGGGTTCCTCCAAGGGCACGACATGACGCCGGGCAGGCACCGGCCGCCGGGCCCGGCGCCTCGGCACGGCACCGGCCCGCTCCCGGCACATGCTGTCCGCTCCCCGCCCGCACCGCCATCGGGCGGCGGCCGCTCCCGTGAACGGACCCGGAACCGGGCCCCGCCGCCCGCGCCCGCCCACCGCGCGCCGCGGCCCCCGCCGACGTACCGTGGTCCCGGAAATCCCCGCTCCCACCCCGCCCGCCGCCGCCGCGCGGCCGTGCGCCGCCCGGAGGACGCGACGGCGCCACGGAAGGTGCGCCATGACCAGAGCCCGCGACGCGCTGACCGCCGCACCGGACATCGGCGGCCTCACCGCCGTCGTCACCGGCGGCTCCCGGGGCCTGGGCCTCCTCCTCGGCCGCCGCTTCGCGCAGCACGGCTGCCGGGTGGTGCTGCTCGCCCCGGACGCCGCCGAACTCGACCGGGCGGTCCGGCTCGCCGGACGGAGCGCCGGGGGCCCGGTGCGCGGGGTGGTCTGCGACGTCCGGGACGCGGCGGCGGTCGGCGACCGGTTCGCGGAGATCGCCGAGGACGAGGGCGGCATCGACATCGTCGTCGCCCACGCCGGCCTCCTCCAGGTCGGCCCGGCCGCGGCGCTCGGCCCCGACGGCTTCCGCCGGGCCCTGGACGCCGTCTTCACCGGCGCCCTGCACACCGCCCTCGCCGCCCTGCCCCACCTGCGGCGCAGCCCCGTCGGCGGCCGCCTCGGGCTGATCGGGTCGGTGGGCGCGCCGGTGCCCACACCGCATCTGGTGCCCCGCGCCTGCGCCGGATCGGCCGTCGGCGCCCTCGCGGCGGGGCTGCGCGCCGAGGAGGCGGCGCACGGCGTCACCGTCACCGCCGTCCATCCGGGGCCGGTGCGGACCGGTGCGCATGTGCGGGCGTACTTCGGCGGCGACCGGCGGCGGGAGTACGCCTGGTTCTCGGCGCTGGCCGGGCTGCCGCTGCTGTCCGTGGACGCCGAACGGGCCGCGGACCGGATCGTCGCCGGGATGCGGCGCCGCCGCCCGCGGATCGTCCTCACCCCGGCCGCCCGGCTCGGCGCCGTGGCGGGCGGCGTCGCCCCGGTGACCACCGCCCGCCTGATGGCCGCGGTCGCCCGGGCACTGCCCCGCGGCGACGCCCCGGCGACGGTGACCGGCGCCGATGTCGCGGCCGACGACCAGCCGCCCGCGCGCCGGCTGCGCGCCGTCCTCGGCGTGCTGGGCGAACGCGCCGCCGACCGCTGCAACGAGCGCATCCGCAAAGACCGCTGACGCGGGCACCCGCGGCGCGATCCGGCCGGAGATTGGCGCGTTCCCCGCACCGGAAACGGCCGAGCGCGCCGCCCGGCGTGGTGCCGGGGGCGCGCTCGGCCGCGGGGCGGTGGCCCCGTCGGTGGTGCGGGTGTCAGGCGACGACGCCGGACTTCTCGATGGTGACCTTGGCCTTCGGGGCGCCGCTCTGCGAGCCGAGGCCCTCGATCTTCGTCACCAGGTCCTGGCCCTCGACGACCTCGCCGAAGACGACGTGCTTGCCGTCCAGCCACGAGGTGACGACGGTGGTGATGAAGAACTGCGAGCCGTTGGTGTTGCGGCCGGCGTTCGCCATCGACAGCAGGAACGGGCGGTCGTGCTTGAGCTGGAAGTTCTCATCGGCGAACTTCTCGCCGTAGATGCTCTTGCCGCCGGTGCCGTTGTGGTTGGTGAAGTCGCCGCCCTGGAGCATGAACTGCGGAATGACACGGTGGAAGCCGGAACCGGCGTAACCGAAGCCGTGCTCGCCGGTGGCCAGCTGGCGGAAGTTGGCGGCGGTCTTCGGCACGACGTCGTCGTACAGCTTGAAAACGATGCGGCCCGCGGCCTGGCCGTCAATGGTGATGTCGAAAAATACGTTGTTGCTCATGGAGGCATTGTGGCACCCGGGGCGCGGCGCCCCGTGCGCACCCTCCTGCCGCCCCGGGCTACGGCTTCGGGGCCTCGTCCGTGGTCGCCCGGAGATCGGCGAGGAGCTCGGCCTGGCCGGCGAGGACGCCCGTCAAGATCGTCCGGGCGACCCTGAGCAACTCCGCGACCTGCGGGTTGGCCAGGGAGTAGTGGACGGTCGAGCCCTCTTTGCGGGTGGTGACCAGCTTCGCCCGCCGCAGGACCGCGAGCTGCTGGGACAGATGTGCCGGTTCGAGGCCGATCTCGGGCAGCAGCTCCGCCACCGCGTGCTCCCGCTGGCTCAGCAGCTCCAGAACGCGGATGCGTGCCGGATGCCCCAGCGTCTTGAAGAATTCGGCCTTGAGTTGGTACAGCGGCGTGCTCATCGCGCCCCCACTTCTCCGGCGCGGCGGGAGGGCCCGGCCGGGCCCTCCGCGGCGTACCGCGTCCATCCGCTCGTCGACGACATCGGTTCCTCCTCCCGCGCGGTGACGGGCGGCCGACGCGCGCGGGAATCCGAAGCCACCTGAGGCCGACGTGGTGACCTCGGCAATCGCCAAGATTATCAACTCCGCCGGTCACCGCAGGCGGCCCGGCGAGGGCGCCCGGAGGCCCGCGCCCGGCTCACAGCGGCAGAGCGACCCGTACGGTCTTGCCCTTGCCGTCCTCGTCCGGGACCACCCCGGCCGTGCCGCCCAGACCGAGGGTGAGCTCCATGACGGTGGCCAGTCCGCCGCCGTCGCTGCCGACCCGCGCGCCGTACAGCGTCGGCAGGTACGGGTGCCGGTCGTGGACCGCGACGACCAGCCGGTCGCGGCGGGCCGCGTAGACGACGGTCAGCTGGGTGGAGAGCGGCGCGGCGTGCCGGACGCTGTTGGTGACCAGCTCGGCGAGGATCAGCAGCGCCGGGCCGACGGTCGGGTGGTGCGCGCCGATGTGCCACTCCGCGAGGACCTGCTCGGCGGTCTCCCGCGCCACCCGGACCGCGGCGGGAACGGTGGGCAGGGTCAGGACGTGCCGCTGCCGCAGCGATTCCAGCCCCGCGATCACCGTTCCTCCCGGTGGCCGGGCCACAGTGCAAAGCTCATCACGACAGCATCTAACCAATTGCTAACTTTCGCAATTCCGCAGGTCCAGGCGGCGGCCGGGCCCCGCGCGGGCGGGCGGGGCGTCAGCGCGCCGCGGGCTGTGCGGGGACGGTGACCGGGACCGGGAGCGGCGGGGCGGTCAGGGCGCCGGGATCGCGGCGGGCGAGGCGGAGGACGGCGGCGGAGACCCGGGCGACGGCGTCCGGGACCTGACGGAAGCTGGGGAAGTCGTTGATGTCGACGACCACCGGGCCGTCGGGCCCGTACAGGACGTCGACGCCGTAGAGGTCGAGTCCGAAGGCGGCGCCCGTCTCGGCGGTGATCCGGGCGACCTCGGCGGAGAGCGGGACGCACCGCTCGCGGACCGCGTGCCCGGGGTGGAGCGGGGAGCGGCGCTCGGTGGCGAACAGTTCCCCGGCGACGCTGTAGACCTTGAGGTCGGTGCCGGAGTTGGGGACGTAGGGCTGGGCGATCAGCAGCCCGGTGGTGGGTTCGTGGTCCGTGGCGGTCAGCTCGCCCGGATCGCGCACCAGCCGCACGGCACGGCCGGAGCTGCCGTCGGCGGGCTTGACGACCAGCGGGAACTCCGCCTCGGGCAGCCGCGCGAACTCCTGCGCGCGGGCGGCCGCGTACGTCACCGGGACGGGCAGGCCGTGGGTGCGGGCGATGACCGCGGCGAGCGCCTTGTCGCGGACGCCGCGGATGGCCCGGACGTCGTTGACCGTCGTCAGACCGGTGTGGGCGGCGGCCTCCAGCAGGGTGAGGCCGGGGCCGCCGGAGACGGTCTTGAGCACCCAGGCGTCGTGGTCGCCGGCGGTGAGGGCGGAGGTCAGCGGCAGCAGCGCGCGGCCGGGCCGGATGACGTCCACCGTGTGGCCCCAGGCGCCGAGTTGGGCGATCACCTCCCGGGGCATTCCGTCATGGCGGTACTGCTCTTCCACCAGGAAGCAGAGCCTCATCGATGCCACCCCGATCGCCGCACGTCCACCGTCCGCCCGGCAGATCCTTGACCTTTGACAAGCGGATCCTACGTGGGCACCCGGCGCGCGGCCGCCGGGCCCGTCGGGCGGCGGCGCGGGCGGACGCGGCGGCGCCCGGCCGGGGGTGGTGGCCGGGCGCCGCGGCGGTTTCAAGGAGGGCCGGGGGCGCGGCACTTCGCCGCCGCCCGGGCCGCCCGCGGTGGGCTCAGTCCTCGTAGTAGTTGTTGACGATCACATCGGGCTCGTCGTCGTCGAACGCCTCGTTGAGCAGCGCGCCGCCGACCAGACCGGCCGCACCGGCGCCGATGAGCGCGCCGGTGCCGAACCGGCGGCCCTGCTGCGGCTGTTCGGGCTGCGGGTAGCCGGGCTGTGCGGGCGCCGCCTGCGGGTAGCCCGGCTGGGTGGGCTGCTGGGGGTAGCCGGCCTGGGGGTAGCCCTGCTGCGGTGCGGTGTAGTACGGCGGCGGGGTGGTCTGGACGCGCTGGGCGCAGCCGGGGCAGGAGGTGATCTGGCGCGGGACGCCCCACTGCGGCGACCACATGACGGGCGTCGTGCCGGGGCCGTGCGAGGGGTCGAAGAAGCAGGTCATGTCGGTGTCTCCGATCGGTGCGGGGTGGGATGCGGGGTCCGGCACGGTGGCGTGAGCGGCCGGGGGGAAGGCGGCGGGCTCCGGGGGGAGCGGGGGCATGGCGGGCGCGGGCGGCGCCGGGGGCGCGGCGGCCGGTGCCGGGGCGGCAGGTTCGGGGCGCAGGACGTCGACGCCGTAGTCCTGGGCGATGCCGGCGAGCCCGGAGGCGTATCCCTGGCCGATGGCGCGGAACTTCCACTCCGCGCCGTGGCGGTAGAGCTCACCGAAGACCATGGCGGTCTCGGCGCCGCCCGCGCCGTGCAGGTCGTAGCGGGCGAGGGCGGTGCCGTCGGTGCCGGTGACCCGGATGTGGGCGGCGGTGACCTGCGCGAAGCTCTGCCCGCGGGTCTCCGCCTCGTAGAGCGAGACCGGGAAGACGATCTTGGTGACGGCGGCGGGCACCGCGGTGAGGTCGATGTCGATCCGGGCGTCGTCGCCGCTGCCGTCGTTCGGTGCGGCGGCGAGGGTCACCGCGCCCTCGGGGCTGCGGAGGTTGTTGAAGAAGACGAAGTGCTCCTCGGAGAGCACCTTTCCGGAGGCGTCGCACAGCAGCGCGCTCGCGTCCAGGTCGCAGCCGGTGCCTGCGGTGGCTTCGGTCCGCCAGCCCAGCCCCACCCGCACGGCGGTCAGGCCGGGGGCCTGTTTGCTGAGCGACACATTGCCGCCCTTGGTCAGGGCCACCGTCATCTCGTCCTCCACAACTGCCGTCCGGTACGGCGTCCTTCGGTTTCCGCGATCCTATGGTTCCCGGATTGCGCAATGACTGAAGTATGCCTGGTCCGGAGGGGTGATACGGCGCTGACCGGCACACTTCGGCCAGGTGGCGCGAAGGGGTGGCCGATGTCGCCCCGCCGTCGGTCGCCGGACGGCCGTGATGTCGGCCTCATCTGCTGGGCGTGGAGCCGGATCTGGTGTTTGGTATCCCATCAAGGCTCGTCCGCCCTTTACGGCGCTCCCGCAGCCGCATCTTCTGTGACGCACCCCACCTGCGTTTTTCTTCTGCACGCCTCTTGACCGCCGCGTCAAGCCGCCCGTAGCGTCCCCGTCACCTCAGCGGAATTTGATTTCTGTATACCGGAAAATTTTCTGGAAAGGCGGCTGGTGTGACCGCAACGCAGGGCGCATCGCGCACGGAGGGGACGCCGCTCGCCGGCCCGGCGGCGGGCACCGCGGGCACCGACACCAGTCCCCGGCTCTACAACCCCGATCTCGCCCCCACCAAGAAGGCCGGTCGCAGCTGGAGCGGGTACAACGTCTTCACGCTGTGGGCCAACGACGTGCACAGCCTCGGCAATTACGCCTTCGCGATCGGCCTGTTCGCCCTCGGCATGGGCGTCTGGGACATCCTCGCCGCCTTCGTCCTCGCCTCCGTCTTCCTCTTCGGGCTGCTGAGCCTCTCCGGCTACATGGGGGCGAAGACGGGCGTGCCGTTCCCGGTGATGAGCCGGATCGCCTTCGGGATCCGGGGCGCCAAGCTCCCGGCGGTGGTACGCGGCGGCGTGGCCATCGCCTGGTTCGGCATCCAGACCTATCTCGCCTCGTCCGTGCTCTCCACGCTGCTGGTGGCGGTGGCGCCGGGGCTGCGCTCCTGGCAGCAGCACTCGCTGCTCGGTCTGCCGGCGCTCGGTTGGGCCTCCTTCCTCGTGCTCTGGCTCGTCCAGGTGCTGATCGTCAGTTACGGCATGGACGTCATCCGCAAGTACATCGCGGTGGCGGCGCCGGCGGTCCTCGTGACGATGCTGGCGCTGGCGGTGTGGATGTTCGCCAAGGCGGACTGGTCGCTGGCGATGGACGCGGGCCACCCCTTCACCGGCGCGGACCGCTGGCTGCACATCCTGGAGGCGGCGGCGCTGTGGGTCGTCATCTACGGCACCTTCGTCCTCAACTTCTGCGACTTCACCCGCTCCGCCAGATCCCACCGCTCGATCCTGCTGGGCAATCTCATCGGCATCCCCGTCAACATGATGTTCTTCGCCGGCATCGTGGTCGTGCTCAGCGGCGCGCAGTTCAAGATCAACGGCCGGATCATCGCGGGCTCCGACGACATCGTGCGGACGATCCCCAACACCTTCCTGCTGGTCCTGGCCTCGCTGGCGCTCATCGTGCTGACGGTCGCGGTCAACCTCATGGCCAACTTCGTCGCACCCGTCTACGCCCTGGTCAACCTCTTCCCGCAGCGGCTCGACTTCCGCCGCGCGGCCGTCGTCAGCGCCGTCATCGGCCTGGTGATCCTGCCGTGGAACCTCTACGACAGCCCGGTCGTCGTCGAGTACTTCCTCGGCGGGCTCGGGGCGCTGCTCGGCCCGGTATTCGGCATCGTGAAGGCCGACTACTGGCTGATCCGCCGGACCCGCGTGCACGTCCCGCACCTCTACACCGAGGACCCGCGGGCGAGTTACGCCTACCGCTCGGGCGTCAACCCGCGCGCCGTCGCCGCCCTCGTCCCCTCGGCCGCCGTCGCCGTCGCGGTCGCCCTCGTCCCGTACTTCTCCGCCGTCTCCGGCTTCTCGTGGTTCCTCGGCGCGGTGCTCGCCGCGGTGCTCTACGTGGCGGTGCCCGGCCGGGCACGCCACCCGCATGAGGACGTGGACGGCGAGGAGATCGCCGTGCCCAGCGCGTAACGCGCCCCGCTCCACCGAAAACCCCTAGCGAAACAGGAAACCCCTCATGCGGCTGCTGGTCGTCAACGTCAACACCACCGAATCGATGACGCGGAGCATCGGCGCACAGGCGGCGGCCGTCGCCGCGCCCGGCACCGAGATCGTGCCGCTCACCCCGGCGTTCGGCGCCGAGTCCGTCGAGGGCAACTACGAGAGCCACCTCGCGGCCGTCGCCGTCATGGAGACCGTCCGCGCCTACCGGGATCCGTACGACGCGGTGATCCAGGCGGGCTACGGCGAACACGGCCGCGAGGGGCTCCAGGAGCTGCTGGACGTCCCGGTCGTCGACATCACCGAGGCGGCCGCCTCCACGGCGCAGTTCCTGGGGCGCAGCTACTCCGTCGTCACCACGCTCGACCGGGCCGTCCCGCTGATCGAGGACCGGCTCACCCTCGCCGGGCTCGCCGCCCGCTGCGCCTCGGTCCGCGCCAGCGGCCTGGCCGTGCTCGACCTGGAGCGCGACCCGGCGGCCGCGGTCGAGGCGATCGCCGAGGAGGCGGCCCGCGCCGTCGAGCAGGACCGCGCCGAGGTGATCTGCCTGGGCTGCGGCGGCATGTCCGGGCTGGGCGAACGCGTCGTCGAGCGGACCGGCGTGCCCGTGGTGGACGGCGTCGCGGCGGCGGTCACCATCGCCGAATCCCTCGTCCGCCTCGGCCTGAAGACCTCCAAGGCGCGCACCTACGCCCCGCCCCGCCCGAAGCGCTTCCAGGCCTGGCCCCCGGCGGCGGGCGGCCGCGGCTGAGCGCCCGTCACCTCGGAGCGGCGGCCCGCGCGCCGGAGCCCGATCGGCGCGCGGGCCGCGCCGCTCGCCGGAGACCGAACCGGCGCGCCCGGCTCGGGCCTCTTCCGGACGCGAGGCGCACGCGAGACGCGAGGCGCACGTAAGAAGAAAAACCGCAAATAGGGACATAAGGTCTCCGGTGTGCCGCGGTGGTCGCGGCACAGCCATCCCGCGCACCGCGAAGGGGACCTCATGCCCGTCCCGGAGCTGACCGTCACCGCTCTCGACCGGGCCGCCGCCCGCCTGGTGGACGCCGGGCCGGGCCCGGGCGCCGGGCCGGACTCGGCGGGGCGGGATCCCGTCCGCCGGGGCGCCGGCCCGGAATCCGGGGGCGCAAACGCCCGGGAGCGGGCCGCGTGGGACGGCATCGCCGCGGGCTGGGCGCGCACCGCGCCCGCCGATCCGGCGGCCCGGCGGCTGACCCGCGCCACCGTCGACGAACTGGTCGCCGAGGCGCTGCGCGCGGTGCCCCGCCACGGGACCCGCCCGGACGTCGAGGTGCGGCTGCCCGGCCGGTTCGCCCGTGCGCTGCCCGACTGGGCGCACCGCCGCCGCCCGGGCCTGGCCCACCGGCCGAGCACCCAACTCGCCGTCACCGCCGAGATCCTCCGGACCTGGGGCTGGCAGCAGCGCCCGCACCGGCTGCGGGACCGCCGCGGGCGCCGGTGCGTCTGCGGGGCGCTCCTCGGCGCGGTGGCGCTCGGCGTCGGATCGGAGGACGCCGCGGAACGCGCCGCCGCCCACATCCTCGGCGAACTGCGCCACCGCGGCTGGCGGGCGCTGATCGGCGACTGGAACGCGGTACCGGGCCGCACCCGCGAACAGGCCGTCGAACTGGTGACGGCCGCACGGGGGCGCGCCCTGGCCGCGGGGGAGTGAGGGGCGGGGGGGCTGCGGTGCTCCGGGGCGGGAGGACGAGTGGCCCGCGGGTGGAGTGCGGGCGCCCGCGGCCGGCCGGGGCCCGCGCAGGAGGCGGGCGGCGGACGGCCTGAGCCGCCCGCCGCCCGTCGTTCGCCGCTACGCCGCCGTCACCAACGGCCGCAGCCGCGTGGCGTGCAGCCGCTCCACCAGCGGCGCGGCGCGGCCCGCCGGGACGGACACCGCGCAGGCCACGACCGCACCGACCACCAGTCCGGCCGCGACGTCGTGCGGATAGTGCGCGCCCACCCACACCCGGGACGCGGCCATCAGCAGCGCCAGCACCGCGGCGAGCGCGCCGATGCGCCGGTCCACCAGGAGGAGCGCCACGGCGGCGGCGCCGGCGATGGCGGCGTGGTTGCTGGGGAAGGACCAGTCGCCCGGCGGCGGGCACGCCTGGACGGTGACGGCGTGCAGCACCTGGCACGGCCGCCGTTCGTCGAAGACCGCCTTGACCAGGTCGTTGACGAGGTACGCGGCGACGATCGCCACCGGTACGGCCAGCGCCCGCGCCATCCGGGCCGGGTCCTGGGCGGTGCGCGCCCGCCACCAGGCGACGGCCAGGCACAGGGCGAACGCGCCGAGGCCGAAGTCCGTCCACACCGACACCGCGGTGTTCCACGGGGCCGGGGCGTGCGCGGCGAGATCGGTCACCCAGAGGTAGAGCCCCCCGTCGAGGGAGGCTCCGCCGGCGGCGAGCGGAAGGGTCACGGCAGCTCCTTGTGAGCGGAGGAGGGACGGGCGCCGGTGGGCGGGCGCCGTGCGGCGCCCCGCGTGCGGGCCCTTCGGTCCGCCGTCCGCCCCGGAGGGAGGCCTGGACCGGACGGCGTGAGTGTCTACACGCCAGTAGACCGACTACGCCACTGTAGACGACGATATGGGAGGCTGGACGCCATGAGCGGCAGGGAGGAGACCCGATGAGCGGCGCGGACAAGGAACGGCGGCCCGCCGGTGAGCTGGAATCCGGGGTGCTCGCCGTGTTGTGGGCGGCGGACGGTCCGCTCACCCCCGGTCAGGTCCAGCAGGCGCTCGGCGCGTCGCTGGCGCGCACCACGGTCACCACGATCCTCAGCCGCCTCCACGACAAGGGCAGCGTCGTCCGCGCCCGCTCCGGCCGCGGCTACGCCTACGCACCCGCCCAGGACGCCCCCGGGCTGACCGCCCGCCGGATGCACTCGGAGCTGGCGAAGGACGAGGACCGCGGCGCCGTGCTCGCCCGGTTCGTCTCCCAGCTCTCCGACGAGGACGAGCGGCTGCTGCGCTCCCTGCTCGACGAGGGCCCCGCCGGAGACCGCCCGTGATGTCCTTCGTGTGGATCCCGCTGCTCGCGCCGTTCCTCGCCGTCCCGGCGGCCCGGCGGCTGGCCGACGCCCTCGCACCGCGCCGCGCCGCCGCGCTGCTGGTCTGCGTCGCGGTGGGGCTCGCGCTCTGCACCGCGGCGGCGCTGGCGCTGCTGACGGTCCCCGGCGCGTCGTACCTGCCGTGGGTGGCCGCCGCCGGTGACCTGCTCACCCCGCTCACCGACGGTCCGCCCGCCGTGACCGTCGCCCTCTCGGCGGCGGCCGCCGCACTGCTGGGCGCGAGCGCCGTCGCGGTGGCGGTCCGCCTGCGCGCCCACCGCGCCGACCTGCGGGCCGCCCGCGCATGGGCCGGGCCGGCCGGTGGCGAACTGGCCGTGGTGTCCGACGAGCGGCCGGACGCCTTCGCGCTGCCCGGGCGGCCCGACCGGATCGTGGTGACCACCGCGATGCTGGCCGCCCTGGAACCGGCCGAGCACGCGGCGCTCTTCGCCCATGAACGCGCCCATCTGCGCGGCCGTCACCATCTGCTGCTCGCCGCCGCGGACCTCGCCGCCCGCTGCCATCCGGCGCTGCGCGGTCTGTGCGCGCCGCTCGGGTACGCGCTGGAGCGGATCGCCGACGAGGCCGCCGCGGACGCCGTCGGCGACCGGACGCTGACCGCCCGCGCGGTCGGCCGGGCGGCGCTCGCGGGCGGCCCCGCGCCCGGGCCGCGTACGGTCCTGGCCGCCACCGCCGGACCGGTGCCCCGCCGGGTCGCGGCGCTGCTCGGCCGTGAGGTGGGCGCCCGCCCGGCGCCCCGGCTGCGCCGCGCCGTCGCCGCCGGGCTGCTGCTCTGCCTGGTCACCACGGGCGCGGCGGAGCTGAGCGCCGCCGACACCCTGCACGACCACATCGAGGTGGCCCAGGGCGAGTGGCGGTGAGCCGGGGTCCGGCGGGCGCGGGTCGGTGACCGCGCCCGCCGGGCCCGTCCGGGTGTCCGCCCGCCGCACCGCTCAGGCGCCCTCCCCGGCCTCCTCCTCCGGTACCGAGATCACCCAGTGGGTGTCCTGGCGCGGCCGCAGGTAGCACGCCCAGTACAGGGCCGCCGCCGCGACGATCGCGCCGGTGATCGCCAGGCTCTCGGCGCTCTGCTGCCACAGCACCCACACCAGGACCAGTACGAGCAGCGCCGGCACCGCCGGCCACAGCGGCATCCGCCAGGCCGCGCGGTGCCGGTGCGCGCCCCGCCGCGAGACCAGCGCGCCCAGCGCCACGAAGACGTACATCGCCGCGACCGCGACGCCGGTGACCTCGCTCAGCATGTCCAGGTTGACGAAGCACAGGGCCGCACCGGGCACGCCCACCGCCAGCGTCGCGGCCCAGGGGGAGCCGAAGCGCTGCCCGAGGTGGGACAGGAGCCGGCCCACGCCGCTCGGCCAGGCCGCGTCGCGTGCCGAGGCGAAGACCACCCGGGAGTTCTGGATCACCATCACGATCGCCGCGTTGATGATCGCCAGCGCGATGCAGAGGCTGACGAACGTACCGACCGCGGAATTGCTCCAGGACTCCACCATGCCCGCGACATCACCCGAGGTCAGTGTCGCCAGGTCCGGGGCGCCCAGCGTGATCGCGACGACCGGCACCAGCACGACCGCCGCGCCGATGCCCAGCGTCCACAGGACCGTACGGGAGACGTTGCGCCGCGGGTTCTCCATCTCCTCGGCGAGGTACACCGCCGTCGAGAAGCCCTGGAGGATGAAGAGCGCGGTGGCCAGGCCGGTCACCACCAGGCCCGCGGTCAGCGCGGTGCTGTGCCCGTCGGGCGTGGCGATCACCGGGTGCACCAGGACGGACGCCGGGCGGCTGGTGTGGCTGAAGCCGAGGAAGGCGACGACCGCGGCGGCCACCACCTCCAGGACCAGGAAGACGCCGGTGATCCAGGCGTTGGCCCGCAGGTCGAGCAGGCCCATGGCGGTGGCGAGGAGCATCACCGCGGCGGCCGTCCACTGCGGATCGAGCGGGGTCAGCGGGGCCAGGTAGTCGGCGGTGCCCAGCGCGATGATCGGCGGCACGATCATGACGACGATCAGCGACAGCACGAAGACCAGCCAGCCGGCGAGCCGCCCCATCAACGTGCCGACCATCGCGTACTCCCCGCCGGAGCTGGGGATCAGGGTGCCCAGTTCGGAGTAGGCGAACGCGACGCCGATACAGAGCACGGCGGCGATGGCGATGGTGAGCGCGGTGCCGGTGCCCAGCGTCGCGAAGGAGTCCGGCACGATCACGAAGAGCGAGGACGCCGGGGTCAGGCAGGAGAGGGTGAGCAGGGTGCCGCCCACCACGCCGATCGACCGGTTGAGCTTGGGGGCTTCGCCGGCCGCGGCGTCCGTATCCGCTCCGGCCGCCGGCACCGGATGCGGATCCGCCGCGGGGGTCGCGGAGGCAACGGGTGTGGAGGGCGTAGTGGTCATCCGTGTCCCATCGTGCGAGCGGCCGAGGTGCGTGCCGAAGAGGTGGTGCCACGAAGCGGAGCGACCCGGGAAGCGCAGCCGAGGCGCGGTCGCCGTTTCGGTGACCGAATGAAACCCCTGTCCCAGAGGTCCGTCAAGGTTTCATATGAAATTCGCAAGACGACGAAATCCGTTGCGGGGAGGGGGTGATGGGGAGGTATTGGTGTCGTGGTGGAGGTGGCGGAACGGATTCGGTGGTGGCGGTGGGTGGGGGAGTGGCCCCCGGGACGGAGCCGTCCGGAGGCGTCCGGAGCGGGGCCGCAGGCGGGGTGGCGGGCTCGGGCGGAGCGGTGCGGCCGCCGTCGCCCGGCCCGCCGCGGGCGCCGCCGCCGTGCGCGTTCCGTCGCCCGTGGAATCCGTCGCGAAGCCGCGCCGATGCCCGCAGACGGCGCCCGGAACCGCAGGTGACCTGGTGCGGAAGGCGTCCGGTCCGGCCGCACCGGACGGCCGCGGAACCGGCCCGCACGCCCTGCGCCCACCGGCATCCCGCCCCGTGGGAGGCTCCGTACGCGGTACGGGCGCCCGCCTCGTCCCCGTGGATGCTTTTCGGCCAGCCCCCGGTACAGCTCTCCGGCAGCCCGGAGGTACCGTGGAGCCACGCGGCGCCTTCGGGCGCTGCACGGCGGTGGGGCCCGCCGTACCCAACCGCGGCGACATGCCGCCAACGGTCCCTACTTGCGACGATGTGCGCCCGGCGACGGAGCGCCGCGAGTAGGAGAGACGCATGGTGAAGGCCCAGGAACCGGTGTGTGACGACCCCGTTGACCCCGATATCGGCGTCCGCCCGCCCGCGCGGCGCCGCAATCCGCTGAGCGGCCAGGGAGCCGTCGTCGGCGTGGTCGCCCTCGGCGGCGCCCTCGGCGCCTGCGCCCGCTACGGCGCCTCGCTGCTGTGGCCCACCCCGCGCGGCGGCTTCCCCTGGACCACGCTCGCGGTCAACTCCCTCGGCTGCGCCGTCATCGGCGTCTTCATGGTGCTGATCAGCGAGGTCTGGGCCGCCCACCGCCTGGTGCGGCCCTTCTTCGGCACCGGCGTGCTCGGCGGCTTCACCACGTTCTCCACCTACGCCGTGGAGATCCAGCGGCTGATGGCCGACGGCCGGGCCCGCACCGGGCTCGCCTATCTGGCGCTGACCGTCGTCACGGCGCTGGTGTCCGTGACCCTCGCGGCGACGGTCACCCGCCGGGTCGTCGTAGGGAGGCAGAAGTGAGGTTCACCGGATCCGCGCTGCGGGCGACCGTCTACGTCGGGGAGCACGACACCTGGCACCACAAGCCGGTCTTCGTCGAGATCGTCCACCGCGCCCGCGCCGCCGGGCTCGCCGGCGCCTCCGTCTTCCACGGCATCGAGGGCTTCGGCGGCTCGTCCGTCATCCACACCAGCCGCCTGCTGTCGCTCAGCGAGGACCTGCCGGTCGCCGTCGTCCTCATCGACACCGAGGAGCGCATCCGCGGCTTCCTGCCGCAGCTCGACGAGGTGGTGGGCGACGGTCTGGTCACCCTGGACGTCTGCGAAACCCTGCGGTACACGCGGAGCGAGGTGCGCCGGTGAACTGGCTGCTCGTCATCGCCGGCGCCGTGGTCGGCGCCCCGCTGCGTTACCTCACCGACCGCGCCGTCCAGGCACGCCACGACTCGGTGTTCCCCTGGGGCACCTTCACGGTCAACATCTCGGCGTGCGTGATCCTCGGCCTGATCACCGGCGCCGCGGCGTCCGGCGCCGTCCCCCCGCAGGTGCAACTGACCCTGGGCACCGGGCTGTGCGGCGCGCTCTCGACGTACTCGACCTTCTCGTACGAGACGCTGCGGCTGGCCGAGGACGGTGCGCGGTTCCTCGCGGCGGCCAACGTCGCCGCCCAACTCGCCGCGGGTCTCGGCGCCGCGTTCCTGGGCGCGGCGATCGCGGGGGCGTTCTAGGAATCGCCGTCGGAGCGGCACGGTTGCCGCGCCCCCGGGAAGGCGACCGCGCCGCACCCGGTCCCCGCCGGGTGCGGCGCACGCGTCACAGGTGCGCGGCGATGGACGGCATCAGGTCCTGGAAGGTGCGGCCGTTCGCCGGGGAGCCGAGGGCGGCCATCTGCCAGCCCTGGTCCGAGCGGTACACCTTGGCCATGATCTGCGCGGTGTGCGCGCCGCCGCCGTCGAGGGTGTAGCGGGCCAGCTCCTGGCCGGTGGTCTCGTCGACCAGCCGGCAGAAGGCGTTCTGGACCTCCTGGAACGTCTGGCCCGTGAAGGAGTTGACGGTGAAGACGATCTGGTCGACGTTGCCGGGCACCTTCCCGAGGTCCACCAGGATCGACTCGTCGTCACCGCCCTGACCGGCGCCGCCCACGCGGTTGTCGCCGGTGTGCCGGACCGAGCCGTCGTCACTGATCAGATGCTGGAAGAAGACGACGTCGACGGGCTGCTGCCCGGCGAAGAGCACCGCCGAGGCGTCCAGGTCGATCTCCTTGGCGGTGAGCTTGGCCCAGAACCCCTTGCGGCCCGCGGCCTGCCAGCCCAGCCCCATCCGCACGAGGGTGAGCGCGCCGCCGTCGGACTTGCTCAGGCTGATCTTCTGGCCCTTGCTCAGGTTTACGGACATCAGATTCCTCTGTCGTGACGGTGAGCCGGGCGGTGCCACCGGATGACGGGCGTGCCGCGGGCGCGCCCGCCCGGCTGCGGAAACCCAAAATCTACAACACTGTAGAGAAGGTCGGGGCGGTGTGCACGGACCCGGCGCGCGGGCGTGTGCGAAGGGGCCCGCCCGCTCCCGGACGGGCCCCGCGCGCCCGCGTCGTCAGCTCTGGCTGTGCGACGGCCCGAAGAACTCGACCGCGGCGATGGCCACCTGCTTGTCCGGCCCCGTCCCGTACGCCGAGTCCACGGTCAGCCGCACCTTCACCACATCGCCGTAGCGGAACTTCTGGTGCTGGAAACCGCTGCCCTGGTCGAGGTTGATGACCTGGGTGGCGGTGTGCCCGTTGTCCATGGTGATCTGCGCCGTGATCCGGTGCGGCTGCGCCGACTTGTCGAGCGCCTCGGCGTGCGAGGACTCACCTGGTGTGATGCCGATGTCCAGCAGCCGCACCGGGTCCGAGAACCGCGCCTCCAGCCAGTTCCCCGTCCCCGGCGAGACCCCGGGCCCCCACCAGGTGTTGCTGAACGGGTCGAACGCCTGGTCGGGCCCGTGCTTGGCGAACGACCGGGACGCGGTGGCCGCCTCCGGGCTCACCAGCGCCCGCTTGGCGAAGTGGTCCTTGACCGCCTGGATCCCCTCGTCGACGTGGAACAGCCCGAACACGACGAGGCCGAGCGCCGCGGCCGTGACCAGCCACCGCAGGATCCGGCCGAGCTGCCACCGCAGCCGCGGCCGGTCCCCGGCCCACGGCTGCTCCCGGTTGCGGCGGTCGAACAGCCGCCGCCACCACGGCAGCCGGACCGGCCCGTCGGGCGACGACGCCATCCGCATCGCACAGCGGCAGCAGAAGTGCCGGTCCGGCCGGTTGGGCGTACCGCACCAGGGACAGGCCGTCCCGTCCACCGTCTGATACTCGCCCGGCGCCCGGACCTGCGGCCGCGCCGCGATGGGCTGCCCCGGCAGCACGGGCGCCACGGACGGCCGCTCCGGCTCCCCCTGCGGATCGTCGACCGGCACGAGCAACGCCCGGGCGCGGGCCCGCTCGTCCTCGGCCGGATCGGAGGCGCCGGGCAGCGGCGTGGTCCCGGACGCGGTGCCGGACGCGGTCCCGGACGCGGTCCCGGTCCCGGGCGCGGCCGCCGGACCGGGGCCCTCCGCCGCACCGGTGCCGGACGTTCCAAAGGACCCGGCCGTGCCGCCGGTGCCGGAGGAGCCCGCCGTCCGCTCCCGGCCGGTGTCCGCGGTGTCGGATGCGGCGTCCGGCGCGGCCGGGCGGCCCGGGGCGGACGGCAGACCGGCGGTGTCCTCGTCCGGGCCGGGCGGCGGCCGGTGCGCGGCGGCGGCCGGGCGGACGCCGCCGGGCGTCCAGCGCAGGACGGCGCCGCAGGTGTCGCAGAACGGCTGCCCCGCCTCGTGCGGCGTACCGCACTGTTCGCAGGCCGCCGGGCGCGCGTCCTTGCCGGAGGCTCCGGAGGACGGGCTGTTGCTCATGTCGGTCAGGTCCTTTCCGCCGTCAGCACCTCGACGGTGTACGGCATGTGGGCGGGGCGGGCGGCCGCCACGAGGGCGTCCAGCCGGTGGGTGTCCGCGGCGGTCGGCGCGGGCAGCCGGAGCGTGACGTGCAGCCGCGGGCGGGGCTCGCCCGGGGCCGGGCCGCGCGGGCGGGCGCTCCACGCCGCCGCGCCGCTCTCGGAGATCTCCGGTGCGACGCCGAACGCCAGCCGCACCGTCTCCGCCAGCCCGCGGCGGGTGCCGCGCACCCGGTGCAGATGGGCCGCCGCGGCCACCGCGGCCCGCAGCCGCGCCTGACCGGCGGCGTCGCCGTCGTCGATGCCGTCGGTGTCGGCCCCCACCCACCAGCCCAGCCAGCGGGTGAAGTCGGCCGGCGCCAGCGACGGCCGGAAATAGGAGTCCAGGCAGTCCAGGACATTGACGATCGGCGCCAGCACCTCGTCCAGACCCCCGACGAAGTGCTGCGTCAGCGCGTCCTGCGCGAAGACCGCCGGCAGCATCGGGCCCAGCGGCGCCGACGACGCCAGCCCGTCCACCGAGCCCCTCACGACGCGTCCCCGATGACCCGGACCCGGTGGTCGAAGGAGAACACCAGCGACGACGGGTCGAGATCGATCCGGTCCGACTGGTCGCCGCGCCGGCCGGTCAGCGGGTCGGCCGGGTGCAGCAGCACCTCGTCCACCAACTCCACGCCCGGCACCCGCTGGAGCACCGCGAACACCTCGCCCGCCTGCACCGGACGCCCGAACGGCCAGCCGGTGCCGTCCGCGCCGCCGGTCAGCGGATCGAGATGGCGGTAGAGCGCGTCGTGCGCCTCGCGCCGCACCCGGTCCACGTCCACGCCCCGGAACGCGTGCAGCGTGGAGACGACCGTGACGCCCTGGTAGAAGGGCGGGCCCACGGCGAGCCGGGTGCCGATCAGCCGCCGGTCGTCCAGATACCGCGTCACCCGCTCCAGCAGCGAGTCGGCGGGCACCAGTTGCTCGAACCGCAGCCGTCCGCCCGGGTCCGGCACCGCCTGCGGCACCACCAGCACCCGCACCGCGTACGCGCCGTGTTGCTCCTCGTCGCCCGCCAGGCAGGTGATCCGGGCCGTCTCGGGCGCCGCCCGCCGGGCCAGCTCCTCGTAGTCCCGCAGCGTCACCGCGCGGTCCTGCGCCCGCAGCGTGATCGGCGCGCGGGCCCGCGCCTCCTCGACGCTCTCGCCGTCGACCCCGCCGCGCGCCGCCTCCCGGTTGATCACCTCGGCGACGTACGGGACGGAGTCGCGCAGCGCGCGCACCGCGCCCCGGGCGACGTTGCCGGTGCGGCCGCCGCCGGTGCGGTAGCGGCGGGCGCGGATCACGGCGCCCTTCTGCGGCATCGCGCCGTAGCGGCGCAGCGTCCCGTCGGGCTCGCGCACCGACGGGCCGAACGCGATCTCCCCGGTGGTGGCGTCCAGCGTCACATGCCGGTCGTCGGGCCCGGACGCCGCGAAGTGCGGCACCACCTGCCAGTCCGTCCAGCCGTCGTACTCGGCGACCTGGAGGTGGAGCGGCGGGTCGTCGCCGACGACGGGCGTACGGGCCAGCCGCAGCCGCTGGCCGGGCAGCCCGGAGGACTCGCCGAGCGTCTCGTCGTACACCGTCTCGGCGTGCACCGCGGGGACGGTGCCGCCCACCGTGAACGCCTCCGCCGACCGCACCGTGGGCGAGGTGGTGTAGAAGGGCTGGCCGGGCGCCGCCTCGGTGACGCGGCAGCGGATCCAGCCCGCCTCGTTCCGCCCCGACCGGGACAGCACATGGCCGCCGGGCACGTGCAGCACCACGTCACCGGGCCGGTTGAGGCCACCGGTGGAGTCCTGGTCGACCTCGCACGCCGCCCAGCCGTCGGCGGTCCACGCCTCCCACACCAGCGGCGGCTGCCGCGGGTCGACACCGACGCCGTCGACCCGGCTGTCGAGCCGCAGCGCCACCGCGCAGTGCGGCACCGCGGCGCTCAGCCCCAGCAGCATGCAGTCGCCCGGCCGCGGCGCCTCGGCGAAGCAGAGCAGGTCCTGGCCCTCCTGGAGGTCGGCGGTCCGGTCGGTGACCGGCTGCCCCTCGTTCTGCACCGCGAGATGCGCGAGCGAGGACGGCACCACCGTCAGCTCCCGCTCGGTGGCGAAGACCACCGCGTCCTCGTTGTCCGCCCGCACCGTCGCGGTCTCGGTGCCCAGCGGCACCCGCACCGGCTCGTCCTGCGCCGCGGACAGCCAGAACGTCACCGCCGTCCGCGCCGCCGACGGCGGGAAGAGCGTGATGCCGACGAGGTCGAGGAAGGCGAGGTGGTTCTTCTCCGGGACGCGGTTGAGCCGGTAGACGATCTGGTCGGCCATGTGCGCGACGGTCTCCACGAGCGTCACACCGGGGTCGGACACGTTGTGGTCGGTCCACTCCGGGGCGCGCTGCTGGATGTAGCGCTTGGCGTCGTCGACGAACTGCTGGAAGCGCCGGTCGTCGAGGTTCGGGGAAGGCAGGGCCATCAGCGGTCGCTTTCGGTGGACGGGCCGGGGGAGTCGGGGCCGGGATCGGGGCCGTCGTGGGCGGGAATGACGTAGAAGGGGAAGACGAGGTTGCGGGGGTTGTTGGTGCCGCGGATCGTGTAGCGCACATCGATGAAGAGGACGCCCGGCTCGTCGCCGGCGGTCACCTCCACGTCGTGCACCTCGATACGCGGCTCCCACCGGTCGAGGCAGGTGTGCACCTCGTGCTGGATCCGGCCGGCGGTCGCCTCGTTGACCGGGGCGAAGACCATGTCGTGGATGGCGCAGCCGAACTCCGGGCGCATCGGCCGCTCACCGGGCGCCGTCGCCAGCACCAGATGGATGGCCTCCTCCACCTCACGCTCCCCGCTGACCAGGGCGATCCCCCCGGTCGGCGAGATGCGCAGCGGGAACGACCAACCGGATCCGACGAATTGTTCAGGCATCAGATCACCGGCACCCCGTCGACCGTGACATAGCCACCGAGCATGACCTCGGCGGCGACGACCGTCATGTTGCCCGTCGCGAGGAGCTGCATCGCCGCACCGGCGATCACGTTCACATCGGCGCCGCCGGCCAGGTGCAGCATCGCGCCGGCGTCGATCGTGCCCGCCCCGCCCGCGTTCAGGTTGAACATGCCACCGCCCGAAAGGGCCAGGTCGGCGCCGCCCTTGACGGACATCGCACCGCCCGCGGTGAGGCTCATCGCCCCGCCCGCGAACATGTTCATCGCCCCGCCGGCGCGCAGCGACAGATCGCCCTTGGCCTCCACGGACACCGTGGTGTTGCCCTTGATGCTCACGCTTCCGGAGCTGTCCACGGTGATCTGCGTCTTCGTGCGGTCGAGTTCGACGGTCAGCCGGTCGTCCCCGGTCCGCAGCCGCACCCCGCGCTTGCGCAGCCCGCTCTTCTGGCTGAGCAGATCGACGCGGTTGTTCTCCCGGTCGGCGACGGTGTGCCGGCTCGCCTTCCCGCTGAGCCGGTCGTGCAGCGGCACATCGCCGTTCTCCGGCCTGTCCTTGCCGTTGTAGAGCCCGCCGATGACGTACGGATGATCCAGCGCCCCGCGGTCGAACGCCACCAGGACCTCGTCCTTGACGTCCAGCGGCATGATGCCGCCGCCGTTCACGCCGCCCAGCTGCACGGTGCGCGTCCAGTCGCTGACGTACGTGTCGTCCAGCCACGGGAACCGCAGCTTGACCCGGCCCTGTTTCTGCGGGTCCTTCACGTCCGTGACCACCGCGTTCGCGACGGACGGCAGCCGGGAGGCGGCCGCGGTGCCGCCGGACGCCACGCCGTACAGCGACCGCCACTGGCGCCCGCTGACGGTCACCCAGGTCTCGTAGTGCCGCCCGGAGGCGAAGACGTGCCGCACGCCCGTCGCCGTGTACTTGCCCTCGAAGGGTTCGCCGACGTCGGTGAGGGTCACCGGGGTATCCGGCCGCAGTTTCGGCGCGCCGCGCACGGTGACCTCCAGCTCCGCGAAGGACGCCGTGACGTCGTCGGCCAGCGCCTCCGCCGCCCGCTTGACCTGCGCCTGCTGGTCGTAGGGCGTATGCGTCTCGACGAGCGGGGAGGTCGGGAACGCCGCGGCCGCCTTGCCCGGAGTGGTGCCGATGGCGAAGCCGGGGTTGTCCTTCGCCGTCGCCCGCTCCCGCAGCGCCTTCTTGCTCTGCACGTCCCAGCCGCGCGCCTCCGTCCGCGGCACCTGGTCGGCGGCGGTGACGGCGGAGCGGCAGCGCAGGATGTCGACACCAGCCTGGAGGACGTACGGGCTCTTGTCGCCCGGGGTGCTCTCGGAGGGGGCGCCCGACGCCCGGTCGGGGGTGACGAACTGGAACTTCCCGCGCGGGTCGAGGAACATCACCTTCTCGTTCTCGTCCGCGAGGCGGGAGAGGAAGTCCCAGTCGGTGACGTTGTCCTGGGTGAGGAAGTCGTACGTCCCCTTCGTGGCCTCGATCTTGCCGACGGAGATGCCGCTCTGCCCGACCAGCTTCCGGGCGATGGCCGCCGCCGTCATCCGCGTGTAGCCGGCGACCCGGCGCTGACGCAGCATCCGGTGCCCGAGGTCGTAGCCGCGGACGAGGGTGAAGGTGCCGGTGCCGTCGTACTCCGTCTCCAGGGCGGTGACCTCGCCGCTGATCAGCGGGTCCTGCGCGCCCTTGCCGTCGGCGACCGGCGCCAGCGCGACCTTGGTGCCGATCTTGATGCCGGCTTCGCCGAGCAGCTTGCGGTACGGGTCGCGGAAGGTGAGCTGGAAGGCGCCGGGCACGCCGGAGCCGAGGTCCACCCAGGCGTCCGACAGATACGGCAGCAGCCGCTTCGGCAGCGGGCTGCCGCCGATCGTGACGTGGATGACGCTGGAATAGGAGAGCTGGGTCATGCTCCGGTCACCTCCTCGACCGCGGGCAGCATCAGTTCGGTGCCGGGCGACAGCCGTGACGGGTCGTCGATGCCGTTGGCGGTGGCGATGGCCCGCCAGAAACCGGCGTCGCCGTACTCCCGCCAGGCCAGCGACGGCAGCGAGTCCCCGGCCACCAGCCGGTGCACCCGCCGCGCGGTCAGCGCGCCCGAGGTGGGGTTCTGCCCCTTGGTGTCGGTGGGGATCTCGCCCAGCCGCACCTGGCAGGTGGCCCGGATCGGCAGCCCGGTGGTGCCGAACAGCGTGTACGAGACGTCGACGGAGGCCACGTACGCGGTGAAGTGCGCGGTGGAGAAGCCGCCCCACTCGAACACCACCCACGGCGTCGACGGCTGCTTCGCGGTGATGCTCGCGGCCGTCACCTCACAGCAGTCGAGCAGCGCCTCGACCTTCTTCAGGACCTCGTTGCTGTCCGGCTTGTCCGAGGAGTCCAGGAAGATCTCCAGATTCAGCTCCCGGGCGTACGCGCCGATGAACTCGGGGAGCGCACCGTCGCGGATGGCGGGCGCCGGCGTCACCTTCCAGTCGGCGCGCTGGCTCAGCGACAGCTGCGAGGGGTTGAAGTCGAAGCTGAAGGTACGCATCAGCGCGCCGGGCGTGGTGCTCTTGCCGACCGGCGGCTGATGGATGGCGAGTGAGGCGCGGACCAGCGACTTGCCCGCGCCCTTGCCGCCGGAACCCGGCGCCATCACGCACCCCCCGCATCGGTGAAGCCGTGGTGGGTGATCTCCAGGACCTCGGTGGCCACGCCCGGGCTCTCCGGGTCGAGGGACGGCCCCTGCCAGCGGACCGGCAGGACGTCGATGAGCCCCCAGCGGGCGACGACCGAACCGTCCGCCCGCAACGCCGCGATCTGCGCGGTGGGACGGCGCACCCCGGTGGTCACCGACGAGATCCAGGCCGCGACCTTCGAGGTGTCCGGGGTCAGCGGCCGGGTCAGCCGGATGCTGGAGAAGGTGACGCGGGACGGCAGCTGCCAGACGAAGCCGTTGTTGCCGCCCTCCTGGTGGTGCTCGATCTCCACCTCGGAGGCGAGTCCTTCACAGCCGTTGAAGTACCCCAGACTCTCGCCGTCGATGGTCAGGGTGAAGAAGATGGTGGATCCCGGATCGAGATCGCTGGGCATCGCGGCGGCCTTTCTGGTACGGACGTGAGGGCAAAGCGGGGGTGGGCCGGGTCAGCGGCGCGGATCGCGGAGTCTGCCGATGCGCTCCCGGTCGTGACGGAACTCGGCCTTCAGCCGGGGGACCAGCAGCCCGATCAGCCGGTGCACCAGCTCATCGACCTGGCCGTCGGTGAGGTCGCGGGCATCGAACCCGTCCCCCTCCCGCCCGGCGGACCGCTTCCCCGAACTCTCCTCGGGAACATGGCGGTTACGGGCGGAGGTGCGCCTGAGGGGCCGCTCACGGGAGGGCGTCCGCTCCGGCGCCGGAGCGCCCTTCCCGGCGGGCAGGGGCGGGGCGGCCGGCGCCTCCCGTCTGGGGGGCGCGCTCTTCTCCAGCAGCGGCCGCCGCTCCGGCTCCCCCTGTTCCGGGGCGCGTTGGACGGCGGCCAGGAGCGGGGGCGCCGGTGCGGCGGTGCGCTGCGCCTGCGGGACCGGCACCGGCGCCGGGCCTCCCACGGGCGGTACGGGGGCCGGAGCCAGGCCCGGGGCCGGGGGCCCGGTGGGCACGTCCGCCGGACGCGGCGTCAGCGGTGCCGCCTTCCGCTGGACGGCCGGCGGCCGGGCGTTGGCCGCGGTCGGCAATGGAACCGGCGGGCGCCGCGGCGCGTCCCCGGTCCCGCCCGCCGCCGGGGCGGCACGGAGCGCAGCGGCCTGCGGGGCGGGCACCCCGCCCACCGGCCCGGACCGCGGCGCGGCGGGCCCGGCCACGGGGCCGTGCGGCCCCGTGCCGACGGCCGGGGCGTGCGGCGCCGGACCGTTCGGGAGTTGCCGCAGCTGTACGGGGGCGCCGGGCGCCGGGGTGCCGAGTGCGGGGGCGCCGGGTGCGCTCCCGGGGAGCGGCACGGCGTGTGTGCGCGATGCCGGACCGCCCGGCTGCCGCGCCGGACCGGTCGGCCGCTGCGTCGGCGCGACGGACGGTGCGCCCGGTACCGATGCGGCACGCAGCGGCGCGGCCGACGGCGCCGTCCGGCGCTGAACGGGGGCGGCAGCCGGGGCGGTGGCCGCCATCGCCGAGGTCAACGGCCGCGAGGAGGCCAGCGGCAGGGCCGCCGCCGGGCGCATCGGAGTGGCGGACAGCCCGGGGGCGGATGACCCGGAGGCGGACGGCCCGGCGGGCGGCGTGTGGGGCCGGACGACGGGGGTGGCCGCTTCCGAGGGGGCGAGCGGCGGTGCCACCGGTCCCGCCGTCACGGGCTCCGGTGCCGAGGGCGCCGCGAGCGGGGGCCGGACGGTTCCGGGGCCGGCCTTCGGCGGCGTGGCGTCCGGCAGCACGGCGCGGGCGATCGGGGTGGGCAGCGGGGACCGGGAGGCGTCGCCGCTCCGGTGCCCGTTGCCCGTGGGGCGCGTACCGGACGGCTGCGCCGCCTCGGGCCGCCGTACGGGGACGGCACGTTGCACGGGCGCGGCGCCGTCGCCCGGGGCGGCCGCGGGCCCGGCGGTGCGGTGCGGCGCGACGGGCGTACCGGCCACCGGACCCGGGCGCTCCGGCCCGGCCTGCGGCGGGGCGATCAGCGGGGCGCCCAGCAGGGGGCGCCGCCGGGCCGGTCCCGCGGGTCCGGGAGCGGACGGTGCGGTACGGCGGGAGACGGGCAGACCCGGGCCGGAGGAGGCAGCGGACGAGGCCGGGGCGGCGGAGGCGGACGGCGCGGGGGAGCCGTCCGGAGCGGTGCGGGCGGCCGCCACCGGGGCCGCGGGAGCCGGGGCCGCCGGGCTCGGCCGGACCGCCGGAGCGGGAGCCGGATCCGAAGCCGGGGGCGATGCGGCCGTCACGAAGGACGAGGCGGATGCGGTCGGCGCGACAGGAGCAGCCGGTGCGACAGGCACGGACGGCGCGGCCGGTGCGCTCGGCGTGGCAGGCGTGGCAGGTATGGACGTGGACGGCTTGGCCGACGCCGGGGCGACCGGCGGCGCCGAGGACATCGAGGACACCGAGGACGCTGAGGACGCTGAGGAAGCCGCCCCCGTCGGCGGGTTGAGCCGAGCCGACCGCCGCTGCACCGGCGTACCGGACGGCGTCGCCGCGCTGGACGCGCCGGAGGCGGACGGCGGTTGCGGGGCACGCGGCGCGCCCAGCCCCCGGCGCGTGGCGGAGCCCTCGGCGCCGCGCTGCACCGGGTGCCCACCGGTACCGGAGGAAGCCGGGCGCGCACCGGGAGCCGTACGACCGGACGGCGCGCCGGGGACCGGAGCCGGGGCGGCCGAGGACGCCGACGGGCCGGGGGAGGGCGCGGCTGGTCCGCCGGGCGTACCGGACCCCACGCCGGAGCGCTCCGCCGGGCGTGACGTGCCCGCCGCGGACGGAGTCCCCGTCGCCCGCGCCGCGTCGGGCGCGGCCAGGGCACGGGAGACGGCCGGCGGACGGTCACCGCCCGCGGAAGGCGCCGAGCCGCCGGGCGCACCCGCGGCACGCGAGGCGTCACCGGTGCCCTGCGGGGCGGCGGACCCCTTCGGCGCCCCGAGGCCCTTGGGCACACCGGAGGCCGGAGCCGAGGGCCCGGACGCCGACGAGGAACCGGAGGCTGACGGGGCCGACGAGGAACCGGAGGCCGAGGGGGAGGGCGCGGACCCGGTCCCCGAAGCGGCAGGCGTCCGCGGGACGGAGGAACCGGGCGTGCCCGGTGCCGTGGCCGATCCCGCGCCGGGCGCGGCATCGGGCGCCGGGCCGGAAGGAGAAGTGGCCGGCGGCGCGGCCGGACGCGCGGCCGCACCGGTACGCGGCGAACCGCCGCCCGCACCGGTACGCGGCGAACCGCCAAGCGCACCAGCTGCGTTGCCCGTGCCCCCCGCCCCCGGCCGGGAAGGCGCACCGACGGCCCCGGCGGCGCGCGCGGGACGCGGCGCCTCGGCAGCGGCAGGCATGGCGGGCGCACCCGTGGCCTTCTGCACGGGCAGCGGACCGGTGAGCCCGGCGCCCGGGGCGCCACCGGGCCGAACAGCGGCGGTGCGCGTCGCGTCCGGGGAGTTCCCGGGACGGGGTGAAGGGCTCACGGGCCGCGAAATCCCAGCAGTGATAGGCGAGTTGGAAGGTCGGGCGGAAGCCGACGGCGGCACCGGACCGGTCGCCGCCTCCGGCTGCGTCCGTCCGCCGTCCGCCGCCCGCTGCACCGCAACCGGCGGCAGCCCGGCGCCGGACGGGGACGCGGCACCGGCGGCCGAGGGGGAAGCCGCACCGGCAGGCGGCGAGACGGCTCCCGCGGCAGGCGGCAGCGGCAGATCCGCGCCGTCCGCCGGGGAACCGCCGCGCCCGGCACCGGAGCCGGCGGCCGGGCCGGACCCGGCAACGGAGAGGCTCGCCGCTCCCGTCCCGGACGCCGGAGCGGTACCTCCGCCGGTCGTGGGCCGGGACGCGGGCGCGGCGCCCGCGTCCGCGCGGGCCACCGGCAGCTCCCGCCGCTGCACCGCGGTGCGCGGGGTGGCGGCGCCCGACTGCGCGCGGGGCGCCGACGTCAGCGTCGCCGGGCGGGACGCCGCGGCGGGCGTCAGCGGGCGGACCCGCGGGCCCGTCGCCCGCGCCACCGCGACCGGGGCGGCGGGCACGTCGTGCGGCCCGTCCACGCCGGACGGGGCGTCGGCGGGTGCCGGACGCGGAGCCGCGACGGGCAGCTCCGCCACCGCGGCGTCCGGTGCGTCCGTGGCGCGGGCCGGCGCCGCGGACAGCTGTGCGATCCGTCCGCCGGGCCCGCTGTCCAGCACCGCATGGGTGAGGGTGCCGGTGAAGGACGGGTTCTGCCAGGTCGTCAGCGAGGTGCCGAACCCGCGGTCGGCGACGGTGTCCGCCCGGTCGGCGAAGGCGCGCCGGATCGGCGGCAGCGCCGACCAGCCGGCCGTCGCGCGCGGGCCCGCTTCCGCGGGAACGGGAGCGGGAGCCGGGTCGGCGCCGGGCGCCGCGGCGGGCCCGGCGGCGGGCCGGGCCGCACCGCCGTCCGTCGGCGCCGGACGGCGGCCGCGCAGTCTGTCGAGGAGTCCCATCAGCCCTCCGCCGCCGCGCGGTTGACCAGGGCGGCGATCTCGTCGGCGTACCGGCGGCGGTCCCCGTGTTCGAGGTCCAGGATGTCCTCCAGGCTCCAGTGGAAGTGATAGGCGACGTACGCGATCTCCGCGTGGATACGGTCGGCCGCGTACGTCACGATTCCCCCAGGCGGCTCCCGCCCAGCTCCACCTCGAACGGCTGCTCGCAGTGCGGGCAGGTCACCCCGGCCCGGGTGTGGCCCTCCGCGTTGACCTGCCGGTAGAAGTCCTGCAGGAACGCCAGGTCGGAGGCGAACATGTTCTCCACGACGCCGTCGTGCACCTGGTGCAGCGTGCCGAGGCGGGTGATGACGCGGCCCAGCAGGACCACCGACAGATACGCCGGGTTCTCCTGGACCCTGATGTCCCGCAGCGGCACCAGCTCGTCGCGGGCCGTCGCCAGCCGCATCGAACCGGTGCGGTGCACCACGCCCGCGTCGTCGACGTAGCCGCGCGGCAGCTCGAACTCGAACTCGGTGCGCAGCGGGGCCCGTTCGGCGGCGGGGGCGGGCGCCGCGACCGGGGCGGGCGCCGCGGGCTCCCCGCCCGGCGCCGCGGGCGCGGCGACCGGGTCGGGGACGGCCGCGGGCCGGGAGGCCGTACGGCGCATTACTCGATGACCAGTTCTTCGAAGGTGATGGTCACGGTCTCGGTCAGCGCGGACGCCTCACCGGCCTTGACGGTGGAGGTGTCGACCTTGCTGCACCAGGCGTTGCGCATGTTGTAGCGCTTGACCGGGGTGTTCATGTAGTCCATCACCATGATCGTGGCGTTCTTCCGCGCCGTCGACATCTGGCCGTTGACGGACTGGGTGATCCACTGGTTGAACGCGGCGGACTGCGTCATACCGCGCACGACCGTGCAGGTGCCGGCCTTCTTCACGCCCGGCAGCTTCTTCGTGACGGGCTTGCCCTGGCTGGAGACCTGCTGGTACTCGATCACGTCCTGCTCGATGCTCAGGCCGCTGACCTCCTGGAGGTACTCGACCATGACGCCGTCGATCTGGAGGCCGAAATTGTGTGAGGTGAGGGAATCACCGGGCTGCAGACTCATGGTTCGCTCTCTGTGCGGGGACGGGGACACCGGCGCGGATGCCGGACCCCCGGGAAACGGGACGGTCAGGTGCGGGCAGGGCGGGGCGCGACCGGCGGCCGCGCCCCGCCCCCGGCGGGGTTACTCCTCCAGCTCGCCGCTGCCGCTGGAGAACTGCGCCAGCCGGAAGATCACGAACTCGGCGGGCTTGACCGGCGCGATGCCGATCTCGCAGATGACCCGGCCGAGGTCGACCGATTCCGTGGTGTTGGTCTCGGCGTCGCACTTCACGTAGAAGGCGTCCTCGGGACGGGAGCCGAACAGGGCGCCGTTGCGCCACTCGTTGACGAGGAAGGCCGAGACGTTCCGCCGGATCCGGGCCCACAGCGCCTCGTCGTTGGGCTCGAACACCACCCACTGGGTGCCGATCAGGATCGACTCCTCCAGGTAGTTGAAGTACCGGCGGATGTTGATGTACCGCCAGGCCGGGTCGGAGGAGAGGGTGCGGGCGCCCCACACGCGGATGCCGCGGCCGGGGAAGGCGCGGATGCAGTTGACGCCGATCGGGTTGAGCAGGTCCTGCTCACCGCGGGTGATCTGGGTCTCCAGATCGACGGCGCCGCGCACCACCTCGTTGGCCGGGGCCTTGTGGACGCCGCGCTCGAAGTCGTTGCGCGCCCAGATGCCGGAGACGTGGCCGCTCGGCGGGATCATCTTCGTCTGGCCGGACGCCGGGTCGAAGACCTTGACCCACGGGTAGTACACCGCGGCGTACTTCGAGTCGTAGCCCGCCGTCTCCTGCCGCCACACCCGGATGTCCCGGGCGTTGAGGCCGGGCGGCGGGTCGATCACGGCGACGCGGTCACCCATCAGCTCACAGTGGGCGATCAGGCCGAGCTGGACGGCCTTGACCTCCTCCAGGCCGATGGCGCCCCGCTGGTAGGCGGCCATCAGGTCGGGCACCGCGACCATCGAGATCTCGTCGACCGCCTCCAGACCGCCGAAGCCGGTGCGGTCGGCGGAGTCGCCGAGGTACTCGGCCGGACCGGGGTGGACGGCCGGGGCCGCAGCCGGGGCGGCGGGCGCCGGGGCCGCGGGCACCTGCACGGGCCGGGCCAGCTCCACCGTCTGGTTGTCGGGGCGCGCCAGCTGGGACGAGGGCGCCGCCTCCAGCACGGTGATCAGCTTGGAGCGTTCCTTGACCTGCGTGACGACGTAGTTGCGGGTGCTCTTCTTGGCGCTGACGTCGAAGGTCTCGGCGACCTTGTCGCCGTCCTTGACCAGCAGCCGGAACCGCTCGGCCGGGCCCTCGCCCTCCGGGTCGGCGACCTCGACGCTCAGCGCGCCGCCGCCGGTGCCGGACGTCAGGGCGCGGACCGCGAAGGTGCCCAGGGCGGTGGGCTCACCGGGCGTCAGCTCGGCGGGCGCGGCGGCGGCCGGCACCGCGGCCGGCGCACCGGACTGCGTCGCGGCGTCCGCGGCGGCGCCGCCGACCCGGACCACGTAGGCGGCCGAACCGCCGTTGTTGAAGAACCCGTAGACCGAGTGGGCGAGGTAGTAGCCGTCGGTGAACTCGCCGAAGGCGGCCACGTACTGGGACCAGTTGGTCACCAGCGTCGGCTGGTTCAGCGGCCCCGTGGGCGCCAGGCCCACGAAGGCCGCCACGGACGTGCCGACCCCCTCGATCGGGCGGGAGCCACTGGCTACCTCCTCGACGTAGACGCCGGGCGACAGATACGACGGCATGCGCTGGTTCTCCTCGGGGTACGACAACCGTATGACGGTGGAGTACGCCACTGTTGTCGCAGCCCCCTTGGCTCCGGAAGGTCCGTCGGGGCCGTAGCGGGGGCAGCCCGGATGCCCCAACGGGCAGCCGGGGCCCGGAAATCGGGTCGCGGAACGCGGCCCGAGGCCCCCGTTGACCTGCGGTGGGCCCACTTTTGGGGCGGCCCCAGGGCCCGGGTGCACCCGGTGCGGGCCCCGAGGGCAGCCGGCCCGGTCCCTAGGGGCAGCCGACCCTGCCCCCAGTCCTGCGACACGCCCCCCGGCCTCGCCATACGGTCGCCGTATGAGCCTGTGGACCTCTCTCGAACCCGCCTCGACCACCGTGGACCCGGGCGGCAGCACCACCGTGCGGCTACGGCTGCGCAACACCGGCGACGTCGTCGACGAATACCGCTGCGTCCCGGTGGGCGATCTGGCACCTTGGACGACCGTCGAGCCCGCGACCCTCCGGCTCTACCCGGGCACCACGGGCACGGTGGAGCTGACGTTCGCTCCGCCCCGCACCCCCGACGCCGCCGCGGGCCCGCACCCCTACGGTGTCCAGATCATCCCGACGGAGTTCCCCGAGGCCACCACCGTCCCCGAGGGCAACCTCACCGTCACCCCGTTCAGCGAGGTCCGCGCCGAACTCGTCCCCACGAACGTCACCGGCCGCTTCCGCGGCCGTCCCCGGCTCGCCATCGACAACCTCGGCAACGTCAAACTCACCGCCTCGGTCAGCGGCCACGACAACAGCGATCAGCTGTCGTACGAGATCAACCCGGCGAATGTGCAGATCGAGCCGGGGCGCGCGGCGTTCTTGAAGACCACGCTCAAGCCGCGGCAGATCATCTGGGCGGGCGCCAAGCAGTCCCGGCCTTACACGCTGTCGGTGCAGCGCTCCGGCGCCGAACCGCTGCCGGTGCGCGGTACGTACGTCCAGCCCGGGCTGCTGCCGCGCTGGCTCGGCGTGCTGTTCAGCCTGCTGCTGGGCCTGGCCATCGCGTTCTTGATGATCTGGCTGACGTACAAGCCGGATCTGGCCACCAAGGCGACGGACAAGACGCCCGGTCAGACCGCGCACACCATCCAGCCGTCGGCGCCCGCCCCGCCGACGCCGCAACAGCCCACACAGGCGCCGAAGAAGGACGACGGCGGTGGCGGGGGCGGCGGGAACAAGCCCAAGCCGGACCCGAACGCGCGGTTCCACAATGTGCTGCTGCGCAACGGCACCACGCAGAAGTGCGCCGATCTGCCCGGCAACGGCCGGGGGGCCCTGAACGGCCCGGTCTGGCAGTACTCCTGCAACAACGTCCCCTCCCTGGACAACCAGATCTGGAGCTTCGATCTGCTGCCGGGCGGCAAGGGCGCGGGCCCCGACGGGCACAACCTCTTCCAGCTCCGCAACGTCAAGGACGGCTACTGCGTCGATCTGCCGGGCCGTGACCCGGCGGAGAAGGGCACGAAGGTCATCGAGTCCGGCTGCCGGGGTTCGCGGGACGGCAACCAGGGCTGGTGGCTGGAGCAGATCGAGGGCACCCGCCTGTGGTGGGTCCACAACTACAACAGCGGTGGTCTCTGCCTGGACGTCTACGGCTACCACGGCAGGGGCGAGGACATGGACGACCGCCTGCCGCTCACCCTCTTCGACTGCACCAAGGACGACGACCAGGGCTGGATCATCGACAAGCCGTGAGCGGACACGCCCGCCGCATGCGGAAGGGCCCGCCGTCCCCGGGGACGGCGGGCCCTTCCGCATGCGGGTGCCGTCACCAGCCGGTGTCGTCGAGCACCAGCCGGCCGCCCTTGCGGTACTCGCGGCGGGCGCCGGTGAGCAGATCCGCGCCGGTCACCGGCCCGCCGCGCCCGGCGGCGGCGTACGCGGCGGTGACCACCGCGCTGCGGATCGAGCCGCCGGACAGCTCGAACTGCCGGGCGCACGGCCCCGGATCGATCCCCTCCGCGCACGGCACATGCGCCAGGCTGTGCCGCCACAGCGCCAGCCGCTGCTCCGCGTCGGGGAACGGGAAGTCGACCACCAGGTCAAGGCGCCGGGTGAACGCGTCGTCGATGTTGGCCCGCAGATTGGTGGTCAGCACCGCGATGCCGTCGAACGCCTCCAGCCGCTGCAACAGGTAGGCGCTCTCCATGTTGGCGTACCGGTCGTGCGCGTCCTTCACCTCGGACCGCTTGCCGAAGACGGCGTCGGCCTCGTCGAAGAGCAGCACCGCATCGGTGCGGTCCGCCTCGGTGAAGATCCGCTCCAGGTTCTTCTCCGTCTCGCCGACGAACTTGTCGACGACGGAGGAGAGTTGCACGACGTAGAGATCGAGGCCGAGATCGGCGGCGACCACCTCCGCCGACAGCGTCTTGCCGGTCCCGGAGTCCCCGGCGAACAGCGCCAGCACGCCCCGCCCCCGGCCGCCGCCGGCGCTCAGCCGCCAGTCGCCGAGGACCCGGTCGCGGTGGCGGGAGCGGAGCGCCAGCTCCCGCAGCTGGCCGAGCGGGCCGTCCGGCAGCACCAGATCGGCCCAGCCGACGTCCGGGCGGATCCGCCGGGCGTGCCGCTCCAGGCCGGACGCCGACTGCTGCCGGGCGGCGTGCCGCAGATGCGCGGCGGTCAGCGCGGTGCCCTCCAGCGCCGCCAGCGCCAGCGCGGAGCGGGCGGCCCGCCGGATCCGCTCCCCGTCGAGGCGGTACGGGGCGACCGTCGCCGCCAGATCGAGGCCGGGCGTGGCGGCGTCCGCGCCGAGCGCCGCCTCCCAGGCGTCCGCCGCGCCCGCCCGGGTCCGCGGCGCCTGGAGCACCAGCGGATCGCGGGCGCACCACAGCGGGTCGTACGGCCGCGTCCCGCACAGCAGCACCGACACGTCCTCCGCCGCCAACTCCCGGATCAGCGGGCCCGGTTCGTCCGGCAGCGGGGCGACGATGACCGCGCAGTCGCGCAGCCGGGCCTCGCGCAGCAGGGCCGCCACCGGGCCCCGGCCGTCCGGCGCCGCCTCCGCCGTGCCGTCGTCACCCCGCCGCGGCCGGGCGGGCGGGGTGAAGCGCAGCGCCGCCCGGCCCGCGGCACGCAGCGCGGCCGCGGCGCGGGCCGCCCCGTCGCCCTCGCGGTGCTCGCGCAGATAGACGGTGGCGGGCCCCGCCGCGAGCAGCGCGCCGAGCTGATCGGCCGGGTCCGCCGGTGCGTCCGCCGGGGCGCCGGGCAGCTCCGTGACGTACCCGGCGAGCGCGGCGTCCGGGGTGTCGTCGCCCAGCAGATGCGCGGCGACGCGGTCCGGGACGCGGAGCGACCGGCCGAGGAACGGGCGGTCGGCCTCCTCGACGTGCAGCAGGCCGTACGCGGACAGCGGCGCCTCCGGATGGAAGCGGGCCCGCGCCGCGGCGCCCGCACCGTCCGGGGCGAGCAGCCCGCACAGGTCGAGGGCGAGCCCCGTGGTGGCGCGCCGCCGGCTGACGTCGTCGTTGAGGTAGCCGTACAGCGGCTCGAAGTCCCGGTCGAGGTCGGGGGCGAGGGCGATGAGCAGGACGGTGGCGTCCAGCGGGGTCAGCCCCAGCCGCCGGGCGAGCAGGCCCAGCCGGTCGCCGGGCGCGGCGGCGCCGTCCGGCGGCTCCGGCTCGTCCCACCCCTCGGGCGGCGGGCCCCCGGCCTCGGCCCCGCCGCGCAGCCGGTGGCGCACCGCGTCGTCGGAGAGGTACAGGCCGCGCAGCGGGTCGTCGGCGGTCGGGTCGTCGGCGCTGCGCCGGGCGACCAGTGCGGCGACCCGCTCGCGCAGCGCGGCCAGCCGGTCGGCCAGCGGCTGCGCGGGGGTGTCACCGCTCATCGGGCGCCTCCTCGGCGGCGGACGCGGGCCGCGCCACGTCCTTGAGGTGCCGCTCCTGGTGCGCGCGGGGCTCGTCGACGAGGGGGCCGTCCAGCTCCCGGGCGGAGACCACCGCGCCTTCGGTGACCGGCGGCCCCGCGTCGTACTCGGGGAAGCCCGGGAACGGCACGGTCAGCATTAGGTCGACGGAGGGCTTGAGTTCGCCGCCGAGCGCGGAGAACAGCTCGGCGCGGGAGCGGGCGTCGCCCGGCGTGGCGCCGACGACGAGCGGCACGCTCAGCCCGAGCGCCCCCAGCGATCCCGGCAGTTGCGGGGGCGCCAGCAGCTCGTGGGGCAGGAGCGAGGCGAGCGCCGCGGACAGCAGCCGGTGCTCGTCCTGCGGCCGCTTCGTCCAGGCGGTGACCAGGTACGACAGCCGGAACCAGCGCGGCGGACGGCGCCTGCGCACCACGGCGCCCCGCTCGTCGCGCACCGGCACGGTGCCGCCCTCGCGCCGCGCGGTGTCCTCGCGGATGTCGTACAGATAGGCGTTCAGCGTGGGGGAGTTGCGCCGGGACGCCCAGGTGCGGGTCGGGGCGTCGAAGGCGATCTCGATCCCGGTGCCGGCGAGCACCCCGCCGGTCAGCAGTCCCTCGATGACCTCGTCCACTTCGTGGATCATTCAGTGTCGCTCCAGTCGGCCGCGTACGGCCCTCACGAGATGTAGCCCTCGCGCAGCGCGTAGGCCACGGCGTGCGCGCGGTTGCGCAGGTTCAGACGGGTCGTCAGCCCCTGCATGATGTTCTTGACGGTCCGTTCGGAGTACGCCAGCTTCCGGGCGATCTCGTTGGTGTCCATGCCCTCCGCGACCAGCCGCAGCGCGTCGACCTCGCGCTGGGAGAGGCCCGAGGGGCGCACACCGGGGACGCCGAGGGTGCCCGGGCGGAGCGAGCCGACCTGGCTGAGCAGCCGTCCCAGCAGGTCCGCGGGGAGGTCGCCGTCGCCCCGGGAGGCGGCGATGACCGCCTGGCGCAGGCGGTTGCCGGTGGCCTCGCGGCGCCAGACGATGGCGCCGACCCCGCATTCGATGATGTCCAGCAGCTCCGCCTCGCGGATCAGGCTCACGACGAGGACGGCGTGCATCCCGTCGCTGCGCACCAGCCGCCGAAGCCAGCCGAGCATGGTCTCGTCGAGGGACTCGGTGAGCAGCACCGCTACGCCGCCCGATTGCTGGGCGGTCGCCTCGTCGACGAGATCGATCACGGCGTGGTCGCGCAGCTGGCTGATGGTCCCTTCCCGGGAGATGGGATCCGGCGCGTGCACCACGACGGGAATGCGCTGTGCCGGTTCCTCCACGGCCGTCCTGAATGAGCCGCGCAATTGTCGTCCTCCCCGTACCGATCGCCGCATCGGCGCGGAGAGATTTCCGCGGCGGCCGATCCGTTTCCTCACTATGACATCACTTGATGTCGACTCAGATGACGGCATGGGCGGGGGAGGTTGCTCAGCCGATCCAGCTGTGACGGAGTTGTCGAGGAAAAAGTTCGAGAAACGGTGAACCGATCTCGTTTCCGCAGGTGAAGGCGGTAGAGAGGGGTGTTTGCAGGCGTTACTCACCAGGCGATAATCGGCCATCTGGCTAATTGTGTACGTGACGTCCGGAGGATTGCGGGGAGAGGTGTGGATGTGGTTCCGGCTCGGTGACGGAAATGTAATTCCCGGAGAAAGGCGACCCTGATCGCGGGGATACGGCGACGGGACTCTTTGCCTTAACTTTATGGTCGTTCGGTGAACCGACGAGAATTCACCGGCCCGTCCCGCCCGGCGCCGGGACGGACCCGGCCCGGTGGAGCGCTCGCGTCCACCCGGCCGGGGGAGGAGCATCGGACGGGTGACCGACCCGCGTCCGATCCTCTTCCTCGACGTCGACGGCCCCCTCAACCCGTGGCGGGCCCCCGTCGGACGGGCCCCGGCCGGATACACCACCCTGCCGATGCGCCCCACGGGCTGGGAGGAGCCGCATCAGCCGCTGCCGGTACGCCTCGACCCCCGGCACGGCCCGCTGCTCCTGGGCCTCGGCTACCGCCTGGTGTGGGCCAGCACCTGGGGCGCCGAGGCCAACACCTGGATCGCCCCCGTCCTGGGCCTGCCCGCCCTCCCGTACGTGGACTGGCCCCGGCCCCCGCACCGCGCCGCCGACGGCGTGCACTGGAAGACCCGCCGTCTGGTCGCCGTCGCCGGCGGCCATCCGTTCGCCTGGGTCGACGACGAGATCGGGGAGCCGGACCGCGCCTGGATCACCCGCCATCACACCGGCCGGACCCTGCTGAGATGCATCGACCCGGCGGTGGGACTGCTCGCGGACGACTTCGCGGTGCTGCGGCTGTGGGGGCGGGGACGGTGAGGCCGCACCCGGAGGGGCGATGGGGCCGCGCCCGGGGCGCTGCCCGGCGCCGCTCAGCCCACCAGGTCCAGCACGGCCCGTAGCGCGTCCGGGCGCCGGTCCACCGGCAGCGGGGCGACCGGCAGATAGCGGCAGCCCACCGCCGTCGCGCCGCCGTCCGCCCGCCGGTCGTCGCCGACCATCAGCGCCTCGCCCGGCGCCACCCCCAACTCCCGGCAGGCCAGCGCGAAGAGTCGCGGATCCGGCTTCTGCATCCGGTGCTCGTACGACAGGACCGTGCAGTCCAGATACGGCGCCAGACCGTGCGCGCGCAGCACCGGCCGCAGATCCCAGCCGATGTTGCTGACCAGCCCCAACCGCAGCCCGCGCCCGCGCAGTTCGGCCAGCACCTCGACCGCGTCCGGGTACGGCCGCCACGCCTCGGGGCGCATGTGGCGCGCGTACAGCGCCTCCGGCAGCGCGGGGGAGGGCAGCGGCACCCGGCGGGCCAGCGCGGTGTAGACCTCGCGGTGGTGGCGGGGCTCGCGGTCCCGCTCCGCCCAGAGCCCGGCCAGCTCCGGCGGGACCGACTCGGGCACGGCGCCGCCGGGCAGCGCCCCGGCCCGCTCCAGCGCCGCGGCCGTCTCGCGCAGCGCGGCGCCGTCCAGGGTGGCCCCGGTCGCCGTCAGCGCACCGCGCAGCCAGCTCTCCGCCGGCTCGATCCGCACCAGCGTCCCCGAGAAGTCGAACAGCACCGCCTTGATCACCGTCATGCCGCCATGGTCGGCGATCCGCCCGCGGTACGCCACGGGCCCGGCCGGATCCGTACGCCCGCGGCCGGGCCGCCGCTCACGCCTGCCGCCCGGCCCGCCGCCGCTCGTACGCCCGGTGGACCGCCACCGACGCCGCGACCACCGTGGCGCCGAACAGCCAGCCGCCGACGACGTCCGACAGCCAGTGCACCCCCAGGTACACCCGGGTGAAGCCGACCCCGGCCATCGACACCGCCACCACCGTGACGGCCGCCCGCCACCGGGCCGGACGGGGCCCGTGCCGGTGCAGCAGCCAGAGCAGCAGCCCGCCCGCGACCGTGACCGACAGCGCGTGCCCGGACGGGAAGGCCTGGTAGTGCGCGGAGTCGACGGGGTCGGGCCACACCGGACGGTCCCGGTCCACCGCCACCTTCAGCCCCTGCTGGAGCCCGGTGCCCAGGAGCGAGGTGGCGGCCACCCAGACACCGAGCAGCCACTCACCGCGGCGGACGAGCCACACGACCGCCACCGCCAGCAGGGCCCGCATCGTCCAGGGGTCCCACAGCCAGTCGGTGAGGATCCGGTTGAGGTGGGTCCAGCCGGGCGCGCCGACGGCCGTGGTGTGGAGGGTGTCCGCGACGGTCCGGTCGAGCCCGATGAGCGGCGCCCAGCCCGCCGTGACCAGCACGGTCAGGACGACGGCCGCGGCGGCGCAGCCGATGAGCACGGCCAGCGGCGTCCGCGGGGACGGGTACCGGGACGGGGAGGTGCCGAGGGGGCGCGGCGTCGGCGCCGCGCGCCGTTCTGACGAGGCCATGCGCCGATCTTCGCGGACGGCGCCGCCCGGCACCATGCCCCACACCCGACACCGCGCGCCGTTCCCCGGATCCCGTCCGCCGCGGCCGGCGGACCACGCCCCGTCACCTCTCCCGCGGGCCCGGCCCGGTGGCATGATCCACCGGGGCCGCGCGGCTCCGCCGCCCGCTCAGGTCAGGGCGTGCAGCCCCGGAACGAAGGTGATCAGCAGCGGTACGGCCGGGACCAGCGCGGCGTACGCGGTGATCCGCAGCCGGCGGGCGGGCGAGAAGCGGACGCCCGGCGCCAGCAGCCGGTCCACCCGCTGCGGCACCTGCCCCAGCTGCTCGGGGCACGGCCCGAACACCCCGCGGTCCTCGTTCATCCCGACCAGCGCCAGCGCGGTCGTCAGCCGCCCGAAGCGGCGCGACGCCACATCGTCCGCGGCCAGTTCGACCAGCCGGTGCACCTGATCCCGGAACGCGGCGAACACCGGGACCTGCGGGAAGCCGGCCGCCAGCGCCGAGGCGCAGTGCAGCAGCAGATCGTGCCGGGCCCGGGCGTGGCCCTGCTCATGGGCGAGCAGCGCATCGAGCTGGCGGTCCTTCAGACGGCGCAACGCGGCGGTGGTGACGACGAGTTGGGGCGCGCTGCGCTGCAGCCACCACGCCTCGGGGCGGTCGCTCTCCAGGACGACGAGACGGTCGCCGGAGCGTTCCTCGCCGGGCAGCAGCGGCACCCGGCGCAGCAGATCCGCGCGGCGCCGGCGGCGGCGGGCCCGCGCGGCGCGCACCTCACGGGTCAGCGCCATCGCCGTCCACACCGCGCCCCCGGCGAGCAGCAGCGCCAGCGAACCGGCCCACGGACCGTAGGTGTTGAGCGCGTACGCCTCGACGACGACCCGCGGTGCGAAGCCGAACACCGGGCCGCGGACGGCGTCCCACGCGGCGGCCGCGCTCAGCGCCATCGCCAGCGCGCAGCAGAGCAGCACGGCGGCGACCACGCACTGCCAGACCCACAGGGCGAGCACCGGTTCCCGGTCGGGCCAGTCCGAACGGGCCATCAGCCGCGGCGCGGTGGACGCGGCCAGCACGCCGAGGATCATCAGCGTGAGGGGGACCATCATGCGGCCAGCCTATGAGCGCCCGACTCGCAGGCGGTACGGCGGCGTTCCGGAAGTGACGCATGCCACGCCCGCCGCAGGTGTGACGCGCCGGCCCGGACACCGCGCCGGACGCCGTCCCCGGAGCCGCCCCGGACAGCGGCCCGGACACCGCTTCGGCCGGCTCGCGGGCCGGGCCCGGCGTCAGACCGACAGCAGCATCACCAGCATGCCGAGGCTCATCGCCAGCCGGCAGACCCCGAACGCCTCGGCCCGCCGGAGCACCGGATCCACGGGGACGGGACCACCGGCGGGGGCACCCTCCAGGAGGCCGGCGGCAGTGCCCTCCGGACAACCGGCCGGTGAGCCCTCCGGGAGGCCGGTGTCGCCCTCCGAGGGTCGGCGGGCGACACCGTCCGCGGGCCCGGAGCCGCCCTCGCGGAGCGGCGCACCGTCAGCCGGGCCCGCGCCCGCGGACACCGTGACCGCATCCCCGGACCCCGCACCCACGGGCACCGCGTCCGCCCGCGCCGCGACCGCGTCCCGCTCGTCCGCCCCCGGTATCAGCCGGAGCCCGGCGAGGACGACGGACGCCGCGTAGTAGACCAGCAGGGCGCCCGTCACCAGGGGCGGGCCGCCCATGCCGGTGTGCCCCGCGGCCGTCGCGCCGCCGTGGCCGCCCGGCATCGCCATCGGCGCCGTGCCGGTCATCGCCGGGTCCGCGGCCAGCAGCGGGGTCATCGCCAGCGCCATGTACACCATCGCCAGCGAGTCGACCGCGTGGTGCGCGTGCCGCAGCCACAGGGCGCGCACCGCCGCCACGGTGAAGACCGCCGCGTACCCCCACGCCAGCCACGGCGGCGGCGCGAACACCGCGGTGGGCAGCGCCATCACCGCCATCGCCAGCCCCATCAGCGCCTGACCGCGCGCCTGGGACCGCTGCGCCGCCGTCCCGCGGCGCGCCCGCGACAGGCAGTACCCGCCCGCCACGGCGCACACCACCACCAGCAGCCAACTCGTCAGCGACGGCCCGTGCACTGTGGCCTCCCCACCCCGGTCCGGCGCGGCGGCGGCTCTCCCGCGCCCCGGTCGGACACCGATCACGTACGACCGCAGAATGCCCAGGTCACGGGGGGCGCAAGGGAGCGCACGGGGGCAGGTGGGGAGCGCAGGACCGGCCGCCCCGGGGAGGCGCGGGCCGGTGGCGCCGCCCGGTGGCCCGGAGCCGGTCCCGGTCCGCGGAGCCGCAGGTCAGGGCCGGTAGCGCAGCGGATGGTCGGCGGGCACCTCGACGAGGACGAGGCGATGACCGTCCGGATCGGCGACCCACATCTCGATCAGCCCCCACGGCTCCTGGACCGGCGGCCGCAGGATCTCCACCCCGCGCGCCGCCAGCGCGTCGTGTGCCGCCGCCGCGTCCGCCACCTGGAGCCACAGCTGAAGGGTCCGCCCGGGCGGACCGTCCGACCGGCCGGACACCTCCAGGAAGCCGCCGCCCAGGAAGTACACCGTGCCGCGCTCGGGGCCCGTACCGAACTCCCGGTAGATCTCCAGCCCCAGCGCCTCGCCGTAGAACGCCCGCGACCGCTCGGGGTCCGCGGGCCGCACCAGCACCCTGCTGCTCAGTACCTGCACCATGCGCCGGACCCTACGCGTCCGGGGGCGCGCGGCCGTGCGCCGCGCGGGGTTCCGCTCGGCGGCCCGCCCACGGATACTTCTCGGGCCCGGCATCGGGACGAAAGGCCCTGATCGAACGGCGTGTCGCCTTGTTAGCCTCACGGTGTGCCCGGCCCTGCCGCCGCGCGCCCACCGCCCGCCCGAGAGGAACCCCGCACCATGCCCACCGGACAGCTCGTCTTCCGCAGCGCCACCGATGCCGACATCCCCGCGCTCGTCGCGCTGATCGAGTCGGCGTACCGGGGCGACGCGAGCCGGGCGGGCTGGACCACCGAGGCGGACCTGCTGGAGGGGCAGCGCACGGACCCCGAGGGCGTCGCCGACGTGGTGCACCGGAAGGACAGCCGCCTGCTGGTGGCCGAGCGCGACGGCGAGCCGATCGCCTGCTGCCACCTCGAAGACCGCGGTGACCACGCCTACTTCGGGATGTTCGCGGTCCGCCCGACGCTCCAGGGCGGCGGCCTCGGCAAGATGATCATCGCCGAGGCGGAGCGCGCCGCCCACGCCGAGTGGGGCGCCCGGGAGATGCGGATGACCGTCATCCGGCAGCGCACGGAGCTGATCGCCTGGTACGAGCGGCGCGGCTACCGCCGCACCGGCGAGCTGAGCCCGTTCCCCTACGGCGACGAGCGGTTCGGCCTCCCGCAGCGCGCCGACCTCGCCTTCGAACTGCTGGTCAAGCCCCTCGGCTGAGCCCGCCGGACGGGCCCGGGAACGCGTCGGACGCCGGACGGCACCCGGGGCGGCGCGTCGCCCCGCCCGGCCCCAACGCCCGGCCCGGCCCCAACGCCCCGTAGCCCTACCAGCGCCCCGTACCGACGACCCGCTCCAGGAACTGCCGGGTCCGGGCCTCGCGCGGCGCGCCGAACAGCTCCGCGGGCGTGCCGCGCTCCCGGATCACCCCGGCGTCCAGGAAACACACCTGGTCGGCGACGTCCCGGGCGAACCCCATCTCATGGGTGGCGAGCACCATCGTCATGCCCTCCTCCTTCAGCCCGCGCACCACGTTCAGCACCTCGCCCACCAGCTCCGGGTCGAGCGCCGCGGTGATCTCGTCGAGCAGCAGCAGCCGGGGGCGGCAGGCCAGCGCCCGGACGATGGCGACGCGCTGCTGCTGCCCGCCGCTGAGCCGGTCCGGATAGGCGTCCGCCCGTCCGCCGAGCCCCAGCCGCTCCAGCAGCTCGTGGGCGCGCGCCTCCGCCTCGTCCCGAGCCACCCCGTGCACCCGGCGCGGCGCCAGCGTGATGTTGTCCAGCACCGTCATGTGCGGGAAGAGGTTGTACGCCTGGAAGACCACACCGATCCGGCGGCGCACCGCGTCCGCGTCGGCGCGCGGGTCGGTGATCTCCTCGCCGTCCAGGAAGATCGCCCCGTCGTCGATCTCCTCCAGCAGATTCGCGCACCGCAGCAGCGTCGACTTGCCGGAGCCGGACGCCCCGATCAGCGCCGTGACGGTGTGCGGCGCGACCTCCAGATCGACGTCCCGCAGCACGACCGTGCCCCGCCCGTACGTCTTGCGGACGGCCTCCAGCCGCAGCACCGGCGCGGCGCCCGGCTCCGCGCCCCGTGCGTCCGCCTCGCTCATACGATCCCTCCCTGGGCGCGGCGCCGGTCCATCCGGGCCGTCACCCAGTCCGTCAGGCGCGTCATCGGGATCGTCAGGGCGACGAAGACCAACCCGGCGACCACGTACGGCGTGTAGTTGAAGTCCTTGCCCGCGATGATCTGTGCCGCGTACACCGCGTCGACCGCCCCGGCGATCGACACCAGACCGGTGTCCTTCTGGAGCGAGACCAGATCGTTCAGCAGCGGCGGCACGACCCGCCGCACCGCCTGCGGCAACACCACGAACCGCAGCGCCTGCCCGCTCGACAGTCCCAGCGACCGCGCCGCGGCCCGCTGCGAGGGGTGCACCGACTCGATGCCGGCGCGGAAGACCTCCGCCACGTACGCGGAGTACGTCAGGACCAGCGCCGCCCCGCCCAGCAGCACCGGATCGGTGGTGACGCCCTGGAGCCGCAGCGCCGGGACGCCGAAGACCACCATCAGCAGGCAGATGATCAGCGGCAGTCCGCGGAAGAAGTCGGTGTACGCGGTGGCCAGCGCCCGCAGCGGGAAGAACACCGGACCGCGCAGCGTCCGCGCCACCGCCAGCGCCATCCCGAGGACCAGCACCGCGGCGCCGCACACCACCAGCAGTTCCAGGTTGAGCAGCAGTCCCTCCAGCACCTTCGGCAGCGCCTTGCGGGCGTACGCGGCGCTGAAGAAGGTCTCGCGGGTGCGCTGCCAGCCGGGCGACTCGGTGATCACCACGTACAGCACGGCGGCGGTCACCAGCGTGCTCACCGCGGCGACGGCGGCCGCGCGGCGGGCCCGGGTCCGCCGGTACCGCTCGCGCGCCAGCCGCCGTGCGGACGGGACGTAACCGTCGGCCTCGGCGGCAGCGGGGGAGTCGCCCGACGGGCCCTTGACGAGGCTCACTTGAGCACCGGCGCATGGGCGGCGTCGGCCAGCCACTTCTTCTCCAGGGCGGCGAGCGTGCCGTCCTTGCGCAGCGCGTCGACGGCCGCCCGGACGCAGCCGGTGATCCGGCTCTGCTTGTCGAGCACCAGGCCGAACTGCTCGCCGCGGGCGCCGGTGTCCGCGAACTGCCCGACGACCTTCGCGTCCTTGACCTCGGTGGAGGTGATGTAGAACGCGGTCGGCAGATCGGTGAGGATCGCGTCCACCTGGCCGTTCTTCAAGGCGGACTTGGCGAAGTCGTTCTTCTGGTAGACGGCGGGCCGCCGGCCGGGCCGGATGGTGTCGTTGATGACGTCGAGGCTGGTGGTGCCGACCTGCGCACCGAGCCGTACGCCCTTGAGGTCGGCGATGCTCTTCGCCCCCGCCGCCTTCGAGCCCTTGAGCGCCACGACCGCCTGCCGGACGTCGTAGTAGCCGGAGGAGAAGGCGACGGCCTGCTTGCGGGAGGCGCTGATCGAGATCTGGTTGATGTCGAAGTCGAACTTCTTCTCACCGGGCGCGAAGGCGTTGTTGAACGGCACGGTCCGCCAGCCGACCGCGGGGCGCGGATAGCCGAGCCGGTCGGCGACCGCGTAGGCGACGGCCGATTCGAAGCCCTTGCCGCTCGCCGGATCGTCGCCCTGGAACCACGGCGCGTACGCGGGTTTGTCGGTGCCGACGGTCAGCTTCCCGGCCGTCACCGTGTCCAGCTTGCCGGGCGCGCAGCTCTCCTTGCCCGCGGCGTCGGACGGTGCGTCCTGTGGCGCACAGCCGACGGCGGCGGAGCCCAACACGGCGGCACACACGGCGAGAAGAGGGGGGCGAGAGGCGAGGCGCATGGCGGGAGAGTGACAGGGCCACCGGCCATCTGTCGAGATCATTGCGGAAATCGTCCGGATGCCGGGACGAGATTGCACGCCTGTGAACTGCGGATTTCGTACCGGAGGAGGCAGCGGCCGGGGCTGGCGCCGCCACCCGGCCGCGCAGCACCGGCGCCGTCGCCCAGCCCCGGACACGCGCCTCGCCCGCCCCCGTTCCAGGCGTACCGTCGGCCCGCCCCGGACACGCGTCCCGCCCGGCCCCGGACACGAGCCGCCCCGCGACCGGCGCGGCGGGCAACTCGCCCCGGAGCGGCCCGTCCTACGCCGTGAACCGCACCGCCCGCCGGATCTCCGGCCGGTCGGTCACCACACCGTCGAGCCCCAGACCGCGGGCCAGCCGCAGCTGGTCGTGGGTGTTGACGGTCCAGGCCACCACCCGCAGCTGTGCGGCGTGGGCCCGCTCCACCAACTCCAGGGTCAGCCGGCGGATGTTGAGCGAGAGCATCGGCGCGCCCACCGCCCGCGCCCGGTCGACCACGTCCAGCCCGTACCGGCTGGCGACCAGCGCGGTGCGGACGCCCGGGACCAGCGTCCGGATGGCCGCCAGCGCCTCGTCGTGGAAGGAGATCACCTCGACCCGGCCGGTCAGATCCCGGGCCCGCAGCACCTCGGCGAGCGCCCGCGCCGCCGCCACGTCCTTGATCTCGGCCTGCAACGGCGCCCGGACCGCGTCCACCACCTCCTCGAACACCGGGATCCGCTCGCCCCGCCCGGCGTCCAGTTCGCGCAGCTCCGCAAGGGTCTGTTCGGCGATCGGCCCGCTGCCGTCGGTGGTCCGCGCCACGTCCGCGTCGTGCATCACCACGAGCGCGCCGTCCTTGCTCAGATGCAGATCCAGCTCGACGACGTCGAGCCCTTCGCGCTCGGCGCGGACGAACGACCGGAGCGTGTTCTCCGGCTCCACGCCCATCATTCCGCGGTGCCCGATGGTGAGAAAGGACAAGGCTGCCTCGCTTCTGTCGGCTCGGTACTGCTCTGATGTCGCAATCCGCCGTGCGGCGGTACCGCGGCCCCGCACCCCGGAGAGCCCCGGACGCCCGGCCCCGGCGACGGCCCGCACCGCCCCGGCCCGGCGCCCCGCACACCACGACCTCGGGCACAAAGCCGTACGAAATGGCGCACAGCCTAACGGCTCCACCGGGCCCCGGAAGCGGCGCGGACCGGCCACCGCACGCCCCGACGAGTGCCCCCGCCCCGCTCCCGCCGGGCCGTCCGCGAAGGGCGTCCGCCCTGCCCCGCACCGGCCGGGAACCCCGCCCCGCCGGCCCGGAGCACCCGCTCAGAGGTATCTGTCCGCCCCGGCCGTCCGCGAACCCGCTCACCCGCGCGTGGGCGCGTCCCCGCCGGGCTGACGCCGCCCCGCGCCCCGGGGTGCGGGGCGGCGGATACGGCGAGAACATGTCGTTCCACCCTGCGTCGGCAGGAAAAATCCTCGTGATCTGGGGGTGTCGACAGAATAATTTTCAATGGCCCCTCTTGAGCGAAAGAACCTTGGCTGGTTACGGTGGGTACACCAGACGATCTACCGCCGGAGGGCAGTCATGACGGAAATCCTTTCGCCTGTGGGTGCTCGGACGGGCACCGCGACCACGGAGCCGGTGACCGCGCACCCGGCGTGGCCCGCCCTGAAGAACGCGGTCGAGACCATCCGGCCGTGGCAGTCCAAGGACGGCTCGATCGACCTGACCGCCGACGGCGCCCCCACCGCGGAAACGGTTCGCCACGAGGTCGACGCGATCATCGCGGCCCTCGGCGAGCTGGCCCCGCTGCTGCCGCACGACGCGGCCTACCACGAGGCGCTCGCCGCCGACCTGCGCCGCTGGGCGGACGACGGCTTCGGCGTCCCGGACTTCCTCGACTCGCTGCTGGCCTTCCAGCCCGCGCAGCAGCGCGCCGACGGCCGCCAGCACCTCGTGCTCTTCCCGATGTACACGCAGAACGGCAACCCGGACCGCAACTTCGAGGCCGTCGTGCTGCGCATGGTCTGGCCCGAGTGGCTCGCCGAGCTGGAGCGCACCCGCTACGACAACCCGCTCTTCTGCGGCATCACCTTCGAGGACTTCACCGCCGGGTACGACACCAACTCCGCGGTCCTCTTCCCGGAGACCATCGCGGTGCGCAAGGCCCCCGAGCGGTTCAGCTGGGGCGGCATCTTCTGCGACCGCGAGGCCGCGCGCTTCCGCCGCGTCAGCGAGGCGGCCGTCGACACGCTCAACATCGAGCTGCCCGACGACATCCGCGCCCTCCTGGCCGATCAGGACCGCTGCCAGCAGGCGTTCGTCCTGTGGGACATGGTCCACGACCGCACCCACAGCCACGGCGACCTGCCGTTCGACCCGTTCATGATCAAGCAGCGCCAGCCGTTCTGGATGTACGGCCTCGAAGAGCTGCGCTGCGACCTCACCGCCTTCCGCGAGGCCGTGAAGCTGGAGGCCGAGGGGTACCCGCAGGCCCGCGACGTGCAGTACGCGGTGATCTTCGACCGGATGTTCCGCTTCCCGGTCACCGGCGACCGCAACCGCAACTACGACGGCCTCGGCGGCCAGCTGCTCTTCGCGTACCTCCACAAGCACGACGTCGTACGCTGGACGGACAACACTCTCCACATCGACTGGGAGCGGGCGCCGAAGGTCACCAACCAGCTCTGCGGAGAGATCGAGCAGCTCTACCGCGACGGCATCGACCGGCCCAAGCTGGTCCACTGGTTCGCCGCCTACGACCTCGTCTCGACCTACCTCGCCCCGCACCCGGGATCGGTCTGGGCGAAGGGGCCGGGCGCCCTCGACCTCGACCAGCCGCCGCGCAAGCTCGTGGACGACGTGCTGCCCGACGAGTTCCCGCTCAGCATGTTCTACGAGGCCCTTGCCAAGAAGCTGCGTACGGTGATCGCTTCCACCAAGGGCATCACGGCCGGCCGCGACATGCCGGCGGCGGCGTGACCACGGGCCGCGCCACCACCGAAACCGCAGGTCAGTCAGGTGTCCAGAAGGATGAGGAGGCGACGGAGATGAGTACTTCGACGGGCGGCCAGGGGCCGTTGGAGGGCGCCGTCATCGCGGTGGCGGGCGCCGGCGGCCCCGCGGGGCGGGCCACCCTGCTGCGGCTGGCCGAGGCGGGCGCCACCGTCGTCGGCTGTGACGCGGACGCCGCACGGCTGGCCGAGGCGGTCGACGCCGCCCGCTACGCCCACGGCGGTGCCACGGTCATCGGCGACACGGTCGATCTGCTCGACGCGGAGCAGACCCGGGAGTGGGCCGACCGTACCGAGAAGGAGTTCGGCCGCATCGACGGGCTCGTCCACCTGGTCGGCGGCTGGCGCGGCTCCAAGACCTTCGGCGAGACCGATCTGCACGACTGGGAGGTGCTGCACAACCTCCTCATCCGCACCGTCCAGCACACCTCCCTCGCCTTCCACGAAGGGCTCCAGCGCTCCGGGAACGGCCGGTATCTGCTGATCAGCGCCGCCGGGGCGAGCAAGCCCACGGCCGGGAACGCCGCCTACGCCGCGTCCAAGGCGGCGGCCGAGGCATGGACCCTCGCGCTGGCCGACAGCTTCCGCAAGGCGGGGGGCGAGGAAGGGCCGCGGGCCGCGGCTGCGATCCTGGTGGTCAAGGCGCTCGTCAACGAACAGATGCGCGCCGAGCGACCGAACGCCAAGTTCGCGGGCTTCACCGACGTCACGGAGCTGGCCGAGGCCATCGCCGGGGTCTGGGGCCGGCCCGCCCGGGAAGTGAATGGAAAGCGTCTGTGGCTGACCCCCGAGCCGTGAGCGGCGGCAAGACCGACGCCCGGCAGCACCACGACACCCAGGTACGCGGCTTCGCCAGCGACAACTACGCGGGCGCGCACCCGGAAGTGCTCGCCGCCCTCGCCCTCGCCAACGGCGGCCATCAGGTCGCCTACGGCGAGGACGAGTACACCGCCCACCTCCAGCGGGTGATACGCAGCCACTTCGGGCAGCGGGCCGAGGCGTTCCCCGTCTTCAACGGCACCGGTGCCAACGTCGTCGCGCTCCAGTCGGTCACCGACCGCTGGGGCGCGGTGATCGCCGCCGAATCGGCGCACATCAACGTCGACGAGTGCGGCGCCCCGGAGCGGGTCGGCGGCCTCAAGCTGCTGACCGTGCCGACCGAGGACGGCAAGCTCACCCCCGAGCTGATCGACCGGGAGGCGTACGGCTGGGACGACGAGCACCGCGCCATGCCGCAGGTCGTCTCGATCACCCAGAGCACCGAACTGGGCACGCTCTACACCCCGGACGAGGTCCGGGCGATCTGCGAGCACGCCCATGAGCGGGGCATGGTGGTGCACCTCGACGGCTCGCGGCTGGCCAACGCCGCGGCATCGCTGGACGTGCCGATGCGGGCGTTCACCAACGCGGTGGGGGTGGACCTGCTCTCCCTGGGCGGCACGAAGAACGGCGCCGTCTTCGGCGAGGCGGTCGTCGTCCTCAACCCCGACGCGGTGCGCGGGATGAAGCACCTGCGGAAGCTGTCGATGCAGCTGGCGTCCAAGATGCGCTTCGTGTCGGTGCAGTTGGAGGCGCTGCTCGCCAAGGACCTGTGGCTGCGCAACGCCCGGCACGCCAACACCATGGCGCAGCGGCTGGCGGCCGGGGTCCGGGAGGTCGCCGGGGTGGAGATCCTCTATCCCGTGCAGGCCAACGCGGTCTTCGCCCGGCTGCCGCACGCCGTCAGCGAACGCCTCCAGAAGCGCTACCGCTTCTACTTCTGGGACGAGGCGGCCGGCGTGGTCCGGTGGATGTGCGCCTTCGACACCACCGAGGAGGACGTCGACGGCTTCCTCGCCGCCCTCCGCGAGGAGATCGGCGCCATCTGACGGCACCCCGCAGAACTGAATAGCTATGCGCCCGACCGAAAAGTCATTGCTTCTCGGTCGGGCGCATAGCTACGCTCCCGCCGCATGAAGCTGATCCAGGAAACCCCGGAACTCTCGGCCTACCTGGCGGTGAGCGAGGCCATCGACCACGATCATCCGCAGGTCCGGGCCACCGCAGCACTGCTGCGCGCCGATGCCCCCGACGCATACGCATACGCCAAGGCCGCCTTCGAGTTCGTCCGCGACACCGTCCCGCACTCCCACGACGCCGACGACCCGCGCGTCACCTGGCGCGCCTCCGACGTCCTCGCGCGGCGCACCGGCATCTGCTTCGCCAAGTCCCATGCGCTGGCCGCCCTGTTGCGCGCCGAGTCCATCCCCGCCGCGCTCTGCTACCAGAAGCTCGACACCCTGCACGGGCTGATCGCGCTCAAGCTCCCCGGCGGCGACTGGGCGCGCCAGGATCCGCGGGGCAACAAACCCGGCGTGGACGCGCAGTTCCGCACCGACCGGGAACAACTCGCCTGGCCCGTCCGCCCGGAGCTGGGCGAGGCGGACTCCCCGGTGCTGCACGCCGAACCGCTGCCCGCCGTCCTCCGGTGCCTGCGGCGGGCGGGCGACCGCGCCGAGCTGTGGCGGACGCTGCCCACCGACTTCTGAGGCGGCGGAGGGAGCCGTCGGCGGGGAGGGACCCGGGAGCGTGCGGCCCCCGGGCGCCGTCGTCAGGCGGGCGAACCGGGCGCCGCCGGGGCCGTGCCGCCCAGGTGCGCCGGGATCCACCAGGTGTCGTCCGGCCCCTTGGGGCGCACGGGGTAGGCGCGCTGCGCCGCCTCCAGCAGGTCCTGGACGCGGGTGCGCAGCCGGTCGGTGATCTTCTCCGCCTGCTCGTCCGGGTCCGCCTCCATCGGCTCGCCCACCCGGATCGTGATCGGGAAGTGGTTGCGCCCCAGATCCCGCTTGTGGCCCTTGGTCCACAGCCGCTGGGTGCCCCACAGCGCCATCGGCAGCAGCGGTACGCCCGCCTCCTGCGCCAGCCGCACCGCGCCCGACTTGAAGCCCTTCAGCGTGAACGACTCCGAGATCGTGGCCTCCGGGAAGACGCCGATCACCTCGCCCGACCGCAGCGCCGACAGCGCGTGCCGGTACGCGTGCACGCCCTGCGCGCGGTCCACCGGGATGTGCTTCATCGCCCGCATCAGCGGCCCGGACACCTTGTGCCGGAACACCGACTCCTTGGCCATGAACCGCACCAGACGCTTCGCCGGGCGGGCCGCGAGACCCGCGAAGACGAAGTCGAGGTAGCCGATGTGGTTGCTCACCAGGACCGCACCGCCGCGCTGCGGGATGTTGTCCGTCCCCGCGATGTCGAATTTCAGGTCGAGTGACTTGAAGAGGGTGCGCGCGGCACCGATCACCGGCGGGTAGACCAGTTCGGCCATGTCGGGGGACCCCTTTTCTGTGCCCGGGGAGGGTTCTCCCGGCGGAAACCTACGCAGCCGTAAGAAGCGGCTTTCGGGAGATCGTGCCCGATCACGGGCGTCCCGGCTACCACGGGGGCCGCCCGGAGCGGGAGATTCTCATCACGTATGCCCCCGCTCCCGTCGCGCACCGCGCGCTCCGGGCGTACCGTTCGCGCCCCCGCCGGGACCCCGCACGCGCCCGCGGGAATCATTCCGGCGCCGGGTGCGCTGGACCTGTGGACGACTGCCCGCACCACCCACACCCAGGAGGCCGACGGTGCCCCAGCAGGACGACGGCGTACGGCTCGGCGCGGAGAGCCTGGGGGCGCCGCTCGGGGAGCGGGCCACGCTGGTGCAGTTCTCCAGCGCCTTCTGCCAGCCCTGCCGGGCAACCCGCCGCACCCTCGCCGAGGTCGCCGCCATGGTCGACGGCGTCACCCACACCGAGATCGACGCCGAATCCCGGCTGGGCCTCGTCCGGGAGCTGCGGATCACGAGTACGCCGACCGTCCTGGTGCTCGACGCCGAGGGCGCGATCGTCCGCCGCGCCGCCGGCCGGCCCCGCAGGGCCGATGTCATCGCGGCACTGGGCGAGGCGGTCCGTGATTGATCTCCCAGAAGCCCAGGTGCCCTTGACGCTGCGCGTCACGCGTCGTCACGCTGACGTGATGCGGCCAGGAACCCTTCTGTACGGACGCGCGCACGTGGATCTGGTGCGGACCGCCAGCGCGCGCTGTCCGGGCGTGTGAGCAGCGACGACCCCGCCGCCGGACCCGCCAGGGCGGCCGGCGGCCCTGCCACGGCCCGTTCCCCTTTGCAGAAGGACAATTCCATGACGGCATCGCCCGATCTCGGCACGCCCCGCACCGCCTCCCCCGAACTCCTGCGCTCCGTCTTCCGGCAGCACGCCGCGGGCGTCGCGGTGATCACCGCACGGGGCGAGCGCCCCGTCGGCTTCACGGCGACCTCCCTGACCTCCGTCGCCGCCGAACCGCCGCTGCTCTCCTTCGGCGTCGCCACCACCGCCTCCTCCTGGCCCGCGCTCGCCGAGGCGGACCACCTGGGCGTGCACATCCTCGGCGAGCACCAGCAGGAGCTGGCCGCCACCTTCGCCCGCAGCGGCGCCGACCGCTTCGGCCCCGGCACCTCCTGGCGCACCGGCCCGGAGGGCGTCCCGCTGCTCGACGGCGTCCTCGCCTGGCTGGTGTGCCGCGTCGTCGCCCGCATCCCCGCCGGCGACCACCGCATCGTCCTCGCCCAGCCGCTGCTCGGCGACCCGGCGGGACCGGGCCGTCCGCTCCTGTACCACCAGGGGCGCTTCAACGCGCTGCGCGACTGACGGGTTCCCGTAACGCTTCGTCATCCCCGGGTCGGGGCCGTTGGGTAGGTCACAGTTCAGCGGCCTTGATTCCGGGGACGACACTGTATGTACTGGTGAGTAATATCGGGGTCGGCGCGGGGAACCCGAACCGACCCGGAGCCGCCCCCACAGGCGCCTATGCTGCCAGCACAAGGCAGTTCTGAAGAGACGAAGCAGGTAGGAGAGCCGGCGTGAGCTTGAGGATCGTTGTCTGTGTGAAGTACGTGCCCGACGCCACCGGCGACCGGCACTTCGCCGAGGACCTGACCGTCGACCGCGACGACGTGGACGGCCTCCTCTCGGAGCTGGACGAGTACGCCGTCGAGCAGGCCCTGCAGATCAAGGAGGCGGCCGACGACGCCGAGGTCACCGTCCTCACCGTCGGCCCCGAGGACGCCAACGACGCGCTGCGCAAGGCGCTGTCGATGGGCGCGGACAAGGGCATCCACGTCGAGGACGACGACCTGCACGGCACCGACGCGCTGGGCACCTCCCTCGTGCTCGCCAAGGCCATCGAGAAGGCCGGCTACGACCTGGTCGTCTGCGGTATGGCCTCCACCGACGGCACGATGGGCGTGCTGCCCGCCCTGCTCGCCGAGCGGCTGAACGTCCCGCAGGTCACCCAGCTCTCCGAGGTCGCGGTCGACGGCGGCAAGGTGACCGGCCGCCGTGACGGCGACACCGCCAGCGAGCAGCTGGAGGCGTCGCTCCCGGCCGTCGTGTCCGTCACCGACCAGTCCGGCGAGGCGCGCTACCCCTCCTTCAAGGGCATCATGGCCGCCAAGAAGAAGCCGGTGGAGTCCTGGGAGCTGGACGACCTCGACATCGACGCGGACGAGGTCGGTCTGGAGGGCGCCTGGACCGCGGTCGACGGCGCCGCGGAGCGCCCGGCCCGTACGGCCGGCACGATCGTCACGGACGAGGGCGAGGGCGGCAAGCAGCTCGCCGAGTTCCTCGCGGGCCAGAAGTTCATCTGAGGCCCCCGGCCGGGCATCGGTTCCGGCCATCCGCAACCGCCCTCATTCTTCCCGCAGGAGAGTCACCCCATGGCTGAAGTCCTTGTCTACGTCGACCACGTGGACGGCGCCGTCCGCAAGCCCACCCTCGAACTGCTCACCCTGGCCCGCCGCATCGGCGAGCCCGTGGCCGTCCACCTCGGCGCCGGTGCGGACACCGCCGCCGCCACCCTCGCCGAGCACGGCGCGGTGAAGGTGCTGGCCGCCGACGCCCCCGAGTTCGCCGAGTACCTCGTCGCCCCCAAGGTCGACGCGCTCCAGGCCGCCTACGAGGCGGTGTCCCCGGCCGCCGTGCTGCTGCCGTCCTCCGCCGAGGGCAAGGAGATCGGCGCCCGCCTCGCGGTCCGCATCGGCTCCGGCATCATCACCGACGCCGTCGACCTGGAGGCCGGCGACGAGGGCCCGGTGGCGACGCAGTCCGTCTTCGCGGCCTCGTACACCACCAAGTCCCGCGTCACCACCGGCACCCCGGTCATCACCGTCAAGCCCAACTCCGCCGCGCCCGAGGCCGCTCCGGCCGCGGGCACGGTCGAGCAGCTCGACGTGACCATCGCCGACTCCTCCAAGGGCACCAAGATCGTCTCGCGCACCCCGCGCGAGTCGACCGGCCGCCCGGAGCTGACCGAGGCCGCGATCGTGGTCTCCGGTGGCCGCGGCGTCAACGGCGCCGAGAACTTCCCGGTCATCGAGGCGCTGGCGGACTCGCTCGGTGCCGCCGTCGGTGCCTCGCGCGCCGCCGTCGACGCCGGTTGGTACCCGCACACCAACCAGGTCGGCCAGACCGGTAAGTCGGTCTCGCCGCAGCTGTACATCGCCGCCGGTATCTCCGGTGCGATCCAGCACCGCGCCGGTATGCAGACCTCGAAGACGATCGTCGCCATCAACAAGGACGCCGAGGCCCCGATCTTCGACCTGGTCGACTACGGCGTCGTCGGCGACCTCTTCGACGTCGTCCCGGCCCTGACCGAAGAGGTCAAGACCCGCAAGGGCTGAGCCACCCCGGGCCGGCCGGTCCGCGCCCACGGCGAAGGCCCCGTACGCACCGCGCGTACGGGGCCTTCGCCGTGCGGTCAGTCGCCGGTGGCGCCGTCGATCCGCTGCCGCAGCAGGTCGGCGTGGCCGTTGTGCCGGGCGTACTCCTCGATCAGATGGGTGTATATCCAGCGCAGGTTGAGCTCCCGGCCGCGCGGGGCGGCGAAGGTCTCGTCGAGGCCGCGGTCCGCCATCGCCGCATCGCACGCCGCGGTCTCCGCGCGGAACGCGGCGAGGTCGGCCTCGGCGCTCTCGGCGGTGCCGTCGTCGTGGTCGGCGTCGATGTTCTCGTCCGTGATGTGGACCGAGGGGAGCAGTTCGCGGTTGAAGCGCTGGCGGAACCAGGCGCGTTCGACGTCGGTGAGGTGGCGTACCAGTCCGAGGAGGTTGAGCGTGGAGGGCGCCGCGCTGCGCAGCGTCAGCTGTTCGCCGGTCAGTCCCGCGCATTTGGTCAGCAGGGTGTCGCGGTGCCAGTCGAGCCAGCCCTGCAGCATCTCGCGCTCGCCGACGGCGGCGGGCATCGGGCGGCGTTCCACCGGGGGTGCGGTCCAAGTCGTCATGGGCCGAGTCTGCCGGGGCGCGCCGCAGGTTGCCAGGCACTTTGCGGGGCCATGGCCTGCGGAGCCGTCCGTGCGCGGGGACCGTCCGGGGCGGTCGCAAAGAGGTGTTGACCTTGCCACCCGCCGAGGTTAGCTTCGCTCTACGGATTGTTGATTCCGTTACGCGGAAGGCTCGCGTATCGCGCGTAACCATCGGGAGGATCTCGAAATGGGGCAGCAGGAGACCGTGGCGACCAGCCTTGCGGACACCGTACGCGAGGGCATCAAAGCCTCCCTCGCCGACGTCGACGCGGACCTCGCCCGCCGGTACCCGGGCGACCCCGGCACCCGCCAGCCGGTCCACACCGTCTACGTCCCCGCCGACGCCTTCACCGCCATCACCCTGCGGACCTGGGGCGACGAGGCGCTGGCCGCCCTCGACGCGCACGCGCCGGACGCCGGCGCGCTCGCCCGCGTCCTCGCCATCCCGGACGACCTGGCGGGCCCCGTCCACGACCGCGTCCGCGCCAAGCTGACCCGCGAGCCCGTCGAGGACCTCCGCATCGACTTCGAGGACGGCTACGGACCCCGGCCCGACGCCGAGGAGGACGAGGCCGCCGCCCGCGCCGCCGCCCTCGTCGCCGCCGCGTACCGCGACGGCACCGCCGCCCCGTACACCGGCATCCGCATGAAGTGCATGGAAGCCGCCGTCCGCGACCGCGGCATCCGCACCCTCGACATCTTCCTCACCGGCCTGATGAACGCCGGCGGTCTGCCCGACGGCCTGGTCCTCACGCTGCCCAAGGTGACCTACGCCGAGCAGGTCACCGCGATGGTCCGGCTCCTGGAGGCGTTCGAGAAGGCGCACGGCCTGCCGAGCGGCCGGATCGGCTTCGAGATCCAGATCGAGACCACCCAGTCCATCCTCGGCGCCGACGGCCGCGCCACCGTCGCCCGCATGATCGAAGCCGCCGGGGGCCGCGCCACCTCGCTCCACTACGGCACCTTCGACTACAGCGCCTCCTGCGGCGTCAGCGCCGCCCACCAGTCCCTGGACCACCCGGTCGCCGACCACGCCAAGGCCGTCATGCAGGTCGCCGCCGCCGGCACCGGCGTCCGCCTCTCCGACGGCTCCACCAACGTCCTGCCCGTCGGCACCACCGAACAGGTCCACGCCGCCTGGCGCCTCCACCACGGGCTCGTCCGCCGCTCCCTCGCCCGCGCCTACTACCAGGGCTGGGACATGCACCCGGGCCACCTCCCGACCCGCTACGCCGCGGTCTACGCCTTCTACCGCGAGGGCCTGGAGCAGGCCGCGGCCCGGCTCGCGGCCTACGTCGGCAAGGCCGGCGGCGCGGTCATGGACGAACCCGCCACCGCCAAGGCGCTCAGCTCCTACCTGCTGCGCGGTCTGGACTGCGGCGCCCTCGACACCGGCGAGGTCGCCCGCCTCACCGGGCTGACCCGCCCGGAACTGGACGCCCTCGCCGGACGCCCGGTCCGCGCGGCCTGAGACGACGGGCCGCCGCCACCAGGGAGCGGCGGCCCGCCCGCTCACCCCGCGGGCGCGGCGGCGCAAGGCGGTTGACGGAGATCAACCGTGCGCGGGCCGTATCTCGCCCGAGCCGCGGGCGATCAGCCGGGTCGGGATCTCCTCCCGCCGCGGCGGCTCGTCGGCGCCCTCCAGACGGCGGAAGAGGAGCCCGGCGGCGGTCCGCCCCATCCGGGCCGGGTCCTGGGCGACGACGGTGACCGCCGGGCTCACCAGATCGGCCAGCTCGAAGTCGTCGAACCCCACCAGCGCCACCGGCGCGGTGCGCTGCCGCAGCACCCGTACGAGGGTGACCGTGACGCGGTTGTTCCCGGCGAACAGCGCGGTGACCGGCTCCGGCGCGTCCAGCATCGCGCGCGCCGCGGTGCGCACCCGCTCCGGTTCGGTGGTGCCGAGCGAGACCCAGGCGTCGTCCACCGGCAGCCCGGCGGCGGCCATCGCGGTGCGGTAGCCGCGCAGCCGCTCCTTCGCGGTGTGGATGCGCGGCCGGTCGCCGATGAAGCCGATCCGGCGGTGGCCGTGCGCGAGGAGATGGGCGACCGCGTCCCGCGAGCCGCCGAAGCTGTCCGACAGCACGGTGTCCGCCTCGATCCGCCCGGCCGGACGGTCCACGAAGACGGTGGCGACGCCCGCGGCGATCTCCGGCGCGAGATAGCGGTGGTCGTCGCCGGCCGGGATCACCACCAGACCGTCGACCCGCCGCGCGCACAGAGCCAGCGCCAACTCCTGCTCCCGGGCCGGGTCCTCGGCGCTGGAGCCGTTGATCAGCAGCGCGCCGTGGTGGCGCGCGACCTCCTCGACGGCGCGGCTGAGCGGACCGTAGAAGGGGTCGGCGAGGTCCTCCAGGACCAGGCCGATGCTGGCGGTGCGGCCCTTGCGCAGGATCCGGGCGGAGTCGTTGCGCCGGAAGCCGAGGGCGGTGATGGCCTCCTGGACGCGGTGCTCGGTGTCCGGGGTGACGCCGGGCTCGCCGTTGACCACCCGGGAGACGGTCTTGAGCCCCACCCCGGCGCGCGCCGCGACATCCTTCATGGTGGGGCGGGTGCCGTAGCGGCGGGAGCTGCCCCGTGCGGTGTCGGTCACGTGCGGGGTCCCCCTCGGCTGCGGCGTGCGGTGTTCCGCAGAGCATAGTCGCTGGACAACGTTGTCACCTGGGGTGAGACTGACCTCTCCGCTCACCGGACCGGCGCCGTCGGTCCCCGCCTCCACCAGGAGAACCGACACCGATGCAGAAGGACCTCAGCGCAGCGCTGGACATCGGCGGCACCAAGATCGCCGGAGCGCTGGTGGACGGGCACGGCAGACTCCTTGTGCGCACCGCCCGGCCCACCCCGGCCGACCGGGACGCGGCCACGGTGATGCGCGCGGTGGCCGCCGTGATCGGCGAGCTGACCGCGGCGCCGCAGTGGGCGCGGGTGGGCGCGGTCGGCATCGGCAGCGCCGGCCCGGTGGACGCGGCGGCCGGTACGGTCAGCCCCGTCAACATCCCCGGCTGGCGCGACTTCCCGCTGGTCGCGGGCGTCCGCGCGCTCACCGGGGACCTGCCCGTCGTGCTGATGGGCGACGGCGTGGCGATGGCGGCGGCCGAGCACTGGCAGGGCGCGGCGCGCGGCCGGGCCAACGCGCTGTGCATGGTGGTCTCCACGGGCGTCGGCGGCGGCCTGATCCTGGGCGGCCGCCCGCACCCCGGACCCACCGGCAACGCCGGGCACATCGGCCACATCAGCGTCGACCTCGACGGGGACCGCTGCCCGTGCGGCGCCCGCGGCTGTGTGGAGCGGATCGCCAGCGGCCCGAACATCGCCCGCCGCGCCCTGGCGGACGGCTGGCGACCCGGGCCCGGCGGCGAGGACGGCGCGGCGGCGGTGGCGGCCGCGGCGCGGGCCGGGGATCCGATCGCCCGGCGCTCCTTCGAACGGGCCGCACAGGCGCTGGCCGCCGGGATCGCCGCCACCGCGGCGCTCGTGGAGATCGACGTCGCCGTCGTCGGCGGCGGGGTGGCGGGCGCCGGTGAGGTGCTGTTCGCGCCGCTGCGCCGGGCGCTTCGGGAGTACGCGACGCTCTCCTTCGTCTCCGGGCTGACCGTCGTCCCCGCCGAGACGGGCACCGACGCCGGTCTGGTGGGCGCCGCCGCGGTCGCCGCACACCAGTCCCGCCTCGACACCTTCGCCGCCGCGTTCTGACGCCCCGTCCGGCCGCCGTCCTGCCGGGATCGCCCCGGTACGCCCGGCACCTGACCGCCCTTCCGGGTGCGGACGTACGGTCCGGAGGCCGCGAAGGGCACCGTTCCGGCGGGCGATTCGCCGTTCCGGAGGCGTCCCGGGCATCCGTCCGGCGCCTTACCCTGGTGCACGTCGGAAGAGGCGGGCAGCGAGACGGCCGGCGGCGACGCCGGGCAGCGGGAGGAACGGCGACGTGGCTTCGGGGGAGCGCGGACAGCGCGGGGCGGACGAGGGCAACGGCGCGGGCGGGGACGGGACCGCCGGGCCGCAGGACGCGACGGCGGGGCTGCCGGCCCCGGACGCCGGGCAGCAGGCGAAGGGCGCGTCCGGCGCCCGGGCCGATGACGATCTGACGGGCCGTCTGCTGGGCGGCCGCTACCGCGTCACCGGCCGGATCGGCCGCGGCGGCATGGGCGTGGTCTGCCGCGCGGTGGACGAGGTGCTGGGCCGTGAGGTCGCGGTCAAGGTGCTGCGTGCCTACACCGACGCCTCGGCGCCGGAGCTGGCCGATCTGCGCACCCGTATGCAGCGCGAGGCGCGCGCCGCGGCCCGGATCCGGCACTCCGGCGTGATCACCGTCCATGACGTCATCGACGAGGGCGGCCGGCCCGTCATCGTGATGGAGCTGGTGGACGGGCCGTCGCTGGACGACGCGGTCGGGCGCCAAGGCGGCATCGAGCCGCGCGAGATGGCCGCGATCGGCGCCCGGGTGATGGACGCGCTGGACGCCGCGCACCGCGCCGGTGTGCTGCACCGCGATGTGAAGCCCGGCAACGTCCTGCTGGACAGCAGCGGCCGGGTGGTCCTCACCGACTTCGGCATCGCCAGCATCGAGGCGCCCGGCGACGGCGCCGAGACCAACCTCACCCGCAGCGGCGAACTGGTCGGCTCGCTCGACTACCTCCCGCCCGAGCGCGCCCAGGGCATGGGCCCGAGCCCGGCGTCCGACATCTGGTCGCTGGGCATGACGCTGTACGCGGCGGTCGAGGGCGGCACCGCGCCGTTCCGCCGGACGTCGGTGTACTCCACGCTGACCGCGATCGTCACCGAACCGCTGCCCGAGCCGAGGCGGGCCGGACCGCTCGCGCCCGTCCTGCACGCGCTGATGGCGAAGAACCCGGCGGACCGGCCGGACGCGGCGCGCGCCCGGGAGATGCTCCAGGCGGTCGCCGACGGGCGTGACCCGGAGGCGATGCCGGTGCCGGGCGCTCCGCATCTGCCGACGGCCACGGACATCAAGCCGGTCGGCCCGCCCCCGCCGCCGCAGCCCTTCGGCGCGGCGGCCACCGGTGGCAGCGGCTCGGGCGCGCCCACCGGACGGCTCTTTGGCCAGGGGGCCGCGGGCTCCGCCGCGCAGCCGCCGCCCGGCGGCCCGGAGCCGCTCCACGACCAGCCGACCACGGTGGTCGGCGCGGTGGCGGCGTCCCGTTCCGCGGCGGACACCGCACCGCTGCCGCGCCCGCGCCGCGGCGGCCGGATCGCGCTCGCCGTCGCCGCCGTCCTCGTGGTGCTGGCGACCGGTGGCGGGGTGACGTACCTGATGGTCGGCGGCAAGGGCGAGCCCATCGCGCGCGGCGGTTCGGCGGCGCCGGTCGACGGCGACGCCAGCCGCGCCACCGAGTCCGGGGCGCCGGTCTCCCCGGGCGCCGGGAACAGCGACAAGGACGGCGGCAAGGACACCGGCAAGGACGGCACCGCGGGCGGCGCCGGGGAGAGCCCGGGCGGCGAGCCGTCGCAGGCGGACGAGCCGTCCGACGACGCCTCCTCCCCGTCGGACGGGCCGAGCACCGGCGACGGCGACCACGGCGGCGGCCCGGGCGGCGGCGGGCCCGGCGCTCCGACCGGTGGCGGCAGCACCCCGCCGCCGGAGACCTCGTGCACGCCCGGGGACGCCGGGAAGACCAACTGCGTGGTGTGGCGGACCGCCGATTCGTACACCGCGTCCGGTCAGAAGGTGGGCGTGGTCAACGGCGGCACCAACTACTTCTACTGCCAGGCGAACCTCGGCCGCCGGGAGACCTCCGGCCGGTGGACCAACGTCTGGTGGGCCAGGACGGACGACGACAGCGGCAACACCGACGTCTACATCAGCGTCGTCTACCTCAAGGGCGGTGCCAACGACCAGCCGATGCCGGGGTTGCCGACCTGCTGAGCGCCGCGGTGCCGGGCGAAGTGGCCGCCCGGCACCGCGGCGGCGGGGCTCAGTCGCCCTTCTCCGGCGTCACCCGGTAGACGACGGTGGCGTGCGCGGGCACCGTTACGGTGATCTCGCCGGTGGTGTGCCGGTCGGTGCGCTGCCACAGGTCCCGCAGCCGATAGCCGGGCGCCTCGGGCAGTCCGGCGGCGGTCGCGCTGGTGGTGATCCGCTGCTCGCTGTCGCCCTCGTTGAACAGCGCGACGGCCCGGTCCCCGCCGGCCAGCTCCTTGACCAGCGTCCACCGCCCGCCGTCGCCGGCCAGCACGGTCGCCTGACGGCCCAGCGGGTCCTGGTCGAGCGCGATCACGTCCTTGTTGCGGAGGATGTCGTACGTCTGCGGGGACGCGGTGCGCAGATCGGTGCCGATGAGCAGCGGCGCGGCCATCATGGCCCAGAGGGTGAAGTGGCTGCGGTACTCGGTGTCCGTCATGCCGCCGTTGCCGACCTCCAGCATGTCCGGGTCGTTCCAGTGACCGGGACCGGCGTACGGGGCGAGCGGCAGATTCTTTTTCAGAATGTCCAGCATGCTCGACCAGCTGTCGCTGATGTCACCGGTGGTCCGCCACGACTGCCCCAACTCCGCGGCCCATTCCCACGGTTTGTTCTCGCCCCATTCGCAGATGCTGTACGTGATCGGGCGTCCGGTGGCGCGCAGTGCGTCGCGCATGGCGGTGTAGCGCTGCCGGGCGTCCACACCCTGGTTGTTGCAGTTGTCGTACTTGAGATAGTCCACGCCCCAGTCGGCGAACTGCCGGGCGTCGGATTTCTCATGGCCGAGGGCTCCGGGAAATCCGATGTCGCTGCAGGTCCGGGTGCCCGCACTGCTGTATATGCCGAACTTCAGCCCCTTGGCGTGGACGTAGTCGGCGACCGCTTTGATGCCGTGCGGAAAGCGGATCGGATCGGGGACGAGCTGCCCCTTGAGGTCGCGGGTGGGCATCGCCCAGCAGTCGTCGAGATTGACGTAGGTGTATCCGGCGTCCTTGAGGCCTTTGTCGATGAAGAGATCGGCGATCTCCTTGACCATTTGCTCGTTGAATCCCAGGCCGCAGTGGGTGGAATTCCAGTTGTTGAATCCCATCGGGGGAGTGGCGGCGAGTCCGTCCGCCGGCTTGCCGGTGGTGGGCGCGGCGGGGGGCGGCGGGGCGGCTGCCGCGACGACGCAGAGCAGCGCGGCGGACAGCGCGCCGAGGGCCGCGGTGCGCCGTCGGCGGGTGGCGGGGAAGCGCAGGAGCTGACGCATCATCAGGTATCCGTCCTCGGGCAGGAGTGGGGAGGGTCGGTCGCTTGTGAGAGGTGACGGTAGAGCTTGTTGAACTCTGTTGGAAGAGGCACGTCCTGCCGCGAGGTATCCGGGAACGGCCGGGTATTCGGGGGGAGTTGGCGGCTCAAGTGGGGTGTGGTCCTCCCGTCTCTGCGCGGATGCGTTCGTTCATGTGGGATTCGTTCCCGTGGGATTCGAGGGGTAGAGGCAGGGGCAGGGGCGCGCCGGGCGGATCCGGCGGTGGCGCATGCATGGCGGGCCGTGGTGTGTGACCGCGTCGCCGGGAGACGTCCCGGCATTTCTCCCGGAACGCGGCGCCGAAGGGACCGCCGTCCGGAATTGCCGTTTCCCGCGATTCCGGTGCGATGGGCCGCCGTCATATGCGGATGCCGGTGTTCCCCGCGCCCGTGCGCGGGCGGGGGTTTCGGTCCGGGAGGCGCTGGGGAGCGCTTGGTTGCCGAGGGCTTCGCGGGGCGGGATACGAGAGGGTGTCCCCACCGTGGCGCATTGTGCGACCGGCGCGTGCACGGGGCCCGCGCGGCGCCCCGCGTCCACGTCGCCGCCGCGCGGTGCGCACCGTCCGCGGCTGTGCGCGCGGCCCGTGGATTCGAGCGTTTTCCGTGGCAGGCTGGTGCGGGCAACACACCTGGTTCCGGAGAAGAGGGGACACCGTGATCGTCTGGCTGAACGGCACGTTCGGTGCGGGCAAGACCACAGCGGCGCAGGAATTGCTCGACCTGCTGCCGGGGAGCACGCTCTACGACCCCGAACTCCTCGGTCAGGGCCTGCGGATGATGCTGCCCGCCAAACGTCTGGAGGAAATCGACGACCTCCAGGACCTGCCCGCCTGGCGCCGGTTGGTCGTGGACACCGCGGCGGCACTGCTGACCGAGGTCCCCGGCCCCTTGGTGACCCCGATGACGTTGTTGCGTCAGGAATACCGCGACGAAATCTTCGGCGCGCTCGCCGCCCGCCGCATTCCGGTCCGGCATTTTCTGCTGGATGCGGAGGAAACGATCCTGCGGGAACGGATCGCGCACCGCGAGGAAACCGCCGCCGACCGGGCGAGCGCGGCGCAGGTCCGCCGCTGGGGCCTGGACGCCCTCACCTCGTATGCCGAGGCGCGCAGCTGGCTCAAGGGCGATGCGTACGTGGTGGACACCGGGCGGCTGACGCCCCGGCGGGCCGCGGAGGAGATAGCCGAGGCGGTGCGCTCCGGCACCGCCGACTGCGGCATCGTGCAGACACCGGAGCCCACCGCCGAAACCCTAGCCGCCGGCGTCCTGCTCTTCGACGACGCCGACCGCGTCCTTCTCGTCGACCCCACCTACAAACCGGGCTGGGAGTTCCCCGGCGGCGTCGTCGAGCACGGCGAACCGCCCACCCAGGCCGGACTCCGCGAGGTGCTGGAGGAACTGGCGCTCCAGCTGCCGCGCACCCCGCGCCTGCTGGTCCTGGACTGGGAGGCGCCCGAACCGCCCGGGTTCGGCGGGCTGCGGCTGCTCTTCGACGGCGGCCGGCTCACCGCCGAGCAGACCCGCGGGCTGCGGCTGCCCGGCGACGAACTGCGGGAATGGCGCTTCGTCACCGAGTCCGAGGCGGAACACCTGCTGCCGCCGGTCCGCTTCCGCCGCTTGCGCTGGGCGCTGCGGGCCCGCGAGCACGGCTGCCCGATGCTTCTGGAGCGGGGCGTTCCGGCGGGCGGATGAGGCCGCGCCGGGGAACGGCGCGCGGCGGTGCGGTGCGCGCCGGTCGCCGGGCCTGCGGTGCGGCTTGCCGACGCGCCCGTACCGGGCGTCCACGCCGTTCGCGGACGCCCGGTGAGCTGCGCCGTCGCGCCGGCCGTCAGCCCCGCTCGGCCGCGTACCGCTGGAGGAAGAGCGCCTCGGCGAGCGACAGCCGCTCCAGCTCCTCGGGCGAGACGCTCTCGTTGACCGCGTGGATCTGCGCATCGGGCTCGCTCAGCCCGATCAGCAGGATCTCGGTCTCCGGGTAGAGCGACGCCAGGGTGTTGCAGAGCGGGATGGAGCCGCCCATCCCGGCGATCTGCATCTCCTGGCCGTCGTACGCCTCCCGCAGCGCCGCGGCCATCGACGCGTACGCCGGGCTGTCGGTGTCGGCGCGGAACGCCTGGCCCTGGCCGACCTGTTCGACGGCGACCCGCGCGCCCCAGGGCGCGGCGTTCTCCAGGTGGGCGGTGAGCAGCCCGGTCGCCTCGGCGGCGTCGGTGCCCGGCGGCACCCGCAGGCTGATCAGCGCCCGGGCGCCCGCGTGGACGGACGGCGTGGCGCCGACGACCGGCGGGCAGTCGATGCCGAGGACGGTCACCGCGGGGCGGGCCCAGAGCCGGTCGGCGATCGTGCCGTCGCCGATCAGCCCGACGCCGTCCAGCACCTTCGCGTCCTTGCGGAACTCCTCCTCCGGGTACTGCAGCCCCTGCCAGGTGGCGTCCGCGGCCAGCCCGTCCACCGTGGTGGAGCCGTCCTCGGCGCGCAGCGAGTCCAGGACGCGGATCAGCGCCGCCAGCGCGTCGGGTGCGGCGCCGCCGAACTGACCGGAGTGCAGATTGCCGGCCAGGGTGTCGACGGAGACCCGCACCAGCGTCATCCCGCGCAGCGTCGCGGTCGCCGTCGGCAGGCCGACGCGGAAGTTCCCGGCGTCCCCGATGACGATGGCGTCCGCGGTCAGCAGCTCCGGGTGCGCCTCGGCGTACCGCTCCAGACCACCGGTGCCCTGCTCCTCCGAACCCTCCACGATGACCTTGACGTTCACCGGGACGCCGCCGTGCTCCCGCAGCGCCCGCAGCGCCGTCAGGTGCAGGATCACGCCGCCCTTGCAGTCCGCCGAGCCCCGGCCGTACCAGCGGCCGTCCCGCTCGGTCAGCGTGAACGGCGGGGAGTCCCAGGCGGCCTCGTCCAGCGGCGGCTGCACGTCGTAGTGCGCGTACAGCAGCACCGTCGGCGCGCCCTCGGGGCCGGGCAGGAAGCCGTAGACCGACTGCGTGCCGTCCGGGGTGTCCAGCAGCGCCACGTCCTGGAAGCCGTCGGCGCGCAGCGCCTCGACGATCCAGCCGGCCGCCGCCTCGCACTCGCTCTTCGGGAACTGCTCCGGATCCGCGACCGAACGGAAGGCCACCAGCTCGGCCAGTTCGGTGCGGGCGCGGGGCTGCAGGGCGGCGACGGTACGGGCCAGCGGGCTGTCAGACATGGACGCTCCTTGTGGGCGCGGGGTGTGCCTCCGGACCCGCGGTCCGACCGGCGGGGTGCCGCGGGCGGCCCGGAGGTACGGGTGTGAATCCCCCCGATCTTCCCACAGATGTTCGAGCGGAGGGCGGCCCGTAGGATGCGGACGGAAGGCGCAGCACGGATTCGAACGGGAGCAGCAGCACAGGTGAGCAGCGAGCAGGCAGCCCAGGACAATGAGCAGGTGTGGGACGTCGTGGTGGTCGGCGCCGGTCCCGCGGGCGCCTCGGCGGCACACGCGGCGGCGTGCGCGGGGCGCCGGGTGCTGCTTCTGGAGAAGGCGGAACTGCCCCGCTACAAGACCTGCGGCGGCGGCATCATCGGCCCCTCCCGGGACTCCCTGCCGCCCGGTTTCACGCTGCCGTTGCGCGACCGGGTGCACGCGGTGACCTTCTCGCTCAACGGCAAGCTGACCCGCACCCGCCGCTCCAAGAGCATGCTGTTCGGGCTGATCAACCGCCCCGAGTTCGACGAGGGCCTGGTCAAGGCGGCCAAGGACGCCGGCGCCGAGATCCGTACCGGCGCGGCGGTCTCCCGGGTCGAGCAGCACGGCACGGAGGTGCCCGACCGCCGGACGGTCGCGGTGGTGCTCGGCAGCGGTGAGGTGATCCTGGCCCGCGCGGTGGTCGGCGCGGACGGCAGCGCGAGCCGGATAGGCGCGCACGTCGGCGTCAAACTCGACCAGGTCGACCTCGGTCTGGAGGCGGAGATCCCGGTGCCGCCGACCGTCGCCGAGGACTGGAAGGGCCGCGTCCTCATCGACTGGGGCCCGCTGCCCGGCAGTTACGGCTGGGTCTTCCCCAAGGGCGACACCCTCACCGTCGGCGTGATCTCCGCCCGCGGCGAGGGCGCCGCGACCAAGCGGTACCTGGAGGACTTCATCGCCCGCCTCGGCCTCGCGGGCTTCGAACCGGCCGTCTCGTCCGGGCACCTGACGCGGTGCCGCACCGACGACTCGCCGCTCTCCCGCGGCCGGGTGCTCGTCGCCGGGGACGCCGCGGGTCTGCTGGAGCCGTGGACGCGGGAGGGCATCTCCTTCGCACTGCGCTCGGGCCGGCTGGCGGGGGAGTGGGCGGCCCGCGTCGCCGAGGCGCACGACGCCGTGGACGCCCGCCGCCAGGCCCTCAACTACGCCTTCGCCATCAAGGCGGGCCTCGGCGTCGAGATGAGCGTCGGCCGCCGGATGCACGCCGTCTTCGCGCGCCGCCCCGGACTGCTGCACGCCGTCCTCACCGGCTTCCGCCCCGCCTGGAACGCCTTCGCCGACATCACCCGCGGCACCACCACCCTCGGCGAACTGGTCCGCAGCCACCCGATGGCCCGCCGCGCGCTGGACGCCATGGACCGGCGGCGGGCCAAGGAGGGGTGACCCGGGGGTGTGCGGTGCGGGCTGACCGGCCGCCGGTCAGCCCCGGCGCAGCAGCAGATGGCCCCGGCGGAACCGTTCCCCCTCACCCGGCTCCCGCAGCATCCGCCCCACCTCGGTGAACCCGGCCGCCCCGGCCAGTTCCGCGAGGTTGTCTATCGGCCACCGGTAGGCGGTCGTCACCTTGTGGTCGAACGTCGTGAGCGGCCCGCCTTCCGCCTCGAAGAAGCCGAGCAGCAGATGGCCGCCGGGCGCGAGCACCCGCGCGAACTCGGCGAGGTACGACGGCAGCTCCTCGGGCGGGGTGTGGATGACCGAGTACCAGGACAGGACGCCGTTCAGGGCGTTGTCGGCGATGTCCAGCGCATCCATGGAACCGACCTCGAACCGCAGGTCCGGATAGGCCGCGCGGGCCAGGTCGATCATCGCCGGCGACAGATCGAGGCCGAAGGCGTCCAGGCCCAGGCTCCGCAGGTGCGCGGTCAGGTAGCCGGGGCCGCACCCCAGCTCGGCGACGGGTCCGGCGCCGGAGGCGCGAACGAGGTCGGCGAAGGCGGAGATCACGGCGCGGTCGAGCGGAAGCGTGTCCAGCGAGTCGCGGACGAGGTCGGCGTAGAGGTCGGCGATGGCGTCGTAGGCGCCCGCCGTCGTTTCGAGGTGGGAGGAAGTTTCGGTCACGAGCGAGAAGAGTAGGGGGTCTTCCGGCGGGGTGCCGACCGAATAAGTCGACCGAGCCCGGGGGCGGTTGCAGGCGCCGCAGGGCACCTGTGGTGTGCTCGGCCGCGGCCTGCCCCGCGGGGAGTCCGTCTTTCCGTCACGCCGCGCTCCGTACGGCTGCGACGAGGTACCGCGGCCGCTCCGGACCCTGCCGGATCGACCGGCCGCCTCACGACTCCGTGAGGCGGAAGACGGGGTGGCGCGGGGCCGCGGCGCGCAGCGCCTCGTCCGAGGAGTCGGCGGTGATCTCACCGAAGTACGACTTCACCTCCCAGCCCCAGCGCCGCAGATAGGCCCGCAGCAGCTCCGGGGTCTCGCCCGGCGGCAGCTCCACGGCGGTGAAGGCGCGGGTGCGGCGGCCGACCCGCAGCTGTCCGCCGCCGGCCGCGCGCATGTTGCGCACCCAGTCGGACTCCCCGCGCGCGGAGACGAGATAGCGCACGCCGTCATACGTCATCGGGTTGACCGGAACCCGCCGCCAGCTGCCGCTCCTGCGGCCCCGGACGGAGAGGTCCGCGGCGCCGGCGAGGCTGATGCCGCGGCGGGCCAGCCAGCCGACGACGGCGTTGAAGCGGGCGGCCATGCGGCCGGGCTTGAGATAGCGGGACATCGGGCCTTCCGGGGCGCTCGTGGACTGATGCGGCGGTGCGCCGAGCGGGCTCGATCACCGAAGTGTGAGCGCCGCTCTCGCTTGAGATCAGTGTGCACGAGTGGCGCGCGAGAAAGCAAGAGCAGTGCTCTCGTTTTGGTTCGACGTGCGCTTTGTGGTGCGGTGATCCGATGGATGGCAGACTCCTTGCCATGACGGCGATCCGAGGGGCCCGGGAGCGGGCCCGCAGCGAAATCACCGCGGCCATCAAGGACGAGGCCCGCACCCAACTCGCGGCCGAAGGCGCCGCCAAGCTCTCCCTGCGCGCCGTGGCCCGTGCCCTGGGAATGGCCTCCTCCGCGCTCTACCGCTACTTCCCCAGCCGCGACGACCTGCTCACCGCCCTGATCCTCGACGCGTACCACGCGATCGGCGCGGCGGCGGAGGCGGCGGACCCCGGTGCGGGCGGAGCGGACGCGCAGGGATCGGCCGAACCCGACGGGACGGATGCGGCGGGCGGGCCGGATGCGGCCGGGTACGTCGAGCGGTGGATCGCCGTCTGCGGCGGGGTCCGCGCCTGGGCGCTGGCCCATCCGCACGAGTACGCCCTGCTCTACGGCACGCCCGTGCCCGGCTACCACGCCCCGCGGGCGACGGCGGCGCCTGCGGGACGGGTCGCCCGCGCACTGCTCGCCGTGATCGGCGACGCCCACGCCGCCGGGGCGCTCCGCGAGCTGTCCGGACCGCTGCCCGAGACGGTCGCGGCCGACGCGCGGACGCTCATGGCGGAGCTGGACATCGAGCTGCCGGCGCCCGTCATGGCGGCCCTGGTCGCCACCTGGGCCCAGCTCTTCGGCCTCATCAGCTTCGAGCTGTTCGGCCAGTTCAGCCGGGTGGTTGAGGACCGCGACACCTTTTTCGCCCACACGGTCCGACGGCTCGCGGAGAGCGTGGGCCTGACCACCGAGCCGGGCGGCGCTCCCTGACCCGCGGGCCGGTCCCCTCGGGAGGCCGGCCCGCGCCGCACCTCTGCGGCACGCCCCGTGAACATCGCCCCGTCAGCCGTCAGCCGTCAGCCGTCAGCCGTCAGCCGTCAGCGCAGGGCGACCGCCGCGCCCGTGCGTTCGGTGGCGATCTTGACGGCGAAGCCCGCCAGTGCGGTGCCCATCACGTAACGGTGCAGGCGCTGCCAGAGCGGGTGCCGGGCGAAGAACCCGGCGACGGAGCCGGCCGTCACGATGAAGAACGCGTTGCCCGCGACCCCCACCGCGATCTGGACCAGCCCCAACAGCAGCCCCTGCAGGCCGACATGGCCGCGCGACGGGTCGACGAACTGCGGCAGCAGCGAGATGTAGAGGATCGCCACCTTGGGGTTGAGCAGGCAGGTGAGGAAACCCATCAGGAAGAGCTTGCGGGGCCCGTCCTGCGTCAACTCCTCGGTCGCGACGGGGGAGCGGCCGCCCGGCCGGACGGCCTTCCAGGCCAGCCAGAGCAGATAGCCCGCTCCCGCCAGCTTGATCGCCAGGTAGATCTCCGGCACCAGCGCGAAGACGGTGGCGATACCGGCGGACACCGCGAAGAGGTAGCACAGGAAGCCCAGGAAGACCCCGGCCAGCGAGATCAGCCCTGCCCGCCGGCCCTGGGCGATCGAGCGGGAGACCAGGTAGATCATGTTCGGCCCCGGCGTCAGCACCATGCCGAACTCCACCGCGGCTATCCCCGCTATTGCTCCCAGCCCGATCACTGCACAACCCCCGTACGCACGTCCGTTCGTCCGGGCGCAACCTAGCAGCCCGTGATCACGGGCCCGGTCCGCACCTCCCGCCGCTCATCGACGACGCCGTGGCGAAAGGGCTGCCGCCGCGGCGTGTTTCGGTGACCTGCGGGGCCGGGGCGAGCGGTCGCTGCCGGTGCGACGGCAACGGCCTCGCACCTCCTCTCCGGCCCCGGACTCCCCGTCAGATTCCGCCGTGCTCCTCCCAGAGCCGTACGAGGGCCTCGTCGCCCTTCACCGTCAGCCCCGTCCACGGCGCGCGGTTCCACAGGGTGAGATAGAGCGCCTCGGCGGGCCCTTCGACGCTCAGGTCGGCGGGCTCGCCCGCTCCCGCGCCGGCGTGCTCCCCGGGCGTCCGCAGCGTGCGTGCCGGCGCCTCGGACAGATGGACCGTCCACTCCGCATCGGCCGCGTCCGTCGCCCGCACCCGCAGCGTCTTCGGCTCCGTGGTGCGCACCCGGCTGCGCTGCTGGCTGTGTACCCCGGCCAGTATCTCGTCGATGCCGTCCGCGGCGAAGGCGGGCGGCAGCGGGGTGAGGGTGGCCCCGAGGGCCTGCTGGGCGTCGGCGCGGTGGACGGCCGTCTCGTGTGCCTGCCGCCGGGCCCAGAAGGCGAGCGGCGAGGGGGCGGGCAGGAACGTCCACGCCGTGAGGGAAGCCGGCGCCTCGTGCAGCGCCACCACCAGGCGGTGGTGCCCCTCCCGCAGCCACGGGACCAGCTCCTGATCGGTGAGGTCGGGAGCGGCCTCCGGCGTCGACGGATGCTCCAGACCCTCGGTCACATACCGCGTGGCCCAGCGGTGCACCCGGCCCACATGGACGACCAGATCGCGCATCCGCCACTCCGGACACGCCGGAATCGGGGCCTCGGGTCCGGCCTCCTCCGCGGCGGCGGCCAGCAGTGCTCCGTCCAGCCGCAGTGCTTCGACGAATTCGGTGATCTCCATGCCCCCGAGTCTGCCAGCCACCACTGACAACGGAACCCGCCGCCCTCGCTCACCTGCCCGGATCCCCCGCCACCCGGGCCCGGCGCGCACGTCCGCTTCCGCATTCCCGCCCGTGCCCGTCTGCGGAAAGCGTGGGCTCGCAGGCGTAACGGCCGGTCCAGCGGCGGTTCGTTGGCATACCTTGGCGGTCCCCGGCGATGGTCGACGGGTCGCCGGCGCGGGCGTTGCCGGAGTCTTCTGACCGGCCTCGGCGGGCCCGCCGTCCCCGGCAATGCCATAGGCGCCATCGGCCTCGTGGGGCTCGAAAGATGCCGCCTTGAGCCGGGGACGCTCGCAGAATTCCGGCGTGGGATACCCACCGTTTTTTGTTCCGGTGCGATACAAAGCCAGAATGGGGGCGTGACCCAGACTCGGACAACCAGGCTGGAGCGGGGCCGTGGCTCCCTCGGACCTGCACTGGAGCTCGTACACACCGGACGCGCCCCCACCCGCGCGGTCCTCACCTCGGAACTCGGCGTGACCCGCGCGACCGCCGGAGCCGTCGCGGCGGAGCTGGAAACCCTCGGCCTGATCACCGTCGATTCCCGGCCGACCGCCTCCGCCGGCTCCCAAGGGAGGCCGTCGCACCGCCTGTTCGTCAACGAGCGCGGACCCGTGGTGCTCGCCGTGCAGATCCATGCCGACGGCTTCCGCGTCGCGCTGGTGGGACTCGGCGGACGCATCGTGGCCACCACCACCGGATGCGGCGCCATCCCCGCGGACCCGGCCCACGTCCTGGCCGAGGCGGTCGGCGCAGGTGCCGGGCTGCTGCGGGAGACCGGCCGCCGCTGCCTGGGAGCGGGCCTCGCCGTGCCGTCCGCCGTCGCCGAACCGGACGGCGAGGCGCTGAACCCGCTCCACCTCGCCTGGCCCGCCGGCGCCCCCGTACGGGAACTCTTCCAGCGCGCGCTCGCCGACGCGGCGATCCCGGGCGTCACCGAGGCGATCGGGTTCAGCGGCAACGACGTCAACCTCATGGCCCTCGCCGAACACCGGCACGGCGCCGGGCGGGGCGCCCGCGACCTGCTGTGTGTCGCCTCCGGGCACCGGGGCGTCGGCGGCGCCCTGGTCCTCGACGGGCGGCTGCACAGCGGCAGTTCGGGGCTCGCCCTGGAGGTGGGTCACCTCACGGTGCACCCCGAGGGCGCCCCCTGCCACTGCGGAAGCCGGGGCTGCCTGGACGTCGAGGCCGACCCGCTGGCCTTCCTGAACGTGGCCGGACGCACCCCGGGCCCCGAGGGCTCCCTGCTCCACCAGGCCGCCGACCTGCTGCGCACCGCGTACGACGACCCCGCCGTACGCGCCGCCGCCGACCTCCTCATCGACCGCCTCGGGCTGGGCCTGGCCGGGCTGGTGAACATCCTCAACCCCGACCGGATCATCCTCGGCGGACTGCACCGCACCCTTCTGGAGACCGATCCGGAACGGCTCCGCGCCGTCGTCGCCGACCGCAGCCTGTGGGGCCGCAGCGGCGGCGTGCCGATCCTGCCCTGCGGACTCGACCACAACAGCCTCGTCGGCGCGGCGGAACTCGCCTGGCAGCCGGTGCTGGACGACCCGCTGATCGTGCAGGAGGAGCGGCGGGCGTAGGCGGTTTCCGCTACTCCCGCCGGGCCTGGGCACTGCGGTACCGGCACAGCGCCGGGCAGGCGAACCGGATCACCCGGACCGTTATATGGCCAGGTGGGAGGGGTGGGGAGCTTGTCAATCGCCCGCTCCCGAACGGTGGTTGACGGCGATCGGCCGACGGCATTGTCAGTGGTCCCGGTTACGTTGTGTGACATGAAGAACGAGCGAACGAATCGGGCGGCCTCATCGAGTCGGCCGCGCGGGTCGGACCGGCCGGGCCGCACGGTCGGGGCTAACGGAGCGGGGTGGCCGAACGGAGCGGGCCGGTCGGATCACCGGAGCCACCGCACGGGGACGGGCCCGCTGAGCCAACGGCGCAGAGTTCCGGATCACACGGGCGGAGCGGTCGTGTGCCCGGTCCGGCGCGGTCCCGCGGTATCGCCCGCCGCGACCCGGCCGCCGCCCGGGCACCCGGCGCCGCCGCTTCGCCGCCCTGCGCCCGTAGGCTGCCGCCATGATTGCCGAAGCCGTGGCCCGCAGCACTTACGTCAGCCTTGTCACGTACCGGCGCAGTGGCGCCCCGGTGGCGACCCCGGTGTGGGCCGTCGCCCAGGGGGACGAGCTGCTGGTGTGGACGCGCAGCGACAGCGGAAAGGTCAAACGGCTGCGCCGCGACACCCGGGTGACGGTCACCCCGTGCGATGTGCGGGGCAATCTCACCGAGGGCGCGGACACCCTCGAAGGCACGGCCCGCCTCATGGAGGAACCCGCGGGCCTGGACCGGGTGCGACGTGCGATGGCCGGCAAGTACGGGCTGCGCTTCCGCATCCTCGACACCGGGGGCGCCCTGCTCCGCCGGGGCAAGCGGCCGCATGTGGGCATCGCGGTCACGTTCCCCCGCTGAGCCCCTGGGGCGCCCGGCCGCCGGCCGCGGTTCGTGTCCCCACCCGGCCGCCCGCCGGTCCGCGCTCAGGCGCCGGTGGCCCGGCGCCCGGCACTCTCCGGTGGCCATACGGCGGCGAACGCGCGGGCCGGATTCACGGTCAGCATCCGCGTCACCAGCTCCGGTCCCAACGTCTCCGCCAGCCACAGGCGTTGGCGGCGCAGCAGATGCGGCATGCCGGGGCCGCCGTTCACCGACCGCGCGGCGGCCGTCGTGGTGTCACCGCCCAGCAGGAGTTGGGCGCCGTGCCCCGCGTCGGCGAGCGCCCGGAGCGCTTCGGGCAATCGCCAATCGGTGGCGTGATGCGCCCGCGAGGGCCCGTCGAACGCCAGGAACGCGCCCGTCTCCGCGGCCCGGCGCAGCATGCCGGGATCGGGGAAGCGGTTGAGATGTCCCAGGATCACCCGCCGGGGTGGTACGCCTTGCTCGCCGCAGAGCAGCTCGATGACGTCCTGTGCCGCGGTGCCGCCCTCCAGATGTACCCCGATCACCGCCCCGGTCGCGCGGTGCGCCTCGGCCGCCGCGGTCATCGTCCACCGGGCGTGTGCGTCCAGCCCGTGGAATCCGCCGGCCACCTTGATCATCCCGGCGCGTACCCCGGTGTCCCCGATGCCCTCGGTCAGCTCGGCCACGAACAGTTCCGCGAGGTCCGCCCCCACACCGGCCAACAGCTCCGGCGCATAATGCACGGCCTGGTGCAGTCCCGTCGCGGCCACGATGTGCACCCCCGACTCCCGCGCCAGTCCGGGAAGTTCGGCGGCGCCGCGCCCCATGCCGTGCGGCGTCCACTGGACCACCGCCGCGCCGCCCGCCGCCCGGAACGCGGCGAGTTCGGCCGCTGCGGCCGCCGGGTCGGACAGCTCCTGCCCCGGCAGCCGCGGGCTCCGGAGAAAGAGATGGTCATGCGCATCGCACACGCCCAGGGCCTCCGGGGCGATGTCGCCCCGCACCGTACGGACGGCGGCGCGGACCGCCGCTTCCGGGGCCGGTCGCCTCACCACAGCCGCCCTTCGCCCAGTGCGCCGATACCCGGCGCGGAGAGGTGCAACACCCGGTAGCGGTCCCCGGCGTCGTCGGGAGCCTCGCCCGCCCAGAGGGTGAAGTGCGCGATCTCCCAGTTCCCGGGGGAGTACGCCATCGCCGTCGTGTGCACCCCGGCCGTCCGCGCCAGCTGCTCGTGCCCGGCCACCGCCTCGGCGAACGCCGTGCCCGGGTCGGCGTCCTCGGGCAGCGGGACGCTCCGCAGGGAGTAGGAGCGCGGGACGGCGTCCGCCGCGGGCCCCGCGTGGTGGAAGAGCCCCTGCCAGTGGTGGACCGGCGGCCGCCCGAAGTCGCGGATCACACCGCGGAACCCGTCACCGGCCAGGAAGCTGTTCATCGCCCGGGGATCCGTCCAGAGGTAGAACGGCGCATACGCGTTCACCGGCGAGCCGTCGGTGCCCCGCACGCGTATCCCGTACGCCTTCAGGCCGAGCCCGTCGAGGTCGTCGAGCAGATGTCCCCGGGTGCGTACCCGGTTCCGGATGATCCCCATGTCGTAGTCGGCGGGGAGGGTACGGACGTACTGCATGGCGTGCATGGCGTGCATGGCGGGCTCCCGGGGCGAGGTGAGGGGCGATGTCAGCGGACGGACCGGCGCCCGGCGGGGCCGGTCGAGGGAGCCGGCCGACCTGTGACGACCTGCGCGGAGAGGAGGGAGAGCAGGCCCTGGACGGCGGCGTCGAAGGGGGCCGGGTCATCCGCGGCGCGGGCCAGGACGTAGCCGCCCTGGACGGTGGCCGCGACGGTCGCCGCGAGGGCCGACGGGTCGGTCCCGGCGGCCAGTTCACCGGCCCGTACGCCCTCGGTGATCACCTCGGCGATCCGGGTGCGCAGCCGGTCGAAGAGGGCGTCCAGCGGGCGGCGCAGTTCGGCGCTGCACGCCACGTCGCGGTCGTGTGTCATCCGGCCGATCGGGCACCCGCGCAGCACCTGCCGCTCGCGCAGCAGATAGGCGGCGACCTTGTCGTAGGCCGTACCGGGGCCCGAAAGGCAGGCGTCGGCCGACGCCCACAGCTCCTCGGCGCTGCGCTCGATGGCGGCCAGCGCCAGGGCGGCCTTGCCGTCGAAGTGGTGGTACATGCTGCCCTGTCCGACTCCGGCACGCTCCAGGATGGCCTTCGGGCTGGTGCCCACGTAGCCGCGCTCCCACAGCAGTTCCTGGGTGCTGCGCACGAGCCGTTCGCGGGCGGAGGCGGAGCCGCGGCCGGTGCTGCTGCCGGAATTCGTCATGGACGCGAATGTACATACCAGTAGTTACAGAAGGCAAGGAGCGTGGCGACGGACGAGGTGGGTGGCGCCGCTGTGGGTACCGGTGCGCAGGCTGACGCCGGTTTCCGGCCGCCGAGGAGCCGCCCTCGCAGGCCGGAAACCGTTCAGCCGACCCCCGCGCCCCGTATCCGGGTGCGTGGGCCGGCTGCTGTCCAGGTGTGTTCCCATGGGGCACCGGTCCAGGGAGGTGGACCGGCCACCGGCTCCCGGGGTGCCAGGGAGAGCGCGGGCAGGGTGAACCACACCACCTTTCCGGCGCCTTCCGGGCGCACCCCCCAGCTCTCACTGAGCGCGGCGATCAGGGCCAGGCCACGGCCGCAGGTCTCCCAGGTCCCGGCGGCCCGCAGTTGCGGCAGGTGCGGATCGTGATCGTGCACGGAGACCGTCAAATGGTCTATCAGAACGCAGAGTTGGACGGTGCACTGCTTGCTGGGGCGGGCGTGCCGGTGCACATTCGCGAGGAGTTCGGTGAGGCCGAGCGTGGCCGGGTCGATCAGCGGATCGAGGTGCCAGTAGCGCAGTTGGGCCGAGATGACCCGGCGCACCTGTCCGATACGGGCCGGGCGGGCCTGGAGTTCCACCGTGCAGTGTCTGCTGGGCTGCCTGATCACGACGCGACTCCTGACGAGGCCGGGCGTCCCGCAGGGCGGGGCGAAGACCGAAACCGGCAACGTCCGCCGTACACCGCAGCGTCATCGCCGGTGAACCCTCAGTGATACAGGTCCAGGGTCGGCCCGCAGTGGCGCTCCCGCAACCGCAGCCCTGCCGCGCCACCGCCGTCCGTGCGCACCCCGGAGCGCGGAAAGCGCCGTACGCCCCCTCCGGGCACGGCATCCGGGATTTCCGTACGCGCCACCGCCCGCCGTCCCCCGAACGGCGCAGCGGCTGAGCGAAGGCTCCGCTCCGCCTCGGGCAGGCGGTGCGGACGGCCCGGCCGGTGGCGGACCTGTAACGGAGAAACCGGTCGCCCGCGGTGTCAGGCGCGCGGGGTGTGGGCCGCCTGTACCGCGTCGAGGAAGCGGTCGGGCGCGCCCAGGGTCAGGGAGTAGCGGTTGCCGTTCAGGCGGGCCAACGCCCGGTCGCGGGCGGCGAACAGGGGCTTGTGCACCTGGACCGCACGGAGTGGCGCGCTGTCGATCTCCTTGCCGTAACTCGTCAGCAGCGCGAGCCTGCCGTCCCGGATCACCACCTGCCCGGCCCGGGTCAGGGACCGCAGTGATCGCTCGATGTGCACGCCCGTCGCATTGAACTCGGGCTCGGCCATGCCCGCCACCTCCTCGCCATGGGCAGGTGCCCCTCACCGCCCCCTATGGGGGCAGTGTGCACGGCCTTCGCGCCGGACACCAGTGCCCTCGGGGCCGGTCGGTGCGAACACCCGCCACCCAGGCCCTCCTTGGGGCCCCTCAAAGGCACGTTTATGCAGGTGAGAAGCGTGCGCGAGGTGGTTATAGTCGAATTCGGCCCGCCTCTTCGCAGGGGCTCGCAACCCTTGAGGAGCGCTCCCGTGAGCACCGCACAGCAGCCGCACACCCCGCACCGCGCCGGCGCCGACGGCGCACCGCGGACGGCCGTCCACGCCCCGACGCCGACCGTCGACGTCGACCGCACCGATCCGGACTACCGCAGCTGGCTCAAGGAAGCCGTCCGCAAGGTCCAGGCGGACGCCAACCGCACCGCCGACACCCATCTGCTGCGCTTCCCGCTCCCCGAGGAGTGGGGCATCGACCTCTACCTCAAGGACGAGTCGACCCACCCCACCGGCAGCCTCAAGCACCGCCTCGCCCGCTCCCTCTTCCTCTACGGGCTGTGCAACGGCTGGATCCGCCCCGGCAAGCCCGTCATCGAAGCCTCCAGCGGTTCCACCGCCGTCTCCGAGGCGTACTTCGCCTCGCTGATCGGCGTGCCGTTCATCGCGGTGATGCCGGCGACCACCAGCCGGGAGAAGACCCGGCTGATCGAATTCCACGGCGGCACCTGCCACCTCGTACAGGACCCGCGCACCGTCTACGAGGTCTCCGCGCGGCTCGCGGCGGAGTCCGGCGGCCACTACATGGACCAGTTCACCTACGCCGAACGGGCGACGGACTGGCGCGGCAACAACAACATCGCCGAGTCGATCTACGAGCAGCTGCGCCTGGAGCGCTATCCGGAACCGGCCTGGATCGTCGCGACCGCGGGCACCGGCGGCACCTCCGCGACCATCGCCCGCTACGTCCACTACATGCAGTACGACACCCGCATCTGCGTCCCCGACCCGGAGAACTCCTGCTTCTTCGACGGCTGGCTCACCGGCGACGCCACGGCGCACTGCACGACCCCCTCCCGGATTGAGGGCGTCGGCCGTCCCCGGATGGAACCGAGCTTCGTGCCCGGCGCGATCGACCGGATGATGAAGGTCCCCGACGCCGCCAGCATGGCCGCGGTGCGCGCCCTGGAAGCGGCCATCGGCCGCAAGGCGGGCGGCTCGACCGGTACCGGACTGTGGAGCGCCCTGCGGATCGTCGGCGAGATGCACGCCGCCGGGCGGACCGGCTCCGTCGTCACCCTGCTCTGCGACCCGGGCGACCGCTACCTCGACAAGTACTACTCGGACGACTGGCTGGCCGCCCAGGGCCTGGACATCACGCCGTACGCCCGCACCCTCGACACCTTCCTGAGCGCCGGCGTCTGGCCCGACTGAGCACGGGCGGCCGACCGGGCCGGTTCCGCCCGGCGCGGTCAGCTGCCGCTGTTCGCCCGGGCGAGCCGGCGGTCGAGCACCCGGGCCGACACCCGGAAGGCCCGGCCCAGCCCCGGCCGAGCCAGCAGCAGGGCGAGGCGCAGCGGCCCCGGACCGTCGGCGGCGAACGTCCACCGCAGCCGGGTGCCGTCGCCGTCCGGGGTGAGCTGCCAATCCTCCAACAGGGCCCGCAGCCCCGGGGCGTTGGTGCGGTCCACGCGGTAGGTGTACCGCGCCTCCGGCTGCGCGGCCAGCACCGTTTCCAGGAACCGGGTGCCGCCCGTCAGCCGCACCTCCCGGCCCGCGCCGCCATCCGTCGGCACGGCCCGCGCGACCCCGGTGAACCAGCGCGCCCACCCGCCGGTGTCCTCCGCCAGCGCCGCGTACACCGCCGGCGGCGGCGCATCGAGCCGTGCGGAGAAGACCAGCCGCAGCGGCGCGGACCGGGCGAAGTCCAGTTCTACGGGGCGGAGCCGACGCATGGAGCAACCCCCAACGGGCGGAGCGGACCGGCAGCGCGGACGCCACGGGACGCCCGCGAAACCCCGGCCCGGATGGGCCGGCGTCGCGGATCCTAGAGGCCCCGGCCGCAGATGTCTGCGATATCGCGCCGCTGGAAAGCCGCACCTCGGGCCACGCCGGACGGGCGGTCCGGTGGTGCCTCCCGTTGGCACGTCAACTGGCCGTCGATTGCCGCCGGTTGCTGCCGGTTGATGTCCGCTGCCCGACGCGTCCGGTGTCGTGCGCGGGCGGACCGGGTCGTCACCCTTCTCCCGCGGACTCCTGCCACGGCTCGCCCGCCACCACCAGCTCCGGGGGCAGCTCCGCGAACCGCTCCCGTGCCTCAGGGGCCAGACCGGCATCGGTCACCACCACATCGACCTGCTCCAGCGTCGCGAACGAACTCAGCGCCACCGTGCCCCACTTGGTGTGGTCGGCGACCACCACGACCCGCCGCGCCGAGCGCATGAAGTGCCGGTTGGTCTCCGCCTCCGCGAGGTTGGGCGTGGACAGTCCCGCCTTCACCGATATGCCGTGCACCCCCAGGAAGAGCAGATCGAAGTGGAGGGAGCGGATCGCGGCATCGGCGACCGGCCCGACCAGGGTGTCCGAAGGGGTGCGCACCCCGCCCGTCAGCACCACGGTGGCCGCACCGGCACGCGGGCCCGCGCCGCCGCTCGCCGTCGCCCGCTGCGCGGTGTAGAAGACATCGGCGACCCGCACGGAGTTGGTCACCACCGTCAGATCCGGCACGTCCACCAACTGCTGGGCCAGCGCATAGGCGGTGGTGCCGCCGGCCAGCGCGATGGCGCTGCCCGGGGCGGCCATCTGCGCCGCCGCCACCGCGATGTCCTCCTTGGCGCTCAGCTCCAGCGCCGACTTCGCCTCGAAACCCGGCTCGTGCGCACTGGGCTCGCCGACCGGAACCGCGCCGCCGTGCACCTTCTCCAGCATGCCCTGCCGGGCCAGCGCATCCAGATCGCGGCGGACCGTCATGTCCGAGACGCTGAGTCTGCGGGTGAGCTCATTGACCCGCGCCCCGCCGCGCCGCCTGACCTCTTCGAGGATCAGGGCCCGCCGCTGCTCGGCCAGCAGATTCTGGTTGTCACTCACCCCGGCCCGTCCCTTCCGCCCGGCTCACCGGCGCGCCATCTGCGCTCCGCCGCCCGTCCCGATCGTTTTCCTCATCCTCGCACGAGCCACCGACAACGCCGTCGGACGCACACCGGCACCCGCCTCGGGCGGCGTGGCGGAACGCGGAAGGAGGGCCGAGGGGGCCGTCGCGCCTGCCGCGGACGGACGAACCGGGCCGCCGCGCGGTGCGGCGAGGGAGGCGTGGCGGGCCGGGGCCGCAGGCGAGCGGAGGCCCCGAACCGGGCCTCCCTGGGGCCACGGGGGTATTTATCGGGCGAAGGGCGCTCTTTCGGCAGGGGAGTGCAACTCCGCGGCGGGGAAAGGTGATCCTTGTGTGAGGACCTGGCGCCGCCGGCGCCGCTCGGACTACGGGGGACACAGTGGAGACCGCGGACACGACACCACACGCGCAACCGCCGCGCACACCGGACGCCACCGACACCACCGACCGACCACCGCAACTCGCCCTGGAACTGCTGGTGCACGGCGTCGGCGGCACCACACCGCAGGCCATGCTCAACGAGCCACGCACCACGTTGATCACCGGCGACGACACCGCGGCCTGCCACCGCCGCAGCGAGGACGCCGACGCGGAGCAGCGCCCCGAGGACTACCGCGACATCCCGGTGCGCGAGGCGTACTGCTGGTCCAACCTCACCTCCGGCAACGGCGCCCGCGCCCTCTGGCTCATCCTGGTGCCCTTCATGGTCGCCAACCTCGCCCACTGGATGCGCCCCGCGGGCCCGCCCGGCCACCCCGCCCAGCGCGTCTACGACGTCCTCGTCCGCGCCCTCGCCCTCAGCCTCACCGTCCTGCTGACGGCCGCCGCCTGCGAGGTCGCCCTCGACCTCACCGCCTGGCAGTGCGCCGGGACCGCCTCCTGCGTCGCCGGCCGATCCTGGATGGGGTTCGTCAGCCCGGCCCAGGGCGGCTGGTGGAGCCTGCCCGGCCGCCGGCTGGTCCTCGCCGCCGCCCTGCCCCTCCTCGTCATCGCCCTTCTGACCTGGCTCTCACACCGCACCTGGAGCGCCTACGAATCGGCGTCCCCGCCGCCCCGCCGCCCCGGCACCTCCCGCAACACCCCGCCCGACGAGCGCACCGCCCTCAGCCTCGACGGCTTCTGGTACGGCCGCCGCGTCGTGGCCCGGCTGCGCACCGCCCACACCACCGCGGGCGTGCTGACCACCGCCGCCGCCGTGCTCTGGGCCGTCCGCACCACCGATGCCCGGAGCGGCGCCGGAGCCGCGCTCACCGTCAGCGGTGACGCCCTCGCCGTGCTGCTCGCGTTGCTCGCCGCGACCACCCTCGCCGTCGTCGGACGCACCGCCCGCAGCGAGGCGGAGCCCGACGACACCCGGGACGGCGCCGTCGTCCGCGCCCTGCCCTACGCCGCCCTCGCCGCCTTCGCCCTGACCGCCGTGTACGCCGCATGGCAGCGCCCCATGGCCACCACCTCGGGTGCGCTGCCCGGAGTCGCCGGCTTCGGCGTCCTCACCGTCCTGCAGGGCGCCCTGGTCCTCGCCCTGGTGCTCACCGCCCGGGCGTTGCACCGCGCCTCCCGCGACGACGCCCGCGTCGCGCTGAACGGCATGGGCGGCCCCGCCGTCGCCCTGCTCGCCTGCGCGGTGGGCGGCGTGCTGTCCGGGGGAGCGGCCCAGCGGTTCGCCGACTGGATCGACGGCGACGCCACCCCGGGCGACACCGGAGCGGCCATGGCCGGGCCGCCGGTGCTGCTCTCCTGGCAGGCGTCGGTCCTTCCCGTGCTGCTGCTCGTCGTGGTCGCCGTCGTCCTGCTCGCCGCCCTGCGGGTGGGCGCCGTCCGCCGCCGCGTCGCCACCGACGTCCCCGGGCTCTACGACGACCGGGAGAAGCCCGACGCCTGGCTCACCGGGAAGATCGCCGGAACCATCGCCCGCGCCGGGCTCACCGACTCCGCGCCCGTCCTGGTCGCCGCAACCGCCGCCGTCACCCTCCTCCTGGGCGCCGGTGCCGTCCTCGGCGCCTGGTGCACCGGCCGCGCGCCCGGCCCCGCCACCGAAGGCGCCCCGCCCGCCGTGCACGCCGCCGCCGAGACCGCGTCCGCCCTCGGCTCCTGGCTGATGGGCGCCGGGGTGATACTCCTGCTCGCCACCGGACGGCGGGCCTACCGCGACCGCTCCGCCCGCCGCACCATCGGCATCCTCTGGGACGTGGGCACCTTCTGGCCGCGCGCCGCCCACCCCTTCGCGCCGCCCTGCTACGCCGAGCGTGCCGTCCCCGACCTCACCTGGCGGATGGCCACCTGGACCGAGCGGTTCGACGGACGGCTGGTGATCTCGGGCCACTCCCAGGGCAGCGTGCTGGCCGCGGCAGCCGTCTGGCAGCTCGACCTCGTCACCCGCAGCCGCGTCGCCCTGCTCACCTACGGATCCCCGCTGGAGCGCCTGTACGGCCGCTGGTTCCCCGCCTTCTTCGGCCCCCCGTTCCTGACCGGGCTGCACCGCGAGATGGACGACTGGCGCAACCTCTGGCGCTTCACCGACCCCATCGGCGGCCCGATCCGCCTCACCACCGAGGAGGGCCGACGGATCGACGAGGGACCGCTGCGCGACCCGCTGACCCTGGGCCGCACCCTCCAGCACCCGCTGCCCGCCCAGATCCTCGGCCACGGCGACTACCAGGCCGATCCCGTCTTCGACCGCGTCCGCGGCGACCTCCTCGCCCGCCTCGGCACGGCCCTGCCGGGACAGCGCGCCACGACGACGCCCGCCTCCGGAGAGCCGGAGCGGTCCGGCGCCCCGGAGACGGGCGGTGATTCCCGTACGGCTCAGGGAAGTTCGGGAAGATCCTCGGGGTAGAGCAGAGCGAGGTCGTCGGTGCTCGGGTCGGTGAGCTGCGCGACCCGGCCCGCGTGCCGCTCGACCATCGCCTCGAACGTCTGCCGCGCCGTACGGCCGTTGCCGAACGACGGGCCCTTCGGCAGCGCCGTGAAGTACTTCAGCAGCGCCTCGTCGGCCCCCTCGCCCAGCCGGTACTCGTGCTCCTCGCCCTGCTGCTCGACGATCCGCAGCAGCTCCTCCGCGCCGTAGTCGCCGAAGGTGATGGTCCGCGAGAAGCGGGAGGCCACCCCGGGGTTGACGGCCATGAAGCGCTCCATCTCGGCCGTGTAGCCGGCGACGATCACCACCACGGCGTCCCGGTGGTCCTCCATCAGCTTCACCAGCGTGTCGATGGCCTCCCGCCCGAAGTCCCGGCCCGAGTCCTCGGGCGAGAGGGCGTACGCCTCGTCGATGAACAGCACCCCGCCGCGCGCCCGGTCGAACGCCTCCTGGGTGCGGATCGCGGTCGAGCCTATGTGCTCGCCCACCAGATCCACCCGCGACACCTCGACCAGATGCCCGCGCTCCAGCACCCCCAAGGAGGCCAGGATCTCCCCGTAGAGCCGCGCGACGGTCGTCTTGCCCGTGCCGGGGGAGCCGGTGAAGACCAGATGACGGCGGGCGGACGCGGCCTTCAGGCCGGCCTGCTGCCGCCTGCGCCCCACCTCGATCATGTTGATCAGGCTGCGGACCTCGTGCTTGACGCTCTCCAGCCCCACCAGGGTGTCGAGTTCGCCGAGCACCTCCTCGGACGGCCGCCGCGGCGCCTCGGGCCCGGCCGCCGCGGGCGTCGCCTCCGGGCGCGCGGTGGCCTGCGCCGGAACCCCGCCGAGCAGCCCGGTGGTCTGCGCCGCCTGCTGCACCGCCGGTGCCGCCCCGGTGGACGGCGCGGGCGTCGCGGTGCGGCTCTCGTCGCTGGTGCAGTCCGTGACGGTCGGGCCGCCGGTGCCGTCGCCGGACGCCCCGTCGGCGAACTCGTAGCCACCGCGGGCGCACCGCTCCGTACGGCAGCGGGTCAGCGTCGTCCGGCAGCCGTCGATGATGTGGAAGCCGAAGCCGGAGCTGCCGGTCACCCGGCAGCTCTGGAAGGTGCCGCGGCCCTCGGCCGAGACGTAGAAACCGGCCTCGGTGGGCGAACCGACCGTGCAGCCCTCGACAGTGGGGTCGGCGCCCTTGGTGACGATGACGCCGGTCTGCGCACCCTCGATGACGCAGTTGGCGAGGGTGCCGCCGCTGCCGTGGTCGCGGAACCACGCGCCCGTCGCCGCCTCCCGGATCCGGCAGTCGTCCAGCTGCACCGTCGCGCCGTCACTGACCGACACCGCGGTGTTGCGCACCTGCGAGAGATCGCAGTCGACGACATCGGCGCGCGAGCCGCGGTCGAGGACGAACAGCGCATCGGGCACGTCGTGCACCCGGGTGGCGTCCAGCACGGCCGTCGCGCCGTCGCTCACCCACACCGCGGGGTAGTCGCCCGTACTGTCGTGGATCTCGCACTGGTTGGCGTCCACCCGGGTGCCCGGGTCCCACACCGACAGGCCGTTGCGTCCGAAGTGGCGCACCGTGGAGCGGGTCAGGGTGAGGACGGAGCGGGAGCGCAGATCGACGGCGTTCTCCGGGATGTCGTGGATGTCGCAGTCGGCGAGGGTGAGCACCGCGTCGGTGTCGAGGGTGACGCCGTCGGCCGAGGTGCGGTGGACGGTGCAGTCCGTCAGGTGCCCGGTCGCGCGCGAGGCGACCTGCACCCCGGTGCCCTTGATCTCGTAGATCTCGCAGCCGACCGCCTCCAGGGCGCTGCCCTCACCGTGCAGCGACAGACCGGCGCCGGAGGCGTGGTGGATCCGGCAGCTCTCCAGCCGCGGATGGGCGCCGCAGCGCACCGCGACCCCGGCCTGCCCGGCGGCCACCACCTCGCACTCCTCGAAGACGCCGCCCGCGCCGTCCAGCACGCTGATGCCGACGCCCCCGGCGTTGTCCACCGTGCACCTGCGCACCGTCGGCCGGGCCCCGCCGCGCACCTCGACGCCGGCCGCGGAACGGGTCACCACCCGCAGCCCCACCAGCTCCGGCGCGCAGTCCTCCACCAGCACGGCGGGCGACGCCGAATCCGCCGCCTCCAGGTGCAGATCGTGGACGGTCGCGGACGCCCGTACCGTCAGCGCGACGCCGTCGGCCGGAACTATTCGCACCGAGCCGCGCGCCCCGTCCGGGCCGCGCAGCGTCACCGCGCGCTGCAACACCAGATTCTCGCGGTACGTCCCCGCCGGCACGGTCAGCACATCACCGTCCCCCGCGGCCTCCAGCGCTGCGGAGAGCGAGCTGTACTCGCCCGTGCGGCGTCGCCAGCGGGATGTTCCGGAGTGCGTCACCTGGACCGAGCCCTGTGCCATGGTGCTGTCGTGCCCCCACCTCGTGCGGCTGTTGACGGCCCGGCAGGTTCCGTCCGCTGATGTCCGCATACGGGTGCCCGGGCCCCAGCCGAGTGGCTGGCTGCACCACCGTAGCGCGCCCGGCGGGCGGTAGTTGACGTGGTCGGAGAGCGCCTGCCGGACATGGGGACGCACGGACGCACGGGCCCGGCGCAGACGTCCGCGGCGTGCGCCGCGAGGCACCGCAGCGGTCAGTTTCCGGCGTCCGCGCGGCCCCAGGTCTGCCCCGCGCGCTCCCAGGCCTCGTCCCACCGGCGGTAGCGGCGCACCATCAGCTGCCGCACGGCCAGCCGCCGGGCGCCCTCGATCAGCCCGCCGACGCAGGCGGCGACGCCGAGCCCGGCCAGCGTCGCATGGGTGGCGGCGGTGGACTCGTCCATCGGGCGCGGGATGACCAGACCGCGGTCGTCGGTCCAGATCCGGAAGCGGTCGCCCGGCTCGACGGGCCGGGGCGCGCCGATCCGTCCCGTGCGCGGGCTGCCGTCCCATGCCGTCCACCGGGCGATGACCTGCAGATGGGAGTCGCGCCGCGAGGACGTCTCCGGGTCCGGGTCCATCGGGGTGCGGGTGGCGAGGCGGTCGACGGTGGCCCACACCAGATGGCGGTGGGCGGCCTGGGCGCGCACCGTCGCCAGCAGGGTGTCGTGCACCGCACCGCCCGTAGCCACCCCCGCCAGCGGCGCTCCCAGGGCGATCAGCAGCACGGCGAGCACGGTCAGCAAGGACTCGACGTGGTCGGTACGGCGGCGCAGCGGATTGCACCACCGCGCACGCAGACCGGGTTTCACTGGCTTCACCGGGCCCCCTCTCCGACTCCTTGAATACCCCATTCGACGCCGCTCGTGCGCGGCTTCGGCCCACCGCGACCGGCGTTCCGGCTCATCCCCGCGGCCCGACCGGGCGCCGGGGGCCGCACCGTGCGCGGGCGCGCCCCGCCGCGCGGCCCTTCGGACCGGAGCGCCCCGCGGTCGCCGTACGGCCGCGCGATGCCCGGCCCGAGGTCGTCAGCCGAGTATCTCGAAGGGGTCGCCGACGCGGATGGTGCCGGTGTTCCGCGGGATGAGGTTCTGGCCGAAGACCGGGCGTTCGGCGATGCGGTGGTGGCGGGCCAGGGTGCGCAGCGGCTCCTTGCCCCGCTCGGCGGTGCGCTGGTCGGTGGTGGTGACGACGCACCGGCTGCTGGGCTTGGCGACGTCGAAGACCACGGCGCCGATCCGCACCGTGCGCCAGGTGTCCTCGGCCCACGGGGCGGTGCCGTCGACGACCGCGTTGGGCCGGAAGCGGTCCATCGGCAGCGGGCCCTCGTCGGCGTGATCGCCCTGGGCGATGAGGGAGTTGAGGGCGTCCAGGGACGCGGTGGTGGTGAGCAGCAGCGGATAGCCGTCGGCGAAGGAGACGGTGTCGCCCGGCCGGGAGTACCGCGGATCGACGGGGCGCCGCTCGGCGGGCGCGTCGAGGTGCACCAGCTCCACCGGCGTCGCCAGATACCGGCTGAACCACGCGGCGGCGGCGGAGCCGGCCGGTACCGCTTCGACCTCGTCCCGCCAGACCCCGACCGTGACCGTCCGGCCGGGCTCCGGGACCTCGACGCTCAGCGGCTCCATCCCGGGCGCGGTGAGATGCACGCCGCCGCCCGGCAGGCCCTCGGCGGCGGCCAGGGCCAGCTTCGGGTGCGGCCGCTGGGTCACCAGCCGGCGCTCGGCGTCGACCAGCATCCAGCGCCGGTCCCCGGCGAGCCCCCACGGCTCGACGACCGCTTCGCCGGGACCGGCCCCCGCAAGGGACTTGACCGGGTACAGATGGATGTCACGCAGAACTGGCTCGGGCATGTCCCCATCCTGCCAGCCACCACCGACAGCCGACCCGGGAGGCCGGTCCCGTACCCCCGCTCCGGGTCAGTAGCCCCGGGGCTGGTACGAGCGGCCGTACGGGTCGTCGTACGGCGACGGGCGCTGCGGGGCCGGGGCGACGGGGGCGGCCGGGCGCATCGCCTCGTAGCCGGTGCCCATGGGCGGGCGCGGCGGCTGCGGGGCGGCCGGGTGGCCGCGGGTGACCGCCTGCTGCGGGATGTACGGCGCGGGCGTGTGCTGGAGCGGGGCGACCGGCGCCGCGACGCCGGGGTGACCCGGTCCGGGCGACGGATGCGACGGGGCGGCGGGCAGCGCCGCCGGGAGCGCGGGAAGGTACGACGAGCCGGTGTCGTACGGTGCCGGGTTGACCCGGATCGGGGCGATCTGCGGCGTCCCGCGTTCGGCGACGAGGCTGTCGTAGATCGGGGTGTCCGGGAAGGACGGCGAAGCGTAGTAGCCGCCGCCGTAGGTAGAGCGGGGGGAGGTCATACCTCTTAAGTTAAGCCCACGATGTGCCGATTGGGGAGCCTGGATAGCCGGTTGTTTCACGGGGCGGTGGTGACCTCCTGCCCGTAATGGTAGTTAAATGGTGAAAATCGGTTGAGATCGCCCGTAGAAAATGCGTAAAGACCTCGCTTCTCGCAAGTGAACAGGGGACGTTCACACCTCGTTCCGGCCAAGTAGGTTGGGAACAGCCGTGGCTGACGGGGCGACTGGCGGGACGGAAGTGTTCCGTGAGGTCGGTGGGGCGCGGGAAGCGCGAGAAGGGTGCCGAGATGGCGATGCTCAAGGGCGGGAACGTTCCGGTGGCGGCGAGGGCCGTGCGGGTCGAGTTGGGCTGGCGCGCCGCACCGGGGGTGCCGGAGGTCGACGCCTCCGCCCTCCTGCTGGTCTCCGGACGGGTGCGCGACGACGGCGACTTCGTCTTCTACAACCAGCCGGTCCACGCCTCGGGCGCCGTCCGGTACGAGGGCAGGAGCGGCTCCGGCGACGCGCGGACCGACACCCTCGCCGTCGACCTCGCGGCCGTCGACGGCGCGGTGGACACGGTGGTGCTCGCCGCCTCCGCCGACGGTGGTGCCTTCGGACAGGTGCCCGGCCTGTACATCCGGGTGCGGGACGCGGCGGGCGGCGCCGAACTGGCCCGCTTCGACAGCGCCGACGCCACCACCGAGACCGCCTTCGTCCTCGGCGAGCTGTACCGCCGCCAGGGCGGGTGGAAGTTCCGCGCCGTGGGTCAGGGCTACGCCACCGGCCTCGCGGGCCTCGCCACCGACTTCGGCATCAGCGTCGAGGCGGAGCCGGAGCCGCAGCCTGCGGTCGCCCCGGCGCCCCCGCTGCCCGCGCCGCCTCCGCCGACCCCGGCGCCTCCGCCGCCCGCGAGCCCCGCGCCGGGCGGCCCCTACGGCGCGGCACCGGGCGGCGCGTATCCGGGTGCGACGCCCGCGCCCGCCGCACCCGTGGGCCCGCCCCCGCCCTCCGCGGCGCCCGCTCCCGTCAGCCTCACCAAGGTCACGCTGACGAAGGAGGCGCCGTCCGTCTCGCTCACCAAGCAGGGCGGCACCGGCGGGGCGATGCGGGTCAACCTCAACTGGACGGGCGCCGGGGCCGCCAAGCGGTTCGGCAAGAAGCTCGGGCGCAAGGCCATGGAGGCGCTCGGCGCGCGCGGTGCGCTGCTGCCGCCGGGCGGCGACCTCGATCTCGACCTGTGCGCCCTGTACGAACTCACCGACGGCAGCGCCGGAGTGGTCCATCCGCTCGGCAACAGCTTCGGCGCGCTGCACGCCCCGCCCTACATCCAGCTCGACGGCGACGACCGCACCGGTGCCGTCGCGACCGGCGAGAACCTCACCGTCAACCTCGACCACCAGCGCAGCATCCGCCGCATCCTGCTCTTCGTCACCGTCTACGCCGGTGCCCGCAGCTTCGAGGGGCTGACCGCGTCCGTCACCCTCCAGCCGCAGCACGGCGCGCCCGTCGAGTTCACCCTCGACGCCTGCACCGTCCCCTCGACGGTCTGCGCCCTCGCCCTGATCACCAACACCGGCGGCGAGCTGGTCGTCCACCGCGAGGCCCGCTACCTCGTCCCGGAGCCCGGCGTCAGCCCGCAGCGCACCGTCGACCAGGCGTACGGCTGGGGTCTGACGTGGTCGCCCGCCAGGAAGTGACCGGCGGCGCGGCCCTCACGGCGCGCCGTACGTCCGGCCCTTCCACGCCGCCCCGCGGCCCCGGTGGTGCCGCACCGCCGAGTCCACCGTCATCAACAGGTACAGCAGGGCGGTGAACGGCAGCAGCGGCGCCGTCCACCACGGCTGGCGGTAGTACCGCACCATCGGCAGGAACGTCCCGCACATCACCGCCCACGCCGCGCCCCCGCACCCCGCCGCCACGGCGCTGCCCGCCGCCGCTCCCGCCAGCAGCGCGGCGGGCGGCGCCAGATACACCAGCGCGAGCCCCAGCACCGTGCCGAGGAGCAGCAGCGGCCGGTGGCGCAGCTGGGCGTAGGCGCTGCGGGCGACCATCTGCCACAGCTCGGCCAGCCGCGGGTACGGCCGGACGCTGTCCACCCGCTCCGCCAGCCCCAGCCAGATCCGCCCGCCGGCCGACTTGACCGCCCGGGCCAGCGACACGTCGTCGATCACCGCGCCCCGGACGGACTCCGGGACGCCCGCCCGTTCGGCCGCCTCCGTGCGGAGCAGGACGCAGCCGCCGGCCGCCGCCGCGGTCCGGGCGCCCGGCCGGTTCACCCACCGGAACGGGTAGAGCTGCGCGAAGAAGTACACGAACGCCGGGACGATCAGCCGCTCCCAGAACGTGGCGACCCGCAGCCGGGCCATCTGCGACACCAGGTCCAGCCGCGCCGACCGCGCCGCCGCCACCAACTCCCGCAGGCCGTCCGGATCGTGGGCGATGTCGGCATCGGTCAGCAGCAGATACTCCGGGTCCGTCCGCTCCCGCGCCAGCGCGATCCCGTGGCGTACGGCCCAGAGCTTGCCGGTCCAGCCCGGCTCCGGCGGGCCGGGGGAGACGACGGTCAGGGGCAGTCCGTCCCGCTCGGCGGCGAGCGCGCGGGCCAGTGCGCCGGTGCCGTCCGTGCTGCCGTCGTCGACGAGGAAGACCTCGGCGCGGCCCGGGTACTTCTGCGCCAGCAGCGAGGGCAGGCTCACCGGGAGCACCGCCGCCTCGTCCCGCGCGGGCACCACCACGGCCACCGACGGCCACCGCTCCGGTTCGCCACGGGCGGGCAGCCGGACGTCGGTGCGCCAGAAGAAGCCCCGGCCCAGCAGCAGCCACGCCCAGGCCGCCAGCGACCCGGCACCGATCCACTCCATCGCTCCCACGGGCCGCAGTCTGCCGCACGGCGGGCGCGGTGGCGGGGTGTTCCGGGCGCCCGGCGGGGCGGCGGCGCGCCCGCCCGGGGCGCCCGGTCCGGTATGACAAGTCGGGCACCCGCCGAGTAGGGTGCCCGGGTGAAGATCGCGCTGATGGACTCCGGTACCGGCCTGCTTCCCGCGGCCGCCGCGGTGCGCCGGCTCCGGCCGGACGCCGATCTCGTCCTCTCCACCGACCCCGACGGCATGCCCTGGGGTCCGCGTACCCCCGACGATGTCACCGCGCACGCGCTCGCCTGTGCCCGCGCCGCCGCCGCGCACCGTCCGGACGCGCTGATCGTCGCCTGCAACACCGCCTCCGTACACGCCCTCCCGGCGCTCCGTGCCGAGCTGGAGCCCGGCATCCCGGTCATCGGCACCGTCCCGGCGGTCAAGCCCGCCGCGGCCGGTGGCGGCCCGGTCGCCATCTGGGCGACGCCGGCCACCACCGGCAGCCCGTACCAGCGCGGGCTGATCGAGCGGTTCGCCGCGGGCGTGGACGTCACCGGCGTACCCTGCCCCGGTCTCGCCGACGCCGTCGAGGCGGCCGACGAGCAGGCGATCGCCACCGCGGTCGCGGCCGCCGCCGCGCGCACCCCGCACGACGTCCGGGCCGTCGTCCTCGGCTGCACCCACTACGAGCTGGTCGCCGACGCCATCCGCGACGCCCTCCAGCAGCCCGGCGCGCCCGCCCTTACGCTGTACGGCTCGGCCGACGCGGTCGCCGCCCAGGCGCTGCGGCGGATCGGTGCCGAGCCCGCGCCGGACGCCGCGCCGACCGGCGGCCTGCACATGATCGAGAGCGGCCGCCCCGGCGCGTTGCCGCCCCTCGCGCTCGCCTACGCCGAGGGCCGGCTGCTGGCCCCCGGCGCCGCCGCGACCGCCGGGCGCGGCTGACCGCACCGCCGCGCGGGCCGTCCGCCCGGCCCCGCCGACGTGGCGGGCGACACGCTGCTCACGGGCGGGAAGGCGCGTACGCTGCGTGGCATGAGGGACCACCCCCACGACGGGGCAGCCGCCCCCGACGCGCACCCCCGCCCCGCCGGCTCCGGCGACGACGCCCACCTCTCCGGCGCGCATGCGCAGATCCCCGAGGTCTGGCAGGGCAGCGCCACCAACCGCATCCAGTGGCTGCTGGCCGCGGTCGGCGTGGCGTGCCTGGCGCTGGGCGTGCAGCTGGCTGTCGACAGCCGGTGGACGTCCTCGCCGATTCCGCTGGTCATGGCGGTGGTCGGCTGTGTCGCGGCGGGGCTGCTGGTGGTCTTCGGCACGCTCGCCTTCGTCCATGTCGAGGTACGGGTGGACCAGGAGTCGCTGGAGGTGCGCTGCGGGCACATCGGCGTGCCGCGCCGCCGCGTGCCGCTCGCCGAGGTCGTCGGCGTCGAGACGGCTCCCCGGGTCACGCCGTGCCACTGGGGCGGCTGGGGCTACCGCTGGCGTCCCGAACAGGGCATGGCCATCGTGGTGCGCCGCGGCGAGGCGATCGTCCTCACCCTCCGCGACGGCCGGACGTTCACGGTCACCGTGGACGACGCCGAGGGCGCGGCCCGCTGCATCCGCAGCCGCATCCCGGCCCCTACGGCGACGTCCTAGGGGGTGTCTTCCCGGTCTTCGGGGGGCGTGGCGCCGGGCCCACGGAGAACGAAAAGGGGGAGCGGCCCGTTCCTCTACAGTGCAGGCATGGCAACCCCCGACTTCATTCGTGACCTGCGTGCCACCATCGGACACCGGCTGCTGTGGCTGCCCGGGGTGACCGCCGTGGTCTTCGACGACGACGGCCGGGTGCTGCTGGGCCGCCGTGCGGACACCGGCGGCTGGTCGGTGATCGGCGGCATCGCCGAGCCCGGTGAGCAGCCGGCCGCGGTCGCGGTCCGCGAGGTCTTCGAGGAGACGGCGGTCCGGGTCGTCCCCGAGCGCGTCGTCCTCGTCGAGGCACTGCCCCCGCTGACCTATCCGAACGGCGACATCTGCCAGTTCATGGACACCACGCTGCGCTGCCGGGCGGTCGGCGGCGAGGCGCGGGTCAACGACGACGAGTCGCTGGACGTGGCGTGGTTCGCCCTGGACGCGCTCCCGGAGCTGGAGGAGTTCGCCCTGACCCGCATCCGGCGGGCCGCGGAGGAGGGGGAGGCGTGGTTCGAGGGGAAGGACGGGGTGCCGGCGTTGTCGTAGGGAAGGCACAGGTCCGGGCACGAGGGGGAGAACCGGAAGCCGGTACGGGCCGCGTCCCGCTCGCGTAGGGGGACGGCCGGTGCTCCGGTCCTCCTCGCCGGGATTGCTGTCCCCGGGCGTGCGGCGGCACTGCCCCGCGAGGGGATCACTCCCGCCGGAGCCGGAGCCGGAGCCGGAGCCGGAGCCGGAGCCCGCTGAAGCCTCGCGGTGAAATCGCTCCCGGGCTGTGCGAATGCGGCTCCCGTCGCAGGGATTTAGCGTCGGGAAGAGGGCGGACCGGTTTTCCACCGGTCGGACGTGGGGCGCGGGAGCCGGCCACGTCCACGGGGAGCGGCGGGGGCGCGGCAGCGCCGGCCCGCCGTGTGGGCTCAGGACCTGTAGCCGTCCGGACATGGGCGGAGGGTGTCCCGGCTGCCGGTGACGTGTCTATCCGTGAGGGTGAAATGTCCACTACGCAGTATGACGGTGTCGCTTCTCGGATCGTCGAGATCGAGCGGGCGCTCGGACCCTACCGGGAGCACGAGCAGATCCCGGCCGTGCTGGACGCCGTGGGCTCTCTCGACGGCGTCACCGTGCTGGACGCCGGATGCGGAACCGGCGCCTACAGCCGGCTGCTGCGCCGGCGCGGTGCGGCGGAGGTGCTCGGGGTGGATTCGAGCGCGGGGATGGTGGCCGCGGCCCAGGCGCTTGAGGAACGGGAGCCGCTCGGTGTCGCCTACCGGCGGGCCGACCTTTCCGCCATGGACGTGGTCGGTGCTTTCGGCGTGGTCACGGCGATCAGCGTCCTGCACTACGCGGACTCCCGGGAGACCCTGCACCGGATGTGCGGGAGCCTGTTCGCCCATCTCGCATCCGGTGGGCGCCTGGTCACCGTCGTGGGCAACGCCGACCTGCCGTCCGGTGTGGTGCGCGATGCCCTCTCGATACAGCGCCCCACGCCGGTCCACGACGGCGATGTGTGCACCCTGACGATCCACACCACGCCCCCGGTCCGGCTTGCGGTGTACCGCTGGAGCCGAGCGGCGCTGGAACAGGCCCTGCGGGCCGGCGGCTTCGCCGACGTGACCTTCGCCCCTGTCGGACCGGTGGCGGGCGACGCCGGTGAGGAGCCCGCCGCTCTCCTGCTGTGCGCGCGGCGGCCGGGGGCGTAGCGGGGCCGGCTCCCCGGGCGTTGCTTCCACGGGTTTTGCGCAGGCGCTCGTGCGGCCGGCCCGGCGGAGCACGGCACCGCCGGGCCGCTGCCCGCCTTCCCGCCTTCGTGGGCACCGAGTCCGCCGCGCCCGAAGGATGCGGCGGACACGGTGCCGGGGGAGCCCGCCCGGTGCGGGGCGCACGGCAGGCGGGTTCTACTTCGTGGCCTGCAGTATCGAGTCGAGCTTTCTTTCCAGGGCCTTCTTGGGTGCGGCGCCGACCCATGAGCCCACGGGGCGGCCGCCGGAGAAGACGACGAAGGCGGGAACGGACGTGATGCCGAGCTCCATGGCCAGTCCGGGCTCCTCGTCCAGGTCGGCCTTGACGACGTCGAGACCGGGGGACCGCTCGGCGGCCAGCTGTTCCACGTGCGGGGTGACCATCCGGCACGGGCGGCACCAGGTGGCCCAGAACTGGACCAGGACGGGCCGCTGCGACCGGAGGACACGTTCGGGGAACGTCTGCTCGGTGACGGCGTCGACCGGGCGGGAGAAGAGTGCGGGCATGTGCGGGTTCCTTGTCTTGCGTCGGGACGGGGGTGGGGGAGTGCGGCGGAGCGGCGTCCTGCCGCGGGTTACCGGTCGGCGTCGGCGGCCGCGCGGCGGTGGTGTTCCACGGCGCGGTCGATGTCCTCGTTCAGCAGGTCGAGATCGAGGGCGAAGGCGGCGGCGGACCCCATGCCGGCGGCGGTGACGACCTGGGCGTGGTGGTCGACGACATTGCCGGCGGCCCAGACGCCGGAGACGCTGGTGAGGCCGGTGCGGTCGGTGACGACCCAGCCGTTGGCGTCCTTCTCGCAGCCCAGTTGGGTCAGCAGATCGTCGTGCGGCACCGGGCGGGGGAAGACGAAGGCGGCGGCGCGGGGGACGACGCGGCCGTCGGCCAGCTCGATGCCCCGCAGCCGGTCGTCGTCGACGACGAGCTGCTTGATCTCGCCCTCGGCGATGCGCACGCCGTACGCCGCCAGCTGCTCCCGGTCCTGCGCGGTCAGGCTCAGGGTGTGCGGGAAGAGGACGACGTCGTCGCTCCACTGCCGCAGGATCAGGGCGTGGTGGACGGCCCCGGGGTGGGTGCTGAGGACGGCCAGGGGCTGGTCACGGACTTCGTAGGCGTGGCAGTAGGGGCAGTGCAGCAGGTCCTTGCCCCACCGCTCGCGTACGCCGGGGATGTCGGGCAGTTCGTCGCGCAGCCCGGTGGCGACCAGGATCCGGCGCGCCTTGAGCACCACCCCGCCCGCCAGGCGGACGAAGTAGCCGTGGTGGATCTCCTCCACCAGCCCCTGGATGATCTGGACGCCGTAGCGGTCGATCTCGGCGCGCCCGAGGTCGAGCAGGGTCGCCGGCGACATCCCCTCGCGGGACAGGAAGCCGTGCAGGTGCGCGGCGGGCGCGTTGCGCGGCGCTCCGGCGTCGATCACCGCGACCTTGCGGCGTGCGCGGCCCAGGAGCAGGGCGGCGTTCAGACCGGCCGCTCCGGCGCCGATCACCACCACGTCGTGGACGTCGTCGAAGGCGCTGCCGCGGGCCTTGGCGCGCGGGGTGTGCTGGTCGTTCATCGGTTCGTTCATGTCGGATCAACCTCCTGCCGCGAGAGTGCGAGCCAGGCTCGGAAATGGCAATGTTCGTTGCCATTTCTGGGAAACGGAGGTCGAATGGGGGCATGGACGAGCACGCACCGATCGCCGCCGCGCTGGCCGAGGTCGGCCCCCGCCTCCGGAGCATCCGTACCCGGCGCGGCGTGAGCCTGTCGGCGTTGGCCGAGGTCACCGGCATCTCCAAGAGCACCCTGTCGCGGCTGGAGTCGGGGCAGCGCCGCCCGAGCCTGGAACTGCTGCTGCCCCTCGCACAGGCCCACCAGGTCCCCCTGGACGAACTGGTCGGGGCGCCCGAGGTCGGGGATCCGCGGATCCGCGTCAGACCCCGGAACCACAAGGGCCGCACGGTGATCCCGCTGTCGGACCGGGCCGGGGGCATGCAGGCCTGGAAGTCGATCATCCCCGCCGATCAGAACCGTCCCGAGCCGGTCACGCACGAGGGGTACGAGTGGCTGTACGTGCTGTCCGGGCGGCTGCGGCTCATCCTGGCCGACCACGACCTGGTCATGGGGCCGGGCGAGGCGGCCGAGTTCGACACCCGTCTGCCGCACTGGTTCGGCCCCGTGGGGGACTCGCCCGTGGAGATCCTCAATCTGTTCGGCCCGCAGGGAGAGCGCATGCACGTACGGGCCAGGCCCGGCTCCCGGGCGGAGCGGCGTCCTTCCGCCGATTAGGTCCGGAATGAAGGCCGGCCGCCGGGATCGCCGCCGGGATCGCCGTCAGGAGGGAAGCGGCGGCGCCGACGGCCCCCGCAGGTCGGCCAGGACCCCGGCGTGATCGGACGGCCAGACGCCGCCGACGGGGTGATCGCCGATGCGCCGGACCGCGCCGACCGAGCCGAGTCCGCCGGGGCCCGGCGGGCCCACGTGGATGTAGTCGACGCGGACGCTCGGCTCGCCGCGCGCCGCGACGTGCGGGTTGGCCGCGTTCCAGGTGGCCGACGGCCGGTCCGGGTCCGCGTACTCCCAGGCGTCGAGGAAGACCTGGCCGGGGACGGCCGGGGCCGTCTTGTAGCCGCCGAACCTGCGGACCTCGTCGGAGTCGGGCCAGGCGTTGAAGTCGCCGGTGATCACCGGCGGGAAGTCGGTCCCGCCGCGGTGGGCGGCGACGAAGGCGGCGAGCGCCTCGACCTGCCTGCAGCGGACCGCGGAGGCGTCGAGCGCCGAGGTCAGGTGGGTGGTGAAGAACGGCACCCGGTGCCCGGGGGCGTCGATGCGGGCGTAGAGGGCCGGGCGGCCGTCGTCGTCGCCGGGGCGGGGCGGCAGCTCCACCGTGGCGTGCTCCACGAGGGGCCAGCGGCTCAGGACGGCGTTGCCGATGTCGACCGCCGGGTCCCCGATCCGCCGCTGCCACCGCTGCGGGGCGCGGAACGGCGCCCAGGTCCAGTGCATGCCCAGGCGGTCGGCGAGCCGTCCCGCGAGGTTCTCCCCGCCGCGGGCCCACACCTCCTGAAGGCCGACGACATCGGGCCGGAGCGCGTCCAGCACCGCGAGGACGGCCTCCTGCCGCCGCTCCCAGGGGCCGAAGCGCCACCACAGGTTCCATGTCAGCACGCGCATGACCGCCACCCTTCCCCTCCGGCCGGGATCGCGCCATGGCGCCACCCGCGCCGTCCCCGCTGACCTCGGACGGCGCGGGCGGATGGCCGATACCGCCGCCCGCCCCGCCCGCATGCCGAAATGACGAATTGCGAAAATAAGCAATTCCTTACATGCTGTCTCCCGTCGTGCCCGTAGGTAGCCGCGGGCACGGCGCCCAACGAGTGCCCCGTCCCGCGCGGGGCGGAGCGATCGAGGGTGGCTGTGCTGGTCCCGCTGTATCAGGCCAAGGCCGAGTTCTTCCGGATGCTGGGACATCCGGTACGGATCCGGGTGCTGGAATTGCTGCAGGGCGGGCCGATGCCGGTCCGGGAGCTGCTCGCGGAGATCGAGGTCGAGCCGGCGGCGCTCTCCCAGCAGCTGGCGGTGTTGCGCCGCTCGGGCATCGTCACCTCGCACCGCACCGGATCCCAGGTCGTCTACGAGCTGGCCGGCGGGGACGTCGCGGAGCTGATGCGGGCGGCGCGGCGGATCCTCACCGAGCTGCTGGCCGGGAAGAACGAGCTGCTGGCCGAGTTGCGGGAAGCGGAGGTCGGCGCACCGTGAGCGCGTCACCGCCCACCCGGGCGTGGGGCCGGGTCCGTGCCCTGCTGCCCGCCCGCGCCGATCTCGCGGCGATGGGCCGCGACCCGCGCCGGGACCTGCTGGCCGGTCTGACCGTCGCCATCGTCGCCCTCCCGCTCGCGCTGGGCTTCGGCGTCTCGTCGGGCCTGGGCGCCGAGGCCGGCCTCGCGACCGCGGTGGTCGCGGGCGCCCTCGCGGCGGTCTTCGGCGGCTCCGAGCTCCAGGTGTCCGGGCCGACCGGCGCCATGACCGTCGTCCTCGTCCCGATCGTGGCGCGGTACGGACCCGGCGGCGTGCTCACCGTCGGACTGCTCGCCGGGGTGCTGCTGATCGCGCTCGCCGCGGCGCGCGCCGGACGCTACATGCGGTACGTGCCCGCGCCCGTGGTGGAGGGCTTCACCCTCGGCATCGCCTGTGTGATCGGCCTCCAGCAGGTGCCGAACGCGCTGGGCGTGGCCAAGCCGGAGGGCGACAAGGTCCTGGTCGTGACGTGGCGGGCGGTCGAGGAGTTCGTCCGGCAGCCGAACTGGACGGCCGTCGGCCTCGCGCTCGCCGTCGCCGTCCTCATGCTGGCCGGGGCCCGTAAGTGGCCCGGCATCCCCTTCTCGATCGTCGCCGTGGTCGCCGCGACCGTCGCCGCACAGGCCTTCCACCTGGACGCCGCCGAGCCGATCGGTGACCTGCCCGCCGGCCTGCCCGTCCCCTCCCTCGCCTTCCTCGACCCGGCCGCGCTCGGCTCGCTGCTCGCCCCCGCGGTCGCGGTCGCCGCCCTCGCCGCGCTGGAGTCGCTGCTGTCGGCGTCCGTCGCCGACGGGATGACGGTCGGTCAGCGGCACGACCCGGACCGGGAGCTGTTCGGGCAGGGGCTGGCGAACCTCGCGGCGCCGCTGTTCGGCGGCGTCCCGGCGACCGGCGCCATCGCCCGTACCGCCGTCAACGTCCGCACCGGCGCCGGCTCCCGCCTCGCCGCCCTCACCCACGCCGCGGTCCTCGCGGTGATCGTCTTCGCCGCCGCGCCGCTGGTCTCCCGGATCCCGCTGGCCGCGCTGGCGGGCGTGCTGCTGGCGACCGCGGTCCGGATGGTCGAGGTCGGCTCGCTGCGGGCGATGGCGCGCGCGACCCGTTCCGACGCCGTCGTCCTGGTGCTGACCGCGGTCGCCACGCTCGCCCTGGACCTGGTGTACGCGGTCATCATCGGCCTGGCGGTGGCGGGCGCGCTGGCGCTGCGCGCGGTGGCCCGCCAGACCCGGATGGAACAGGTCTCCTTCGCCGCCCACCTGCCGGGCGAGGACCGCGCGGAGGAGCACGCGCTGCTCGCGGAGCACATCGTCGCGTACCGGATAGACGGCCCGCTGTTCTTCGCCGGGGCGCACCGCTTCCTGCTGGAGCTGTCCGAGGTCGCCGACGTCCGGGTGATGATCCTGCGGATGTCGCGGGTGATGACCATCGACGCCACCGGCGCACTGGTCCTCAAGGACGCGGTGGAGAAGCTGAACCGGCGCGGCATCGTCGTCCTCACCTCGGGCTTGCGCCCCGGCCAGCGCCGCGTGCTCGACTCCGTGGGCGCCCTGGAACTGCTGCGGCGGGAGGGGCGCGAGTACGCCACCACCCCCGAAGCCATCGCCGGCGCCCGCGCCCATCTGCAGCGCACCGGCGTCCTCCCGGTGCCCGTCCCCGCGGACGCGTCCGCCACCGCGACCACCGAGGAGTCCGCCCGATGATCACCCCGCCCACCGCCGACCGCCGGATGCTCGACATCTCCGGCGAGGAGGCCGTCCACCTGCTGCAAGGCGCCACGCAAGGACGGCTGATGTACGAGCAGCGGGACGAGATCGCCGTCCGCGTCGCCTCGCACGTCCAGGAGTACGGGCGCCTCATCGTCCGCGCACCGGTCCCGGCCGCCGCCCTCGCCGGGCGCACCACCGTCACGTACCACGTCGACCAGCTGAACCCGCGCACCGGCACCGGGTGGGCGGTGACCGCCTCCGGTGTCGCCGAGGCCGTCCGCGACAGCGATGAGGCCGCCCACTACCGGCGCACCCTGCCGGGCTGGTCCCACGGCCCGCACGACACCCTCCTGCGCATCCACCCGCAGCACGTGAGCGGCTACCGCCTCGCCCACGCCGCCGGACCCGCCGAGGACGCGCCTCGCACGCGGCGGCCCGCGGCCCGGTGACCAACGGGCGGCGGGGCGGCCCGAGTCGGGCGCCCAAGGGCCGCCACCGCATGGCTCGGGCCGCCGTTCCGACGGGGTATATTCATCCACTATGACTGAGAATCTTCCCCCTTGCCCCAAGTGTTCCTGTGAGTACACCTACGAGATGAACGCCCTTGTGGTGTGCCCGGAGTGCGGCCACGAATGGGTCCCCGCCGACGGCGGTACGGAGGGCGGGGAAGGCGCCGGCGAGTGGGTCGTCAAGGACTCCGTCGGCAATGTGCTGCAGGACGGCGACTCCGTGGTCGTCGTCAAGGCGCTGAAGGTCAAGGGCAGCCCGTCGGGGATCAAGGCCGGCACCAAGGTGCGCAACATCCGGCTGGTCGACGGGGTCGCCGGCCATGACATCGACTGCAAGATCGACGGCTTCGGCGCCATGCAGCTGAAGTCCGGCGTGGTGAAGAAGGCCTGACCCGCCGTCTGTTCGCCGTACACCACCAGGCCCTGCCGTCACCTCCCGTCCGCCGCACGGCACCCGGCGGACGGGAGCGAGGGCGGCAGGGCCTTGCGCCGCCGGGCCCCGCGCGCGGCGCTCCCGAGCAGCACCGCGCACGCCCCCGCCGTCAGCAGCCCGCCGACGAGGAAGGCGCCGCGCACCCCGGCCGACGGCAGGACCAGCCCGCCGAGCGCGGCGCCCCCGGCGATACCGGCGTTGTACGCACCGGAGTTGGCCGCGAAGGCGATCTCGGTACGCCCCGGCGCGCAGCGCAGCACGGCGTTCTGGGCAGCCATGAACACCGGCCCGAGCGCACCGCCCATCAGCACCAGGAACCCCACCGCCGCCACCGGACGGGCCCCGGCCGCGTACAGGCCGAGCATGCCCACCGCCTGCACCGCCACCGCGGCGGCCAACGCGGCCTGCGGAAAACGGTCCAGCAGCGCCCCGGTGACGCCCACCCCGGCCAGGCATGCCACGCCGAACGCCGAAAGCAGGGCGCCGACCGCGTCCGGGGAGAAGCCGCTCACCTCGCCCAGGAACGTCACGAGGTAGGTGAATCCCGTGAACGCGCCGGTGGCGGAGAGGGCCCCGGCCGCCAGCACGGCCCCGAACCGGCGGGCGTCGGGGTGGCTCCCGTAGGCGGCGTGCGACTCCTGTGGACGCGAGGTCGGCAGCAGCACGGCGATCGTCACCAGGGAGACGAGCCCGGGAACCGCCAGCAGGGCGACGGGGGCCTGCCAGCCGCTCCGCCGCCCCAGCCAGGTCCCGGCGGGCACGCCGAGCACGAGGGCGAGCGAACCGGCGACGGACAGCGCACCGACCACCCGCCCCCGGACCGCGGGCGCGAACAGCCCCACCGCGACCGGCCCCATCACCGCCCAGAACAACGCCTGGGCCAGCGCCGTCAGCAGCCGCGCCACGAGGAGCGGACCGTAGGACGCGGCCGCCGCCGCCATCAGGCTGGACACCACCAGCACGGCCAACAGGCCCGCGAGCACCTGACGCCGGGGCACCGCCCGCACGGCATGGGCGAGCGGCAGCGACGCCAGGGCCACCGTCACGCCGTACCCGGTCACCAGCAGACCGGCCGCGGACAGGGACACCCGCAGGTCCCCGGAGACCATCCCCAGCAGGCCGATCGGCAGATTCTCCGCCGTGTTGAAGGTGAAGGCGGCCAGCATCAGCGCCCCGAGCACCGCCGCCCTGCGCCACCGGGCCGGCCGCGGTGCGCCGCCGCCGGCCCGTCGTGGCCTCATCCGTCGCGTCCGCCCGATGACACCGTCCATGGCGGTAGCCCAGCGGGCCGGCGCACCCGGCCGCAACCGGAATTCCCCGGCCGGCGGCACGTCCTCCGTCAGTGGCCTTCGAGCCGGCGCTCGACGCTCGCCACCTTGCTCTCCAGTCCGCCGCCGGGCTGAAGGTCCGCCTTGAGGACGAGCAACGACCGAGGCGCCCGCGCGGTCACTGCCTCCACCGCCTGTTTGATCACCGGCATCACCTCGTCCCACTCGCCCTCGACGGAGGTGAACAGCGCGTCCGTACGGTTCGGCAGACCGGAGGCGCGCACCACGCGTACGGCGTCGGAGACGAGGTCGGAGAGGTGCTCGCCGACCCCGAGCGGGGTGACGGAGAAGGCGACGATCATGGCCCGAGCCTGACACGCCGCGGTGCGCCGCCGCGGGTGACCCGCCGCCGTCCCCGGGGCGCCCGGGACGACCACTCCGATGCCGCCGGCCGCCCGCCTCACCGAGATCGTCCGCGCCCGGGCACACCGCACCCGCCCCGGCGGCCGGCGGAGGCGCCCGGCCCCACATGGCCGGGCCGTCGTCGGGGGAACCATGAGGCATGCGCCCCGACGGATGGCACCTCACCCACGACGTTGACGCACACCTCGCCCGCGCCGGGGACTTCCTGCGCTCCCGCCCCGCCCTGCACACCATGGCGCTGACGGTGACCGAGCGGCTGCGGACGCACGGGCCGGACGCGTACGGCGCCGGAGCCGCCGTGTTCGGGCGGCTGGAGCGGGCGGGCGAGGTCCGCGCCGCCTTCCACCGGCTCCCGTCCCGCGGGCTGAGCCCCACCGCCCTCACCCCTCAGGAGGCCGACGCCCTCGCCGACTGCCTCGCCGGTCCCGGGCACCGCCTCCCGTACGTCAGCGCGGACCACCGCACCGCCACCGCGTTCGCCGGTGCCTGGCAGCGGCGCACGGGCGCGCTGCCGGTGCTCCGCCAACGGCTCCACCTCTACCGGCTCGGCACGCTCACCCCGCCGGAGCCCCGCCCCGAGGGCCGGGGCCGCCGCCTGGGGCCGTCGGACCATGACGCGCTGCTCCGCTGGTGCGACGGGTTCGTCACCGCCGTCGGCGAGACCCCGGCCATCGACGCCGGCTCCTGGGCCACCTCGCGCTTCGCGGACAAGCGCTTCACGTTCTGGGAGACGCCGGGCGGCACCCCGGTCTCGCTGGCGGGCGCGACGGCGATGATCGGCGGGATGGTCCGGGTGGACCCCGTCCACACCCCCGCCCACCTGCGGGGCCGCGGCTACGCGGGCGCCGTGACGGCCGAGGTGAGCCGTGCCGCACGGGCCGCGGGCGCCACGGATGTCGTCCTCTTCACGGACCCGGCCAACGCCACCAGCAACGCCCTCTACCGGCGCCTCGGATACGTCCGGATCACCGACTTCGCCGTGTACGACTTCACATAGGCACTGCGGGTGCGTCCCCTTTCCCGCGTTTCCCGCATCCGAAGGCACTCTCTGTCACCGCCGCTCGCTAAACTGTTACTCGAACGAACGTGCGAACATTGAGTTAGAGTGTTTCCACGGGTCCGGATGCCGTGGATGCCGCAGATGACGCAAAGGGGGGTTATGGGAGCCAGGAGGTGTGTATGTCGTTCACGCATCTCCGTACGGCGAGCGGCTATTCGCTGCGCTACGGGGCCAGCCATCCGCACGTCCTGGCCGAGCGGGCCGCCGAGCGGGGGCTCGACGCCCTGGCGCTGACCGACCGGGATTCGCTCGCGGGCGCGGTGCGCTTCGCCAAGGCATGCGCGCGGTCCGGCGTCCGGCCGCTGTTCGGCGTCGATCTCGCGGTGCCCGGCGTCCCGGCGCCCGGAGACGGCCCGGCCGGCCGGCGGCGGACCCCCGCCAAGGGCGGCGCGTTCGTGACGGAGGCCCCCTCGCGCGCGGTCTTCCTCGCCCGGAGCGCACGCGGCTGGTCCGAGCTGTGCCGTCTGGTGTCGGCGTCGGCGGCGTCGGACACCGGGCTCACCTGGGCGGATCTGGACTGCCCCGACGACGAGGTGTTCGTCCTCCTCGGGGCCGACTCCGAGGTCGGGCAGGCGCTGGCCTCCGGGCGCCCCGACCGGGCCGTCGCGCTGCTCGCCCCGTGGCGCGAGCGGTTCGGCGGCGCGCTGCGGCTTGAGGTGTCGTGGCACGGCCGGACCGGCACCGGGCCCGGATCGCTGCGCCTGGCCGCACGCCTTGCGGGCTTCGCCGCCGAGCAGCGGGTGACGGCTGTGCTGAGCAACGCCGTGCGCTACGCCGACCCCGGGCAGGGCGAGGTCGCCGACATCCTGGACTCCGCCCGGCTGCTGGTGCCGGTCGACACCCGGGACGCCTCCCGGCTGGACGGCGGGCAGCGGTGGCTGAAGGACGCCGGGGAGATGGAGCGGATCGCCGCCCGGATCGCCGAGGCGGCGGGCGGCCGGGGCGCGGACGTGCAGCGGCTGCTGGCGGCGACCGAGGAGACCGCGGCCGCCTGCGCGGTCGACCCGGGCGAGGCGTTCGGCCTGGGACGGCTCAACCTCCCCGAGCCCGAACTGGTCGGCGCCTCCCGCGAGCAGGCCGATCGCACCCTCGCGGACCGGTGCGCGGCGGGCATGCTGAGCCGCGGCTACCACCGGGAGGTACGGCGCTGGGACCGGCTGGAGGAGGAGCTGCGGATCATCGCGGGCCACGGTTTCGCCGGGTACTTCCTGACCGTCGCCGAGGTGGCGGCGCAGGCCCGGCGCCTGGGTATCCGGGTCGCGGCCCGCGGCTCGGGCGTGGGCTCGCTCGTCACGCACCTGCTGGGCATCAGCCCCATCGACCCGGTGGCGCACGGCCTGCTGATGGAGCGCTTCCTGTCCGCCCGGCGCTCCGCGCTGCCCGACATCGACCTGGACGTCGAGTCGGCGCGCCGCCTGGAGGTCTACCAGGCGGTCCGCGAGCGGTTCGGCGCCGACCGGGTGGCGACGCTCGCGGTCTACAAGACGTACCGGGCGCGCGGCGCGATCGAGGACGTGGCGCGGGCCCGGGGCATGGCCCCCGACGAGGCGGCCCGCCTGGCCAAGGCGTTCCCGCACATCCGGGCGAAGGACGTACGGGCCGCGCTCGCCGAGCTGCCGGAGCTGCGTGAGGTCGCCGCCGAGGACCACGGCCGGCTGTGGGAGCTGGTGGAGGCGCTGGACGGATTGCCGCACGAGGCGGCCATGCATCCCTGCGGGCTCCTCGTCTCCAACGCCGGGTTGCTGCGGCGCACCCCGGTGGCGCCGACCACCGTCGGGAACATCGCCATGTCCCAGTTCGACAAGGAGGACATCGAGGACACCGGGCACCCGAAGATCGACGTCATCGGCGTACGGATGCAGTCGGCGCTCGCGCACGCGGTGGCCGAGATCGAACGGGTCACCGGCGAACGGTTCGACCTGGACGATCCCGCACAGGTGCCGCCGGACGACCCGGCCACGTACGACCTGATCACCTCCGGGGACACGCTGGGCACCTTCCAGCTGGAGAGCCCCGGGCAGCGCGAACTCGTCCGGAACCTCCGGCCGCGTTCGTTCGGCGATCTGGCCCTGGACATCAGCCTGTTCCGGCCGGGGCCGGTGGCCGCCGACATGGTGGCTCCGCTGATCGAGGCCCGCGACCGCCGCAGGCCGATCCGCTACCCGCACCCGGACCTGAAGCCGATCCTTGAGGAGACCGAGGGGCAGGTCGTCTTCCACGAGCAGGTCATCGCGATCATGGCGACGATGACCGGCTGCGACCGGGGCATGGCGGACGAGGCGCGCCGCGCCCTGTCCGTCCCCGAGCGGCAGGGCCGGGTCCGCGCCTGGTTCGCCGACCGGGCGCGCGGACGCGGCTATCCGGTCCGGGCGGTGCGGGACGTGTGGGACGTCCTGGCGGGCTTCGGCAGCTTCGGCTTCGCCAAGGCGCACGCCGCGGCCTTCGCGCACCCCGCCTACCAGTCGAGCTGGCTCAAGGCCCACCGGATGGCGGCGCTGCTGGCCGGGCTGCTCACCCACGATCCGGGGATGTACCACAAGCGCGTCCTCGCGGCCGACGCCCGCCGGCACGGGGTGCCGCTGCTGCTGCCCGACGTCAACGCGTCCCGGGCCGCACACACGATCGAACTGGTGTCCGGTAAATGGGGGGTGCGGATCGGGCTGTCGCAGGTCCGCGGCATCACCGAGGCGGAGAGCGACCGCATCACCTCCGGGCAGCCCTACACCTCCCTGGAGGACTTCTGGCAGCGCGCCCGCCCCAGCCGCCCGCTGGCCGAACGCCTGGCACAGGTCGGGGCGATGGATGCCTTCGGCCCGCGCCGCGAACTCCTGCTGAAGATCGCCGAGTTGCACCGCTCCGCCCGCGGCCACGGCTCCGCCGCGGGCCAGCTCCCCCTGGCGGACGGCGAGGCCGGCCCCGGACCGGACGGCGCCGCGGGCCCCGCCACCGGCCTGCCGTCCATGGGCGGCTCCGAGCAGCTCGCCGCGGAGCTGGACGTGCTCGGCATGGACGTCTCCCGCCATGTGCTGGCCGAACACCGGTCCCTGCTGGCCGACATCGGGGCGACCCCCGCCGCGGACCTGCCGCGGCTGCGGCACGGCGCCACCGTGCTGGTCGCCGGCGTGAAGGTCGCCACCCAGACCCCGCCGATCCGCTCCGGCAAACGCGTCGTCTTCGTCACCCTCGACGACCCCACCGGCCTGTCCGACCTGGCGTTCTTCGAGGACAGTCATGCGCGCTGCGCCCATACGGTCTTCCACAGCGGCCTGCTGCTGGTGCGCGGCACGCTGACCCGCCGGCCTCCGCGCGCGCTCAGCATCACCGGCACGGCCGCCTGGGATCTGGCCGAACTGATCGACCTGCACCACAGCGGCGGACCGGCCGCCGTCGCGGACCGGCTCGCCGGGCCCGCGCCCGCCACCCGCAGGTCCGGTCCGCGCCGCACCCTCGCCCAGCCGACCGGCGCCGCCCTCCACCCCTGGGCCGACCTGCGGCCCGCGGGCACCGCCCGCACCCCGCTCACGGCCCTCGACGGAAGGACCTTCCACCATGCGAGTCCCGGCAGCGCGGGGTGACCGGCGATGATCCTCTACCTGCACTTCGGAAACCTGCCCCCCGCCGGCGCCCCGGCCGAGGCCGCGTACCGGCAGCTCATCGACCTGCTCGGCGAGTTCACCCCCGTGGTCCAGGCGCTGCCGCCCGACGCGGCGCTCGCCGATGTGTCCGGGAGCGTGCGGTACTTCGACCGCGACGCCGCCGGGCTCGCGGCGCTGATCCGTATGCGCGCCGCCGCCGTCCTCGACGTCGACACCACGATCGGCATCGGCCCCAGCCCGCTCCTCGCCCAACTGGTCGCCCACCGCGGGGCCCCCGGCGCGATCCGCGCCCTCCCCGACGACCCCCGGGCCGTCACCGCGTTCCTCACCGGACTGCCCGCCGCCGCACTGCCGGGGGTCGGCCCGGCGACGGCGCGCACCCTCGCCTCCTACGGCCTCACCACCGCCGACCGGATCGCCGCCACCCCGCTGCTCACCCTCCAGCGCATCCTGGGCACGACCGCCGGCCGGCAGCTCCACCGGCGCGCACACGGCGTCGACCCCACCCGCGTCCTGCCCGGCACCCCACCGCCCGCCTTCGGCGCCGAGCACCGTTTCCCGTACGACGAACTCGACCCCGACCGGCAGCGCGGCGCCCTGACCCACCTCGCCGAACGCCTCGGCGCCCGGCTCCGCGCCGAGCACCGGGCCTGCCGGGCGCTGACCTTGACCGTCGGGTACGCCGACCGCTCCACCACCACCCGCGGCCGCACCCTGCCCGAACCCACCTCCCACAGCCCCCAACTGCGCGCCGCGGCCCATGCGGTGCACCTGGGGCTGGGGCTCCAGCGCGCCCGGGTCCGCCGCCTCGCCCTGCGGGCCGAGGAGCTGTGCGACGCGGGGACGGTCTCCCGGCAGCTGACCTTCGGCCCCGACGACGACCGGGCCCGCCGCATCGAGGCCGCCGCCGACCGGGCCCGGGCCCGCTTCGGGACGGGCGCGGTGCGCCCCGCCAGCACGGCCGGGCTGCCCTGAGCGCCCGGCCCCGGGCACCGGTCAACCCCTCCCGTGTGACACCTCGGTCACAGGAAAAGCCCTTTTCGTCCCAGGACGACCACGGTGCCGGGAGAGGCCGTTGACGCGCCCCGGGCCCCTCGTGACGCTGGACGGGCGTCCCGTTGCCGGTGCCGGTCAACCCGAGGTACACCCGGACGGACGCGACGTCAGGGACCCCTTCCGCAGCCTCCCGATCGCCACGCCCTGACCCGGCGTCACCCGTCCACCGGCGTCCGCGCCGGCCGGGCGACGCCGCAGCGGAGGCCTACCAGGAAAGAGCCCATGAAACTCTTCCGCAGCTCCGCCGGCCTCGGCGCCATGGCGCTGGCCGGCGCCCTCGCCCTCTCGCTGTCCCTCTCCTCTCCCGAGGCCGCCCGCGGCGCGCCGTCCGCGCAGGAGAGGACGCGAGCGGAAACGGCGGCGACGGTACGGACGACCACGGCACAGGACCCGGCCACCCGGGGCCGGACGACCTTACGGGGCGCGGATCCCAGCGTGCTGAGGGTCGGCGGCACCTATATCGCCGTCAAGGCGGCGGCCGGCGGCATCGTCGTACGCCAGGCCTCGTCCCCGGACGGCCTCGCCGCGGCGCCCGCCAAGAAGATCTGGTCGAACCCGAACGGCCTGCAGGACGTCTGGGCCCCCGAGATCGTGCGGGACAACGGCCGCTACTACGTCTACTTCACCGGCGGCCGCAGCTCCGCCCACCGGATGTACGTCATCAGCTCCGCCACCCCGGACGGCGGATACGGCGCCGAGAAGAAACTGGCCCTGCCGGACGACCGATGGGCCATCGACGGCACGCTGTTCACCTTCGGGGGGAAGCGCTGGTTCGTCTGGTCGGGCTGGTCCGGCGGCAGCGCCAACGAACAGAACCTCTACCTCGCCCGCATGAGCGACCCGGTCACCCCGACCGGCAAGCGCTACCTCATCTCGCAGCCCCGCGAGGCATGGGAGCGCAAGAGGGGCAATCCCTACATCAACGAGGCGCCGGAGGCCATCAAGGACCCGAACGGGCAGCTGCACCTCGTCTACTCCGCCAACGGCAGCTGGACCGATTACTACTGCCTGGGCGACCTGCGGCTGAAGAAGGGCGGTGACCCGACGAAGATCTGGGACTGGTACAAGTCCAACGGCTGCCTGTTCGGCTCGCACCGCGAGACGATGATGCCCGGCTGGGACCCGACGCTGCACGTCGACGGCCCCGGGCACCACAGCTTCGTCCTGCTCAACGGCGACATCGGCACCAGCCCGCCGGCGGGCAAGAAGTTCCCCCTGATGTTCCACGCGGTCGCCAAGGGAACGCCGTACAAGTGGGAGAACCGCTACTGGTACACCGGGTCGTTCGTCTGGTGGGGAAACACCACCTACAAGCGCGCCCATGTCCCCGGCCCGAACAGCGACAAGGGATTCAGCATCAAGTTCTTCGAGTGAGGGTTCCCCGGCGGGGATGAATCACCTTCCGCCCGCCGCCCCGGTCACTTCCGGCGCGGCGGGCGGCCCGTTCCGAGGCGGTCAGCCGTGAGCCGTGGACGCCGCCGAGTACGCCTGGTTCTGGGCGCCGATGACCGCGTCGAAGGAGTCCTCGGCCTGCGTGGCGCCGTACAGGGCGAAATACCCCAGGGACTTGCCCTCCTGCAGCACGGCGTCGCGGTTGGCGGCGGCCTCGTAGGTGAGGGAGTGCGGGCCGTCGCGCATGATGACGGCGGCGAAGTGGTTCTGCCAGCCGTCCGGCGCCGCGCCGCTCAGGTCGATGTAGTGGTTCTCGCCCACCTCCGGCCGCTCGCGGCGGTGGCCGAGGCCGTTCTCGGGGCGGCCGATGAGCCGCTGGGCCGCGGCCTGGCAGTCGTTCGGCAGCGTGATCAGCAGTTCGTCGACTTGCGCCTCCTGCCCCGCCCCGACGGCGATCTGCTCGGCGTACGCGAGGGCCAGCTTCGGCAGGAAGTCCCGCATGTCCTTCAGCCCGTCGCGCCCGAACTGCTCCGGGTAGGGGAAGTGCGCGCTCAGCCAGCCGCCGCCCATCGTCTTCAGCGTCAGCGTCATGGCTTCCTCGCGGACGCCGTCGACGGACCGGCCGGCCGGCTCCTTCGCGCTGCCGAGCAGTTTGCTGACGCGCAGCGCGAGGGCGTTGAGCTGCTCGAACTCCGGGGGCCGCGCCAGGGACCGCTGGTAGGCGGCGCGTTTGCCGGCGCGCCGGGCGTCGTCGTCCCCGTGCACCGGCTCGTGCTCCGCCGATCCGGAGGCCTTCGCCCGTTCCGCGCTCTTGTACACGGGCAGCACCCGGAAGAGCCGCTCCGCGCCGACCCGCACGGGCTCCCCGCGCCGCAGCGTGATCGCCACCCGGTCCAGAGCCGCCAGCCGGGCGTTGGCCTGGGCGAACATCGTCTCCGACGCGTACGCCTCCTGGCGGCCGCGGAGCGCGAGGTGCCCGCCCGCGGAGACCTTCTCGAACCCCTGGGCGCCGCCGTCCGCCGCCCCGGTGGCCCGCTGCACCGCCGTCCCGAGCAGCCGCGCCACCGCGGCGTTCCCCGCCGTCCGCTGCAGAAAGGCCACGTCCGGCGCCCCGCCGCCGGCGGGTTGCCGGACGTGCTGCCGGGCGGGGGCCTGCGCCCGTGCGGCGGCGGGCCGATGCTGTTCCCAGGCGTGCACGAAAACTCCGTTCCGGTGGTGCGGCACAAGGCGGAACCGGACGCTACGGGACCGGGGCGCCCGGGAACAGGTACGGACGGGTGGCGCCGGGGGCAGCGGTGACGCCCGGCCCGATGCCCTTCGGGTATGCCGTACGGGGACGAACGGGCAGCTCGCCCCGGCTCACAGCTCCTCGGTCGACGGATCGTCCACCGGCGTGCTGGAGTCGTCCGGCAGCGGCGGGAGCTGGGACTCGTCGGGGGAGTCGGAGGGGGAGCCGGGTTCGTCGGAGGGGGAGCCCGGCGCGTCGGAGGGCGGCCCTTCGGGCTCCTCGGTGTGCATCTCCAGGCGGTCCTTGCGGCAGCTGCTGACCCAGGTGCCGGTCGGGCCGCCCTCGTAGCGGCAGAGCCAGCCGCGGACGGAGAGGGAGCCGGCGGTGTCACCGCCGTCCTGCGGCGCCCGGCGGAAGAAATCGGCCATCACGTCGTGGGCCTCACCGCAGCCCACCGTGCCGTCGGCGCCCGGGTCCGCGAAGAGGGCCACGTCGTGCGCGGTGCCGAGCGCATCGCGGATCGTGCCGCACCCGACCGGCTGTCCCGGCACGGTCGGCGCGCTGCCGGTCGGCGTCGGCGCCTGGCCGGGCGCACGGGTGCGGGAGGAGGCCGCGGTGTCCGCGGCCCGCTCGCCGCCGGAGCACGCGGCGGCGGCGAGGGCGAGCAGCACGGTCGGCACGGCGAGCAGTCGGCGCATGGTCGGACCCCCTGGTGTCGGTGGCGTACTGCATCTTCGGACGGTAGGAGCCCGGGAGCGGTACGGCGATCCGGGGCGGCCGACCGGGTGAGCGCCACCGGGGACGGCCGGCGCGGCGCGCACCCCGGCGGCTCGTGACGGTGGCGCCGCGCGCTCCGCCGCCCGACCGAGCGCCGCGTGCCGGGCCGGATCCGGCCGGTGGCTCCTGGGGCGGCGCGAACCCTACGGGGCCCGTGGGCCCGGCCCGTAGGGTGCCGTCATGACCATGATGGGAACACCCGGACAGGTATCCCTCGACCTCGGCGGCCGGACGGCGCTGGTCACCGGCGCCGCCGGCGGCATCGGACGCGCCTGCGCGCTGCGGCTCGCCGCCGCCGGTGCGACCGTGCGCGCCGTCGACCGCGACGAGGACGGCCTGACCCGCCTCCTCGACGCGCTCCCCGGCGGCCTGCCCGGCGCCGTCGAACCCCGCACCCTCGATCTGACCGACCTCGACGCGGCCGAGCGGGCCGCCGCCGGCTGCGACGTCCTCGTCAACAACGCGGGCATCCAACTCGTCCGCCCCATCGAGGAGTTCCCGCCCGAGGCGTTCCACGACGTGCTGACGATCATGCTGGAGGCCCCCTTCCGGCTGCTGCGCGGCGCGCTGCCGCACATGTACGGGGCCGGCTGGGGCCGCATCGTCAACATCTCCTCCGTCCACGGGCTGCGCGCCTCGCCGTACAAGTCCGCGTACGTCGCGGCCAAGCACGGGCTGGAGGGACTGTCGAAGACCGCGGCGCTGGAGGGCGCCCCGCACGGCGTCACCTCCAACTGCGTCAACCCCGGCTATGTCCGCACCCCGCTCGTCGAGAGGCAGATCGCCGATCAGGCCGAGGCGCACGGCATCCCCGAGGAGCGGGTGCTGGAGGAAGTGCTGCTGGTGCGGTCCGCGATGAAGCGGCTGGTGGAGCCGGCGGAGGTCGCCGAGACGGTGGCCTACCTCTGCTCGCCGGGGGCGGCGTTCGTCACCGGTGCGTCGCTGTCGCTGGACGGGGGCTGGACGGCGCACTGAGCGCGGCGCGGCGGGCCGTCGCCGCACCGGGGCCGTCCGCGCCGCCGGGGCCCGGTGCGGTCGCCCGGTCGGGCCCGCCCGTGCCCCGCCCCCGTCGCCGGAGGGCGGGGCGCCGTCGTGCGGTCAGCGGGCCCAGGGGTGGCGCAGCCGGATCCAGAGATCGCGGGCGCGGCGCCCGGCCTGCGTCCGGCTGCGGGCGACGAGCTGCCGCGCCTGCTCCGTCGTCTCGACCATCGGGCCGGAGCCGCGCAGCGGCTTGCCCGCCGTCTCGTGCAGGAAGAACGTCGCCACCAGGCCGATGAGGCCCGCCACCATCAGGTAGTAGGCCGGGACCATCGTGTCGCCGGTCGCCTGGACGAGGGCGGAGGCGAACAGCGGCGTCGTCCCGCCGAAGAGCGACACGGAGATGTTGAAGGCGATCGACAGCGCGCCGTAGCGCAGCCGGGTCGGGAACAGCGCGGGCAGCGTGGCGGCCGAGGTCCCGGCGAAGCAGACCAGCAGCAGGCCCAGGATCAGACAGCCGGCGGCGGGCAGCAGAACGCCGCCGGCGCGGATCAGCAGCACCGCGGGCGCCGCCAGCAGGATCAGGGCGATGCTGCCCGCCATGAAGACGGGGCGCCGGCCCCAGCGGTCCGAGGTGCGGCCGACGGTGGTGATCGTCAGCACCACCACGATCATCGTGCCGAGCACCAGCAGCTGCGCGGTGAGGGCGTCCTGGTGCAGCGTCTCGCTCATGAAGGTCGGCAGGTAGGACGTGACCATGTAGTTGGTGACGTTGTAGAGCAGCACCAGACCCATGCAGATGAGGACCGCCTGCCAGTGGCGGGTGAAGATCTCCTTCAGCCGGCCGTGGCCGGACTGCCGGGCCACCTCGACGGGGTCCTCGCCGCCCGCGCTGCGGATCCGCTCCGCCTCCTCGCGCGCCGCCTCGGCCTCCCGCTCGAACGCGGGCGTCTCCTCCAGGTGCAGCCGCATGTACAGGCCGATCAGCCCGAGCGGCCCGGCCACCAGGAACGGCAGCCGCCAGCCCCAGCCGGTCATCCCGTCGTCGCCGAGGACCGCGGTGAGCACGGTGACCAGCCCGGAGCCGAGCGAGTAGCCGACGAAGGTGCCGAAGTCGAGCCAGCTGCCGAGGAAGCCGCGCCGCTTGTCGGGCGCGTACTCGGCGATGTACGTCGTGGCGCCCGCGTACTCGCCGCCCGTGGAGAACCCCTGGACGAGACGGCAGACCAGCAGCAGGAGCGGCGCGGCGAAGCCGATGGCCGTGTAGGTGGGCAGGAAACCCACCGCGAAGGTGCTGACCGCCATCATGATCATGGTCGCGGCGAGGACGCGTTTGCGGCCGATGCGGTCGCCCAGCGGCCCGAAGACCAGCCCGCCCAGCGGCCGGACGAGGAAGGCGGCGGCGAAGGTGGCGAACGCGGAGACGACCTGCGCGCCGGGGGAGCTGGCGGGGAAGAACACCTTGCCCAGCGTCCCGGCCAGATAGGCGTAGACGCCGAAGTCGAACCATTCCATGGTGTTGCCGAGCGCGGCGGCGGATACCGCGCGGCGGACCTGGGGGCGGTCGGCGACGGTGACGTCCGCGGCGCTCAGGGCGTGCTTGCGGCGGCGCAGCAGGATGCGGAGCAGACGGTCGTTGACGGCGTTGCCGCGGGCGGAGCCCCGGCCCCGCCGCGCCTGCGGTGTGCGGCGTCCAGGGGGCATGTCACCCCGTCCATGACGATGTCGAGAGGAGCATGACGACGGATTATTGCCCGCGATGTCCTGGTTCGGGGGTGGCTCCTTCGGCCCAGCGTGTCGCCCACCGGGGTGGCGCCCGCCGCCGGACACGGAAACCGGCCGCCACCCGCGGGGGTGGCGGCCGGCTGCCGTGGGATCCCGCTCAGGAAGCGGGAAGCCGGGTCACTTCCACTCGTCCAGCCACTTCAGGGAGCCGCCCAGGCAGCCCTCGTCGAAGATCGGGTTGCCGCCGATGATGGCGGCGCCGAGGCCGCAGGCGCCGAATTTGGCGTCGCCGCTGGAGTGGGTGGAGTGGTCGTCGTGGTGGTCCTTGTCGCCACCGGCCATGGCGGAGCCGGCACCGCCCAGGACGAGGGTGGCGGCGAGGGCGGCGGCGGAGAGGACGGCGCGCATGCGCATGAAGACTCCTGAGAGTGCGGGGGATGCGATCGATTCACAGATCACCCCGGCCCGCCCCCCGCGAAACGTGCACGCACCCCGTGCTCGGCCGATCGCGTGAGCGATTCCCCCGGCGAGATCAGCGCCCCGCTTCCGCCTCGGCCGCCGCCCGCAGCAGCTTCTTGTCGGGCTTGCCCGCATCGGTCAGCGGCAGCGCGTCCAGGAAGGTGATGCGGGCCGGTTCGTACATCGCGCCGCGGGTGTCGCGGACCAGGGTGCGCAGCTGCGCCTCGTCGACGTCCGAGCCGGGCGCGAGGACGACGGCGGCGTGCACCCGCTCCATCCGGTCGCTGTCGCGGACGCCGTAGACCGCGCTCTGGCGGACCTGCGGATGGGTGTTGAGCAGGTCCTCCAGCTCGGTGGTGTACACATGGCCGCCGACCACGACGATCATGTCCTTGATGCGGTCGACGATGGTGACGTAGCCGTCGGCGTCGACGAAGCCGATGTCGCCGGTGCGCACCCAGCCGTCCCGCATGACCTCGGCGGTCAGCTCCGGCTGCTTCCAGTAGCCCTTCATGGTCATGTCGGAGCGCACGCACAGCTCGCCGGCCTCGCCCGCGGGGAGGTCGTTGCCGGCCTCGTCGCGGACGGCGACCTCGACGCCGGGGATGATCTTTCCGGCCGAGCGGAGCCGCTCCGGGCGCGCCGGGTCGTGGTCCTCGGGGCTGAGGAAGGAGACGCCGCCGGCCTCGTTCTGGCCGTAGACCTGCATCAGCACCGGGCCGAACCGCTCGACGGCGTCGGCGAGGCGGGCGGGCGACGCCTGGCAGCCGCCGTACGTCAGATACCGCAGGCTGCCGGTGTCGGTGGCCGCCGAGGCGGGGTGGTCGATCAGCTCGTACAGCAGCGGCGGCAGGACGAAGAGGTGGGTGATCCGCTCGCGCTCGATGGCGGCGAGGACCTCGCCCGGGTCGAAGTCGTCGTGCAGGACGACGGTGCCGCCGTGGCGCAGGGTGGCATCGGCGAGCAGGCCCGCGGCGTGCGCGAGGGTGGTGCAGACGAGCTGGCGGGGCAGCTCCTCGTCGAACATCCCGCCGCGGTCCCAGCGCCCCTGGTCGAAGGTGCTGCAGATGCCCTTGGGGTGGCCGGTGGTGCCGCCGGTGTGGCGGATGAGGCAGATGTCGTCGGGGCGGGCCTCGCTCGCCACCGGCTCGGCGCTCTGCGCGGCGGCCAGCTCCAGCAGATCGCTGCCGGTCTTGGCGGGGCCGAGCATCAGCACGTCCGGGCCCGGCGCCGACTCGGCCAGCTCGGCGGCGCGTTCGGCCTGCCGCGGGTCGACGATCAGCGCCCGGGTCTCCACATCGCGCACGATGGCGGCCTGGGCGGCGGCGGAGAGCTTGTTGTAGAGGTGGTTGATGCGGCAGCCGAGCAGGCCCGCGGCGTAGCGGGCGGCGAGGACCTCGGGGATGTTGCCGCTGAGCAGGGTGACGGTGTCGCCGCGGGTCACGCCCCGGGCGCGCAGGGCGCGGGCGAGGCGGTGGATGAGGTCGCGCAGCTCGCCGCCGGTGATCCGGCGGCCCTGGTGAATCAGTATCTCGCGGTCCGGGTGGGCGGCGAGGACGTCGAGGATCTCCTCCACGTGCGTACGGAATGGCGGGGCGGCTGCGGACATGGGGGGATCCTCCTGGGACCGGCGACGGGGCGCGCGGGCGGGCAATGTAAGGAAAGAATTAGTTGCTAGAGGCAACTAAAAGGAGCGTAGTGGCTCGCGAATCCCACCTCCAATCGGAGGGTCGGGATTCGGACGTCTGCCGCCGCGGCCCCGCACCGGCCCCGAAAGCGCTCGTCAAAGCGGTGTCACGGCGCCGCTCAGCCCCGTGTTGCCGCCGCCGCGGCGCCCGTCCATGGCCGACTCGGCGCCCGCGAGGGATGATGGTGCGCAGCGCAGCACGGCGGAAAACGGACGGTGCCCCGGGCGCCGCCCGTGACCGGCGGAAGGAGTGCCTGGATGGGGGCGACCGACGCGTTCCCCGGCGACGTGGGCCCCGCCGGGGCGGCATCGGGGGACGCGGGGGGCCTTCTCGACGCGCTGGGCGTGGCCGCGGTGGTCCTCGACGCGCGTGGCCGGATCACGCTGTGGAGCCCGCAGGCCGAGGCCCTCTTCGGCTGGAGCGCCGCGGAGGCGCTGGGCCGCCCCGCCGCCCCGCTGCTGGTCCCGCCGGAGCACACCGAACTCGTCCTCCAGCTGTTCGCCCAGGTCATGGCCGACGGCACCCCCTGGTCCGGCTCCTTCCCGGTCCGGCACAAGGACGGCACCACCCTGCTCGTCGAATTCCGCAACATGCGGCTCACCGACGCCGAGGGCCGCGTCTACGCCCTCGGCATGGCCTGCGACCGTCAGCTGCTGCGCCGCATCGAACGCGATCTCGCGCTCTCCGTCCGCCTCGTCGCCCAGTCCCCGATCGGCCTCGCCGTCCTCGACACCGACCTGCGGTACGTCATGGTCAACCCGGCGCTGGAACGCCTCAACGGCCAGCCCGCGGGCGCCCAGCTCGGGCTGCGCCCCGACGCCTGCCTGCGGTTCCTCGATTCCGACATGCTGATGACCAGCATGCGCAAGGTCCTCGCCACCGGCACCCCGCGCCTCGACCAGGTCACCGTCGGCCGTCCGCCCGACGACCCCGGCACCGAACACGCCTGGTCCGTCTCCCACTACCGGCTGGAGGGCCCCGGCGGCCAGGTGCTGGGCGTCGCCTCCTCGGTGCTGGACGTCACCGACCACCACCGCGCCGCCACCGAGGCGGCCCGCGCCCGCCGCCGCCTCGCCGTCATCGCCGACGCCTCCGCCACCGTCGGCACCACCCTCGACGTCGACCGCACCGCCCGCGAACTCGCCGACGTCGTCGTCCCGGAGCTGGCCGACCTCGCCGCCGTCGACGTCCTCGACTCCGTCCTGGAGGGCCGCCGCCCGCTCCCGCCCGTCCCCGACGGCCCGGTGCGCTTCCGGGCGCTCGCCGTCGCCAGCGCCCGTCCCACCGATGCCGAGCAGGCGCTCGACCCGGCCGGACAGCTCGCCTCCTACGACGCCGAGCGCGTCATCACCCGGTGCGTGACCACCGGCCGCCCGGTGCTCCTCGCCCGGGTGCGCCCCGAGGACCTGCCGCGGATCGCCGCCGACGAGAAGGGCGCCGCGGCCCTGGCGCGCGCCGGGCTCCGCTCCTACCTCGGCGTCCCGCTGATCGCCCGCGGCGACGTCCTCGGCGCCGTGTCGCTCTACCGCGTCCGCAACGAGGCGCCGTTCGACGAGGACGACGTGGTCCTCGCCGTCGAGCTCGCCGCCCGCGCCGCCGTCTGCATCGACAACGCCCGCTCGTACCAGAGCGAACGCCGCACCGCGCTGACCCTCCAGCGCCATCTGATGAGCGAGGCGCCCGCACAGCCCACCGGGATGGCCATCGCCCACCGCTACCAGCCGGCCCGCGCCGCCGGGGAGGTCGGCGGCGACTGGTTCGACGCCCTCGCGGTGGCCGGCGACAAGACCGCGCTCGTCGTCGGCGACGTCATGGGCAGCGGCATCAACGCGGCGGCCACCATGGGGCAGCTGCGCACCACCACCCGCGCCCTCGCCGACCTCGACCTGGAGCCCGCCGAGGTGCTGCGCCACCTCGACCACGCCGCCGCCGGACTCGACCCGGCCTTCGCCACCTGCATCTACGCCGTCTACGACCCGCACGCCGGGGAGTGCCGGATGGCGAGCGCCGGGCATCTGCCGCCCGTCGTCGTCCGCCCCGGACCGCGGCCCCTCCTCATCGAGCTGCCGACCGGCGCACCGCTCGGCGTCGGCGGCGTCCCCTTCGAGCAGACCGTCGTCCCGCTGGACCCCGGCGACCGTCTGGTGCTCTACACCGACGGGCTGGTGGAGACCCGCGACGTCCCGCTCGACCGGCGTCTGGAGCGCCTCGTCGACCTGCTGGCCGCACCCCACGACGACCTGGAGGAGCTGTGCGACCACCTGCTGGCCGCGCTGCGCCACCCCCACGACCACGACGACGTCGCCCTGCTCGTCGCCCACGCCACCGGCCTGACCCCGCGCACCTGACCACCCGGCGCACGGGGCCGGCCGGGGCCCCGGCTACTTCACCGCCCCCAGGGACAGCCCCTGCACCAGCTTGTCCTGGGCGGCGAAACCGGCCGCCAGCACCGGCAGCGAGATCACCGTGGCCGCCGCGCAGACCTTCGCGAGGAAGAGGCCCTGGCTGGTGACGAAACCGGTCAGGAACACCGGCGAGGTGCCCGCCACCACGCCGGTCAGCACCCGCGCGAAGAGCAGTTCGTTCCAGCTGAAGAGGAACGAGATCAGCGAGGTGGCGGCGATACCGGGCAGCGCCACCGGGCCGACGATCCGCAGCAGCGTGGTGGCGAGCCCCGCACCGTCCAGCGACGCCGCCTCCAGCATCTCGACCGGCACCTCCGCGAGGAACGACCGCATCATCCACACCGCGATCGGCAGGTTCATCGAGGTGTAGAGGAGGACCAGCAGCCAGACGTTGTCCAGCATCCCGGTGTTCTGCGCGACGAGATAGACCGGCAGCAACCCGGCGACCAGCGGCAGCATCTTCGTCGACAGGAAGAAGAACAGCACATCGCTCCACTTGCGCACCGGCCGGATCGACAGCGCGTACGCCGCCGGGACCGCGAGCAGCAGCACCAGCAGGGTGGAGAGGACCGAGGCGGTCAGCGAGTTGACCAGCGGCGGCCACGGGCTGAGGCCGCCGCTCGCGCCGAAGAACTCGCGGTAGCCGTCGAGCGTCAGCGGCGCGGTGAGCGAGGGCGGGTTGGTCGCCGCGTCCTGCTCGCCGTGGAGCGACGTCAGCACCATCCAGGCGACCGGCAGGAAGAACGCGATCCCCGAGAGCCAGGCCACCAGCCCCAGCAGGCCGTTGACGCGGCGGCGGCGCCGCAGGGAGACGGGCGCGGTGGACGTGGTCATCGGGTGATCTCCTCGCGGAGCAGGGACGACACGGTGCGCAGCGCGAAGGTCGCCACCAGCAGCGAACACAGCACGACCACCACCCCCTGCGCCGACGCCCGCCCGTAGTCGTGGGCCTGGTAGAAGGTCTGGTAGAGGGTGTACGGCAGATTGGCGGTGCCCAGCCCGCCCGAGGTGATGGTGAACACCGCGTCGAAGTTCTGCACCACGTACACCGTGCCCAGCAGCGCCGCCAGCTCCAGATAGCGGCGCAGATGCGGCAGCGTCAGATACCGGAAGATCGCGAACGCCCCGGCGCCGTCCATCCGCGCCGCCTCGATCGCATCCGCCGGCCGCGACTGCAGCCCGGCCAGCAGGATCAGCATCATGAACGGCGTCCACTGCCAGATCAGCGCGGTCTCGACGGCGGCCAGCGGCGCGGACGTCATCCAGTCCGGCTGCGGCGCGCCGTCGCTGCCGAAGAGCCGCCACACCGCGGTCAACGCGCCGTTGAGCAGCCCGTACGACGCGTTGTACAGCGCGTGCTTCCACAGCAGCGCGGCGGCCACCGGCACCACCAGGAACGGCGTGATCAGCAGCGTGCGCACCACGCCCCGGCCGAAGAACTTCCGGTCCAGCAGCAGCGCGAGCCCCAGCCCCAGCACCAGGCTGACCAGGACCACAACCACCGTCAGCAGCACCGTCGTGGCGACCGAGGCGCGCAGCGCCGGGTCGGTGAGGACCGCGGCGTAGTTGTCGAGGGCGGCGAAGCCGCGGCGGTCCGGCGCGAGCGCGTTCCAGCGGGTGAAGGAGAGCACCACCGTCGCCACGAACGGCAGCTGGGTCACGATGATCAGGAACACCAGCGCGGGCAGCAGCGGCGCCCGCCGCGCCCACTCCTTCGCCCGCCGGGCGGCCGGCCCCCGCACGGGCGCCGCACCACCGGACGCGGTGGCCGGACGAGCGGTCTCAGCGGTCGGTGTAGGCATCGGACACCTCCTGGGCGAGCCGCCGGCTCTCGGCGAGGGCGGCGGCCACGCTCTGCTTGCCCGCGATGGCCGCGCTGATCTCCTGGGACGCCTTGGTGCCCAGGTCGGAGAACTCGGGTATGCCGACGAACTGGATCCCGGGCGCCGGCCGCGGCTGCACCCCCGGATCGTCGGGCCGCGCGGTGCGGATCGCCTCCTCGGTCGCGGCGGCGAAGGCGCCGGACTCCTCGCGGTACTCCGGATCGCGGTAGAGCGAGGCGCGTTTGCCGCCCGGCGTCCGCGACCAGCCCAACTCCTTGCCGACCAGCCGCTCGTAGCCCTTGCCGGACGCCCAGGAGACGAACTTCCAGGCGGCGTCCTGATGCCGGCTCGCCTTCTGCACGCCCCAGGCCCAGGTGTAGAGCCACCCGGAACTCTTCGTCTTCTCCACCGGCGCCGGTGCGTAGCCGATCTTCCCGGCGACCTTGGAGCCGTCGCTCTCCAGCGAACCGGCGCCCGCCGTCGCGTCGTACCACATGGCGACCTTGCCCTGCTGCATGTCGTTGAGGCACTCGGTGTAGCCGGCCTGCGGGGCGCCCGCCTCGCCGTGCTCGCGTATCAGGTCGACGTAGAACCGCGTGGCCCGGGTGAACTCGGGGGAGTCGACGCGCGGTTTCCAGTCCTTGTCGAACCAGGTGCCGCCGAAGGTGTTGACGACGGTGGTCAGCGGCGCGGCCAGCTGACCCCAACCGGGCTGACCGCGCAGGCAGATGCCCTTCATGCCCTTCTCGGCGCCGTCCAGCTTCGCGGCCAGCGCGGCGACCTGACGCCACGTCGGATGCGCGGGCATGGTCAGCCCCGCCGCGGCGAGGACGTCCTTGCGGTACATCAGGAACGACGACTCGCCGTAGAACGGCTCGGCGTAGACCTTCCCGTCCGCCGCGGTCAGCGAGGAGCGGACCGGCGCCAGGATGTCCTGCTGGTCGAACTCCGGGTCCTTCGCGGCGCGTTCGCCCAGCGGCGTCAGCCAGCCGTTGCGGGCGTAGATCGGGGTCTCGTAGTTGCTCAGGCTCGCGACGTCGTACTGCCCGGCCTGGCTGGAGAAGTCCTGGCTCATCTTGTCGCGCAGATCGTCCTCCGGCAGCAGCGTGAAGTGCACCTTGATGCCGGTCCGCGCGGTGAAGTGCCGGGCGGTCAGCCGCTGGAGGTCGACCATCTGCGGGTTGTTGACCATCAGGACGTTGATCGTGTCGCTGCCGTCGTTGCCGGTGTCACCGGCGCCGCGGTAGCAGCCGGTGCAGGTCAGCGTCAGGGCCAGGACGAGGGCGGCCGGCGCCGCCGTGCGGGCCCGGCGGATTCCGGGGGAGCGTGCTCTCACGGCTCGTACCTTTCTGGACGGGTCGGGTCCGGACCGCGGCGCCCGGGGACGCGGCGGCCCGCACGGGGGCGAGGAGCGGCCGGCGGGCCGCGGGAACGGCGGCGGACGGTGGCCCGCCCGGGTCAGACCCGGAGCACCTGCGGCCCCAGGAGGGAGTAGCGGTGGGCCTCCGGCGCGGACAGCCCGGCGTCGGTGACGACGGTGTGCACGTCCCCGATCGCGGCGAACCGGCAGAAGCTGCTCGCCCCGAACTTGCTGTGCACCCCCACCAGCACCCGCCGCCGCGAGGACCGCACGGCCTGCTCCTTGACCTCGGCGACCGCCGGATCCGGCGTGGTCAGACCGTGCTCACGGGAGATGCCGTTGGCGCCGAGGAACGCCAGGTCGATGACGAAGCGGGCGAGCATGTCCCGCGCCCAGGAGCCGACGGTCGCCTGCGTCCCGGCGCGGACCCGGCCGCCGGCCAGCAGCACGGTCGCGGACTCGTTGGCCGACACCAGGGAGGCGGTGCGCAGCGACGGGGTGATCACGGTCAGCGGCCGGTCGGCCGGGAGCAGCCCGGCGACCAGCTCCGGGGTGTACCCCTCGTCGACGAAGACGGTCTCCGCCTCGCCGAGCAGCTGCGCCGCGGCCGCCGCGATCCGGCGCTTCTCGGGGACCTGCTGGGTCTCCCGGCGCGCCAGCGTCGTCTCGAACCCCGCGCTCTCGACCGGGTAGGCGGCGCCGTGGGTGCGCCGCACCAGACCGCGCCGCTCCAGCTCGCTCAGGTCCCGCCGGACGGTCTCCCGGGCGACGGCGAACTCCTCGGCGGCGTCGGCGACCTCCACCCGGCCGGTCTGCCGGGCGAGCACGAGGATCCGGTGCTGACGTTCCTCGGCCCTCATGGTTCTCTCCTGCGCTGTACGTCGGCCCGCTCGGGCACGGATCAGGGTGCGCGCGCCGATCCGTTCGGTCATGGACCTGCCCGTTTCTGCCCGCCCGAGGTTTATAGCAACCGAACCGGGGCGTCCCGCTGCCCGCAGGGAGAGAAAAAATGCCCGCTTCTGCCCGTGCCGGTCCGCTCCGTTGCGGTCCCGTGATCCGGAGGCTGCCCGTTTGACCGCTCCCCGCGGTCCGCGGGCATCTGCGGGCCCACCCGACCCGGCGAATTCCGGCCGGACCGGCTGACCGAATCGCTCCCGAATGACCGCAAAAGATCATCCAAGGCCCCGAATGATCACTCGTGCGAGGGGTTCGGAGCGCCCCGCAAAGGCCCCTGAGCGGCGGCGGAGCCCCCGTCCGCACCGCCGCGCACCGGCCCGCCCGCAGGCGTACGCCCCGAGCGCCCGGACGGCCGCGGCGGCGGGGCCGGCGGCCGGGCCGCTTACGCTGGACGGCATGAGTGCGGATATGCGGTCGCTGGCGGTCACGGCGCTCGTCCAGGCGGACGAGTGCGCGGTGCTGCGTGTCACGGGGGAGCTGGACCTCCGCACCGAGCAGGCATTTCTCGCCGAGGCCCGGTCCGTCGTCTCGGCCGGACACCGCTTCCTCGTGCTCGATCTGACCGCCCTGCGGTTCTGCGACTCCCGCGGTCTGAGCTGCCTGCTCGCCCTGGAATGGCTCTGCCGCCGCCTGGAGGGCCGCCTCCTCCTCGCCTCCCTGGGCGTGCGGATGCTGCGCCTGCTGGTGGGCACCCAGTCGCTCGGCGTCTTCTCCTGCTACCCGACCGTCGGCCACGCCCTGGCCGCCGTCCCGCTCGCCAGCCGCCCCGTCTGGCCCCCGGAGCCGGAGGACCCGCAGACACCGCAGGCCCCGGCCCCCGCCTGACCGCGGGCCCCTCCCGCGGCGCCCGGCCGCGTCATGTCCGATTGATACGCTGCGCCCGGCCGCAACGGGGAGAGGGGCATCAGGTGCCGGGTGCTGAGGTGGCGCAGGCGCGCCGCGGACGGTCGTCGCTCCGGCAGGAGGTCGCGGACGAGATCAAGCGCCATATGCTCGCCCACCGGATGCGCCCGGGCGACCCCCTCCCCACCGAGTCCGAGCTGTGCGCCACCCTCGGCGCCAGCCGCTCCAGCGTCCGCGAGGCGGTCACGTCCCTCGCCGCGCTCGACATCGTCGAGGTCCGCCACGGCCACGGCACCTACGTCGGCGGCCTGGGCCTGTCGGCGCTGGCCGAGAGCGTCACCTTCCGCGGACTGCTCAGCCCCGACGACGACTTCCGCGCCTACGCCGACCTCGTCGACGTCCGCGAACTCTTCGAACGCGGCAACGCCGACGGCATCGTCGCCGCCCTGACCCCCGCCCACCTCGACGCGCTGGACGACCTGGTCACGGAGATGGCCCGGCACCCCGCGGGCGGCGACGGCTTCACCGCCGCCGACCGCGCCTTCCACACCCTCCTCGTCGAACCGCTGGGCAACGACCTCATCAGCCGGCTGACCCAGGCGCTGTGGGACAGCCACCAGGCCGTCGGCCCGCAGCTGGGCATGGTCACCCCCGACGACGAACGCCGGAGCCTCGCCGCCCACCGCGCCGTCGTCGACGCCGCCCGCTCCGGCGACGCGAGCGCCTTCGCGGCGGCGATCGGCGCGCACTACGCACCGGTGCGCGGCCGGGTCGCGGCGGCCCGCGGGGCGGCCGGCCGGCCGTAGCCGCCGGCGGGCGGGCCGGCGGCCGCGCTGTCCGCCCGGGCCCCGGCGGGCCCCGCCTCGCCCGTACGGGACGCACTCCCGGGCCCCGGCGGGTGCCGCGGCCCGGCCGCGTCCGGGGCGGCTTCCGCGTCCGGAGGAGCTTCCGCGGACGCGGCGGCTTCCGCATCCGGGGCCACCGCGCCGTCCACCCCCGCACCGGCCCCCGCCCCCGCACCGGCCCCCGGCACCACCGGCCCCTCGCCCAACGCCCCGATCAGCGCCGCGACCGGGGGCCGCCGCCGGGTCACCGCGTCCACCGCCACCACGAGATGCCGCGCCGGCGCGTCCTCCAGCGGGACCACCGCGACCCCCTCCGACCGCAGCCGCAGCATCAGCTCCGTCACCGGCGCCACGCCCAGCCCCGCCGCGACCATCGCCAGCGACGTCGCCGTGTCGGTGACCTCGTGCGCCACCCGCGGCTCGAACCCGGCGCGGCGGCACGCGGTACGCATCGCCCGCCCGTAGTGCGACGCGGGCGCCGGCAGGATCCACGCCCACTCCGCCGCCCGGGCCAGCCGCAGCGCACCCTCCGCCGCCTCCGCGGGCGGACACCCGGCCGGCACCGCCAGCGCGAACCGCTCGGTCCGCAGCCGCACCAGCGCCACCTTGCCGTCGCGCGGCAGCGGCGCGTCCGGATAGTCCAGCCCCAGCGCCAGATCGACCCGCCCCGCGCAGACCTCCGCATACGCCTGGTCCACGTCCACCTCGCGGCTCACCACCCGCACCGCCGGGTGCCGGGCGCGCAGCCGGTGCAGGGCCGGCGGGAGCAGCACCGCCGCCGCGCTGCCGAACACCCCCAGCACCAGCCGCCCGGCGACCTCGCCCCGGCCGCGCTCCAGCGCCGCCAGCGCCGCCGCCTGCGCCGCGAGGATCCGCTCGGCGTGCACCGCGAGGGTGCGCCCGGCGTCGGTCAGCTCCACCCGGCGGCCCGCCCGCCGCACCAGCCGCGCGCCGGTGGCCCGCTCCAGCGCCGCGATGTGCTGCGACACCGCGCCGGGCGTGTACCCCAGCGCCGCGGCGGCCGCGGTCATCGTGGCGCCGCGGGCCAGCTCCAGAAGCGTTCTGAGCTGCGGGCCCGGGAGTTCCATGGCGCCAAATCTACGGGCGCCCGCTCCGCCGGGGGAGGGGGCCGCACCCGCCGCCACCGCGCGCCGTCCACCGGGAATCCGCAGGACCGCTGAAAGATCACATGGAGCAACTCTCCATGGACGTACGGCCGCCCGGGCCCCACCATCGAGGCACCCGGAGGCGCACCGCGACGCCGTCCCGGGCCCGCCGGGCGGCGCCACCCGGCGGCGCACCGCCCCCGCACCACCGCACCCACCCAGGTACCGGACGACGGGAAGGCGAACCGATGGCTCCCACCGCAGATCCGACCGACGGTCAGACCCCGGACCGGGCGCACCCGCCGGGCCCCGCGCCTGCCCCGGCGGCCCTCCCCGGCCTTCCCGGCCACGCCGATGTCGTCATCGTCGGCGGCGGCGTCATCGGCGCCGCCGTCGCCTTCCACCTCGCCGAGGCGGGCGCCGGCGACGTGGTCCTCCTCGAACGCGACCACCCCGCCGCCGGCTCCTCCGGCAAACCCCTCGGCGGCGTCCGCGCGCAGTTCTCCGACCCGCTCAACATCCGCCTCGGACAGCGCAGCCTCGACGCCTGGCGCGACTTCGCCCGCCGCCCCGGCGCCGACATCGGGCTGGAACACGCCGGATACCTCTTCCTCCTCGGCGACGCCGCCGAACGCGACCTCTTCGCCGCCGGGATCGAGCTGCAGAACTCCCTCGGCGTCCCCAGCCGTCTGATCACCCCGCGCGAGGCCCACGACCTGTGCCCGTACGCCGACCCGGACACCCTCACCGCCGCCGCCTGGTCACCCGCCGACGGCTACGCCCGCCCCGAAGCCGCCGTCACCGGCTATCTGCGCGCCGCCCGCCGCCTCGGCGCCCGCATCCACACCCACTGCCCGGTCACCGGCGTCGACACCGCCGCCGCCCCCGGGCTCCAGGCGGTCCGCACCCCGTACGGATCCATCCGCACGCCCGTCCTCATCTGCTGCGCCGGCGCCTGGTCCGCGACCGTCGGTGAGATGGCCGGGGCGCGGCTGCCGGTCACCCCGCTGCGCCGGCAGATCGCCCTCACCGGACCGCTGGACCCGGCCCCGCCCCGCATCCCCTTCACCCTCGACTTCGGCTCCACCCTCTACTTCCACAACGACGCCGCCGGCGGCCTCCTCCTGGGCCTCTCCGACCCCGCCCAACAGCCCGGCTTCGACCGGACCTTCACCCGCGAATGGCTCACCCCCTTCCGCGCCGCCGCGGCCCGCCGCGCCCCCGCCCTCGCCCGCCTCCCGGTCCGCGACGGCTGGGCCGGGCTCTACGAGATGACGCCGGACCGCAACGCCCTCATCGGCGAGGCGGACCGCCCCCCGAACCATCAGGGAAGGTTCCTGTACGCCACGGGCTTCTCCGGCCACGGCTTCCTCCAGGCGCCCGCCGTCGGCGAGATCGTCCGCGACCTGTGCCTTGGCCGCACCCCGTTCCTCGACGTCACCCCGCTCTCCGCGGCCCGCTTCGACGGCGCCACGCCCACCCGTCCCGAGGCCCACATCATCTGACCGTCCCCTGGAGGCTCCCGTATGGTCCCCACCTGGCGGCTGCGCGCCGCCTTCGCCCGCCGCCTGTCCGCCGTGTACGGCGCGGAGGTCCCCGCCTACACCACGCTCCTCGACGTGACCGCGCAGATCAACGAGGAGACCGTGCGCCGCGACGGACACCCCGGACACCTCGGCGGACTCGACCGCGTCACCGCCGAACGGCACGGCGCGATCCGCGTCGGCACCCCGGACGAACTGCGCCAGGCGGGCGCGGTCTTCGCCGCGCTCGGCATGCACCCCGTCGGCTTCTACGACCTGCGCGACGGGCCCGGCGCCGTCCCCGTCGTCTCCACCGCCTTCCGCCCCCTCGACGCCGAGGAGCTGGAGCGCAACCCGTTCCGCGTCTTCACCTCCCTGCTCACCCCCGACGACCGCCGCTTCTTCGACGACTCCCTCGCCCGCCGCCTGGCCGCCTTCCTCGGCCGCCGCACCCTCTTCCCGCCCGAACTCCTCACCCTGGCCGCCCGCGCCGAGGACACAGGCGGCCTGCCCGACGCGGACGCCGACCGCTTCCTGACCCTCGCCACCGAGGCGTTCGCCCTCTCCACCGAACCCGTGGACCGCGCCTGGTACGAGGAGTTGTCCCAGGTCAGCGCGGTCGCCGCGGACATCGGCGGGGTCACCACCACCCACCTGAACCACCTCACCCCGCGCGTCTTGGACATCGACGCCCTCTACCGGCGGATGACCGACCACGGCATCACCATGATCGACCGCATCCAGGGCCCGCCCCGCTGGGACGGCCCCGACGTCCTGTTGCGCCAGACGTCGTTCCGGGCGCTCGCCGAACCCCGCGCCTTCCGCGAGGCCGACGGCCGCGTCACCGACGGCACCCTGCGCGTCCGCTTCGGCGAGGTCGAGGCCCGCGGCATCGCCCTCACCCGCACCGGCCGTGCCCGCTACGACGCCCTCACCGCCGAGACCGACCGGCGCACGGCCGGCTCCGGCACCACCGCGGCGGAGCACGCCGCCACCGCCCGCGCCGTCTGGGAGGCCGGCTTCCCCCGCACCGAACGCCAACTGGCCGCCGAAGGCCTCGCGTTCTTCACCTACGCCCCCGCCCTCACCCGCCCCCGCGACGGCCGCCGCCCGCCCGACACCCTCGCCGCCCTCCTCGACCAGGGCTGGCTGACCGCCCGTCCGATCGTCTACGAGGACTTCCTGCCGCGCTCCGCCGCCGGGATCTTCCGCTCCAACCTCACCCGCGACACCACCCGCACCGCCGACCGCACCGCCGCCCCCTACGACGCCGACCGCCTCGCCGCCGCCCTCGACCGCCCCGTCCACGACCCGTTCGCCCGCTACGCCGACCGCAGCCTCGGCACGCTGCAACAGGCCCGCCGCGCCCTGGGCCTCGACCCGACCCCCGAGGAGTCCGCATGAGCCACCCCACCACCGACACCCTCCGCGACCGGGCGGCCGCCGCCCTCGCCCGCTGCGGCGCCACCACCGCCCTCGACCCGGCCGCCGCCCCGTCCGGCGCCGCGCTCCCCTCCCGTACGCCGCTGACCGGCGGCCTCCTCGGGACGCTGCCGGCCACCTCGGCCGACGAGGCCGAGGCCGCGCTCGCCGCCGCCACCCGCGCCTTCCACGCTTGGCGGACCGTCCCCGCGCCCCGCCGCGGCGCGCTCGTCAAACGGCTCGGCGCGCTGATCGAGGCCCACCAGGACGACCTCGCCGACCTGGTGACCATCGAGGCGGGCAAGATCCGCTCGGAGGCGCTGGGCGAGGTCCGCGAGATGACCGACATCTGCGACTTCGCGGTGGGCCTCTCCCGCCAGCTCTACGGCCGCACCATCGCCGGCGAACGCCCCGGCCACCGCCTCGCCGAGACCTGGCACCCGCTCGGCGTCGCCGGTGTGATCACCGCCTTCAACTTCCCCGTCGCCGTCTGGTCCTGGAACGTCGCGCTCGCCCTCGTCTGCGGCGACCCGGTCGTCTGGAAACCGTCCGAACTCACCCCGCTCACCGCCCTCGCCTGCACCGCCCTGCTGGCGCGGGCGGCCGCCGACACCGACGCGCCGGACGGCCTGCACCACCTGCTGCTCGGCGGCCCCGGCCTCGGCGCGCTCCTCGCCGACGACCCCCGCGTGGCGCTGCTCAGCGCGACCGGCTCGGTGCGGATGGGCCGCGCCGTCGCGCCCCGCGTCGCCGCCCGCTTCGGCCGCACCCTGCTGGAGCTGGGCGGCAACAACGCCGCCGTCGTCGCCCCCTCCGCCGATCTCGACCTCGCCGTCCGCGGCATCGTCTTCGCCGCCGCCGGCACCGCCGGCCAGCGCTGCACCACCCTGCGCCGCCTGATCGTCCACGAGGACGTCGCCGACCGCCTGCTGCCGCGCATCGCCGACACGTACCGCGGCCTGGCCGTCGGCGACCCGTTCGCCGGCACCACCCTCGTCGGCCCGCTCGTCCACCGCGCCGCCCGCGACGCCATGCACGAGGCGCTGGCCACCGCGCGCCGCGACGGCGGCACCGTCCTCGCCGGCGGCGAGGCATGCCTGACCGACGAGGCACCGGACGCGGCCTACGTCCGCCCGGCGCTGGTCCGGATGGACCGGCAGACCGCCGTCGTCCGCACCGAGACCTTCGCCCCGATCCTCTACGCGCTCACCTACCGCACCCTGGACGAGGCAATCGCCCTCAACAACGCCGTCCCGCAGGGCCTTTCGGCGAGCATCTTCACCCGCGACCAGCGGGAGGCCGAACGCTTCCTCGCCGCCGACGGCTCCGACTGCGGCATCACCAACGTCAACATCGGCACCTCGGGCGCCGAGGTCGGCGGCGCGTTCGGCGGGGAGAAGGAGACCGGCGGCGGCCGCGAATCGGGCTCCGACGCCTGGCGCGGCTACATGCGCCGCGCCACCAACACCGTCAACTTCTCCGACGCGCTCCCGCTCGCCCAGGGCGTCACCTTCCTGTGACGCCACCGCTCCCGGGCCCGCCGGGCCCCGCGTCGCACTGCGGACGGGCCGCGGCGACCGGGCCCGGGCCCGGGAGCGGTCCGGTCAGCGGGCCCCGCCCAGATCCCGGACCAGCGTCGGCGAGGGCCGCGGGATCTCCCCGAAGTCCTCGTCCTCGCCGTCCACCGTCAGCCGGCTGATCACGCCCTCCAGCGCGGGCGGCAACGTCGGCGCGAGCCCGCTGTGCCACTGCACCAGAAGGTTGTGACGGGCGGCGTCCGGCAGCAGCTGCCGGGTGTCGAACGCCGGGATCTGCCGCCGCTCCTCGTCCGGGGAGTGCGCCGCCTGCTCCCGCCAGTACGCCGCGTCCCGGAAGTCGCCGTTGCGGCGGTGCGCCAGATAGAGGCAGTACGCCGCGGTCCGGCTGCCCGCCCCGGCGCCGAAGTGCCACCAGAAGTGCGCCGCCTCGCTGCGCCCCGTGATATGCAGCAGACAGGCGAAGACCAGCGCGCCCTCCGGATCGATGCGGTGCTCGTCGACCAGCCGCTCCAGACTGGCCGCCGCCGCGGCCGCGTTCACCACCAGCGCACAGGCCAGCTCCAGCTCGTGCGTCGCCTCGTCCCGGGCACTGGGATAAGCGCTGGGCGCGCCCCGCTCGGGCCGGTCCGCCGCGGGCCCGCCGGGGCCCGGGCCCGCCGCCGGGCCGTCGCCGTCCAGCAGCCCGAAGCCGTCGAGGACGCCGCGGTCGTCAAGCTCCCCGAAAGCCTCCAGGTCATCGATGTCGGCGACCGCCGCGGCGGCGTCGAGCAGCGCCTCGACGGTGTCGCGCCGGCCGGTTCCGTGGACGGATGTCATGGCTGGTTCCCCCTCGTGTCTGCCTGATCCATTCCGAGCGCCGTGGCGAGCCTGCGCCGGCCCCGGCTGGCGTGCGAGCGGACGGTGGCCTCGTCGACGCCGAGCAGCGCCGCGATCTGCGCGTCGCCGTACCCGATCACATGGCGCAGCACGATCACGTCGCACTGCCGCTCCGGCAGCCGGGCGATCGCCGCGTACAGCCCCAACTGGCTCTCCAATAACGCGAACTGCGCCTGGAACTCCCGCAGCAGCGCCTTGGTGACCACCGCGAAGGCCGCGGTCTCGGTGAGCGCGGTGGGCTTGCGGTGGTCGTAGAGCCACTCCACGACGCACTCCTTGAGGAGCGCCCAGGCGAACGCCTCCACCGACGCCTGCCGCAGCGCGTGCGGCCACACGGCGGCCAGCCGGCGGAAGGCGCCGCGGGTCACCTCGACGGCCGCGTCGCGTCCCCCGGTGTGCAGATACGCGTACTTGAGCCACTTGCGCGCATGGGTGGTGTGGAACGCCTCGAAGGAGAGCGACAGCTGACGGTCCGTCTCCGTCTCCGCGTCACCGTCCGTCTCCGGCTCCGCTCCCGTGGTCCCGAGGGTGCTCGGGTCGGCGTACCGGCTCATGTACGCCCCTCGTGTGCGCGCCCGGTACATCGCTCCCGGGCGCCCGAACACGCCCCGCGCACGCCGGTGGGGAAAGAGGGGCGCGCGGGGAGTGCCGGGCGGGCGGCGGCCGGTGGTTGCCGGGCCCTGGTGGTCGTCCGCCGCGCCGCCGCCGGGTGGGCGTGCGCCCCCGTGGATGCGGGCGGGAGCCGGTGCCGGTATGCGCTCACGAGCCGTCCTCGTTCCGTTCGCCGTGCACCGCCGGTCCCGGTGCGTCAGACGTCGGGGGAGCGGCGGGAGGACGGTTGTCCTCCCTTCCAATGAACAGGAAAGTGCACCCATTTGTGGCACGGGGGCGAAGAATTCCGCCGCCGGGTATTCATATGACCGCACGCAACCGGGGGGCACGGGTAAGGGGCCTCCGTACGCGCCCCGCGCACGCCGTCCGCCCCGGCGTGCGCCCCGCCCGCCCCGGTGCCGCGGTGCGGCCCGTGACGGGGCCGCGGGGCGGTGCCACAATCGATCATGGCCGCCGGTCGGCGGTCCGCCGGACAGGGGAGGCTGGACACGATGAGCGACCACACCGCGTCAGGGGTGGACCTGCAGCTGGACCGGGCCCATTCGGCCCGTATCTACGACTACTTCCTCGGCGGCAAGACCAATTTCCTGGCCGATCGGATGGCGGCCGGCAAGGTCCTCGGTGTCTTCCCCGGCGCGCTGGTCGCCGCCCGCATCAACCGCGAGTTCATGCACCGCGCCACCCGCTTCCTCGCCGAATCGGGCATCCGCCAGTTCCTCGACATAGGCACCGGCATCCCCACCTCGCCCAACCTCCACGAGATCGCGCAGTCCGTGGCGCCCGACGCCCGCGTCGTCTACACCGACAACGACCCGATCGTCCTCGCCCACGCCGCCGCGCTGCTGCAGAGCACCCCCGAGGGCCGCACCGCCTACGTCCAGGCCGACGCCCACGACCCCGGCGGCATCATGGCCGCCCCCCAACTCCTGGCGGCGCTGGACCTCACCCGGCCGGTGGGCCTCAGCCTGAACGCCCTGATGCACTTCGTCACCGACGACGGCGAGGGCCGCGCGCACGCCATCGTCGAGGCCCTCAAGGCCGCGGTGCCCAGCGGCTCCACCCTCGCCATGACCCATGCCACGCCGGACTTCGCGCCCGAGGCGATGGGGGGCATCGTCGACATCTACGCCGCCGCCGGGACCGCCCTGCAGTTCCGCTCCCGTGCGGAGTTCGCCCGCTTCTTCGACGGCTGGGAAATCCTGGATCCCGGCATCACCCTCTCCCACCAGTGGCGCCCCGACCGCCCCGAGGACGCCACCCACGTCACCGACGCGGAGGCGGCCTGCTACGCGGCCATCGCCCGCAAGCCGTGAGGTCCTAAGACCGCTGCCCTGCGGATTCCACGAGCCCCTGGATGCCGTCGAGTACGCAGGTGAGACCGAAGTCGAGCGGGTCGTCCCCGGCGGGCGCGAAGGCGCCCTCGGCGACGGCGCGGGTGACGGCGGGGAACCGGTCGGCGTGCAGGGCGAGTTGACGGGTGGTGAGGCGGTCCCACTCCCGGTCGCCCCGCTCGTCGCTGTCGAGCGTCTGCTGGGTGAGGTTGCGTACCAGGCTCAGGACGAGGATGACCGCGTCGTGACGGCGGCGGGCGTCGAGCCCGGTCGGTTCGAGGGCGGCCAGCGCCGCGTCCAGCCAGGCCACCTGGTGCGGTCCCATGGCCTGCCGCCGGAGGCCGGTCGCGGCCAGGAGCCAGGGGTGGGCGCGGTAGACGCGCCGGCAGGCGCGGGCCCAGGCGTCGAGGCGGGGGCGCCAGCCGTCCGGCAGATGGCCGAGGTCGGGCGGGGAGTCGAGCGCCGTGTCGACCATCAGGTCGATGAGGTCGGGTTTGCCGGGGACGTAGCGGTAGAGGGCCATCGTGGTGACCCCGAGCATCTCGGCCACCCGCTGCATGGAGAGGGCCGCGAGCCCTTCGGCGTCGGCGATCTCGATGCCGCTGCGCGCCACCTGGACGGGCGTGAACTTCGGCTTCGGCCCCCGCCGCGGACGGCCGTCGGCCTCGCCCCACAGCAACGCGAGGCTGGCCCCCGGATCCCGCTTGCTCTCCCTGCTCGCCGGCACGGACCGGCCTCCCTTCCCTGGTCGGACCGTCGGACGACGACGGCGGCGGACGGCAACGGCGGAAGTCATGGCCATCGGACGACGCCGGGGCGTTGCCTCCCGCCCATTAACTGTGTATAAGGTACACAGCAATTAACGGTGTAGTACGTACACAGTTCTTGGGTGGCGTTCCCCGCCCGTCCGCTCCCGGAGGTCTCCATGCTCGGCACGATGATCACCGCAGCTCTCGGCGCCGGCGTCGCCGCTCCGGCGGCCGGTCTCCTCGCCCACCGCGCCGTCGTCCGCGCCGGCAACGCCCGCCGGCTGCGCATCACCACCAGCCACGGCGTCGACGAGCGGTACTTCGCCCGCATCGGCGGGCTCGACCAGTGGCTCTCCGTCCGCGGTGAGGACCGCGCCAACCCCGTCGTGGTGGAGCTGCACGGCGGTCCCGGCGCCTCCCACTCGGCCCTCGCCCACGTCTCCCGGGACTGGGAGCGGCACGTCACCCTGGTGCGCTGGGACATGCGCGGCACCGGCAAGACCTTGCGCCGCTCCGGCGCGGACGGTCAGGGAGAGGTGACGTTCGCGCGGCTGCTGCGGGACGCGGTGGAGGTGGTGGAGCATGTGCGGGCGCGCCTCGGGGTGCGGCGCGTCGTCCTGCTGGGCTGCTCCTTCGGCAGCGCCCTCGCGCTGCGCCTGGCGCGCAGCCGCCCCGACCTCGTCGGCGCGTACGTCGGGACCGACCAGAAGATCTTCGACGGCGGCCGGGACCTCTCCGACCACGCCGCCGTCCTGGACCGGCTGGCGCGGGCGGGCAAACGGAGGCAGCTCGCCGCCGTACGGGCGATGGGGCCGGACCCGCGGGCCTGGAGCGCCGAGCAGTTCGGCCACTTCCACCGCGCCGCCTCCGCCACCGATCCGCACACCTTCGCCGCGATGAAGTCGGTGGTGCTGAAGTCGCTGTGGTACTCGCCGCGGCACTCGTTGCGCGAGATCGGCACCTTCTTCAGGAGCTTCCAGGTCTCCTCGGCCGTGCTGCCGGACACCGCCGCCTTCGACGACCGGGCGGACGGCACCGCCTTCGACGTCCCGTTCTTCGTCGTCCAGGGCGCCTGCGACCTGGTGAACACCCCGGCCCGGGCCCGTGCCTTCTTCGACGACGTCCGGGCCCCCGTCAAGGAGTTCGCCCTGATCGAGGACGCCGGCCACTTCGCCGCCTACCGGCGGCCCGGCCTCTTCCTCGACTTCCTGCTGACCCGCGTCCTGCCCACGCTCGACGGCGCCCGGCAGAGGGCGTGACACCGGCGCGAGGCGCCCGAGCTCCCGGCCGGAGCCCGGCGGCCGCCCGGATCGGCGGCCGCCGGGACCTTCTTATGCCTTCCGGTACCCGTACGCCTCCCCGGCCGCGGCCGCCACCGCCGGGAGGTCGGCGCCGGTCGACGCGGTGACCACGGCGGCCACCGCGCCCTCCAGGAACGGCGCGTCCACCAGCCGCGCCTCCTCGGGCAGTTCGTCGCCCTCGGCCAGCATCGACTTCACGGTCAGCACCGCGCTGCCCAGATCGACCAGCAGCGCGACGCCCGCCCCGCCGTCCACCGACCGGGCCGCCTCGGCGATCAGCTCCGCGCTGGTGCCCAGCCCGCCGTCCGGGGTGCCGCCCGCCGCGGCCACCGGCGCCTTCGCCCCGCCCGCCAGCCCGACGGCGAGCGCCGCCACCGACTCCGCCACCGGACCGCTGTGCGACACCAGCACGATGCCGACCGTCCCGGCCACCGCCGTCCGCTCCGTCATCGCGCCACCTCCGCGAGCGTCGCGAACAGCAGCGCCGACGACGCCGCACCGGGATCCTCGTGCCCGATGCTGCGCTCCCCGAGATAACTGGCGCGCCCCTTGCGCGCCTGGAGCGGTACGGTCGCCCGCGCGCCGCCCTCGGCCGCCTCGGCCGCCGCCGCGAAGCCGTCCGCCAGCGCGGTCACCGCCGGGTCCAGCGCGTCCAGCATCGTCTTGTCGCCCGGCGCCGAACTGCCGAGCTGCCCGACCGCGTCCACCCCGGCGCGCAGCCCGTCCCGCAGCTGCTCCGTGCCGACCTGCTCCGCGTCGCCCAGCGTCTTGCCGGTGCGCCGCAGCAGCGTGCCGTAGAGCGGGCCGGATGCGCCGCCGACGGTGGAGACCAGCGTCTTTCCCGCCGTGACGAGGACGGCGCCGGGCGTCGCGGGCGGCTCCTTCTCCAAGGTGGTGCGGACGGCGGTGAAACCGCGCTTGAGGTTGCTGCCGTGGTCGGCGTCGCCGATCGCGGAGTCCAGGTCGGTGAGGTGATCGGCCTCCCGGTCGACGGCGGCGGCGACCGCCGTCATCCACCGGACGAAGAACGCGGCATCCAGGGCCGTTTCGGACACGTGACTCTCCTCTGCTCGTGGCGCTGCGGATGGTGCGGGTGGTGCGGACGATACGGGCACCCGGGCGTCCCCCGGGCGCCGGGCGGCGCTGCCGGTGCGGCTCAGCGGCCCCACCGCAGCCCCGCGGTCTGCACCGGCGCGTCCCACAGCCGCAGCAGCTCCCCGTCCACCTGACAGAGCGTCACCGAGGCGCCCGCCATGTCCAGCGAGGTCACGTAATTGCCGACGAGCGTCCGGGCCACCGCCACCTCGCGGTCGGCGAGCCGCCGGTGCACCTCGGCCGCGAAGCCGTACAGCTCCAGCAGCGGCGTCGCCCCCGCGCCGTTGACCAGCACCAGCACCGGCAACTCCGGCTGCAGGTCGTCCAGGACCGCGTCCACCGTGACCTCGGCGATCTCCCGGGACGTCATCATCGCGCGCCGCTCCCGCCCCGGCTCGCCGTGGATGCCGACACCCAACTCCAGCTGCCCGGACGGCAGATCGAAGGTCGGACTGCCCTTGGCCGGGGTGGTGCAGGGGGCGAGCGCCACCCCGAAGCTGCGGGACGCGGCGACGACCTGCCGGGCGATCGCCTCGACCCGCTCCAGCGGCGCGCCCTCCTCGGCCGCCGCCCCGGCGATCTTCTCCACGAAGAGGGTGGCGCCGGTGCCGCGGCGGCCCGCGGTGAACGTCGAGTCGGTCACCGCCACGTCGTCGTCGACCAGCACGCTGGCGACCGTGACGCCCTCGTCCTCGGCCAGCTCCGCCGCCATCCGGAAATTCAGCACGTCACCGGTGTAGTTCTTGACGATGAACAGCACGCCCGCCCCGCTGTCCACGGCGGCCGCCGCCCGCACCATCTGGTCGGGCACCGGCGAGGTGAACACCTCCCCGGGACACGCCGCGTCCAGCATTCCCGGCCCGACGAACCCGCCGTGCAGCGGCTCGTGCCCGCTGCCGCCGCCGGAGAGCAGCGCGACCTTCCCGGCCACCGGCGCGTCCCGCCGCACCACCACCCGGTTCTCGACGTCCACGACCAGCTCGGGATGGGCCGCCGCCATACCGCGCAGCGCGTCCGCCACGACGGTCTCGGCGACGTTGATGAGCATCTTCAACGGTTCCTCCTGCGATGGATCCCGGCCACCCCGTGCGGGCCCGGCCGGACGGCGGACGACCAGTATCGAAGAGCCGGGCCCGATTGGTGGAGCGACGCGGGAATTCCGTCGTCCCGGAAGATCGTCCAGCGGTGGCGGCGGCCCGCCCGGCCGGTCTCAGCGGGTCGTGTAGCCCCCGTTCAGGAAGAGCGTCTGGCCGTTGGCCCACCAGCCGTCGGTCAGCAGCGTCCGCACCCACGGCACGATGTCCTCGATCCTGGTGAGCTCGCCGTTCATCGCGGACGCCTTGTGGAACGCGACGGAGTCGTCGTCCTCCGCCGGATAGAAGAACGGCGTGTCCATCGGCCCCGGCGCGATGTTGTTGACCGAGATGTTCCGCCCGAACAGCTCCTTCGACAGGGCCCGCGCGAAGTGCTCCACGGGTGCCTTGCTCCCCGCGTACGAGGAGTACAGCCCGGTGTAGGCGGCCAGCAGCGAGGTGACGACCGTGACGATCCTCCCGCCGTCCTCGATCCGCCGGGCGGCCTCCTTCATCACGAAGAACGCGGCCTTGGAGTTGACCGCGAACATCCGGTCGTACTCCTCCTCCGTGATCTCGGTCATCGGCTTCTTCAGCACCATCCCGGCCGTGTTGACGCTGATGTCGAGCCTCCCGAAGCGCTCGACGACCTCGTCGAAGGCGCGCGCCACCTCGGCCGGCCGGGTCAGATCCGCCTGGAGCGCGAACGCCTCACCCGGCCCGGCGTTGATCCGCGCGACGACGTCCTCGGCCTTGGCCCGGGAGGAGTCGCTGTTGTAGTGGACCGCGACCCGGGCGCCCTCCGCGCCGAGCGTGCCGGCGATCAGTCCGCCGAGATTGCGCGACGCACCGCCGATGAAGGCGGCCTTCCCCTGGAGCGTGGTGTCCGGCTTGCTGACCATGTCGGCCTCCTGCGTGTGCTGGCGAACGGCGCGGCCCGGCCGCACCCCTGTCCCACCAGCCTCATCGGCCCCGCCGCCACAGGTCTTGAACGCTCCGCACCGGCCCGTACACGGAAACGGCGGCCCGGGGAGTTCCCCGGACCGCCGCTGTGGCCCGCCGGTGGCGACGGGACCGAGGGCCTACCCGCCCGTCAGTTCGAGCACTGAGCCGCCTGGTTGAGGTACTGCGTCGCCTGGTCGCGGTAGGCCCGCGCCTGCTGCATGTACGCGTCGGCCCGCTGGTTGTCGCCGCGGGCCGCGGCCTCCCGTGCGTTGGCCTCGGCCTGGTCGGCCTGGGCCTGGGCCTGCTGGGCCTGCTGCTGCAGCTGCTGCTTGTCGCAGGAGAGCTTCGTGGCGGAGGCGGCGGCCGTGGCGGGCTGGGCCGCGCTCGCCGAGGCGGCGCCGAGGGCGACCGGTGCCGCCGCCGCCATCGTGACGACGGCCGCGGAGACGAGAACACGCGGGAACTTACGCATGGAACGCACCTTTCATGGGCGGTGTGGAGCGAGGGTTCCGCCGGAACCGGCCACCCTTCGGTGCGACAGTAACGAGGCGGGGGAGTACGCGTGTGCCGGATGACGGGTGGAGGTGCTTCCGGATCCGGACGTCCAACATGCGGGACAGGCAAGGGGGTTGACGGCCCACCCGGCCGCACGGCAACGACGGCCGGCCCGCCACCGGCGACCGCCCGCACGGAAACGGCGGTCCGGGGCCTCACCGGCCCCGGACCGCCGTCCCGGCCCGCCGCTGTCGGCGGGCCCGCGCGCACCGCCCGTCAGTCGTGGCAGCGCTTCGCCTTCGCGAGGTAGAGATTGGCCTTCTTGTCGTACGCCCGCGCCTTCTTCTTGTACGCGACGGCCTTCTTCTTGTGGCCGAGACCCATCTCGTGCCGCGCGCGGGCCTCGGCCTTGTCGGACAGGAGCCGGTACTCGTCCGCCTTGTGCCGCAGCTTCTGGGGGTTGCAGGAGATCTTCCCGGCGGCGACCGGGGCGGCGGGCTGCGCCGCACTCGCCGAGGCCGCCCCGGCGGTGACCGGTCCCGCCGTCGCCACCGCGACGACGGCCGCGGAGACGAGGAGACGCCTGAACTCACGCATGGAATGCACCTTCCGTTGGCGGTGTGCCGTGAACGGGTCCGCCCGCCCCGGGGCCCCTGTCGGGGCGGGGGCCACCGGAGCGGCGGACCGCCAGGAACACTAGGCGGGCGCGGTGCGGCCGTGCCTGGACCAAATCCCTCAACAAGCTGGATCACATCTCTCAACGAGGCTGAGTAGCAAGGCTCTTGACGAGAGGGCCGGAACGCCGACCGGGGGCCGCACCGTTGCCCGGGAGCCCGCGCGGCTCACCCCGCCAATCCCAGCTCCGCCGCCAGCCGCCCCCGGTGCCACGCCGCCGAGCCGAGGAGCTGGGCCGAGCCGTAGGCGCGCTTGAAGTAGCGGTGGGCCTCGTGTTCCCAGGTGAGGGCGATACCACCGTGGAGCTGGAGCATCTCGCCGGCCACCGCGGTGAACGCCTCCGAACAGGCGGACTTGGCGGCGGCGGCCAGGCGCGGCAGGGCCGGGGAGCGGTCGTCGGCGGCGCAGGCGGCGGCCAGGGCGGCGGTGCGGGCGGCCTCGACCCGGACGTAGGCGTCGGCCAGCCGGTGCTTGATCGCCTGGAAGGAACCGATCGGGCGGCCGAACTGATGGCGCATGCCGGCGTAGGCGACGGTCCGCTCCAGGCAGTGCGCGGCGGCGCCGGTCTGCTCGGCGGCGAGTGCGGTGACGGCCAGGTCCAGGACGCGGGCCAGCACCCGCGCGCCGTCGCCGTCGGCGCCGAGCAGCCGCCCCTCCGCGCCGTCCAGGACGATCCGGGCCTGGGCCCGCGTGGAGTCGACCGGGACCAGAGCCTCGCGCCGGAGCCGCGGACCGTCGGCGGGGACCTCGAAGAGCGCGAGGCCGTGTGCGGTGCGCGCCGCGACCAGCAGCAGCGCGGCATCCGCGCCGTCCAGGACGTGCTCCTTCCCGCCGGTGAGCCGCCAGGAGCCGTCCGGCCCCGCGGCCGCCTCGGTCCGGATCCGTGCCGGATCCCACGAGCCGCCTTCCGCCCAGGCCAGGGCGCCCACCACCGCACCGGACGCGAGGCCGGGCAGCAGCCGGGCGCGGGCGTGTTCGTCCCCGGTGGCGAGGAGCGCCTGCGTGGTCAGGACCGCGGAGCCGAGGAACGGCAGCGGGCTCAGCGTCCGGCCCAGCTCCGTCAGCACCGCATGGAGTTCGCGGGCGCCGCCGCCGGTGCCGCCGTACGCCTCGGGGACGCCGAGCCCCGCGATGCCGATCTGCTCGGTCAGCGGCCGCCAGGCGTCCGCGCCGTCGTACCGGGTGAGAACCGCCCGCACCGCGGCCCCCAGCTCCCGTTGCTCCGCCGTCAGTCGCACCGTCCACTCCTTCGCTGCCGTCGCGGTGCCGGATTCCGGGCCGGGCCGGCCGTCACGGGGCCAGCACGCGGGCGCGGTGGGCCGCGGGGGTGCCCCAGGCGTCGCGCAGCGCGCGGGCCTTGCGGATCCACAGGGACAGATCGGGCTCCTCGGTGTAGCCGAGGGCGCCGTGCAGCTGGAGCGCGGTGCGCGCCGCCGCGTACGCCGCCTCACCCGCCGCGACTTTCGCCGCGGACACGCCGCGGTCGCCCGCCGCGCCCCGCGCCAGGGCGAGCGCCGCCGCGTACACCAGCGGCTCGGCGAACTCCAGGCCCAGCAGGGTGTCGGCCAGCCGGTGCTTGACCGCCTGGAACGAGCCGACGGGGACACCGAACTGCGTCCGGGCGCGGACGTGTTGGACGGTCGCGTCGAGCAGCGCCCGGCCGAGGCCGAGCGCCTGCGCGGCGGTCGCCAGCGCCGCCACATCGGCCGCCCGGTCCGCCGCCGCCCGCACCCGCGGCCCCCGCGCGAGGACGGGCCCCGGACCCGGCCGGGCCAGCCGCCGCGCCGGATCGGCGGACCGCTGCACCGGCCCCACGGACGCCGCCCGCAGCAGCGCGTCCCCCTCGACGACCAGCACCGTATCGGCGGTGTCGGCGTCCAGCGCGTACGGCTGCGCCTCGGACAGCAGGCAGAGGGAGATCAGGGCGCGCCCGGTGGCCATCCGGGGGAGGAGGCCGCCGATGTCGCCGGAAGCGGCTCCGTCCGGACCGTCCGGCTCCGTCAGCAGGGCCCCCGCCGCGACCGTCTCCACCAGCGGCCCGGGCACCGCGTGCCGCCCCAGCTCCACGAAGGCGACGGCCAGTTCGACCGGGCGCAGGCCCAGCCCGCCGTGCCGCTCGGGAACGGCCAGGGCGAACACCCCGACGTCGGCGAGCTTCTCCCACAGGGCGCGGCCGGGCCCCGGATCGCCGGCCGCCCAGGCCCGTACGGCCGCGGGGGCGTTGGCCGCGCCGAGCAGGGCGTCCAGCGTCCGGGCGAACTCCCGCTGCTCACGGTCGAGGAGGAACCGCATCAGCGCCGTCCCTTCGGCAGGCCGAGCAGCCGCTCGGCGATGATGTCGCGCTGGATCTCGTTGGTGCCCGCGTAGAGCGGACCGGCGAGCGCGAAGACATAGCCGTCCGCCCAACGGCCGTGCGCGGGCGCCTCGCCGGCGTCGTCGGCGAGTTCGCCGTACGGGCCGAGCAGATCGAGGGCGGTCTCGTGCAGCGCGAGATCCAGCTGCGACCAGAAGACCTTGTTCAAGCTGGCCTCCGCGCCGATCGGCTGCCCGGCGGCGAGCCGGGCGGCGGCCGCGTGGGTGAACAGGCGGTACGCCTCGGCGCCGATGACCGCATCGGCGACCCGGTCGCGCAGCGCCGTGTCCCCGGGCGCGCCGCGCTCGCGCCACAGCGCGGTCAGCCGCGCGGCGGCCGCGGTGAACCGGCCGGGGCTGCGCAGCGTCAGCCCCCGTTCGTTCCCGGCGGTGGACATGGCGACGCGCCAGCCGTCGCCGGGGGCGCCGATGACGTCCTCGTCGGGGACGAAGACGCCGTCCAGGAAGAGTTCGGCGAAGGCGGGCTTGCCGTCCAGACGGCCGATCGGCCGGACCGTCACCCCGGGCGCGTCCAGCGGGAACATCAGATACGTCAGCCCGTGGTGCGGGCGCGCGCCGCGCTCGCTGCGGAAGAGGCCGAAGGCGCGGTCGGCGAAGGCGGCCCGGGACGACCAGGTCTTCTGGCCGTCGAGCAGCCAGCCGCCGTCCGTGCGGGTCGCCGTCGAGCGCAGCGCGGCCAGGTCCGATCCGGCCTCCGGCTCCGACCACGCCTGCGCCCAGATGACCTCACCGCGCGCCATCGGCGGCAGGATCCGCGCGCGCTGGGCCTCGGTGCCGTGCTCCAGCAGGGTGGGGGCGAGGAGGCCCACGCCGTTCTGCGCGACCCGGCCGGGGGCGCCCGCCGCGTGGTACTCCTCCTCGAAGAGCAGCCATTCGGCGATGCCGGCGCCCCGGCCGCCGTACCGCTCGGGCCAGGACACCGCCGACCAGCGGGCGGCGCCCAGCGTCCGTTCCCACGCGCGGTGGGCGGCGAACCCGTCGGCCGTCTCCAGGGACGGCAGCGGCGCGGCGGGGACGTGCTCGGCGAGCCAGGCGCGGGCCTCGTCGCGAAGCGCGCGTTGCGCGGCGGTGAGGTCGAGGTCCATCAGGATCCGGCCTCCTTCATGGCCCGGACGTCCATCCCGCCGAGCGCGTCCCGCGAGGTCTCCGCGTTGTGCGCATGCGCGAGGTGGTGCAGGCCGAAGACGGAGTCGAGGCCGGTGTGCAGGCCCTGGAGGTCCTCGGCCTGGTTGACCGCGCGCTTGGTCAGCGCCAGGCCCATCCGCGGCTGACCGGCGATCCTCGTCGCCAACTCCAGGGTGTGGTCGAGGAGTTCCTCGCGCGGAACGACGCGGTTGACCATGCCCAGCTCGTAGGCGCGGGCGGCGCTCATCCGGTCGCCGGTGTAGAGGAACTCCTTGGCGATCCGCGGCGGCATCACCCAGGGGTGGGCGAAGTACTCGACGCCGGGGATGCCCATCCGGACCACCGGATCGGCGAAGAACGCGTCGTCGGCGGCGATGATCAGGTCGCAGATCCAGGCCAGCATCAACCCGCCCGCCACACAGGCGCCCTGGACGCAGGCGAGGACCGGTTTGGGCAGCTCCCGCCAGCGGCGGCACATGCCGAGGTAGACCTCGGACTCGCGGGCGTAGCGGCTCTCGGCGCCCTGCTTGTCCGAGTGATCCCACCACAGTCCGGCCGCGCGGTCGAACGGGAGGTGGGCGTCGCGCTCGGGGGTGCCGATGTCGTGACCGGCCGAGAAGTGCTTGCCCGCGCCCGCGAGGACGACGGCCCTGACGCCGTCGTCGGCCGCCGCGCGGTAGAAGGCCCGGTCCAGCGCGTAGGTCATCGCGGAGTTCTGGGCGTTGCGGTAGGCGGGGCGGTCCATGGTGATCAGGGCCACCGGGCCCCGGGTCTCGTAGCGGACCGGCTCCGTCGGGGCAGTGGACATCCGCCCTCCTTCCCTAACAAGTGTTTGGTAGGTTAACGTACCGGCCGGTGGCCGTCGAGATCCGTGGGGGAGCCGGCAGATGACTGCGGTGGAGGAGTTCCGGCAGCAGGCGCGGAGCTGGCTGAAGGCGCAGCTCACCGGCGCGTTCGCGGAGCTGCGCGGCCTCGGCGGGCCGGGCCGGGAGCACGAGGCGTTCGCCGGCCGCCTCGCCTGGGAGCGCCACATGGCCGCCGCCGGATGGACCTGCGTCGGCTGGCCGAAGGAGTACGGCGGCCGCGGCGCCACCCTGGAGGAGCAGGTCGCCTTCCACGAGGAGTACGCGGAGTCCGGTGCGCCCGCGCGGGTGGGCCACATCGGCGAACAGCTGGTCGGCCCGACCCTCATGGCGTTCGGCACCCCGGACCAGCGCGCCCGCTTCCTCCCGGCCATCGCCGCCGTCCGCGACCTGTGGTGCCAGGGCTACAGCGAGCCGGACGCCGGATCCGACCTCGCCGCCGTCCGCACCCGCGCCGAACGCGACGGCGACGACTGGGTGCTCACCGGCCGCAAGATCTGGACGTCACTGGCCCGCGAGTCCCGGTGGTGCTTCGTCCTCGCCCGTACGCAGCCCGGGTCGTCCCGGCACCGGGGCCTGTCCTACCTCCTGGTGCCGCTGGATCAGGACGGTGTGGAGATCCGGCCGATCACCCAGCTCACCGGCACCGCGGAGTTCAACGAGGTGCTGTTCGACGGCGCCCGCACCGACGCCGGGAACCTCGTCGGCGAGGAGGGCGGTGGCTGGGCGGTCGCGATGGCCACCCTCGGCTTCGAACGCGGTGTCTCCACCCTCGGGCAGCAGGTCGGCTTCCGCCGCGAATGGGAGGCGCTGGCCGCCCTCGCGGTCCGCAACGGCGCGGCCCGCGACCCGCTGATCCGCGACCGGCTCGTCCGCTCCTGGATCGCCCTGCAGACCGTCCGCGGCAACGCCCTGCGGATGCTGGAGGGCGCCGCCGCCGGGGCGCCGGGCCCGGAGGCGTCCATCGGCAAGATCTACTGGGCGACCTTCCACCGCGACCTGGGCGAACTCGCCATGGAGATCCGCGGCGCCGCCGGCACCCTCGCCGCCGGGGCGCCGTACGACCTCGACGAGTGGCAGCGGCTGTTCCTCTTCTCCCGCGCCGACACGCTCTACGGCGGCTCCAACGAGATCCAGCGGAACATCATCGCCGAGCGGGTACTGGGACTGCCCCGGGAGGCCCGGCCGTGACGGGCGCCGCCGCGCGCCGCACCGTACGCCCCGGCCCGTGCGCCGCCGGCCCCGGCCCGGTCCCGTCGCCGGGCGGGCGGGGGACGACAATGGCGGTGTGCCGAAAAGCAATGCGCCCGACAGCGGCAAGAAGAAGACGATGACCCCCTCGCCCGAGCGGCGCCGGGAACTGCTCGGCGTGGCCGCCGAGGTGTTCGCCGCGCAGGGGTACAACGCCACCACCGTCCGCAAGATCGCCGACGCGGCCGGAATGCTGGCGGGGAGCCTCTACTACCACTTCGACTCCAAGGAGTCGATGCTCGACGAGATCCTCGCAACCTTCCTCGACGAGCTGTGGGCGGGCTACGACGCCGTCCTCGCCGCCGGGCTCGGCCCCCGGGAGACCATCGAGGCGCTGGTCACCGAGTCGTTCCGGGAGATCGACCGGCACCACGCGGCGGTCGCGATCTACCAGAAGGAGTCCCGCCACCTCTCCGTCCAGCCCCGCTTCACCTATCTCGCCGACTCGCAGCGGAAGTTCGAGAAGGCGTGGCTGGGCACCCTGGAGCGCGGCGTCGCCGACGGCGTCTTCCGCGCCGATCTGGACATCCGCCTCACCTACCGCTTCGTCCGCGACACCGTCTGGGTCGCCGCGTCGTGGTACCGGCCGGGCGGACTGCACAGCCCCGAAGAGATCGCCCGGCAGTACCTGTCGATGGTGCTGGACGGCATCGCCCTCGGGGAGCGCACCCCCTGACGCATCTTCCCTGAGGAGTCCCGATGCCCGAGGCGTATCTCGTCGAAGCGGTCCGCACCCCCGTCGGCCGGCGCGGCGGCGGGCTGTCCGCCGTCCATCCGGCCGACCTCGGGGCGCATGTGCTGACGGCCCTGATGGCGCGCTCGGGCGTGGACCCGGCGGCGGTGGAGGACGTCGTGTTCGGCTGTGTGGACACCGTCGGCCCGCAGGCGGCGGACATCGCCCGCACCTGCTGGCTGGCGGCCGGACTGCCCGAGGAGGTGCCGGGCGTGACCGTCGACCGGCAGTGCGGCTCCTCCCAGCAGGCCGTCCACTTCGCCGCCCAGGGCGTGCTCTCCGGCACCCAGGACCTGGTCGTCGCCGGCGGCGTGCAGAGCATGTCGCAGATCCCGATCGCGTTCGCGAGCCGCCGGGCCGCCGAACCGCTGGGGTTCACGGAAGGGCCCTACGCCGGGTCGGCGGGCTGGCGCGCGCGGTACGGCGACCGGCCCGTCGACCAGTTCCACGGCGCCGAACTCATCGCCGCGCAGTGGGACATCGGCCGCGGGGAGATGGAGGAGTTCGCGCTCGGCTCGCACCGGCGGGCCGCCCGCGCCCTCGACGAGGGCCGCTTCGCCCGCGAGAGCGTGCCGTACGGCGCCGTCACCGCCGACGAGGGCCCGCGCCGTGACACGAGCCTCGCCAAGATGGCGGCGCTGACCCCGCTGACCGAGGGCGGCCGGCTGACCGCCGCCCTCGCCTCCCAGATCTCCGACGGCGCCGCCGCCCTCCTGATCGCCTCCGAACGCGCCGTCCGCGACCACGGACTGACACCCCGCGCCCGCGTCCACCACCTCTCGGTACGCGGCGAGGACCCGATCCGGATGCTCTCCGCGCCGATCCCGGCCACCGCGTACGCGCTGCGCAGGGCCGGGCTGACGATGGACGACATCGATCTGGTGGAGATCAACGAGGCGTTCGCCTCCGTCGTCCTCGCCTGGCTGCGCGAGACCGGCGCCGACCCGGCGAAGGTCAACGTCAACGGCGGCGCCATCGCCCTGGGCCACCCCCTCGGCGCCACCGGCGCCAAGCTGATGACCACCCTCCTGCACGAACTGGAGCGCACCGGCGGCCGGTTCGGCCTCCAGACCATGTGCGAGGGCGGCGGTCAGGCGAACGTGACGATCATCGAACGGCTGTGAGGGGGGCTGAGGCCGATGGGCTCGCACGGTGAGGCGCCGCGTGGGGTTCCGCGCGGGGCCGCCCGTTCAGCACGGCATCATCGGTGGTGCCTTCTCGCCCCCCGTAAGGTCGCAGGGCGCGACGCTATTTCGGGATGAAGGCCAGCCCCTCGGACGTCTCGGTGATGCGGTACCGCCGCAACAACTCGCCGATGGGGAGGTCGCGCAATTCGGCAGAGACTTCCATTTCTGCCAAATTCCGGCCCTCTTCAGGGAGGATGCGACCGCGGACCGGAGGACGGTCGCCGATTTCGGCGATCTCCGCCAGCCCGATGATGGTTCCGTCCGCGGCATACGCCACTTGGACTCGCTGCACTGCGTTTTCCCCTTCCTTATCCGCTCACGCTGATCACGCTGGCCGCGAAGACCGCGTCACCGTTGAGTGCCTGAACCCTTACCACCCAACTCACCGGGCTGGGCTGCCCATTGCCGTGCAGCACGTTGGCCTCGCCGACGTACCAGAGCTGCGCATCGGGCTGGCTGAAGCCCGGAACGAGCTCCACGGCCGGGCGGGTCCAGTCTCCCGGCTGAGGCGGTGACTGCTGGAACCAGAACTCCCACGCGAGGGTTTGGCCCGAGGCTTGACTGAACTGCGTTGGAACGATGGCGTGTCTGACGTTTGGCATGGTCTTCACCACTCCCAGTGAGCCCGAGATCCGTCTCGCCCACTTCAGGTCGACTTCAGGGTTCATACCCGACATGTACAGTTCAAAACGCCCGAGTTCGGTAGCCGATTTCCGTCTCGCTCGTGTGTGCGGGGATTCGGGCCTCATGTGCCGGAGCGTCCTGGCCGTTCCGGGCCGCGGGCGCTGACGCTCGCCCGCGGGGAGCCCCGGGGTCGCGCCCCGGGCGGCGCGGCCCCGGCCCACGCTCCGGGAAGTCGCGCGAGCATCACGCCGAATGTCGCGTCCATGGCGATAATGGGTTCAGGTGCGGAGCCTTGTGGGCGCCGTGCACCGAAACGGGGGGCGAACATGGAGAGTTCCGAACTCGCGGCCATGGCCGTGGCCGTCCTGACCGGAGCGGCGAGCGCGGTCGGCCAGAGCGCCGGAGCCGCGGTCGCCGATTCCGTACGCGCGCGACTGGCTTCGACGGAACGGGGGCGGACGGCCCTGGACGGGCTGCACCGCGCCCCGGAGGACCCGGACGCACGGGACTCCGCCCGCTCCGCGATCCAGGAGGAGATCGAGGCGGACCCGGGGCTGCGCCGTCAGCTGCAGGCGCACCTGACCGCACCGGGGTCCCACACCACGGGCAGCCTGCTGATCACCGGCAGCCAGGTGTCGCGCAGCTCCATCGCCCTCGGCCCGCTGACCATCAACAACACCCGGGGCGGGCGGGCCGTCATCGCGCTGGTGGCCGCTTCGCTGGTGGCCCTGGTCGCGCTGGCCGTGTACGGGGGCGTGCGGCTGATCGTGGTCGATGCCTCTCCCGGTTCGTCGCAGGACGGCGGCGCCCGCCCGGGCGTGCGGGCCCTGAATGTCAGCGAGCTCAGGCGGGTTGTCCCGGACCTGACGAGCATGCCGTCCGGCTGGGAACGGTCCGGGACCCTCAGGACCGGGACGAACGAGGGCAACGGGTGCTCGGGGGTCGAGGCGAAATTCGACACCGCCTACGGGCGCACCAGTGCGGGAACGGTGGTCCACGCGCGGTTCACGGTGGGATCCTGCCCGCGCGCGGAGCTGACCGCGAAGGGGTTCGAGGAAACCCGGTCGAAGGTCGCCGGCACCAACGAGGCGCGGGAGATCCCCCTCCCGGAGCTCGGCGATCAGCGCATCGCGCTCACCCACCACGACGCCGGTCTCGACGAGACGACGGCCATCGCCCTGCTCCGCGTCGGCACCGTCCTCATCAAGCTGGAATACACGCCGGTGGTCGACGACCCGGAATGGAGCACGGAGTTCGAGCGGCTGGCCTCGACGGTCGCCGCTCGCGCCCAGCAGGCCCAGAACGCCTGACCCGGCGCGGCACCGGGCGGCGTGCCGCTCCTGCGGCAAGGACCGTCCGCCGCCGGTCGCCCGTTGGGTACGGGACGGTGGCGGCCGAAGGCGGCTCCTACGGGCGGTCCGGCGCCTCCCGCGACGCCACGAACGCCTCCCGGTGCCGGTCCGCGACGCCGCTGAGGTTGGCCTCGAAGGTGAAGCCCTGCTCGAAGCGGTAGCTGCGGCGGACGTCGACCGGGTCGATGCCGTTGAGCGCCGCCTTCGCCAGCCGCAGCAGCGAACCGTCCTTCGCGGCGATCTCCCGCGCCAACTCCAGTGCGGACGCCCGCAGCTGCGCCCGCGGCACCACCCGCCACACCGAGCCGTGCGCCCGCAGCTCCTCGGCGGTGACGGTGCGGGAGGTGTAGTACAGCGTCCGCATCAGATGCGCCGGGACCAGCCGGGCGAGGTGCGTCGCGGCGCCGAGCGCCCCGCGGTCCAGCTCCGGCAGGCCGAACACCGCGTCGTCGCTCGCCACGATCGCATCGGCGTTCCCGGCCAGCCCGACCCCGCCGCCCAGACAGAACCCCTGGATCGCGGCGACCACCGGCACCTCGCAGTCGTAGACCGCGGCGAACGCCTCGTAGCAGCCGCGGTTGGCGCCGATCAGCGCGGTGTGGCCGGGCGTGCGCTGCATCTCCTTGAGGTCGACGCCCGCGTTGAAGCCGCGTCCCTCGGCGGCCAGGACCACGCAGCGTGCCCCGGGGTCGGCGCCCGCGGTGCGCACCGCGTCGGCGAGGTCGTACCAGCCCTGCACGGGAAGGGCGTTGACCGGCGGGACGTCGACGGTGACGACGCGGACGCCCTCTTCGGGACGGGAGACGGAGACACCCATGAGGCGTTCGACCACCTTTCCATCTAACGTTTGTTAGGTACGCTAGCAGCTCGACGGGCGGCGGCGGAGGGGTCAGGGACCGCCGTCCTCAGCGGACGGAGGGAACGCCATGGCCGGACTGTGCGCGCAGCGCGTCGTCGCGATCACCGGAGCCGGGCGCGGACTGGGCCGCGCCCATGCGCTCGCCTTCGCCGCCGAGGGCGCCCGCGTCGTCGTCAACGACCTCGGCGTCGGGCTCGACGGCACCGGCGCGGTCACCGGCCCGGCGCAGCAGGTCGCCGAGGAGATCCGGGCGCGCGGCGGTGAGGCGGTGGCGCACGGCGGCGACATCGCCACCCCCGAGGGCGCCGCCTCCCTCGTCGCCACCGCACTGGACTCCTTCGGTCGCCTCGACACCCTCGTCAACAACGCCGGATTCCTCCGCGACCGGATGCTCGTCAACCTCGGCGAGGACGACTGGGACGCCGTCGTCCGCGTCCACCTCAAGGGCCACTTCCTCACCCTCCGGCACGCCGCCGCGCACTGGCGGGCGGAGGCCAAGGCGGGCCGCACCCCGCACGCCCGGATCGTCAACACCAGCTCCGGCGCGGGCCTGCTGGGCAGCGTCGGGCAGGGCAACTACGCCGCCGCCAAGGCCGGGATCATCGGGCTGACGCTGGTCGCCGCCGCCGAACTCGCCCGCTACGGCGTCCAGGTCAACGCGCTCGCCCCGGCCGCCCGCACCCGGATGACGGAACACGCCTTCGCCGAGACGATGGCGGCGCCGGCGGCGGGGGAGTTCGACGCGATGGCCCCGGAGAACGTCTCCCCGCTCGTGGTCTGGCTCGGCTCCGCCGGCTCGGCGGGCGTCACCGGCCGGGTCTTCGAGGCGGAGGCGGGCCGCATCACCGTCATGGAGGGCTGGCACCCCGGCCCGAGCGACGACACCGGCGCCCGCCGCACCCCCGCCGAGGCCGGAGCCACGGCCCGCCGCCTGCTCGCGGCGGCCCGCTCACCGCAGCCGGTGTACGGAAGTTGAGTGCCCGTCAGGCGGTGGGCCCCGGGCGTGCGGCCAGGTAGCGGGCGGGCGGTTCGCCGCCGCCGTGGACGGCCAGATCCGCGCCGTTGATGTACCCGGCCGCCGGGCCCGCCAGGAACAGGCAGGCGTCGGCGAGATCGGTGGGGAGCGCCAGCCGGCCCAGCGGGACGATCCCGGCGCCGGGCGTGCCGCGCTCCGCGCCGGGCGTCGTCACCGGCCCGGCGCTGAGATGGTTGACCCGGACCGCCGGCCCCCACTCCAGCGCCAGCGCCCGGGTGAGCATCAGCAGACCGGCCTTGGCGGCGGAGTAGGCGGCGGTGCCCGGCTGCGGATGGTGTGCCGAGACGCTGCCGATGTTGAGGATGCAGCCGCCGCCGTCCTGGCCGCGCATATGGCGGTGGGCCGCCTGGGACGCGTAGAACGGCGCCAGCAGATTGAGCGCCACCACCTTCTCGACGAAGCGCGGGGAGACGGTGGCCGCGTCCGCGTCCGGTGAGCCGCCCGCGTTGTTGACCAGGACGTCGAGCCGTCCCGTGCGGTGGGCCGCGGATTCGACGAACTCCCGCGCCGCGGCCGGGTCGCGGACATCGGCGCGGACCGTGTGCGCGGTGCGCCCGCCCGCGCGCGGCGGGGCCGGTGGCGCGGTGCGCCCGCAGACCGTGACCTCCGCACCGGCCGCGAGGAACGCCTCCGCGATGGCCCGCCCGATGCCCTTGGTGCCGCCGGTGATGGCCACCGACCGGCCGGTGAAGTCCCCCGGATCGCCGCTCATCGCCCGCCCCTCTCCCGCCGCGTCGTGGCGCCCGACCGGGCGCCACGGGCCCTTGACACCCGGCCGCGCGGCCACCGTAATCTCTCTACCAAACGTTTGCTAGGTGCGCGGCGGGGCCGCCCGGCACGAGCGCATCCACGGCACACACCGTCAGGAGCTGCGTATGGCCGACAAGACGATGACCGCGCCGGAGGTGGTCGCCCGGCTCCGCTCCGGTATGACCCTCGGCATCGGCGGCTGGGGCGCGCGCCGCAAACCGCTCGCCCTGGTCCGCGAGATCCTCCGCTCCGACCTGCGCGATCTCACCCTCGTCTCCTACGGCGGCCCCGACGTCGGCCTCCTCTGCGCCGCCGGGAAGGTCCGCAAGCTCGTCTTCGGCTTCGTCTCGCTCGACTCCATCCCCCTCGATCCGCACTTCCGCGCCGCCCGCCAGAGCGGCCGCATCGAGGTCGCGGAGTACGACGAGGGGATGCTCCAGTGGGGGCTGTACGCCGCGTCGCTGCGGCTGCCGTTCCTGCCCACCCGCGCCGGACTCGGCTCGGACGTCCTGAAGGTCAACCCCGAACTGCGCACCGTCGCCGACCCGTACGGCGGCGGTGAGGAGCTGGTCGCGATGCCCGCGCTGCCGCTGGACGCCGCGCTGGTCCACCTCAACCGCGCCGACGCGGCGGGCAACGCCCAGTGCCTGGGCCCCGATCCGTACTTCGACGACCTCTTCTGCGGCGCCGCCGAGCACGCCTTCGTCTCCTGCGAACGGATCGTCCCCACCGCCCGTCTCACCGAGGACGCCCACCCGGCCACCCTCGTCGTCCGCCGCTACGCCGTCGAAGGCGTCGTCGAGGCGCCCGGCGGCGCCCACTTCACCTCCTGCGCACCGGACTACCCGCGCGACGAGGCGTACCAGAAGGAGTACGCCGACGCCGCCCGGTCGCCCGCCGCCTGGGAGGAGTTCCACCACCGCTATCTCACCGGCGACGGACACCACCGCGCGCCGGGCCACCACGGAGAGGGGCAGCCGGCATGAGCGACGCGACCCGGGCCGAGATCTGCGCGGTCGCCTGCGCCGAGGCGTTCCGCGGCAGCGGCGAGATCCTGGCCAGCGCCTTCGGCACCGCCCCCACCATCGGCGTCCGGCTGGCCCGCGCCACCTTCGCCCCCGACCTGCTGCTCACCGACGGCGAGGCCCGTCTGGTCCAGGGGATCTGGCCGCTCGGCGCCGCGCCCGACGGGCCCGTCGAGGGGTACGCGCCCTTCCGCACCCTCTTCGACCTGGTCTGGAGCGGCCGCCGGCACGCGATGATGATGCCCACCCAGATCGACGCCCACGGCAACGTCAACATCTCCGCCATCGGCCCCTACGAAGCGCCCAAGGTACAGCTCGTCGGCGTCCGCGGCGCCCCCGGCAACACCCTCAGCCACCCGGTGAGTTACTGGGTTCCGCGCCACTCCGCCCGGGTCTTCGTGCCCCGCGTCGACATGGTCTGCGGCGTCGGCACCGCCGCCGCGGCGGCCGCCGGGCCTGCCGCCCGCCACCACGCGCTGCACCGCGTCGTCACCGACCTCGCCGTCCTCGACTTCGCGCCCGCGACCGGCACGCTCCGGCTGCGCTCCGTCCACCCCGGCGTCCGCACCGAGGACGTCGTCGCCCGCACCGGCTGCCCGCTCGTCGTCGACGGCGAGATCCCCGCGACCCGCCTGCCCACCGCCGCCGAACTCCGCCTGATCCGCGAGGTCATCGACCCGGCGGGCCTGCGCGCGGCGGAGCTCCCGGCATGACGCACCCGGCGCTGCACACCCGGATCTGCGACCTCTTCGGCGTCGCCCACCCGATCGTCCAGACCGGCATGGGATACGTCTCCGACGCCACCCTCACCGCGGCCACCGCCAACGCCGGGGGCCTGGGCATCCTCTCCGCCGGGCTGCTCGGCCTCGACGGGCTGCGCCGCGCCCTCGACGAGGTCCGCGCCGCCACCGACCGGCCCTTCGGCGTCAACCTCCGCGCCGACCAGCCCGACGCCGAGGCCCGCGTCGACCTGCTGATCCGCAGCGGCGTCACGGTCGCCTCGTTCGCCCTCGCGCCGCGCCGCGACCTCATCGCCCGCTGCAAGGACGGCGGGCTGCTCGTCGTCCCGTCCATCGGCGCCCGCCGCCACGCCGAGAAGGTCGCCGCCTGGGGCGCCGACGCGGTGATCGTCCAGGGCGGCGAGGGCGGCGGCCACACCGGCGCCGTCCCCACCGGACTGCTGGTGCCGCAGGTCCGCGACACAGTGGACCTGCCGGTCATCGCCGCCGGCGGCTACTGCGACGGCCGCGGTCTGGTCGCCGCCCTCGCCTACGGCGCCGACGGCATCGCCATGGGCACCCGCTTCCTGCTCACCCGCGACTCGCCCGTCGCCCCCGCCGTCAAACAGGTCTACCTGGACAAGGGCGTCCACGACACCGTCCTGACCCGGGAGGTGGACGGCGTCCCGCAGCGGGTGCTGCGCACCGGACCGGTCGCCCGGCTGGAGAAGACCTCCGGCGCCGGCCGGCTGCTGCGCGCCGCCCGCAACGCCACCGCCTTCCGGAGACTCTCCGGCACCCCCTGGCCCGACCTCGTCCGCGAGGGCCTCGCGCTGCGCCGCCGCCACGGGCTGAGCTGGAGCCAGGTCGTGATGGCGGCCAACGCCCCGCTGCTCTACCGCACCGGACTCCTCGACGGCCGCCCCGACCTCGGCGTCCTCGCCACCGGCCAGGTCGTCGGCCTCATCGACGACCTGCCGAGCTGCCGGGAGCTGATCGACCGGATCATGACGCAGGCCGACGAGGTCCTGCACCGCCTGACGGACCCGCCCGGCGGGGGAGCGCACCCCGCCGCACCCGACGAGGGAGCCGTGTGACCGTGCCCGAGACCTCGAAGACCCCTGCCGCCCGGCCCGCCTCCCATCAGCTGCTGGCGGACCGGACCGTCGTCGTCACCGCCGCCGCCGGCACCGGCATCGGCTTCGCCGCCGCCCGGCGGTGCGCCGAGGAGGGCGCCCGGCTCGTCATCAGCGACCGCCACGCCCGCCGCCTCGCCGAGGCCGCCGACCGCCTCGCCGACCACACCGGCACCCGCCCCCTCGCCGTGCCCTGCGACGTCACCGACGGCGCGCAGCTCGACCGGCTGATGGACACCGCGGCGCACGAGTGCGGCGCCCTCGACGTACTGATCAACAACGCCGGGCTCGGCGGCACCGCCTCCGTCGCCGAGATGACCGACGCGCAGTGGGACACCGTCCTCGCCACCACCTTGACCAGCACCTTCAAGGCCACCCGCGCCGCGCTGCGCCATATGATCCCGGCCGGGGGCGGCGTCATCGTCAACAACGCCTCGGTCGTCGGCTGGCGCGCCCAGCGCGGCCAGGCCCACTACGCCGCCGCCAAGGCCGGGGTGATGGCGCTGACCCGGTGCAGCGCCCTCGACGTCGCCGACCACGGCATCCGCGTCAACGCCGTCGCCCCCAGCCTCGCGATGCACCCGCACCTCGCCAAGGTCGCCGGCGAGGAGCTGCTCGCCGAGCTGAGCGCCCGCGAGGCGTTCGGCCGCGCCGCCGAGCCCTGGGAGGTCGCCAACGTCATGGTCTTCCTGGCCAGCGACTACGCCTCGTACATGACCGGCGAGGTGGTGTCCGTCAGCAGCCAGCACCCCTGACCGGCGCGGTCAGGCCGCGACCGGGTGCCCGAGGTCCAGCAGCTCCTCGTGGAAGCCGCCGAATCCCCGTTCCCGGTCGACGAGATGGATCTCCAGGATCCAGTGGCAGCGCCGCCCCTGCCCGTCGTCGCGCCGCATCGGGCGGGCGCTGCCCGGCGCGATGTACGAGTCGACCTCGGCGCCGGCCACCGTCTCGTGCGGGAACTCGCCCAGCAGATGGCCCGAGTGCGGCCCGCCGAACCCCCAGCCCGCCGCCTCGGCCAGCCGCACCACCTCGGCGTACAGCTCCTCGCCGGTGATCTCCGGATGCGCGGCGAAGTGGCGGCGTCCCGCCTCGAAGAGGACCGGCAGATCGTCGCGCAGCCGGTGCTTGACCGGGTCGTCGCCGAGGACGAAGGTTCGGCCGAAATCCGCCTCCCATTCCGCGAAGAGCGGGCCGAAGTCGCAGAAGACGATGTCGTCCTCGCCGATGATCCGGTCCGGCGGGTTCTGCCGGTAGGGCTGGAGGGTGTTGGGGCCGGAACGGACGATCCGCTTGTGCCAGTACCGCCGGACACCGAACATCTCGCGGGCCAGATCCCGCACCGCGTCGCTCACCTCGCGCTCCCCGCGCCCGGGGGCGACCAGCCCGCGGCGGCCGATCTCCGCGAAGAGCGCGGCCGCCTGTTCCTGGGCCGTGAGCAGCGCCGATGCGCGCGCGGACTCCTCGGCCGTCCCGCTTCCCCCACGCTGCGTGCCCGCTTCCTGGGTCATGCCGCACAGGCTAGGAGAGATCGGCACATCCGGCACGGCGGGCTCCGCATCCGGGGGCCGCAACGCGCCAGGCCCGGGCCGCCCCGGAGACCGCGCGCAGCCCGCCCGTCACATTCAGGTAACCCCCGCGAAACCCTTGACGGCCCTCTGATCCGTTCTTAACCTCGCTCGTAGTTCGTACCTTGCAGTAAACGTGCTGCGGCGCTTTCCGCAGATTTTTGGACAGGCACAGACATAGACCACCTGTCGGTGGTTTCGTCCTGCCTGTCTTCTGTCTTTCCCCGCCACCGATGGGTCCTTCCTTCAGAGGCGGATTCATGGCACAACGTCCGAGCGTCAACGGCGTCGCCGACGTCGTCGGCCTCATCGATGGCCTGGGAAAGATCACCGGCCGTGCGCAGGTCGTCTGGTTCCTCGTCTTCGGCGGGCTCTTCCTCGACGCCTACTCCAACGCCGCGCTCAGCGCCGGTCTGGGCCCGATGACGACCCAGATGCACCTGACCAGCACCCAGGTCTCGGTCCTCACCGCCACCGCCCCGGCGCTGGCGATCCTCTTCAACCCCGCCGGCGGCTGGCTCGCCACCCGCTTCGGCCGGGTCCCCCCGCTGCTGCTCGCCAAGGTCTTCGCCATCGCCGGCGCCCTGCTCGCCGCCTTCGCCGGGGACTTCACCGTCGTCTGGCTCGGCCGCGTCCTGGTCGGCGTCGCGTACGGCATCGACTTCGCGGTGGCGATGGCGCTGCTCGCCGAGTACACGCCCGCGAAGCTGGGCGGCCGCCTCAACCTCTGGCAGGCCGTCTGGTACGTCGCCACCACCAGCAACCTCGCCCTGGCGCTGGTCTTCTTCCACCTGGACGTCGGCGCGGACATCTGGCGCTGGTCCGTCGGCTCCGCCGCGGTCGTCGCCGCCGCGCTGCTGATCGGCCAGTGGGCGATGCTGAAGGAGAGCCCGGCCTGGCTGGCGGGCAAGGGACGCCTGGACGACGCCGTCGCCAACCTCGACAAGCTCTACGGCATCAAGGCCGTCGCCGGACACCCCGACGAGGCCACCCGCGCCGCCACCGCCGCCCCGGCGCCCGGCTTCCGCCAGGCCGGAGTGCTCTTCAAGGGCGCCTACCTGCCGCGCACCGTCCTCTCCTCGGTGATCTCCCTCGGGCAGTCCATGCAGTACTTCGCGGTCGGCTGGTACCTCCCGGTCATCAGCCTGTCGATCTTCGGCGAGAGCTTCGAGAAGGCCACCGTCGGCTCCATGGTCTTCAACGCCTTCGGCATCGCCGGCGGCCTCCTCTCCGCCTACGCCGGGCGCCGCCTGGGCCTGCGCCTCAGCTCCGCCGCGGGCTTCGCCGGGGTCTTCGTCGCCCTCGTCGCCATGGGCCTGACCTTCGGAAAGGTCCCGCTGGCCGTCGCCTTCCTGCTGCCCGTGGTCTTCATCCTCTGCCACGCGGCGGGCCCCGGCGCCAACGGCAAGTCCATCGCCGCCCTCTCGTACAGCAGCGACGTACGGGCCCTGGGCACCGGTGTCACCGGCATGGTCGGCAGCTTCGGCAGCGTCGCCGGGCTGTACGTCTTCCCGCAGATCAAGGACGGGCTCGGCCTGGCCGGCACCTTCCTGGTGCTCTCCGTCGTGCCGCTGCTCGGCCTGATCACCTGCCTGGTCATCAAGTGGGACCCGACCAGGGCCGGCGTCTCCCCGGACGAGGCCGCCGCCCACGACCTGGCCGCCGCCCCGGAAACCGCCCCCGCCGCCCCCGCGCGCTGACCGGGCCCGGGCCCCGCCCCGGCCCACGATGATCGCTCGCCCCCGTACCGCATGCTCGTAAGTGAAAGGGCCGCTATGACGCAGACGTTCACCGGCGCCGCTCGGCGCGGTGTGCTGGCCATCGACGAAGGCACCACGGGCACCCGGGCCGGCGTCGTCCTCGACTCCGGCGCCGCCCACCAGGTGTTCTACCGCTCGATCGCGGTCAGCCACCCGGACGACCTGGCCGTCGAGCAGGACCCGGCGGAGATCTGGACCGCCACCCTCGACGTGGCCCGGCGCGCCGTCGCCCGCGCCCGCGAGGACGGCATCGAGATCACCGCGGTCGCCCTCTCCACCCAGCGGGCCACCGCGATGCTCTGGGACGCCGCCACCGGCGAGCCGCTGCTGCCCGCCGTGGTGTGGCAGGACCGGCGGTACGCCCACGAGCTGACCGGCTACGAGGCCGAGTGGGACGCCCGCCTGCTGGCCCGCCAGGGCCGGCCGGTCGGCGCCCGCGCCCCCTTCCTCTGGGCCGCCCGGCAGATCGCCGCGCACCCCGCGGTCGCCGCCGCCCGCCGCGCCGGACGACTGCGCTTCGGCACCGTCGACACCTGGCTCATCTGGCGGCTGACCGGCGGCGCCGTGCACGCCACCACGCCCACCAACGCGGCCTCCAGCGGCGGCTATCTGCTCGAAGCGCACGCCTGGGACGAGGAGTGGATCGGCCACCTCGGCTTCCCCCTCGACTTGCTGCCCGAACTCCGCTCCGACGACGCCGGGTTCGGCACCACCGACCCGGCGGCCCTCGGCATCGCCGTCCCCGTGGCCGCCTCCATGGGCGACCAGCACGCCGCGCTCATCGCCCTCGGCGGACTCGAAGCCGGCCAGGGCATGTGCATGTACGGAACCGGCGCCTTCGTCGACGCCGCGACCGGCACCGAACCCGCCCTGCCCCGGCCCGACATCTCCGGGGTGCTCGCCCAACCGGGCCGGCGGCAGGGCGGCACCAGCCACTTCAGCCTGGAGGCGTACACCTCCACCGCCGGCTCCGCCCTGCGCTGGCTCTGCGACGACCTCGGTCTCTTCGCCTCGCCGAAGGAGCTGGGGGAGGAGGCCGGCCGGGTGCCGTCCCGGCCCGGCCGCACCCCGCGCTTCGTCCCCGCTCTCGCCGGGGTCCGCACGCCCGTCTGGCACCCCGAGGCCACCGCGGCGCTCAGCGGACTCACCCTCGCCACCACCCGCGCCGACCTCGCCCGCGCCGTCCTGGAAGGCATCGCCCACTCCGTCTGCGACCTCATCGACGGCGTCGCCGACACCATGGGCGCGCCCTTCACCCGGCTGCGGGTCGGCGGCGGCGTCTCCGGCAGCGACCCGCTGATGCAGATCCAGGCCGATCTGACCGGACTGCCGCTGGAGCGCGCCGCCGACTCCGCCACCGCCAGCCTGCGCGGCACCGCCTACCTCGCGGGCGTCGCCCAGGGGCTGTGGTCCTCGCTCGACGAGGTCGTCGAGGCCCAGCCGCAGGGCCGGATCTTCACGCCCGCCCTCGACCCCGCCGACCGCGACCGCAGCCGCGCCGACTGGTACGACCTGCTCGCCACCCACCTGCACGAGAGTGCCCTGCCCCCGCACACCCCCCACTGACGGCCCCGCGCCGTCATCCGGACGGCCCGGCCGACCCCCGGACCGTCGCCGAAACACCAGGAGTTGATGTTGTGATCACCATGCCCGCCCGGAAGCCGCGGCGCAGCGCCGCGGCGACCCGCCGATCGGCCCTGCTGCTCGACCGCGCGGCCATCAAGCGCGATCTCGCCGACGAGACCTACGACGTCCTCGTCATCGGCGGCGGCGTCACCGGTGCGTACGCCGTGCTCGACGCGGCCTCGCGCGGGCTGCGCGCCGCGCTGGTCGAGAAGGACGACTTCGCCTCCGGCACCTCCTCGAAGTCCTCGAAGATGATCCACGGCGGACTGCGCTACATCGAGCAGGGCAACGTCAACCTCGTCCGCCACTCCCTCCTGGAGCGCCACCGCTTCCGCAAGAACGCCCCGCACCTGGTGCACCGGCTGCCGTTTCTCTTCCCGATCCTGGAGAAGGAGGGCGTGTTCGACGCCCGCCTCGCCAAGGGCTTCGAGGGCCTGCTGTGGACGTACGACCTGGTCGGCGGCTGGCGCATCGGCAAGCTCCACCAGCGGCTGACCGTCCCCGAGGTCCTGGCGCAGGCACCGACGCTGCGCGCCGAGAACCTCAAGGGCGGCCTGGTGTACTTCGACGCCCGCACCGACGACGCCCGCCTCGTCCTCACCCTCGTACGCACCGCCGCCGCGCTCGGCGCGAAGGTCCTCAACGGCGCCGCGGCCACCGCGCTGCTGATGCAGGGCGGCAAGGCGTCCGGCGCCCGGGTCACCGCCGACGGCGACGAGTTCGACATCCGCGCCCGCGCCGTCGTCAACGCCACCGGCGTCTGGGCCGACCGGGTCGACGCGATGGCCGACGAACACCACGCGCCGCAGGTCCGCCCCGCCAAGGGCGTTCACATCGTCGTGCCGTGGGACAAGGTCCGCATCAACTGCACCGTCACCGTGCCGATCCCCGGCCGCGCCCGCCGCGCCACCTGCACCCGCTGGGGCAACAGCGTCGTCCTCGGCACCACCGACGAGGACTACCAGGGCTCGCCGGACGACGTGCACTGCACCCGGCAGGAGATGGAGTTCCTGCTGGAGGGCGCCAACACCGCCTTCGAGGGCAAGCTCACCCCCGACGACGTCGTCGGCTCCATCGGCGGACTGCGCCCGCTGGTCGGCGGCAAGGAGGGCGCCACCCTCGACATGCGCCGCGACCACCACATCACCATCGGCACCGGCGGCATGGTCACCGTCACCGGCGGCAAGCTCACCACCAGCCGCCACATGGGCGAGCTGGTCATCGACAAGGTGATGACCGTCCTCGGTCGCAAGGCCCCCAGCCGCACCGTCAAGCTCCCGCTGCTCGGCGGCGCGGGCTACGACGCCGAGGCGGTCGCCGCGTCCGGCGGCCTCGCCGCCCACCTCGGCGAGCGCTACGGCACCGAGGCCCGCTTCGTCGGCGACCTGATCCAGGACGACCCCTCGCTCGCCGAACCCGTCGTCGCCGGCCTGCCGTACACCAAGGCCGAGGTCGTCTACGCGGCCCGCGCCGAACTGGCCCGCTCCGTCGACGACGTCCTCTCCCGCCGCACCCGCGCCCGGCTCTTCGCCCGCGACGCCTCCGCCGAGGCGGCGCCCGCCGTCGGCGCCCTGCTCGGGCAGGAACTGGGCCTCACCCAGGACGAGGTGGACCGCTCGGTCGCCGCGTACCTCGACTCCGTCCGCCACGAAAAGACCGTCCTCCTCGAAGGAGCAGCAGCATGATCAGCCGTCAGACCATCACCCACCCCTTCAACCGCGGCAACTACACGGTCGGCGCCCCCAGCTTCGCCAAATGGGCCAAGGACCGGCCGGTCGGCGACGGACCGGCCGCGCTCCAGAGCGATCCGGTCGAGGTCCCCGAGGCCGTCATCGAGGCGCTGCGCGGCGCCGCCCGCGCCGTGCACACCACCCGCGACGAGGTCGTCGTCCGCACCCGCGACTGGTGGGCCGGCTCGATGATCGGCGAGACCGAGGGCCGCCCGGCCACCCCCGACGCCGTGATCGTCGAGGCCGCCGACGCCGACCAGGTCGCCGCCGTGCTGCGCATCTGCCACGAGGCGGGCATCCCCGTCACCCCGTCCGCCGGGCGCTCCAACGTCACCGGCGCGGCGCTGCCCGTCTTCGGCGGCGTCGTCCTGGACGTCTGCGGCCTCGACGCCATCACCGGCTTCGACGCCGAGTCGAACATCGTCGACGTCCAGGCCGGCATGTTCGGCGACCTCTTCGAGAAGCAGCTCCAGGAGGAGTACGGCGTCACCACCGGCCACTGGCCGTCCGCGTTCGCCGTCTCCACCGTCGGCGGCTGGATCGCCTGCCGCGGCGCCGGCCAGCTCTCCACCCGCTACGGCAAGATCGAGGACATGGTCATCGGCCTCGACGTGGTCCACGCCGACGGCACCCGCGCCACCTACGGCGACTACGCCCGCGCCGCCGTCGGCCCCGACCTGCGCCAGCTCTTCATCGGCTCCGAGGGCACCCTCGGCGTCATCGTCGGCGCCCGGCTGCGCGTCCACCCGCTGCCCACCTACGCCAAGGCCGTCGCCTTCGGCTTCGCCACCTTCGCCGAGGGCCTGGACGCCTGCCGCAAGATCATGCAGCGCGGCGCCACCCCCGCCGTGCTGCGCCTGTACGACACCCTGGAGTCGGGCACCCACTTCGGCCACCCCGAGACCAACCTCCTGCTCATCGCCGACGAGGGCGACCCCGTGATCGTCGACGCCTCGATCGCCGTGGCCGCCGAGGTCTGCGCCGCCTACGGCCCCGAGCTGGACAGCGACGCGGTCTTCGCGCGCTGGCTGGACGAGCGGATGCTGGTCGGCAAGTCCGCGGACGGCTTCACCCCCGGCCCCGGCTTCGTCGCCGACACCCTGGAGATGGCCGCCTCCTGGACCGATCTGCCGGTCATCTACGACGAGGTGGTCGCCGCCATCCAGTCCGTCGAGGGCACCCTCGCCGCCTCCGCCCACCAGTCCCACGCCTACACCGACGGCGCCTGCGTCTACTTCTCGCTCCGCGGCGACGTCGCGCCCGAGGCGCGCCGCGACTGGTACCGCGCGGTGTGGGACGCCGCCAACGCCGTCCTGATCAAGCACCGCGCGGCGCTCAGCCACCACCACGGCTGCGGGCTGCTGCGCGGCCCCTACCTGGAGGAATCGCTCGGCGCCGGGTTCGCCACCTTCGTCGCCGTGAAGAACGCCCTGGACCCGGACGGCATCCTCAACCCTGGCAAACTGGGCCTGCCCAGCACCTTCGGGACGTCCCCGCTGAGCTGACCCGGAACGCCTCGGGCGGCCCGGCTCCCCCCGGGCCGCCCGACGGCTTCGCCCCTCTCCTTCTCGACGGGAAGGCCCCTTCACCGGAAGGCTCCGCATGGCCCCCTCTCCCCGGTCCGGCGCCCCGCTCGACCCCCGGCTCACCTCGGCCCTCGCCGAGGTCCCGGTCGTCGCCTCGGTCGTCGGCAGCCAGCCGCTGCGCCAGTTCCTGACCGCACCGGCCAAAATGTGCATCCTCGCGTCGTTCGCCGTGGGGCAGTTGCCCCAGGTCGTCCCGGCGCTGGGCCGGGCGGGGAAGACCGTGTTCGTCAACGTCGACTCCAGCCCGGGCCTCGCCCAGGACCGGGGCGCGCTCGAATTCCTCAAGGACCTCGGCGCACACGGCGTGGTGAGCACCCGCCTCTCCCTCATAGAGAAGGGCCGGCCGCTCGGCCTGCTGACCGTCATGAAGGTCTTCGTCACCGACCGTTCCAACCTGCGCCGCTCCCTGGACGCCGTCTCCCGCGGCGCCCCCGACCTCGTCGAGGTCATGCCCGCCCCGATCATCGGCCGGATGAACGCACCCTCCCGCCGCGCCCTGTCCCCGTCGATCGCCGCGGGCTTCGTGGAATCCCCGGCGGACGTCGCACTGGCGCTGGCCCAGGGCGCGTCCGCCGCCGCCACCTCCGACCCCCGCCTCTGGCACCTGCGCCGCGACCAGCTCCCCCCGGTCCCGCCGTCCGCCCTCAAGAGGCCCGCCGCACCCCAGGAGTAACCCCATGACGTACGTCGTCATCGCCCGCTACCGCACCCTGCCGGACGCCCAGGACACCGTCCTGCCGCTCCTCGACGCCATGGCCACCGCCTCCCGCGCCGAGGAGGGCTGCCTCGGCTACCGCGTCCACCAGGGCACCGAGGACCCCCGCGACCTCGCGCTCTACGAGGAGTACCGCACCGAGGCCGACTTCGCCGCGCACTGCGCCTCCGCCCACTTCCAGGACCTCGTCCTCGGCAAGATCGTCCCGCTGCTGGAGAGCCGCGAGGTCCTGCGCTGCGCACCCCGGGCGGAGGTGACCGCGTGAAGACCCGCGCCGCCGTCCTGCGGACCGTCTCCACCGACCGCCCGTACGCCACCACGGCCCCGGTCGTCGTCGAGGAACTGGAGCTGGGCGCGCCCCGCGAGGGCGAGGTCCTGGTCAAGATCGCCGCGGCCTCGCTCTGCCACTCCGACCTCTCCGTCGTCAACGGCGACCGGGTCCGCCCGCTGCCCATGGCGCTCGGCCACGAGGCGGTCGGCGTCGTCGTCGAGACCGGCCCCGGTGTCCGCCGCGTCACCCCGGGCGACCACGTCGCGCTGGTCTTCGTGCCGAGCTGCGGCTCCTGCGCCGACTGCGCCCAGGGCCGCCCCGCGCTCTGCGCCGCCGCCGCGTCGGCCAACGGCTCCGGCGGACTGCTGCACGGCCCGTCCCTGCTGACCGACGCGGCGGGTGAACGCGTCCATCACCAGCTGGGTGTCTCCGCCTTCGCCGAACACGCCGTCGTCGCTCAGGAATCCCTCGTCCCCATACCGCGCGACGTCCCGTTCGCCGTCGCCTCGATGTTCGGCTGCGCGGTCCTCACCGGCGCCGGCGCGGTCATCAACACCGCGGCGCTGCGCCCGGGCCAGTCCGCCGTCGTCTACGGGCTCGGCGGCGTCGGCCTCTCCGCGGTGCTCGGCGCCCGCGCCGCCGGGGCGTACCCGATCGTCGCCGTCGACCCGGTCGCCGACAAGCGCGAGCTGGCGCTGCGGCTGGGCGCCTCGCACGCCTACGCCCCCGACGAGGCGCCGGCCGCGATCCGCGAGCTGACCTCCGGCGGCGCCGAGATCGCCGTCGAGGCGGTCGGGTCGCCCGCGGTGATGGCCGCCTGCCTGGACGTGATCGGCCGCGGCGGCAAGGTCGTCTCGGTGGGGCTGCCCGCCCCCGGCCGTACGCTGGAGGTACCGGCGCTCGCCTTCGCCGGTGAGGGCAAGTCGCTGCTCGGCTCGTACATGGGCGACGCGGTCCCCAGCCGCGACATCCCGCGCTTTCTCGACCTGTGGCGCGCCGGCCTGATGCCGGTCGAGCTGATGCACACCGCCACCTTGCCGCTGACCGGCATCAACGACGCCCTGGAGGAGCTGGCCGCCGGCCGCGCCATCCGCCAGGTCCTCGATACGAACGGTCTGCTGGACGGCTGACCGTCCCCGCACGCGCGCCCGGCACGGTATTCCCCCGAACCGGCCGGGCGCGCTCCTTGGCCGCCCGGTCGCGGCGCTCCCCGAGGCGGCGCACGGTGAAAGGGAGGGGCCGCGCACGGCGGGCCGGCCGGGCGCCGCCGTGGGAGCACGAGCCGAGCCGCGAGGAGGCGTCGCCATGACCGTCCCGCAGCCGCCCGGACCACCCGGGCCGACCCACCCCGACCCCGTGCCGCCCGTCCCCGGCCCGGGCCCCGGTCCGCCCGGCCCGACACCCGGCCCCGGGCCGGGACCGGTACCCGCACCGGGACCGGATCCCGTGCCCGGCCCCGTACCGCGCCCGGAGCCCGACCCCATCCCGCCGCACCCGGCCCCGCCGACCCCGGGCCCCACCCCCGGCCCGGCCCCCGACCCGGTACCGGCGCCGCACACGCCCTGAGCCGCGCGCCGCCGGGGTGCGCGCTCCCTTCCGTATTTCTGTAACGCGTTCTACTGTGCCCACGGCTTCGGCAGCCGGCGACCCGTCAGAAGAGGTCGGCCCGGCCGCCGCTGCCGACCGGGAGAGCCACGGACACGGGACGAAGGGGAGGGGCCGTGCACCTCGCATACACCCCCGCACAGCAGCGGTTGCGCGCCGAACTGCGCGGCTACTTCGCCGAGCTGATGCCGGAGAACACCTACGCCCAGGACGCCGACCCCGCCGCCCGCAAACGCTTCTACCGCGACACCGTGCGCCGCCTGGGCGCGGACGGCTGGCTCGGCGTCGGCTGGCCGAAGGAGTACGGCGGCCGGGGCATGACGCCGATGGAACAGTTCCTCTTCTTCGACGAGGCGGCTCAGGCGGGCGTGCCGCTGCCGCTGATGGCGCTCAACACCGTCGGCCCCACCCTCATGCGCTACGGCACCGACGAGCAGAAGGCGTACTTCCTGCCCCGCATCCTCTCCGGTGAGATCGACTTCGCCATCGGCTACAGCGAACCGGACGCCGGCACCGACCTCGCCGCGCTCCGCACCCGCGCCGTCCGCACCGGCGACGAGGAAACCGGCCACTACGTCGTCGACGGCCAGAAGATCTGGACCACCAACGGCGACACCGCCGACTGGGTCTGGCTCGCCGTCCGCACCCGCGAGACCGCCGACGGCACCCCGCCCCACAAGGGCATCACCCTGCTCCTCGTCCCCACCGACGACCCTGGCTACTCCTGCACCCTCATCAACACCCTCGCCTCGCACGACACCACCGCCAGCCACTACGACCACATCACCGTGCCCGCCTCCCGCCGCGTCGGCCGGGAGAACGAGGGCTGGCGGATCATCACCAACCAGCTCAACCACGAACGCGTCACCCTCGCCGCCCACGGCACCATGGCCATCCGCGCCCTCCACGACGTCCAGCGCTGGGCCGCCGCCACCCGCCTCACCGACGGCCGCCGCGTCATCGACCTCGGCTGGGTCCGCACCCGCCTGGCCCGCACCCACGCCGCCCTCGACGCGATGAAGCTCCTCAACTGGCAGATGGTCGACGCCCTCGAACACGCCACCCTCACCCCCCAGGACGCCTCCGCCGTCAAGGTCCACGGCTCCGAGGCCCGCCGCGACGCCTATGCCTGGCTGATGGAGATCCTCGCCGCCGCGGGCCCCCTCAAGGAGGGCTCCACCGGCGCCGCCCTCCACGGCGACCTGGAACGCGGCTACCGCTCCGCCGTCATCTTCACCTTCGGCGGCGGCAACAACGAGATCCAGCGCGAGATCATCTCCTGGATCGGCCTGGGGATGCCACGGGTGCGGCGGTGAGCGCCCGGGCCGTGTCCGCGAAGTCCCGCCCGCCTCGCGGCGTCCGGGCGAACGACGGTTGCCTCGCAGAGGCTTTGACGTGGGAAAAGTGCGACATCACGTAAATTGATCATGGGCGGCAGAACGTCATAAGGTGACCATCTTGCCCGGTTCGGGGATCTTCGGCGCGCAGAGGGGCGTATGACCGCTCCATCCCGCATGCGCCGAGGCTCGGTCATCGACCGCCGACGGGCATGCGGATCTGCCGGAATCCCGACCCGCGCCACCCTGCTGTCAATACCGATTGCCGAACCATGAAGCATCGCTGGAAAACCCGAGCGGCAGTACCCCTGCTGTCGCTCTCCCTTCTCCTTACGGGCTACCTGCCGTCCGCCTCGGCCGCGCCCACGGAAAGCTCAGCCTTCGACCTGGGGATATCCAAGGTTCTCGCGCAGTGCCACGACCTGCTCCCTTCCAAGAAGGTTGCCTGCATAAAGAGCAAGGCGAAGGAGCTTGCGGGTGACTCCATCGAGGAGTGCGCCAAAGAGCCGCTGGCCGGCAGGGTGCCCTGCATAACGGACCGGATCAGGGAAGAGACCGCAAAGGTAAAATCGCTGATAACCGGCGCCCATGTGATCTACCAGGGCATGCACGGCCGGAACTCCGAAAACTCGGTTCTCGGCAACCTCTATCAAGTGGAGCGAATCCGGGCCAACCCCCTTGTGCTCTTGGAGGACAAGGAACTCCTGGCAGGCCTCAAGAGAGACCTCCAGGCGGAAATCAGCGAGATGAAGGGGGTGGACGGTAACGGGAACTGCAGGCCGGACGCCTCTCTACTCGGAAACCTGAACTGCCTCACGGCGGAATACTTTCCCCAGGTCACCACTGAAAAGATAGTCACCTGGGTGGCTTATGCGAATATTCTCGGGCTCTACGCAGCGGACCGGCATGAAGTACGCAAGGAGATCGCAACCCTCCAGGCGGATCTCGCCAAGGCGATTGATGATCCTGAGCAAATCAAGGATGCGGCGTACCGCAAGCAACTCATCGAGGAAATCGAGGAAGTCAGGGAACGCGCAGCGGCCAACACTGAATTCTGGAAATCGTTCGGCTCTGAAATGCTCGCCCGTCTCGACGAGGCCGCCAAAGACATCCAAGAGATCAAGAAGGGCACCGGGAAGACGGTAGACAATGAAGGCAAGGAGATCACCTGGGGCGGCGTCGGCGGCCCCGAGTGGGACAAGACCTTCAAGGACCTCGAAGAGGGGTTCGCGCCGGGGAGTGATTGGGACAAGACCTTCGGTCCCAACGGGTCGATGCAGCAGACCCTGAAGAATCTGGACCGGACCAACAAGGAACTGGCCAAGGCGAACCAGGACCTGAAGCAGACCAACAGGGAACTGGCCCAGATGAACCGGGATCTGGACCAGATGAACAAGAGCATCGGTGCGGGCATGAAGAGCATCGACGCCGGTATGAAGAGCCTCGATGCCAGCATGAAGAGCCTCGACCGCCACGTTGCGGGCGTGGGCGAAGATGTGGCCGCGATGCGGAAAATCCAGAACCGCAAGCATCCCGAGGTCTGGGAAAATCTCTACAAGGACCTGGACCTTTCCGGTATTCCTGAGTACGTGCACGGCGGCCCTCTGCCGCAGGACAACAAGGTCAAGAATCTCATTACGTCCGCGATCATGGACGTCGTGCCAGTGGTCGGAGATGCCAAGGGGATCGCGGAGCTCCTGTCGGGCCGTGACGCCGTAACCGAAGAAAAGCTCTCCGTACCGGAGCGCCTCATCGGAGCGGTCATCGTGTCACGCTGGGCAAAGGCGGGAAAGGACGCGATCAAGGCCAATGATCTGGCCAAGGCCATCAAGGCCACCGAGAAGATCAGCAGGAAATTCCCCGACGCCGCACGGCAGCACGTACTGAAGGGTGAGATCAAGTACGGCAGCAACGGCCAGGCGCGCGTCACGGGCTACCATGCGCGACCGGGAGGGAAGGACCGGCCCGGCGTCAAGGTTCCGAAAATCAGTAAGCGCGACCCCAAAACCGGCCTGTCGCAAGGGGAGGTATGGATGAAGAATCCCCGGGACGGCCAGTGGGTCAAGAAGCGCGCGCGAAGCACCTTTTTCCCTGATACGTGGACTCTTGAGGAGAGCGACCGGGCCATCCGAAAAGCTTTTGAACGTGCCACTGTCACCGACGCGGAAAACCACATCTGGGTAGGCACGTATAAGGGCATAAAGGTCGAAGGATACTACGATCCGGCCACTGGCCACGCGCTTACCGCTTACCCCGTCATCCCCTGATTTCGAGAAAGGCTTCCCGTCGTGGAGCAAGTCAGCAAGTACTTCGCCAACAGGGACGGCTATCCGCAGTACGCAGGCCCTGAGAACCTGAAGGTTCTGGGCAACTGGGTGACCGGAGACATTCAGCAGGTCCCCTATACCCTGCTGGAGGTCATCGACCTGGTCGTGGAGGCCCGACGTAACCCGGATTCCGGAGTGGAAGAGTTCGGCGGGAATGCCCACTACACGGAGATCGAGCCCCAGGGCGTACACATCCAGAACGAGTATGTCGACCATGTGCGGGGCGACTTCACCCTGGATCAAGCCCTAGATGTTCTGACCGATTTCTGGAATTACTGCGCACGCGTGCACCCCGAGAGGACAGCGGAGGACCTCGCCAGGTATGTGGCCGAATACGGTCACGATCCCGTCGCCGGCCTGATCTGAGAGCGCGACCGGCTCGCCACGCCGATCACGGGTCCACCGGTGTGCTTCAGGCCGGTGCATCCGTGGGCTCGGTGGGAACACGGGGACACTGTGCGAGCCGAAGAGCTTCGGCCGTGACGTCGGCGTCGATCTGTGCTGGTGTTCTGTCGCCGTATTCGAGAATGTCGTACTCGTCGTCCAGCTCGGCGAGTCGTTCGGCCAGGGCCAGTTCGTGCCCGAAGCGCTGGTGGGCCCGGAAGGCCAACTCCCGTGGTGTCAGCTCGCCGGCCAGCATCCGGGCGGCGAGTGCTCGTGCGGCGGCTTCCTGTCCGGCATCGCTGCCCACCGGGTAGAAGGTGAGGCCCAGTTCGTCGAGTGCGGGGGGAAGCAGGTCGGGGACGTCGTAGTTCGCCTCGGCGCGTGTGCAAGCGGACAAGATCCTCAGGGCCGGGCCGTCGAGGCCGGCGATGAGTGCATCGCAGGCGGCGATGACGACGTCGGTTGCGCGGATCTCGCCCACGCTCCAGAGAGCGGCGCGGTCCTGAAGCTCGCGGGCGGCTGATTCGGTCGACGGCATGCAGCCATGATCGCGTCATGGGGTTGAGCACGTCGAGCGGGATTCCTTGCGATGCCCTGCTCGGCAGGTTCTCCCGGAAGCGGGCGTGCTGAGTCCGGGACCCCGCGCAAGCAGGAGCAACTGGCGGGCCTGCTGCGCGAACTTCTGCTCAGTCAGGCCCCGCCCGCCGCGGAGCAGTCCGAGTCGTCGTCAGACATCCCCCTGCACCAGCGCGTGCAGATGCTCGTCGTGCCAGCCGTCGGCGTGCAGCAGGGCGCTGCGCAGGGTGCCTTCGAGGGAGTAGCCGGCCTTGGCCGCCACCCGGCAGGACGCCGGGTTGGCCACCGAGTGGCACAGTCGCAGGCGGTGCAGGCCGAGGTCGGTAAGGGCCCATCGGCTGATGCGCTTCGTGGCCGATGCCGCCACGCCGTTGCCGCGCGCCGCGGGGAGGAGCCAGTAGACGATTTCGGCGCCGCCCTCGGCGAGGTCGATGTCGCCCCAGCCGATCAGCCCGAGGGCCTCGCCGTCCGGGCGGGCGACGGCCCAGATCGCGCTCTGCTCGGCCCGCCAGCGCTCGTGCATCCGGACGATCCGCCGGCGGGCGTCCTCCGCGCTCTCCACCGACAGGCGATTCCACCGGCGCACCCCGGGATCCCGGCCGGCGGCCACCAGGGCAGCGGCGTCGGAGAGGCGCCAGGGGCGCAGCTCCAGCCCCTGCGGAAGGCCGAGCACCGGCTGCTCCATGGCGGCCATCCGGCCTGCGGGAACGACTGCCGGTATGAGCGAGCGGGAGGTCATCGCGGCATCGTGCCACAACCGTCACCCGCGGACCCGGCGCTTTCCGGCCCGGCCGGGCGCGTGCCCCGTGGCCCGTTCCGCCCGTCACCCGCGCTCCCCGCCCGGCGTTGTCCCCGTCGAGCGGTTCCCGTGGGCGGCGCCGCGTACGGCTTCCAGGAGGTGTGGCACGGATGACGGAGAGTGCTGAGGGGACGGGTCCCGCCGTGCGGCCCGTGGTGTGGCAGACCTACGGGCCGGGGGATCTGGGCGGGCAGCCGATCTTCGGTGGCGGGTTCATCAACTTCGGGTACTGGCGCGCCGTCGATCTGGCGCGTCCGCTCGGCGAGGCGGAGCGGGTGCGCAGTCAGGAGGACCTCTACCGGCACGTCCTGGACACGGTGGCGCCGCGGCCGGGCGCGCGCGTCCTGGAGGTGGGCTGCGGGCTGGGCATGGGGTGCGTGGTGATGCTGCGGGAGTACGGCTGCGCCGTCACCGGCATGGACATCCATCCGCAGCAGCTGAGCCGGGCGCGCGCGGCCCATGCCGAGCTGCTGCGGGAGGAGCCGGCGCGGCTGCGGTTCGTGCGGGGGGCCGCCGAGCGGATGCCGTGCGCGGACGGCGAGTTCGACGCGGTGGTCAGCGTGGAGGCGGCCCAGCACTTCCCGGATCTCGGGGCCTTCGCCGCGCAGACCGCGCGGGTGCTGCGGCCCGGCGGCCGGGCGGCGGTCGCCGGTTTCTTCACCGTGGACGACGCGCCGGGGCGCCCCGCCGAACTCGCCCGGCTGCTGGAGAGCTTCGACAGCGGGCTGGACCTCGCCCGGCCGGTGCGCGCCCTGACCGACGCGTTCGCGGACGCCGGGCTCGCCCGGGTGTCGGCCGCGTCGATCGGGCGGGACGTCTGGCCGGGCTGGGACCGCTGGCTCGCCCGCTGGTGGGCCCCGGACACCTGGCCGCGGAACTTCCTGCGCGCCTATCAGGAAGGGATCCTGGACTATTACGTCGTCACGGCGGACCGGCCGCGGTAGGGGCGGGCGGCGCCGGCGGTCGGCGCGGTGGCGCGGGCGGGCGGATGCCGCGGGCGGGCCTTCGTCACGTCCCGGCGTGCGATGCCTCCCCCTGCGCGGGCGGCGGGGATAGCCTCGCCCGGGCGGCCCCCAGCGCCGCCACCGGCGGGCCACCGGGCCGCGGCCGGGAACACCACACACGAGGAGCGAACCGTGGCCGACGAAGCGCACGAGACCCCGGACAGCACCGCCGTACGGGTCGCCCTCTGGCGGGCGCTGCACGTCCGGGCGGACGCGGCACCCCCGGTCCTCGCCGACGAGACCGGACTGCGGCTGGCCGACCCGGAGGACGGGTGGGAGCGGCGCGGGGACATGGACCTGCACGGCACCAGCGGCTTCCGCGCCGCCGTCGTCGCCCGCGCCCGGTTCGTCGAGGACCTCGTGGGCGGCGAACTCGACCGCGGCGTCGGCCAGTACGTCATCCTCGGCGCCGGGCTCGACACCTTCGCCCAGCGCCGCCCGGAGACCGCCGGCCGGCTGCGGATCTTCGAGATCGACCAGCCGGGCACCCAGGCGTGGAAGCGCCGCCGCCTCGACGCGCTCGGCTACGGCGTGCCGGACCGGCTGCGGCTGGTGCCGGTCGACTTCGAGGCGGGCGACGACTGGTGGGCGCGGCTGGTCGACGCGGGCTTCGACCCCGCGCGGCCCGCCGTCGTCGCCTGCACCGGTGTCACCATGTACCTGACCGAGGAGGCCGTCACGGCGACCCTGCGGCGCCTCGCCGGGCTCGCCCCGGGCTCGACGCTCGCCATGACGTTCCTGCTGCCCACCGAACTCCTCGACGTCGCCGACCGCCCCGCGCTGGAGGCCACCGCACCGCAGGCCCGCGCCGCCGGCACGCCGTTCCGCAGCTTCTTCACCCCGCAGCAGATGCAGGCGGCGGCCCGTGCGGCCGGCTTCCGCGACGTCCGGCACGTGGCCGGAACCGAACTCGCCGCCCGCTACTTCGCCGGCCGGCCCGACGGCCTCCGTCCGTCCAGCGGTGAGGACTTCCTGGTGGCCACCGTCTGACGTCGCGGCCCGGCGGGGCGCAGCGGCACCGGCGGACGGGCCCGCGGACCCGCCCGCCGGTGCCGCGCCCGTCTACTCCGCGCTCACCCGGTACAGCACCGTCGCGTGCGGCGCCAGCGTGGTGGCGGTGAGGGGGCCGGTGGTGCGGGTGGTGCGGCCGGTGGTCAGATCGCGTACGCGGTAGGAGGCGGCGGCGGGCAGTCCGGCGGCGGTCGCCGTGGTGGACACCGTGCGGGGCGTGTCGCCGGAGTTGAACAGCGCCACCGCCCGGTCGCCGCCGCGCAGCGGCTTCGACAGCACCGCCGCGTCCTCGTCGTGCCGCACCAGCTTGCCCTGGACGCCCAGCGGGTCCTGGTCGACGGCGATGATCTCCTTGTTGCCCAGGACCCGCAGCGCGGCGGGGGAGAGGTGGGTCAGATCGGTGCTGGAGATCAGCGGCGCGGCCATCACCGCCCACAGCGCCATCTGGCTGTGGATCTCCGTCTCGGTCAGTCCCGAGTCGCCGGCGAGCAGGAAGTCCGGGTCGTTCCACCGGCCCGGCCGCTGCAACGCCGCCAACTGCGCGTTGTAGTCGAAGTTGTAGCGGATCGAGGACCACTTCGCCGCCGGGGTGTGCTTCTCCACCGCGATGTCGCGCCCCTCCCGCCAGAGGTTGCCGACCTCCCCGGACCAGCCGATGACCCGGTGCCAGAGCGCGTCGCCCTCGTACTGGAAGTACGCCGGGGCGGACACCGAGAAGGCGATGGGGCGGCCGGTGGCGCGCAGCGCCCGGCTCATCTGCCCGTAGACGTCGTGGTAGGTCTCCTCCTTGGTGCGGCCCGCCGCCGTCGGCACGTTGCAGCCGTCGAACTTCAGGTAGTCGACCTTCCAGCTCGCGAACAGATCGGCGTCCTGCTGGAAGTGGCCGAGGCTGCCCGGGTACTTCTCGCAGGTCAGCGTCCCGGCGTCGCCGTAGATGCCGTACTTCAGGCCCATCCGGTGCAACTCCCGCCCGATGTACGCCATACCGTGCGGGAACTTCGCCGGATCGGGCACCAGCTCGCCGTTCCTGCCGCGCTCCTTCAGCGTCCAGCAGTCGTCGACGGTGACGGTGTCGTACCCCTTCGCCGCCAGCCCGGTGCGGACCAGCGCGCGGGCGTTGTCGAGGATCACCTTCTCGTTGACGTCGCACATGTAGTACGACCAGTTGTTCCAGCCCATCGGCGGGGTCGGCGTCAGATCGGGGTACCGCTCCGCGCTGTGCCGGGCGACGGGCGCCGGGTCCGCGGACGCCGGGGCGGTGGCCGCGAGCAGGCCGGTCGCGCAGACCGCCGCGGTGGTCAGTGCGACGGCGGCACGGCCGGGACGGGAAACCGGAGGAATACGCACAGGGCACCTCACGAGGGACGAAGCGGGGCGGGTCGGCCGGAGGTTAGGACCGCGCTGGAGGCCGGTCAAGACACCCCGCCGCGCGCTGACGCGGATTCAGTCGCCGGGCCCGCCGCGCGGTCCGGGCGGGGCGCTGCCCGTATGGACCGCCGGGCGCTGCCTGTCCGGCCGGTGGCGCTGCCCTCGCGGCCATGGCGTTCCGGCGCGCCACCGGATATCCAGGAAGTCCGTATCCAGGAAGACCGTCCTCACCCCCGCCTTGCAGAGGGATTTCATGCGCGCCCGCGACGCGGCCGACCGGCCCGCCCCCACCGTCTCTCCCGCCCGCCCGGCGATCTCCCGTCCCCCCGTGGTGCCGGAACGGGGCGCCGGCGCCTCGCCCCGGGCGCTGGCGGCCCTCCAGCGCACCGCGGGGAACGCCGCGGTCGTGCAGATGCTCCGCGCGGACGGCCACGGCCGGGCGCGGGACGCGCACCGCCACGGTCCCGGCTGCGGCCACCCGGCCGTCCAGCGCTCCGCCGTCCACGACGTGCTGCGCACCCCGGGCACGCCCCTGGACGAGGAGACCCGCAGCGACATGGAGGCGCGGCTCGGCGCCGACTTCTCCGACGTCCGCCTCCACACCGACCCGGCGGCCCGCAGCTCCGCCGCCGAGGTCGGCGCCCGCGCCTTCACCTCCGGCAACCACATCGTCATCGGCGACGGCGGCGGCGACCGGCACACCCTCGCCCACGAACTCACCCACGTCATCCAGCAGCGCCGGGGCCCGGTCGCCGGCACCGACAACGGCCATGGCCTGAGCGTCAGCGACCCGGGCGACCGCTTCGAACGCGCCGCGGAGGAGAACGCCCACCGGGTCCTGTCGGGCCCGGCGCCCGCCCCGGCGACGCGGGAAGCGGCCGCCGGGTCCGGGGCGGCGGGGCGGGCGGCGGCGCCGGTGCAGCGGAAGGTGAAGGCGACGGGCGGCCAACTGGCCAAGGCCGGGCGCCACGATTTCGGCTCCGCCCTGAAGAGCGCCATGCCCGTGGGGCCGGGGCAGGCCCGGTGTCACACGGTGTCGTACGAGACCATCACCGCCGGTGTGCTGGACGCCGTCAACAAGTGCCTGAACGGTGAGGACGCGGTCGGCTATCTCTACGGTCTGGTCGACGCGGTCTACCCGAAGGGCGAAGACCTCCTGCCGCACCAGCACACCCTGCCGACGGCGGCGCAGTTGGCGGCCGTCTGCAAGAGCGAGTTCAAGGCCGCGAAGACGGCGCTCGGCGCGCTGAAGAAGCTCTTCCCGAAGGCGGGCTCGGGCTCGGCCGCACAGGCGGCCCAGGCCGACGCGTTGGCCAACGACCTGATCAAGGCCCTCAACAACTCCCCGGCCAACCTCCGGCTCGGCGACGAGAACACCAACAGCTCCATCCAGAGCGGTCTCGACCTCGCCCCGGCACGCTCCGGCGCCGTGAAGACGCTGGGCCCGAACACGCTCGTCGTCGACCAGACGCAGCAGCCGATGGACGCGACGACCCCCAAGAGCAGGAAGCTCGGCAGAAGCCTCCAGGTGCTCGTGATCGAGCCCGACCACGAGCAGCAGGTCTGGACGCTGCTCACCCGGACCACGAGCAAGGCCGGCCGGCTGCATCTTTTCAGCTCCGGCCCGCTGCTCCAGAGCTCCGATCAGGCAGGCATGAAGACGTCCACCATGAGCGACAAGAACCCCACCCCGACCGCCATCAAGGTTCCCGGGGCGAGCCCCGAGGTGTACTTCGTGTTCGACCTCTGACCGCTGCGTCCCGGCGTGCGGGGGCGCAGCGGCCCAGAAAACTGACATGGCGTCAGAAACTCTCTTCCCTCCGCCACCCCGCTGCGGCATCCTGCGCCCATGCAGACCGACCTGAGCACCACGCTGGGCGTCGAGCACGCCGTCTTCGGGTTCACGCCGTTCCCCGCGGTCGCCGCCGCGATCACCCGCGCCGGCGGCTTCGGCGTCCTCGGCGCGGTCCGCTACACCGCGCCCGGCGAACTCGCCCGCGATCTGGACTGGATGGCGGCGCACACCGAGGGGCTGCCGTACGGGCTCGACGTCGTCATGCCCGCCCGCAAGGTCGAAGGCGTCACCGAGGCCGAGGTCGAGGCGATGATCCCGGACGGCCACCGCGACTACGTCGCACGCATCCTCGCCGAGCACGACGTACCGCCGCTGCCCGAGGGCGAGGCGTCCGGCTGGCGGATCACCGGGTGGATGGAGGAGGTCGCCCGCAGCCAGCTCGACGTGGCCTTCGACTACCCGATCAAGCTCCTCGCCAACGCCCTCGGCTCCCCGCCGCCCGACGTCATCGCGCGCGCCCACGACCGCGGCATCCGGGTCGCCGCGCTGGCCGGCAGCCCCCGCCACGCCCGCCACCACCGCGACGCCGGCATCGACATCGTCGTCGCCCAGGGGTACGAGGCGGGCGGCCACACCGGCGAGATCGCCACGATGGTGCTCACCCCCGAGGTCGTCGCCGCCGTCGATCCGCTGCCGGTGCTCGCCGCCGGCGGCATCGGCACCGGCGAACAGATCGCCGCCGGGCTCGCCCTCGGTGCCCAGGGGGTCTGGCTCGGCTCCCTCTGGCTGACCACCGAGGAGGCCGAACTCCACTCCCGGCGGCTGACCGCCAAGCTCCTGGCCGCCGGCCCCGGCGACACCGTCCGCTCCCGCGCGCTGACCGGCAAACCCGCCCGCCAGCTGCGCACCGCCTGGACCGACGCCTGGGACGCCGCGGACGGCCCCGGCCCCCTCCCGATGCCGCTCCAGGGCCTGCTGGTCGCCGAGGCCAACTCGCGTATCCAGCGCCACGAGGTCGAACCGCTGCTGGGCACGCCCGTCGGGCAGATCGTCGGCCGGATGAACAGCGAACGCAGCGTCCAGGCCGTCTTCGACGACCTCACCCGCGGCTTCGAGAAGGCCGTCGACCGCATCAACCGCATCGCGGGCCGCGCCTGACCGCCGCGCCCGCCCGGAGGCGTCCCACCCCTGAGGAGGCAGCACGATGACGGACCACTCCGCACCGCCCACCGGCTTCTGGGCCCAGGCCACCGCCGACCCGGACCGCACCGTCCTGATCGCCCCCGACGGCGAGGAGTGGACCGCGGGCCGCCTGCACGCCGCGGGCAACCGCCTCGTCCACGGGCTGCGCGCCGCCGGGCTGACCCGCGGCGACGCCTTCGCCGCCGTCCTGCCCAACGGCGTCGAGTTCCTCACCGCGTACCTCGCCGCCTCCCAGGCCGGTTTCTACTTCGTCCCCGTCAACCACCACCTGACCGGCCCCGAGATCGCCTGGATCGTCGCGGACTCCGGTGCGAAGGTGCTGCTCGCCCACGAACGGTTCGCCGACGCGGCCCGCGCCGCCGCCGACGAGGCCGCCCTGCCCGCCGAGCACCGCTACGCCGTCGGCGCCGCCGAGGGCTTCCGCCCGTACGCCGACCTCCTCGACGGACAGCCGGACACCCCGCCCGCCGACCGCACCCTGGGCTGGGTCATGAACTACACCTCCGGCACCACCGGCCGCCCCCGGGGCATCCGCCGCCCGCTGCCCGGCACCGAGCCCGAACGGACCCATCTCGGCGGCTTCCTCGGCATCTTCGGCATCCGGCCGTTCGACGACAACGTCCACCTGGTCTGCTCGCCGCTCTACCACACGGCCGTTCTCCAGTTCGCCGGCGCCTCCCTGCACCTCGGCCACCGGCTGGTCCTGATGGACCGCTGGGCGCCCGAGGAGATGCTGCGGCTGATCGACACCCACCGCGCCACCCACACCCATATGGTCCCCACCCAGTTCCACCGGCTGCTGGCGCTGCCCGAGGAGGTCCGCGCCCGGTACGACGTGTCGTCGATGCGGCACGCCATCCACGGGGCGGCGCCCTGCCCCGACCACGTCAAACGCGCCATGATCGACTGGTGGGGCGGCTGCGTCGAGGAGTATTACGCGGCGAGCGAGGGCGGCGGCGCGTTCGCCACCGCCGACGACTGGCTCAAGAAGCCCGGCACCGTCGGCAAGGCGTGGCCGATCAGCGAACTCGCCGTCCTCGACGACGACGGCAACCGCCTGCCCCCGGGCGAGGTCGGCACCGTCTACCTGAAGATGCGCACCGGCGGCTTCCGCTACCACAAGGACGACGCCAAGACCCGGCGCAGCCGCGTCGGCGACTTCTTCACGGTCGGTGACCTGGGCTATCTCGACGAGGACGGCTATCTCTTCCTCCGCGACCGCAAGATCGACATGATCATCTCCGGCGGCGTCAACATCTACCCCGCAGAGATCGAGGCCGTCCTCCTCGCCCATCCCGCCGTCGCCGACGCCGCCGCCTTCGGCATCCCGCACGACGACTGGGGCGAGGAGGTCAAGGCCGTCGTCGAACCGGCCGAGGGCCACCCGCCCGGCCCCGGGCTCGCCGCCGCCGTCCTGGAGTTCTGCGCCGAACGGCTGGCCGGATACAAACTCCCCAAGTCCGTCGACTTCGTCGCCGCCATGCCCCGCGACCCCAACGGCAAGCTCTACAAGCGGCGGCTGAGGGCGCCGTACTGGGAGGACGCCCCGGCTGCTGCGAAGCCGCGGCCGACGTGATCCCCGCCGCCGGTCACGGTCCGGCCCGGCCGTGACCGGCGGCCGGGCGCGGTGCGGTGCGGTGCGGCCGCGAGCAGATCCGGCAGGGGCCCGCGTCCGTCGGCCCCGGCTCCGTTTTCGGCGCGACGGCGGGCGGCGGGCCCCGCGGGCGCGGCCGCACCGTTCCCCGATCGCGAGGAGGTTCCCGCAGGTAGAGTCGGCCCAAGGACCGTGTCACCTGGGGGGATTGATGACGGCAGCGGACGCAGTACCCATCGTTCTCGTTCACGGGACGCGCTTCAGCGCGGGGCAGTGGAGCATGCAGCTCGCCGGGCTCGGGGACGAGTTCCCGGTGGCCGCCGTCGACCTGCCCGGCCACGGGGAGCGTTCGGCCCAGCCCTGGAGCATGGGCGCGGCCACGGAGATCATCGCCTCCGCGGTGGACGCGCTCGGCCGCGGGCCGGCGCTGGTCGTCGGACACTCGCTCGGCGGATATGTGTCGCTGGAATTCGCGCGGCGCTGCCCGGAGCACCTGCGGGGGCTGGTCCTCGCGGGCGCCAGCCTCGCCACCCGCGGCTTCCGGGCGGCGCCCTACCGATGGATCGCCGGGTTGGTCCCGCATGTGCCGGCGGACCGCCTGGCCCGGTGGAACGACCGGTTGCTGCGGCGGCTCCACCCACCGGAAGTGGTCGCGGCGACCATCCGGTCCGGCTACGCCTTCCACACCCTGCCGGCCGCCTGGGGCTCGGTCCTCGGACGCTTCGACGCGGGTGCGATGCGCGCGGTGAAGGCCCCGGTCCTCATCCTGAACGGCGAGAAGGACACGGTCTTCCGGTCCGGGGAGAGGGCATTCGCCCGCGCGCATCCGCATGCGCGCGTCGAATTGATCCCGCGCGCCCGGCACCTCGCGAACTTCGACGACCCGGATGCCTTCACCGATGCCGTCCGCCGCTTCGCCCGCCAGCTGCCGGCCGTCGGCTGAGCGCGCCGCGGCAAGGGCCGTCCGGCACCCCTGAACGGCTCGGTCACCGCCCGGCGAACGCGGCGCGCAGCCGTCCGCCGTTCACCAGGGCGACCACCCCGGCCAGCAGCGCCCCGCACGCGGTCTGTTCGCAGCGCAGCCAGACCGGGAACGCCCCGGGCAGCGCCACGATCACCGCGACGGCCACCAGCATCACCCCGGACGACAGCCGCAGCCGCAGATACGCCCGGCGGTCACCCCGGGCGGCCCCCGCGGCGAAGGAGGCCATCAGCAGCGAGGTGGCGGCCACGATGACCACCCGCGTCCATACCGCATCGGTCACCGCCGCGGGGTCGTTGCGCAGCAGCACGACGGCGCCGAGCGTGAGCAGACCGAGGACGACGTAACAGCCGATCAGCAGCCGGGTGCGGCGCAGGCTCCGCCGCACCTCCGGCCGCCGCAGTATCTCCCCGTCCACCCGCGGACCGCTCCTGACCATGGTGTTGCCCCTCTTTCCGGCGGCTGTCGCCGCATCGGCCGATCCGTCCGCCGTGGCCTGGGCCATGAGCCGGTGGCCACGGACCGTCCCAGCATCCGGCCCGCCCGGCGCCCGGGCATCCGCCACCGGGACGAGCCCGCCCCCGGCTGTTCCCGGGGGTGGCCCGGTGCGGCCCCTTAAGGGACCGGCCCGCCGAACCCGTTGCGGAGGGCCGCAGTTGAGCGCGCGGCGGGCGGTTCGGCCCGTTCCGCGGAGGGGAGGCGGCGCCGGTCCACCCGTAGGGGACGCGGTGCGGGCCCCGGCGCCCGGCGGGTGGGCGGGCGCCGGGGGAGCGCGCCCCCGTCCGGTGCCTTGACCGGGGCCGGGACGGGACCGAGGATCGCGCCATGACGGCAGCGCGGAGCAACACGGTCGACGGAGTCCTGCGGCGCAGCGCACGGCGGGTGCCCGGGCGGACGGCGGTGCGGTACGCCGACCGCGCCTGGACCTACCGGGCGCTGGACGACGCGGTGACCGCGGCGGCGCGGGTGCTGCGCGGCCTCGGCCTCGCCCCGGGCGACCGGGTCGCCGCCTACGGACGCAACTCCGACGCGTACCTCATCGGCTTCCTGGCCTGCTCCCGCGCGGGACTGGCGCACGTCCCCGTCAACCACGCCCTCACCGGCGAGGACCTGGCTTACGTCCTCGACCAGTCCGGCAGCTCCCTCGTCCTGACCGACCCGGCCCTCGCCGCACGGCTCCCGGAGGGGCTGCCCACCCTGCCGCTGCGCGACGCCCCGGACGGACTGCTCGCCCGGGTCGCCAAGGCACCGGCGGGCGGCCCGGACACCGGGCACGACGACCTTCCCGGGGCCGACGGCGACGCGCTCGCCCAACTCGTCTACACCTCCGGGACCACCGCGCTCCCCAAGGGCGCGATGATGACGCACCGCGCCCTGGTGCACGCCTACACCAGCGCCGTCATCGCCCTCGACCTGGCGGAGACGGACCGGCCGCTGCACGCGCTGCCGCTCTACCACTCGGCGCAGCTGCACGTCTTCCTGCTGCCCTACCTGGCGGTCGGCGCCGAGAACACCCTCGTGGACGGGCCCGACGCCGGGCAGCTCTTCTCCCTGGTGGAGACCGGCCGGGTGGACAGCCTGTTCGCGCCGCCCACGGTGTGGATCGGCCTGGCCCGCCACCCGGACTTCGCCGTCCGCGACCTGCGCGGGCTGCGCAAGGCGTACTACGGCGCGTCGATCATGCCCGTACCGGTCCTGGAGCAGCTCCGCTCCCGGCTGCCCGCGCTCGCCTTCTACAACTGCTTCGGGCAGACCGAGATCGGCCCGCTGGCCACCGTCCTCGGGCCCGGGGAGCACGTCGGACGGATGGACTCCTGCGGCCGCCCGGTGCTCTTCGTCGAGGCGAAGGTGGTCGACGCGGACGGGCGCGAGGTGCCCGACGGCGAGCGCGGCGAGATCGTCTACCGCTCCCCGCAGCTGTGCAGCGGCTACTGGGACAAGCCGCAGGAGACCGCCGAGGCGTTCCGCGGCGGCTGGTTCCACTCCGGTGACCTGGCGGTACGCGACGCCGACGGCTACTTCACCGTCGTCGACCGGGTCAAGGACGTCATCAACTCCGGCGGGGTGCTGGTCGCCTCCCGCCAGGTCGAGGACGCCCTCTACGCGCATCCGCAGGTGGCGGAGGTCGCGGTGATCGGCCTGCCCGACGAGCGGTGGATCGAGGCGGTCACCGCCGTCGTCGTCCGCGCGCCCGCACCGGACGGCGCGGCCGGACCGGTCGGGGAGCGGGAGCTGATCGACGCGGCACGGGCCCGGCTGGCCGGGTTCAAGGTGCCCAAGCGCGTCGTGTTCGTCGACGCGCTGCCCCGCAACGCCAGCGGCAAGATCCTCAAGCGCGAGCTGCGCGCCCGCTTCGCCGCCCGCTGACCGGGCCGTTCGCCCGCCGTGCGCCCGCGCCGGCCGCAGGGCGCGCCCGGCGGAGATCGCGGGCCACCGCGTGTACGGAGGGCGACTGTCAGTGCCCCCTGCCATGCTGGGAACCGGCCACAGCTCCCCGCGCGGTGACGGTGCGTCACCGCTCCGCGGGAGCGCCGGCCACGGTCGCCGTGCGCCGTCCACCGCGTCACGGCGCGCCGATCGCTCCACCGTTCCGGCACCGCACAGCCACCCGTCCGCGCAAGGCGAAGGACCTCGGAGGACCCATGCTGACCACCGACTACGCACCGGGCATGCCCAACTGGCTCGACCTCGGCATCCCCGGCGCCGAAATCGACGACGCCGTCGCGTTCTACCGGGCCATCTTCGGCTGGACGTACCGGTCCGCGGGGCCCGAGGCGGGCGGCTACGGCTTCTTCCAGCTGGGGGACCGCACCGTCGGCGCGATCGGTCCGCTGACCGAGGAGGGCGCCACCCCGTCCTGGACCGTCTACTTCCACACCGCCGACGCGGAGGCCACCGCCCGCGCCGTCGAGGCGGCCGGGGGAGCGGTGCGGATGGCGCCGGGCGATGTCTTCACCGCCGGGCGGCTGGCCGCCTTCACCGACCCGACCGGCGCTGACTTCGGCGTCTGGCAGCCCCGGGAGAACCCCGGCCTGCAGGCCGTGACGGAGCCCGACACCCTGTGCTGGACGGAGCTGTACACCACCGACGCCGCCGCGGCCAAGGAGTTCTACCGCACGGTCTTCTCCTGGATCTACCGGGACATGCAGATGGGCGACGGCATGGTCTACGGCGTCGTCTCCTCGTCCGGCGGCAGCGCCGAGGACCTCAGCCAGGGCGGCATCATGCAGCTCCAGCAGGAGCATCTGGACGCCGGCGCGGTCTCCGAATGGCACCCGTACTTCGGCGTCACCGACTGCGACGCCACCTACGAGATGGCCACGAAGCTGGGCGCCCGGGTGCAGATCCCGCCCATGGACGTTCCGGGCGTCGGCCGCCTCGCCGCGGTCCAGGACCCGTGGGGCGCCCCGTTCGCGCTGATCAAGGGGGACCCGACGATGAAGTGAGCGGCGGCGCGCGGGGGCCGGTCCCGGGCCCGCGGGCGGGCCCGGGGCGGATTCGTACGGAGCGGATTCGTACGGGGCGGATTCGTACGGGGTGGGGCGGCGGGTGGTCGGTGCGGCTTGCCCCGGGGCGGCCTGCGGTGGCGGTCGGCCTGCGCCGCCGCGCCCGGCTCTTCAGAAGCGGCCCGCCGCCCGTGCCGGGCCCGCCGCCCGTGCCGGGCCCGCCGCCCGTGCCGGGCCCGCCGCCCGTGCCCGGGCTCGTAGACCTCCCGGCCGCCCGAAGCGACTCGGCGCCCGGCCTGCCGCCCGCGCCCGGCCCGCCGTCTGTCCCGGCACCCCGTCAGCCGGCCCGCCCGCGCAAAAAACGGCAGGCCCCCTCCCGCGTCACCCCGCCCGGGTGGCCGCCCCCAGCAGCGCCACCGCCGGCAGGGCCACGAAGCCGTCGCCCACCGCGTGGGCGGCCACCTTCCGGTCGTAGACCCGGCGCACCGCCGCGCGGGAGGCGGCGTCGAGATGGTGCAGGACGGTGCCGGCCACCGGCGTGCCGGCGGTGATGTCGTGCCACCACTGGCCGGGGTCGACGCGGTGCAGCAACTGCACCGTCTCCACGTCGGCATCCCGGAAACCGGCCGCGTCCAGCAACCGGCAGAAGGCCGCGGGACGTTCGGCGGCATCGCACCCGGCGAGGAACGGCGCGGTCTCGGGCGCCTCGGCGGGCCGGGCCACCCCCGACTCCGCCACCGCCTCCCCGAACAGCGCCAGCGCCCGCATCGCCTCCTGGTTCCAGCAGGTCAGCGCGGCTCGGCCGCCGGGCGCCAGCACCCGGTGCACCTCCGCGAGGCCCGCCGCCGGGTCCCCGAGGTGATGGATGACGAAGTTGCCGGTGACGGCGGTGAACTCCCCGTCGGCGAACGGCAGCGCGTCGAGGAGGGCGACCCGTACGTCGAGCCCGGGGTGCGCGGCCGCCGCGAGCGCGGCCATCTCCGGGGAGGCGTCCACCGCCGTCACCTGCGCGCCGCGCCGCAGCGCCGCGGCCGACACCGGTCCGGGACCGCATCCCACGTCCAGCAGCCGGGTGCCGGGCCCGACGCCCGCGGCGTCCAGCAACGGCGCGACGAACCGGGCGGTGAGCCGGGCGAACCCCTCGCGGTACGCATCGCTGCGCCCGGCCCAGCCCTCCCGCTCGAACCGGTCGAACGACTCCGCGTCCCAGGTGGTCATGGCCGCTCCCGCCTCTCCTCGATGGCCGTTCATCGTGGCAGCCCAGGCGCCCGGACGACCAGCGGCCACGTTCCGGAACCGGCCGGACGGAGCGCTGTCCGGCCGGTCCCGAGGCCCCGTAAGCTCAGCCGCCCGGGCCGGGTACGACCGCCGGTGGCGGCACGGAGCGGCGCCCGGGAGCCCGATACGAGAAAGGCCGAAAGGTGCAGCTTTCCCCCTCGATGCGCCGTCTCCTGCCCACCGCCGCGAGCGCGGTGCTCCTGCTCGCCGGGGCGGGCGGCGCCCGTGCCGCCACCGTTCCGCCGGGGGCGCACGCCACGGTGTCGCACGCCGCCCCGGCCCCGGGCGCGCCGTCCGCGGCGTCGCCCGCCGGCGGTGCGGCCACCCGCTCCCCGTACCGTCAACTCCGGCCGCTCGCCGCCCTGTCCGCCGAGCGGGCCGCGCTGGGCGACCTGGTGGCGGCGGCCAAGTGGGGCACCGGCGGGCCGATCGACGACCCGGCGCGGGAGCGGGAGGTGCTGGACGCCGTCGCCGCGCAGGCCCGGCAGCTCGGCGCCGATCCGGCGGCCACCCGGCGGATCTTCCGCGACCAGATCGAGGCCAGCAAGGTGGTGCAGCGCGGGCTGTACCGCCTCTGGACGGCGGACCCGGCGCGGGCCCCGCGGGAGCGTCCCGACCTGGCGAAGGTCCGCGCCGAGATCAACCGCGTCAACGAGGCCCTGGTCCGCGCGGTCGCCGCTTCTCCCGGCGCACGCTCCGCGCCGTACTGCCCGGTCGTCCTGGGCGTGGCCGCCGAACGGGTGCGGTCCGAAGAGCGGTTGGACGCGCTGCACACGCGGGCGCTCGGGCGCGCGGTGCGGTCGGTGTGCGGGGGCTGACGGGGGCCGCGCCCCCGGCGCCTCACCCCTCGCCGCCGCCCGCCGCGACCGCCTTCGCCCACCGGTAGTCCGCCTTGCCGCTGGGCGACCGCTGGATCCGCTCGGCCACCACCACCGTGCGGGGGACCTTGTACCCGGCGAGGCGGGAGCGGCAGTGGGCGCGTACCGCCTCGGTGTCCAGCGGGGCGGCGCCCGGGCGGAGCTGGACGACGGCGGCGACGCGGCTGCCCCAGTGCGGGTCCGGTACGCCCGCCACCAGCGCGTCGTAGACGTCCGGATGGGCCTTGAGGGCCTGTTCGACCTCCTCCGGGTAGATCTTCTCGCCGCCGGAGTTGATGCACTGCGAACCGCGGCCCAGGACGGTGACGACGCCGTCCGCGTCGACGGTGGCCATGTCGCCGAGCAGCACCCAGCGGTCGCCGTCCGCCTCGAAGAACGTCTCGGCGCTCTTGGCCGGGTCGTTGTGGTAGCCGAGCGGGACATGGCCGCGCAACGCGATCCGGCCGACCTCGCCCGGGGCGACCGGTCGCCGCGTCGCCGGATCGACCACCGCGGTACGGGGGTTGACCCGCACCCGGAAGCCCCGGTCGGGCCCGGAGTCGTCGGTCGCCGTGCCGTTGAAACCGGACTCCGACGAGCCGAAGTTGTTGAGCAGCATCGCCTGCGGCACCAGCGCGGTGAACTGCGCGCGGACCGTGTCCGAGAGCACCGCGCCGGAGCTGGAGACGCTGAACAGCGAGGAGCAGTCGACGCCGCGCAGCGGACCGGCCAGCGCATCGGTCAGCGGCCGCAGCATCGCGTCGCCGACCAGCGAGATGCTGGTGACCTTCTCCCGCGCCACGGTCCGCAGCACCTCCTCGGGCACGAACTTGCGGTGCAGGACGACCTTCTGGCCGAAGTGGAAGGCGATGAACGCGGTCAGCGTGGACGTGCCGTGCATCAGCGGCGGCGTCGGGAAGAACACGATGCCGTCGCCCCCGGCCGCCACCCGTTCCGCGACCTCCTCCGGCCGCCGCACCGGCTCGCCCGTGGGGGCGCCGCCGCCCATCCCGGAGAAGAACAGGTCCTCGTGGCGCCAGACGACGCCCTTGGGCATCCCGGTGGTGCCGCCGGTGTAGATGATGAAGCGATCGTCGGCGGAGCGCGGCGCGAACCCGCGCCCCGGGGACCCGGCGGCCTCCGCGTCGGCGAGCGCCACCGGCACCGGCTGCGGCACCGGCGCCCCCGCGGGCGCCTGCCCGACCCGGACGAGATGGCGCAGCGCGGGCGCGTGCGGCGCGGCGGCGGCCACCCGGGCGGTGAACTCGCCGTCGAAGACCAGCGCCACCAGGTCCGCGTCCCGGTAGAGATAGGCCAACTCGTCTTCCACGTAGCGGTAGTTGACGTTGACAGGTGTGGCGCGGATCTTCAGGCAGGCGTAGAGCGTCTGGAGGTACTCGACGCCGTTGTAGAGGTGGAGTCCGACGTGGTCGCCGGGGCCGACGCCGTGGCCGGCAAGGTGGTGGGCGAGGCGGTTGGCGGCGCGGTCCAGCTCCGCGTAGGTCAGCCGCCGTTCGGCGCCGCTGCCCGGATGGTCGACGTACACCAGCGCCTCGCGGTCGGGGACCGCGTCGACGATCGATTCGAAGAGGTCGGCCAGGTTGTACTCCACGTCTCCTCCAGACCGTGCCGGGCGGCGGCTCGGCGGCCATTAGAGCGGGGCCCGCGGCAGCAGGGAAGGGCCGCGGCGAAGAAAACTGACTGAGTGTCAGAAAACTCTTGAAGTCGCCGTACCGCTCCTGCACCCTGTTCTGCGTCCACAGACGGGAGGACGGACATGGGCGGGACGGAACATCTCACCGTGCACCGCGAGGGGGCGACCCTGGTGCTCACCCTCAACCGGCCGGAGGCGAGGAACGCGCTGTCGCTGCCGATGCTGGTCGGCCTCCACGACGGCTGGCGCGCCGCCGACGAGGACGACACGGTCCGCTCGGTCGTGCTCACCGGCGCCGGCGGCACGTTCTGCGCCGGCATGGACCTCAAGGCGCTCGCCGGCGCCGGGATGGCCGGCGACCACTACCGCGAACGCCTCCGGGAAGACCCCGATCTGCACTGGAAGGCGATGCTGCGCCACTACCGCCCCCGGAAGCCGGTGATCGCCGCGGTCGAGGGCCACTGCGTCGCCGGGGGCACCGAAATCCTCCAGGGCACCGACATCCGCGTCGCGGGTCGGAGCGCGGTCTTCGGGCTCTTCGAGGTCGCCCGGGGCCTCTTCCCGATCGGCGGCTCGACCGTCCGCCTGCCGCGCCAGATCCCGCGCACCCACGCCCTGGAGATGCTGCTCACCGGCCGTCCCTACCCGGCGCCCGAGGCCGCCCGGATCGGCCTGATCGGCCATGTCGTCCCCGACGGCGGAGCGCTGGCGAAGGCGCTGGAGATCGCCGAGCGGATCAACGCCTGCGGACCGCTCGCCGTGGAGGCGGTCAAGGCGTCCGTCTACGAGAGCGCCGACCTGTCCGAGGCCGACGGCCTCGCCGCCGAACTCGCCCGCGGCTGGCCGGTGTTCGACACCGCCGACGCCAAGGAGGGCGCCCGGGCCTTCGCCGAGAAGCGCCCGCCCGTCTTCCGGCGCGCCTGACCCGCGCACCGGACCACCCCGCGCGCCCGGCGCGCGACCCGTCGCCGGCAGGCGCACGCCGCCCCCCCGCGCGCCCCGGCCACGCGCCCACCCAAGGAGTCCGCATGCCCAAGGCCACGCCCGAGCCCACCGCGCCCCCCGCCGAGCAGGCGGACGTCCTCACCGCCCCCCTCGTGGTGGAGTTCCCCTTCACCCGGTCGCTCGGCTCCGTCCGCGGCGCCTTCCTGACCGGGCTGCGCGAACGCACCGTCCTCGGCATCAAGACCGCGGACGGCCGCATCGTCGTCCCGCCCACCGAGTACGACCCCAAGACCGGCGAGGAGCTGCGCGATCTCGTCGAGGTCGCCCCCACCGGCACCGTCACCACCTGGGCCTGGAACCCGTCCCCGCGCCGCGGCCAGCCGCTCGCCACCCCCTTCGCCTGGGTCCTCGTCCGCCTCGACGGCGCCGACACCGCCCTGCTGCACGCCCTGGACGCCCCCGGGCCCGACGCCGTCCGCACCGGTATGCGGGTCCGCGTCCGCTGGGCCGCCGAGCGCACCGGCGCCGTCACCGACATCGCCTGCTTCACCCCGGATGACGGCCTCGCCCCGGAACCCGCCGAACCATCGGCCCACAGCGGCGAATTCGACGACCCCGTCACCGGCCTCACCGACCCCGCCCGGCTCGACTACACCTACGCGCCCGGCCGCGCGCAGTCCCGCTATCTGCGCGCCCTCGGCGAACGCCGCACCCTCGGCGAGCGCTGCCCGTCCTGCCGCAAGGTCTACGTCCCGCCCCGCGGCGCCTGCCCCACCTGCGGCGTCGCCACCACCGAACAGGTCGAGGTGGGACCCCGCGGCACCGTCACCACCTTCTGCATCGTCAACATCAAGGCCCGCAACCTCGACATCGAGGTCCCCTACGTCTACGCCCACATCGCCCTCGACGGCGCCGGACTGCCGCTCCACGCCCGCATCGGCGGCATCCCGTACGACCAGGTCCGCATGGGGCTGCGCGTCGAACCGGTCTGGCGCGACGGCAGCCGCTACCCCGACCACTACCGGCCCACCGGCGAACCCGACGCCGACTACGACGGCTACAAGGAGCTGATCTGATGCCGGCCCCGACCCGCGACATCGCCGTCGTCGCCTTCGCCCAGAGCGACCACGTGGCCGACAGCCGCGAGGTCTCCGAGGCCGAGATGGTGCTGCCCGTCCTCCACGACGCCTTGGACCGGACCGGCCTGGCGGCCCGCGACATCGGCTTCACCTGCTCCGGCTCCTGCGACTACCTCGCCGGCCGCGCCTTCTCCTTCACCATGGCCCTCGACGCCGTCGGCGCCTGGCCGCCGATCTCCGAATCCCATGTCGAGACGGACGGCGCCTGGGCGCTCCACGAGGCCTGGGTCGCCCTCCTCACCGGCGAGGCCGACACCGCCCTCGTCTACGCCTACGGCAAGTCCTCCCCGGGCGATCTGCGCGAGGTCCTCACCCGCCAACTCGACCCGTACTACCTCGCCCCGCTGTGGCCCGACTCCGTCGCCCTCGCCGCCCTCCAGGCCCAAGCCCTCCTGGACGCGGGCCTGACCTGCGAGGACGAGCTGGCCGCCGTCGCCACCCGGTCCCGCGCCGCCGCCGCGGACAACCCGCACGCCCAACTGCGCGGCCCCCGCCCGCCGGGCGACCACGTCGTCGCCCCGCTGCGCCGCGGCGACTGCGCCCCCGTCGGCGACGGCGCCGCCGCCGTGATCCTCGCCGCCGGGGACCGCGCCCGGGACCTGTGCGAGCGGCCCGCCTGGATCCGCGGCATCGACCACCGCGTCGAGGCCCACGCGCTCGGCGTCCGCGACCTCACCGCCTCGCCCTCCACCCGCCTCGCCGCCGAGCGCGCCGGAGCCTTCGACCGCCCCGTCGACCTCGCCGAACTGCACGCCCCGTTCACCTCCCAGGAGATCGTGCTCCGCCGCGCCCTGCGCCTCGGGGACGACACCACCGTCAACCCCTCCGGCGGCGCGCTCGCCGCCAACCCCGTCATGGCCACCGGCCTGATCCGCATCGGCGAGGCCGCCGCCCGCATCCAGCGCGGCGAGAGCCGGCGCGCCCTCGCCCACGCCACCTCGGGCCCCTGCCTGCAACAGAACCTCGTCGCCGTCCTGGAGGGGGAGTCATGAGCAAGGAGCCCGTGGCCGTCGTCGGCATCGGCCAGACCGCGCACGTCGCCGCCCGCCGCGACGTCTCGCTCGCCGGACTCGTCCGGGAGGCCGCCCGCCGCGCCCTCGACGACGCCGCCCTCGACTGGCGCGACATCGACGCCGTCGTCATCGGCAAGGCCCCGGACTTCTTCGAGGGCGTGATGATGCCGGAACTCTTCCTCGCCGACGCGCTGGGCGCCGTCGGCAAACCCCTGCTGCGGGTGCACACCGCGGGCTCCGTCGGCGGCTCCACCGCACTGGTCGCCGCCAAGCTCGTCGCCGCCCGCGTCCACCGCACCGTCCTCACCCTCGCGTTCGAGAAGCAGTCCGAGTCCAACGCCATGTGGGGCCTGTCCCTGCCCGTCCCCTTCCAGCAGCCGCTGCTGGCCGGGGCGGGCGGCTTCTTCGCCCCGCACGTCCGCGCCTACATGCGCCGCAGCAAGGCCCCCGGCCACATCGGCTCCCTCGTCGCGTACAAGGACCGCCGCAACGCCCTGAAGAACCCCTACGCCCACCTCCACGAGGCGGACCTCACCCTGGAGAAGGTGCAGTCCTCGCCGATGCTGTGGGACCCCATCCGCTACTCCGAGACCTGCCCCTCCTCCGACGGCGCCTGCGCGATGGTCCTCACCGACCGCACCGGCGCCGCCCGCTCCCCGCACCCGCCGGCCTGGCTGCACGGCGGCGCCATGCGCAGCGAACCCACCCTCTTCGCCGGGAAGGACTTCGTCTCCCCGCGCGCCGGCCGGGACTGCGCCGCCGACGTCTACCACCAGGCGGGCATCACCGACCCGCGCCGCGAGATCGACGCCGTCGAGATGTACGTACCGTTCTCCTGGTACGAGCCGATGTGGCTGGAGAACCTCGGCTTCGCCGCCGAGGGCGAGGGCTGGAAACTCACCGAGTCCGGCGCCACCGCCCTCGACGGCGACCTGCCCGTCAACCCCTCGGGCGGCGTCCTGTCCACCAACCCGATCGGCGCCTCCGGCATGCTCCGCTTCGCCGAGGCCGCCCTCCAGGTACGCGGCCGGGCCGGCGACCACCAGATCGACGGCGCCCGCCGCGCCCTGGGCCACGCCTACGGCGGCGGCGCGCAGTTCTTCTCGATGTGGCTGGTGGGCGCCGACCGGCCGGAGTGACCCGGAGCCGGGCGGCGCCCATCCGTCAGGAGGTCTGCCGCGCCGCGGCGGTGTGCGGCCGGTCGGCCGGGCGGTCCGGCAGCGGGATCTTCTGCGCCAGCTTGTCGCCCTCGACATCGAGATCGGGCAGCAGCCGGCCGAGCCACGCCGGCAGCCACCAGGCCTTCTCCCGGGCGAGGGCCATGGTGGCCGGGATGAGCGTCAGCCGGATCAGGAAGGCGTCGACGACGATGCCCGTGGCCAGCGCGAAGCCCATCTGCTTGATCATGGGATCGGCGTTGAGGACGAACCCGGCGAAGACCGCGATCATGATCGTCGCGGCGGCCACCACGACGGAGCCGGCCCGGCTGACACCGATGGCGGTGGCCTCGCGCGCGCCCGCGCCGTGCACATGCGCCTCGCGCATGGAGGTGACCAGGAACATCTGGTAGTCCATGGCGAGCCCGTAGAGCACGCCGGTGATGATCACGGGAAGCAGGCTCACGACGGGCGAGGTGGCGTCCAGCCCGATCAGCCCCTGCAGCCATCCCCACTGGAAGACGGCCGTGGTGACGCCGAAGGTCGCCGCGATGGTCAGCAGGAAGCCGAGGGTCGCCGTCAGCGGGACCAGAACGGACCGGAAGACCAGCAGCAGGATGATCAGGGAGAGTCCCAGCACGGTGGCCAGGTAGAGGGGCAGGACATCGGTGAGCCGGTCCGAGATGTCGATGGCCAGCGCGGTGAAGCCGCTGACGCCGAGGGTGGTGCCGCTGTCCGCGCCGATCCGTTCGCTGCGGTGGCGCACCTCGGCGACCAGGTCCTTGGTGGCGTCGTCGTTGGGGCCGCTTGCGGGGACGAGGGCGAGGACCGCCGTGGTCCCGGCCGGGTCCATGCCGGCCAGCGACACCGACCGCGTGCCCTCGATCCGGCCGAGGCCGCTGGTGAGCGTCGTGAGCGCCGCGGGGGTGAGCGGGCCCGTGCCGGTGGAGTGCACGGCGATCATGAGCGGACCGTTGTACCCGCGCCCGAAGGCGTCGCTGACCAGCTCATAACTGCGGCGCTGCGCGGTGTCGCCGTTGTAGGAGGCGCCCGAGGGCAGCCCGGTCTTCATCCCGGCGGCGGGCAGCGCCAGCACCAGGGGGATCAGCAGCGCGACGGCGAGCGCCGGGTACCTGCGGCGGACCAGGCCCGCCGCCCACCGCACCGCCCACGGACGCCGCCCGGCCCCGGCGCCGTCGGCCCGCGGCGCCCCGCGCCGGGAGGGACGGATGCGCTCCTTGACGAGGCCGAGCAGCGCCGGCAGCAGCGTCAGGGCGAGCAGCACGGCGATCGCGATGGTGGCCGCCGCGACGACGGCCATGGTGCTGAGCAGGGTGATCCCCACGACCAGCAACCCGGCCAGGGCGATGACGACCGTGCTGCCGGCGAAGAAGACCGCGCTGCCGGCGGTGCCGATCGCCCGCGCGGCCGCCTCGTGCGCGTCCAGTCCGTCGTCGAGGATCAGCCGGCGCTGCCGGACGATGATGAAGAGCGCGTAGTCGATACCGACGGCCAGCCCCAGCATCAGGGCCAGGACGGCGGTCAGCGAGTGGATCTCGAAGACACCGGAGAGCGCGAACGCCCCGCCGACGCCGACCGTGACCCCGATCAGCGCGATGACCAGGGGCAGCCCGGCCGCCACCACCGATCCCAGGGTGACCAGCAAAACCAGCGCCGCCACGCCGACGCCGACGACCTCCCCGACGCCGACGACCTCCGGGAGCTGCATCATCGACCCCGACGGCAGGACCTCCAGGCCGCCGGGCGCGGCCTTCTGCCGGGCGGCCGCGACGGTGTCCTCGACGGTCCCGGAGGGCAGTTCGAAGGTCTGCTTGTCGAACTGGAACTGCAGCAGGGCCGCGGAGCCGTCGGCGGACACCGCGACACCGGGCACCGGCCGGCCGTTCACCAGGAGCGGGACGGGCGCCTTGCCGGCGGACGGCCGCGGAGCCGCCCGGGCCACCGCCGCCTGGGCCCGCAGCAGCGCGCTCCGCCCGCCCTTGGCGGCCTCCTCGGCGAGGGCGGCGCGCGGATCGACGACATGGTCGTGGCCGTGGACGGCGTCCACGGCCGCCAGCAGCGCGTCCCGGGTCCGCCCGTCGCCGATCCGGGTGCCGGCCGGCGCCTCGAAGACCAGCATCCCCTGCCCGCCCGACGCCTCTGGAAGGGAGGTGGCGAGGTCGTCGATGACCCGCTGGGCCGGGGTGCCGTCGATGCGGACCTCGTTGCTGACCTTGATCGGGTTGGCCAGCAGGAGCCCGGCGACGGCGGCCACCACGGCCAGCCAGCCCCCGATGACGTACCAGGGCCTGCCGTAGGCCCATCGGCCCAGCCGGTACAGCAGAACGGACACCGCTCTCTCCTCATCTCCGGTCGCCGTGGCCCGGGACGGGGACGCACGAGCGAGAGTTCACTATCGAAGTGAGAGGAGGCTATCAAAGCGATAGTGAACTATCGCAGGGTGCGGTGACGGGTAGTCTTCGTCGCCGGAGCAGGAAAGTCGCCAGAGCAGGAAAGGAGTGGCAGTTGGCCACCAACGCCGACCGCGCCCCGCGGCGCAGAGTGGACGCGCGCTCCACCGTCGAGCGCATCACCGCCGCCGGACGCACCGTCCTCGGCAGGGGGGACGGCTCCCTCGAACAGATCGCGGCCGAGGCGGGCGTGGGCATCGCCACGCTCTACCGCCACTTCCCCAACCGCGAGGCCGTCGTCCGCGCCGTCCTCGACGACATCCTCGACGGCATCCTCGACACCGAGCTGCCGCCCCTCGTGGCGCACGGCACCGACGCCCCCGCTCCCCGCCGGGCGCTGCAGTCCTTCGCCACCCGCGTCCTCGACCAGATCATCGAGGAGAAGGGGCTGGTCACCTTCGTCGGCAACTTCTCCGACGTCGCCGTCGACGTCCTCCAGCGCTTCGGCCGGTCACTGACCCCGCTGCTGCGCGCCGCCCAGGAGCAGGGCGAGGTCCGCGCGGACATCACCCCGGAGGACATCCCGCGCCTGCTCGTCATGGCCATCGCCGGACTGGCCGTCCCGGGCACCGCGCCCGCGACCCGCACCCGCTACCTCACGCTGATGTTCGACGCGCTGAACCCCGCCAACGCGACCCCCCTGCCCCCGCTGGACCCCGGCGAGGACGACCTGCGCACCGCGGTCGGCCACATCGCCCGCAGCTGACGCCGAGCCGTTCCCCCCGGGGCCGCCCGCCGTCACGGCCAGAGCAGGCCCTTCGTCCACCCCTCGCCGTCGCGCCGGTACACGAGGCGGGTGTGCCGGCGGTCCCGGGAGCCCTGCCAGAACTCCACCTCCTCGGCGCGTACGGTGCACACCGTCCAGCCGGGCGCCACCAGCGAGGGCTCGCGGGCGATCCGCTCCGCCGCGGCCTTCACCGCGGTGTCCCGCTCGTCGAGACCGGTCAGCGGGGTGCTCTGGCGGCCCAGCAGCGCCTCGGCGCGCGCGTCCGCACCGCGCGCCAGGAAGTCGGCGGCGGCCACCTCCGCGCCCTCCTCCACCACCGGGCCCCGCACCCGGACCTGCCGGCCCAGCGGCTGCCAGTAGAACGTCAGCGCCGCATACGGTCGGCCGGCCAGCTCGCGGCCCTTGAGGCTGTCGCGGTGCGCGGCGAACCGCCAGCCGTCCGCGCCGAGGTCCTTGAGGATCAGCATCCGCGCCGACGGCCGGCCCTCGGCATCGGCCGTGGACACCGTCATCGCATGCGGTTCGGGCACCTGGCGGCGGATCGCGTCCATCAGCCAGGCGGTGAACAGCGCCACCGGGTCGTCGGGTGTGCCGTCGGGATCGAACGCGGGCAGCTCACCCGCGAATACCGGGAGAGCACGCAGCAGTTGCCGGATGTCGGTCATCTCGCCCCCTGACGGATGGAACGGTTGCGCCGGACGCTACCAAGAGGGACCCGGCACGCGGCACCGCCCGCGCCCCGCGGGTCGCCGGGACGGCCGCACGGCCCGGTGCGCACCGCCGCACCCGGCGCCGCGCCGCCCTCGCACCCGGCGCCACGCCGCCCCCGCATCCGGTGTCCGCGGCCCCGCGGCCCGGGCCCCGTGCCCGCCCGCCGGGCCCCCGCCGCCGGGTCCGCCGACCGCCGTCCGGGCACGTACGATGGCGGCATGTCCTTCCTCCGCCGCCGCAGCGCAGCCACGCCCGCCGGGCCTGACTTCGACGTCCTCGCCATGGATCCCGGGGACTGGCCGGGCAATCTCGGAGCCGGGCTGCTGCCCGCCCCCGACGGCACCTGCCAGGGCGTCTTCCTCCGCTACGACCTGTTCGGCGGCCGCGGCCCCGCGATGGTCATCGGGAACCTCCCGGAGGGCTCCCCGGCCCGCGAGCTGGCCGACGGCGAGGTGCCCTTCGAGGTCGCCCAGCTGCTCGCGGCGCTCGGCAACGACGAGCCGGTCGAGGTCGTCGAGAGCGAGGACACCCCCGTCATGCACGACGACAACCTCCTCATCGTCAAGCGCATCAAGTGCTCCGAAAGCCGCGTCTCCTGCGTCCAGTTCGACCGCAGCGACGGCGTGCTGGTCACCATCGCCAGCTGGGACCGCCCGATCACCGACGACCTCTACGCCCTCCTGAAGCCGCTGCCGGCCGAACTCTTCCAGCAGCACTGACGGACCGCCCGCGGGCCGGGAGCGGACCACCGCCCCCGGCCCGCGTGGCAGGCGGCTACGCCCCGCCCCGCCGCACCTCGACATCCGCGGCCCGCACATACCCGATCCGGTGCCCGACCTGGATCACGTAGTACCGGTCCGTGCCCCGCACGACGGCGTGGGTGGCCGGGTCGTAGCCCGGCGCGGAGAAGTAGTCCCCGAGCACCGACCCGCCGGTGGCGTACCGCTCCCCGGCGTGCAGCTGGTACGGCAGCGGCGACACCTCCTGTACCGGCACCCCCGCCGGATACGCCGCCTTCTCCGGGTACGCCCGCCCGTAGACCGGGATCGTCGCCCGCCCCGCCTTCGGCGTCACCGTCGCGCCCGACGTGCGGAAGGCCGTGGGGTGCTTCGCCGGATTCTCGAACCACGCCCGCTGTCCGAGGTACCAGATCGCCGTCCAGTCGCCCTGCTGCCCGGCGAACGCGAACCGCTGGCCGGTGCTGGCCCGCGCCCCCAGATCGTTGACGTCGGTCGTCGACGGGCTGCCGTCCGGCCGCAGCCCCACGTCCGCGACCAGCGCCGCGTCCGCCCGCGGCGCGACCCGCAGCCGCACCGCCTCCGACCCGTGCGCGGCACACGGCTCGCCCGCCTTCTCACACCCGGTGTACGGCGGCTCGTTCGTGGCGTAGTCGGGCCGGATCACGACGACGTCGCCCGCCGCCCGCCGCTCCGCCGCGAACGGCTTGCCCAGCAGCGTGAAGTAGTGCGCCCAGTCCCAGTACGGACCGGGGTCGGTGTGCATCCCCGGGATCGTCGAGGTCGTCGTCCCCGGCACGTTGTCGTGGCCCAGGATGTGCTGCCGGTCCAGCGGCACCCCGTACTTCCTGCTCAGATACGTCACCAGCCGCGCCGAGCTGCGGTACATCGCCTCCGTGTACCAGGCGTCGGGAGCGGCCAGGAACCCTTCGTGCTCGATGCCGACGGAGTGGGAGTTGATGTACCAGTTCCCGGCCTGCCAGGCGACGTCCTTCGTCGGCACGTGCTGGGCGATCAGCCCGTCGGACGAGCGGACCGTGTAGTGCCACGACACATACGTCGGATCCTGGACCAGCTTCAGCGACGTCTCCCACGACCCCTCGGTGTCATGGATGACGATCGTGTCGACCTTGAGGTCCTCGGGCCGGTCGGCCTTGTCGTGGTTCCCGTAGTCGCCGTCCCCGAACTCCTCGTACGGCGCCGGGACCGACTCGCACGCCACCGACGCCGGGCACTCGGGCCGTGCCGCCGGAGCGACGGCCTGCCGGATCGCCGAGGCGAGACGTTTCGCCTGTGCGGCGTCGGGGCGCAGCGCGGGAGCCGCCGCCAGCGTCACCCGCTGCCCCGCGTCCGTGGTCCGCTCCTGACCGTTGCGCAGCGTGGCGAAGACCTCGTCGGCGAAGGCCCGCCCACCGGACGCGTCGCCCGCCCCGGCGTACCGCGCCACCGCGGCGTACCAGCCGGCCGGACCGGCATCGCGCGCCGCTCCCAGCGCGCGCTGCTCCGCGGCGAGCAGCGCCGCCCCGCCGAGGATGTTCGCCGCCGGATCGGTGCGCAGCCTCGCCGCCGGGATACCGGTCAGCTCGGCCGCCCGGGGCAGCGTCCGCAGCCGCGCGGGCAGTTCGGCGGGCAGCGGCTGCGGCGCCGCGGCCCGGCGGCCGGCCGCGACCGGCCGCGCGGCGTCGCCCCGCGGGTCGTCGTCCGCCTCGCTGTGGCGCGCCGCGTCCCGGGCCACCGCCGCGCGGGCGTCCGTCAGATGCATCGGGCCGTACCCGCCGTCCACGCTGGGCGCCCCGGCGTGCGCGTCCCAGCGGGACTCCAGGTAGGAGACGCCCAGCAGCACACTGCTCGGTACGTGATAGCGGGCGGCGGCCTCGGCGAAGGCGTGCTGGAGGCTGTCCGCCGCGGGCTCGGCGGCCCCGGCCGGACCGGTGGCCGACACGAGCGGGAGCAGCAGCGCCCCGGCGGCGAGGGCCGTCGCGGTGCGGACGGCCGGGCGGGAGGTGCGTCGCCCGCCCTCCGGTGCGGCGCTCCGCAATCTTCGCAGTCTTCGCAAGGCAACCTCCTGGAACCGGCCCCGGCCGGGGCGCTGTGACGGATGGTGCGCAGACGTCCGAACGGGACGGGACTCATCTCATGAGCCCCGACCGGCCCTAGAGGTATCGGCTGTCCGATGTTCCGTCAATCACCTGGCCACCACGGGATTTCGCATGTCAGCGCGGTATGGACGCAGTCTTCCCGGGATCGGCCCGCGGCCTGCGGGGCGTCAGTGGAATGGACCAGTGGCGGCCGCGAACGCTCCGCGGCACGCGCCACCGGAGCGGCGCCGCACCGGCACCGGTGGCGCGAGATGGCACGGCGAAGGGCGGCGCGTCCGGCCCTCCGGATGCGCCGCCCCTGTGCTGCACCGCTCAGCGGGTGCCGACCGCCGCCCGTACCGCCCGCCGGGCCATCTGCGCGTCGTCGTGCAGCCGCCGCAGCAACAGCCGCTGCTCCTCGCCCGCGGACAGGACGCCGGGCACGCCCCCGGGCGGAGTGCCCTCCGGCACCGGCTCCCGCATCGTGCGCTGCACCGCGCTCTCGTACCGCTGGATCTCCCGCGTCAGCACCAGCATCAGATTGACCAGGAACGCGTCCCGCGCCGCCGGGCCCGCCGCCTGGGCCAGCTGACTGATCTGCCGGCGCGCCGCCGGCGCCTCGCCGAGCTGCGCCCACAGCGTCGCCAGGTCGTAGCCGGGCAGGTACCACCCGGCGCTGTCCCAGTCGAGCAGCACCGGACCCATCGGCGACAGCAGGACGTTGTTCAACAGCGCGTCGCCGTGCGAGAACTGGCCCTGGACGTGCGGGATGCCGCGCAGCAGCTGCCGCAGGTCGCCCAGGTCCCGGTCGGTCAGCAGCCCCAGCTCGTGGTAGCGCGCGATCCGGCGGCCGTAGTCCAGCGGGGCGTCGAAGAGTCCGGGCGGCGGCCGCCAGAGGTTGATCCGGCAGATCGCGCCGAGCGCCGCGCGCACGTCCCCGCGGGCCGGAGCCTCGGAGGGGTGGCGCTGGAGGGCGGCGACGCGGCCCGGCATCCGCTCCACCACCAGCGTGCAGTTTTCGGGATCGGCGGCGACCAGCCGCGGCACCCGTACCGGGGGACGGTGCCGGACGAACGCCCGGTACGCCACTATTTCCTGCCGGAACCGCTCGACCCAGGTGGGGGAGTGGTCCAGTAAACACTTCGCGACCGCCGTGGTCCGCCCCGTCGTGCCCACCAGCAGCACCGACCGGCCGCCGCGCCGCAGCACCTGGACCGGATGGAACTCCGGACAGATGCGGTGCACGGAGGCGACGGCGGCGCGCAGCGGGGCGCCCTGGGGGCCGGACAGATCGAGCCGTCCGCTCAGCGGCTGGGCGACCGCGCCCGCCCGCCGGACCCGGCCACCCGCGAGCCCGGGCACCGTCCCCGCGCCGGCGGCCGGATCGGGGTACGGCCGGCCGCCCGCGGGCTGGTGACGGTACGTCCGGGTGGGGGAGGTCACGGCGGACGATGCTGCGTACATGGGTGAGACGGATCCCTTCGTGCGCCGACGAGTGGTGCGCTCCCGGCCCGGCGGCGGGAGCCCGCCGTACGGACCTCGTGCAGAAGGCCGGTTCGGCGTACCCCTGGAGCAGGGCGCGCACCCTGGGGAATGCGGCCTGGCCACCGGGCCGGGGGCGACACGTCTACACAACACACCGGCGCGGGTGGCAGACCATGTGGCGCACCCTGGCGAACCCCTGGCGAATGCTCGCGGCCCATGTCAACGGCGGTTACTGTCAACGAAGTCGAGGAACCTGGGGGCTTGACGTGGGCAGGGAGCCGAACACCCGTCTCGCGGACCTTTTCGGACTGGCCGGCTGGTCCAAGGGCGAACTGGCGAGGGCGGTCAACCGGCAGGCGGCGGCCATGGGGCATCCGCAGCTGGCGACCGACACCTCGCGGGTCCGGCGCTGGATCGACATGGGGGAGACCCCCCGGGATCCGGTGCCGAAGGTGCTCGCCTCCCTGTTCACCGAGCGCCTCGGCCGTGTCGTAACCACCGAGGACCTCGGGTTCGCCCGGAGCGGCCGTACGGGGAGGCGGCAGTCCGACGACGGGCTGCCGTGGGCTCCCGAGCGGACCGCCGCGGTCCTCACGGAATTCACGGGAATGGACCTCATGCTCAACCGACGCGGTCTGGTGGGCGCGGGCGCGGCGCTCGCCGCGGGCTCCGCACTGACCGGCGCCATGGACAACTGGCTGCACACCGACCCGGCACCGCGGCCAGGAGCCGCGGCACACCCCGATCCGCTCACCGCCTCCGGCTTCGAACCCTCGCACCGCTCCGACCAGATCGCCCTCGACCGCTACGAGGCGGCGCCCGTCGGCTCCCAGGAGATCGACGCGCTGGAACGCTCCGTGGAGGTCTTCCGCGCCTGGGACGCCGCCCGCGGCGGCGGGCTCCAGCGCAAGGCCGTGGTCGGCCAGCTCAACGAGGTGGGCGGCATGCTCGCCTACCGCCACCCCGAACACCTCCAGCGCCGGCTGTGGGGGGTGGCGGCCAACCTCGCCGTGCTGGCCGGCTGGATGTCCCACGACGTGGGGCTCGAACCCACGGCGCAGAAGTACTTCGTCATCGCCGCACACGCCGCGCGGGAGGGCGGCGACCGGCCGCGCGCCGGCGAGGCGCTCTCCCGCGCCGCCCGTCAGATGGTCCACCTGGGCCGCCCGGACGACGCGCTCGACCTGATGCAGCTGGCCTCCTCCGGCTCCGGCGAACAGGCGCTGCCCCGCACCCGCGCCATGCTGCGCACCATCGAGGCCTGGGCCCATGCGGCCAAGGGCAACAGCAGCGCCGTCCGCCGCACCCTGGGCGAGGCCGAGGAGCTGTTCGTCTCCGACAAGGGCGATGTGCCGCCGCCCAGTTGGATGCAGATGTTCGACGAGGCCGATCTGCACGGCATGGAGGCGCTGGCCTACCGCACCCTCGCCGAACACGACCCCTCGGCCGCCGGCCTCGCCCAGTGCCACGCCAAACAGGCCCTCCAGCTGCGGGAGGCCGGCCGCCGCCGGTCGCAGATCTTCGACTACCTCTCGATGGCGTCGGCCTGCTTCATCGGCGACGATCCCGAACAGGCCGCCCGCTACGCCCGGTTGGCGCTGGCCGCCATCGGCGAGAACTCCTCGCACCGCACCTGGGACCGGCTCCGCGAGATGTACCGCCTCGCCGGGCAGTTCTCCGGCAACGACCGGATCAAGGAGCTGCGCGCGGAGATCGACGAGGTGATGCCCAAGCCACGCGGCAAGGCGAAGGTGCCGGCCCCGGCGACGGCGCTCGACACCCGGCTCGGCACCACCTTCTCGGTCTGAGCCGATGCCGCACGCCCACCAGGCCGGTGCCGCCGGCCCGTCCCGTGCGCAGCCGGAGCGGACCGGCGGCCGGGAGGGGCGGCGTGTCCGGGCCGCCGGAGCCGGCCACCGCAATCCGGCCCTTCCGGCCGGCCGTTCACCGACGTCTCAGCTGACCCGCGCGATCAGCAGACAGGCGTCGTCCTCGCGCACGGCGCCGTCGAACTCCTCGACGGCGAGCCGGACACACTCCTGGGCGTCCCGCGCCGCGGCGAAACGCGGCGCCAGCCCGAGCAGCCGCTCGGCCGCCTCATGGGCGACGTCCGGACCGTGCGTACGGCGCGACAGCAGACCGTCGGTGTGCAGCACCAGCACATCGCCGGGGGCCAGCTGCTCGGTGCGCTGACCGTATGCGGTGTTCGCGGTCGCGCCGAGGAGGACGCCCTCCGGTGGATCCAGCGCGCGCCCCGCGCCGCCGCGGAACAGCAGCGGCGCGGGGTGCCCGGCCTGGGCCCACTCCAGTACCCGGGTGGCCGGGTCGAACCGGCCGCAGACGGCGCTGCCCAGGGCGGGCTGCGCGGCGGAGTCCAGCAGTTGGTTGAGGAAGCCCATCAGCGGCCCCGGGCGGTGCCCGGCCACCGCCATCCCGCGCAGCGCGCCCAGCACCATCGCCATCCCGGACGTGGCGCTGGCGCCGTGCCCGGTCAGATCGCCGACGCTCAACAGCGTGGCGGTGTCGGGGAGTTGCAGGGCGTCGAACCAGTCGCCGCCGATCAGGGCGCTGGTGGCGGCGGGGAGGTAGTGCCCGGCCAGATCGAGGGCGACCGGGCCGCCCTGCGGGAAGCGGAGCGGACCGCGCCACGGCGGCAGCACCGCCTCCTGCAGCTCGACCGCGAGCCGGTGCTCCGTCCGCGCCGCATGCCGCCTGCGCTGGAGCGAATCGCGGCTCTCGCGCACCGCCCGCTCGCTGCGCCGCAGCTCGCTGACGTCCCGCAGCACAGCCCACATGCACGCCGTCGAACCGTCCGCGTCCAGCACCGGCTCACCGGTCATGTGGACCGTCCGCACCCGGGCGTCCGGGCGGACGACGCGGAACTCGCCGTCGATGGGGCGGCCGTCCACCAGACAGTCGGTGACCATCGTGGCCAGATGCTGCTGGTCCTCGGCGAAGACCAGGGACGGCAGCTCGTCGAGGGTCAGCGGGCCGTCGGACGGCTCCCGGCCCAGGATGGTGAACAGCTCCCCGGACCAGCTGACCTCGTCGGTGAGGAGATTCCACTCCGCGCTGCCCACCCGGCTCAGCAGCGAACCGCGCGGCGGCTCCTCGGCGGGCGGCGCGAGCGGCCCGGCGTAGGCGGCGCCGTCGGTCTCCTCCGGGGGCAGGCCCTCTCTGAGCTGGTCGAGATGGCCGCCGACGTCGTCGAGGTGGTGGACGGCGAGGTCGCACAGCGCGCGCTGCCAGCGCAGCTGCGGATCGACGGTCACGTCGTCGGTCGCCGACGACCCGCGTACGGCGTCGAGGCCACCGCGCAGCAGGCGGGCCTGGCTGATCAGGGCCTCGACCGTGTCACGCTCGGGTGGCTGGGCGGACGGACGGTCCGCGAAGAGGGGGGACGGCATCGATTCTCCGAGATATGGCGGCGCCGGCCACGGCGGTCCTGTCCTGGCCGACAGAGCGCGCCCGGGGGCTGGTGTGAGGGCCGGGTAACGACTCTTGCACAGGCTGCGACGGTCTGTAAGTGATTTGGCATGACCCGATACGGCGTTGCGGACGGCATATGCCCCCGGACTCCGTGGGGCACCACCGGCCGAATCGGCGGAATGACAGATTCCAAGCTAGGCTGCGCCCGCCGTCGCGCTGCCGGGCCCACCGATCCACGCTGGGAACGACGCATACGGCCCGCGGTCACCGGCAAGAATGCCGGTCGGCGGAAATCCCGTTGCCAGCCAGTCCCCCGCACCGGATGCTGACCTCATGTTCGATCCAGACATAGCGCCCAGTGGCACCCTGCTCGGCCTCCTGCAGCGAGGCCGCGGCGACGGGACCCTGCACGCCCTCGCGGCGCCGCGGGCCGAGGCGCTCGCGGCGCTCGACGACTGCGTGCTGCGCGATGCCCGCCGCGACTGGCAGGTGGAGAACCGCTCCCTCTACTACGCGCGCCTCTACATGCAGCTCGACGGCGGACTCGACGCGATCGAACGGCACCTCTTCCATCCGGACGACGGCGTCGACACCGCCGAGGAGCGCACCGGCCTCGCCCTCTCCGTCCTCGGCCACCTCGCCGCCTACGGCCGGGACGCCGCCCGCCTGCTGCTGCGCGGATACGCCGCGACCGGCAGCAACTGGCGCTGGGCCCTGGACGAGCTGGCGCTGCGCGACGACGACGCGGGCCTGGCCGCCCTCGCCCCCGCCGTCCTCGCCCGCTTCCCCGCCACCGCCGAGGGCGACGCCGCGCTGGCCGCCGCCGTCCGCGACGCCTTCGAACCCCACCCCTGGCGGCTGTGGGCCGAGGACCCGCGCTACGCGGAGCGCCTGGCCGCCGCCGGGGAGCAGGGCTCCTTCGACCGCTGGCAGCGGCAGCTGCGCCCGCGCGGCCCGCGGCCCGGCTGGAGCGTCGCCGAGGTGCTGCGCTGGGCCGAGGAGGGCGCGCCGGGCGCCGAGGAGCAGCGGTATCTCGCCGCCGCCCGCTGCCTGGGCGCCGTCGCCGGGCCCGAGGACCGCCCCGCCCTGCTGGACGCGGCCCGCACCGGCCCGGACGCGGCCCGCGCCGCCGTCCTGCACCACCTCGCCGAACGCGCCGACCCGGCCGCCCTCGACCTCGTCGAGGCCACCGCCGGTGCCCCCGGCGCGGGCGAGGTGCCCACCGCCGCCGCGCTCGCCGCCTTCGCCCGGATGCCCGCCACCGACGCCGTCCTCGGCCGCGCCCGCGGCTGGGCCCGCCGCGACGACCGGCTGGGCGCCGCCGCTGCCGCCGTCCTCGCCCGCCGCGGAGACGCCCGCGACGCCGGGGTGGTGCTCGCCGCGCTGCGCCGTACGGTCCGCGTCGACGGGCCGGACGCCGATGCGCTGTGGGAGCTGGTGGACGGCGTCGGGCGGCTCGCCGTCGACTGCGCGGCGCCGGTGCTGCGCCACGTCTACCGCGAGACCGCCTCCTCCGAGCTGCGCGGGCGGACCGCCGCCGCGCTCGCGGTGACCGACCCGGGCTTCGCCGCCGGGTTCGCCGTGGAGTGCCTCTGGGACTGCGAGGAGACCACCCGGGAGCTGGCCGCCCGGCACGCCGCGACCGGCGACGACCGGGTCGTCGAACAGCTTCGCCGGCTCGCCGCCGATCCGGCCGAGGAGGCCGAGGTGCAGACCGCCGTCCGCAGCCGGTTCGGGCCGGACGCCTCGGCGGTCTGAGGGGCGGCCGTCCGGGCGGGGCCGCACTCGGCCGCCGGGCCCGTCCGCCCTTCCCGGCGGGCGGCCTCCGGCGCGTACGCGCCACGGCCCGACGCCCCCTGGCGCGTACGGTCCGCGCTGCCACAATGGCCGGATGACCGGACGCTGGGAGTTCTGGATCGATCGCGGGGGCACCTTCACGGACGTGGTCGGGCGGCGGCCGGACGGCCGGCTGGTCACCGCGAAACTGCTCTCGCACCACCCCGAGCGCTACCGCGACGCGGCCGTCGAGGGGATCCGGCGGATGCTGGGCCTCGCGCCGGGTGAGCCGGTGCCCGCCGAGCGCGTCGCCGTCGTCAAGATGGGCACCACCGTCGCCACCAACGCCCTGCTGGAGCGCACCGGCGAGCCGACCGTCCTGCTCGTCACGGAGGGCTTCGGCGACGCGCTGCGCATCGCGTACCAGAACCGTCCCCGGATCTTCGACCGGCACATCGTGCTGCCCGAGCCGCTGTACGAGCGGGTGATCGAGGTGCCCGAGCGGCTGGACGCGCACGGCCGGGTGGTGCGGCCGCTGGAGACCGCGGCGCTCCGCGGTGAGCTGGCGCGGGCCCGCGCCGACGGGCTGCGCGCCGCCGCCGTCGTCCTGCTGCACGGCTACCGCCACACCGCCCACGAGAAGGCCGTCGCGGCCCTCGCCACCGAGGCGGGATTCCCGCAGGTCAGCTGCGGGCACGAGGTCAGCCCGCTGATGAAGCTGGTGCCGCGCGGCGACACCACCGTCGTCGACGCGTACCTCTCGCCGGTGCTGCGCCGCTACGTCGACGAGGTGGCGGCGCAACTCCCGGGTATCCGGCTGATGTTCCTGCAGTCCAACGGCGGGCTGCGGCGGGCCGCGCACTTCCGGGGCAAGGACGCGGTGCTGTCCGGTCCGGCCGGCGGCGTCGTGGGCATGGTCCGCTCCGCCGCCGAGGCGGGGCCCGGGCACGACCGCGTCATCGGCTTCGACATGGGCGGCACCTCCACCGATGTCTCGCACTACGCGGGCGAGTTCGAGCGGGTGCTCGGCAGCGAGGTGGCCGGGGTGCGGATGCGCGCGCCGATGATGAACATCCACACCGTCGCCGCCGGCGGCGGCTCCGTCCTCCACTTCGACGGGCGCCGCTACCGCGTCGGCCCGGACTCCGCAGGCGCCGACCCCGGGCCCGCCTGCTACCGCCGCGGCGGCCCGCTCACCGTCACCGACGCCAACGTCATGCTCGGCCGGATCCAGCCCGACCACTTCCCGGCGGTCTTCGGGCCGGACGGCGACCGGCCGCTCGACGCGGAGACGGTCCGCACCCGCTTCGCCGAACTGGCCGCGCGCACCGCCCGGGAGAGCGGCGACGACCGCGGGCCGGAGGAGGTCGCCGCCGGATTCCTGGACATCGCCGTCCTCAACATGGCCAACGCCGTCAAGAAGATCTCCGTCCAGCGCGGCCACGACCTCACCCGCTACGCGCTGACCAGCTTCGGCGGCGCCGGCGGTCAGCACGCCTGCGCCGTCGCCGACGCCCTCGGCATCGACACGGTGCTGATCCCGCCGCTCGCCGGGGTGCTCTCCGCGTACGGCATCGGCGTCGCGGACGCCACCGCGATGCGCGAGCGCGCCGTCGAGACGGAGCTGGACGGCGCGGCGGCCGCGGACCGGGTGCGGGCCGTCTGCGGCGAACTGGCCGCGCAGGCCCGCCGCGAACTCGTCGACGAGGGCGTGCCCGCGGCGAGCGTCACCACCCGCGCCCGGGTGCTGATCCGCTACGCCGGGACCGACACCGCGCTCGGCGTCCCGCTCGCCACCACGGACGAGATGGCCGCCGCCTTCACCCGGCTGCACCGCGCCCGCTACGCCTTCACCATGGACAAACCGCTGGTCGCCGAGGCGGTGACGGTCGAGGCGACGGGCGCCGCCGGCGGCGCGGGCTCGGGCGCGGAGCCGCCCGGCCCCCGCAGGGGCGCGATGCCGCCCGCCGTCACCGTCCGGATGTACGCGGGCGGCGCCTGGCGGGACACCCCGCTCCATGCGCGCACCGGGCTGCGGCCCGGGGACACCGTCACCGGGCCCGCGCTGATCACCGAGGAGGACGCGACGACGGTCGTGGACCCGGGCTGGCGGGCGACGGTCGGCGACGCCGGGCATCTGCTGCTGGACCGCGCCGAGCCCCGTCCGGAGCGGGCGGCCGTCGGCACCACGGCGGATCCGGTGATGCTGGAGGTGTTCAACAGCCTCTTCATGGCGATCGCCGAGCAGATGGGCGTCCGGCTGGAGCACACCGCGCACTCCGTCAACATCAAGGAGCGCCTCGACTTCTCCTGCGCGCTCTTCGACGCGGCGGGCAATCTCATCGCCAACGCCCCGCACATCCCGGTCCATCTGGGCTCGATGGGCGAGTCGATCAAGGAGGTGCTGCGGCGGCGCGGCGCCGACCTGCGGCCCGGCGACGTCTACGCGGTCAACGATCCGTACCACGGCGGCACCCATCTGCCGGACGTCACCGTCGTCACCCCGGTCTTCGACGACGCCGGGGAAGAACTGCTCTTCCTGGTCGCCTCGCGCGGCCACCACGCGGAGATCGGCGGGATCACGCCCGGTTCGATGCCGGCGTTCAGCCGGACCGTCGACGAGGAGGGCGTCCTCTTCGACACCTGGCTGCTGGTCCGCGACGGGCACCTGCGCGAGGACGAGACCCGGGCGCTGCTGACCTCCGGGCCGTACCCCTCGCGCGCGCCCGACGCCAACCTCGCCGATCTGCGCGCCCAGATCGCCGCCAACGAGAAGGGCATCGCCGAACTCCGCCGGATGACCGCGCAGTTCGGCCTGGACGTGGTCCGCGCCTACATGGGGCACGTCCAGGACAACGCGGAGGAGTCGGTCCGCCGGATCATCGCCGGGCTCTCGGACGGCGGCTGCGACTACGTCACCGACAGCGGGGCGCACATCAAGGTGGCGCTGACCGTCGACCGGGCCGCGCGCACCGCGGTGCTGGACTTCGCCGGTACCTCACCGCAGCAGCCGGGCAACGACAACGCCCCGCGCTCGGTGGCGATGGCCGCGGTGCTCTACGTCTTCCGCACCCTGGTCGCCGACGACATCCCGCTCAACAGCGGCTGTCTGAAGCCGGTCGAGGTGCGGGTGCCGGACGGCTGCATGCTGGCGCCGGAGCACCCCGCGGCCACGGTCGCCGGGAACGTCGAGACCTCCCAGGCGGTCACCGGCGCCCTCTACGCCGCACTGGGCGTCCAGGCCGAGGGCTCGGGCACGATGAACAACCTGACCTTCGGCAACGACCGGGTGCAGTACTACGAGACGGTCGCCTCCGGTTCCGGCGCGGGCCCGGACTTCGACGGCACCGACGCCGTCCAGACCCATATGACCAACTCCCGGCTCACCGACCCCGAGGTCCTGGAGTGGCGCTATCCGGTGCGGGTCGACGCCTTCGCGCTGCGGCACGGCAGCGGCGGCGCCGGGGCCCACCGCGGCGGCGACGGCGTGGAGCGGCGGCTGCGGTTCCTGGAGCCGATGACGATCGCCCTGCTCACCGGCCACCGCCGCATCCCGCCGTACGGCATGGCGGGCGGCGGCCCGGGCGCGCTCGGCGAGAACGTCCTGCGGCGTGCCGACGGCACCACCGAGCATTTGCGCGGCCGCGACACCGCCGAGGTGGGCCCGGACGATGTGCTGGTGGTGCGGACGCCGGGCGGCGGCGGGTACGGGGAGCCGGCCGGACCGGCCGGACCGGACGGCCCGGCCGGGGCGTGAGCGAGGGGCGCGCCGCCCGGGCCGTGCCGCCGGGCGCGCCCGCGGCCCCGCCTGGATCGGAACGCCCGCCCTCACGCCCCGTGCAGCGGCAGGAAGCGGATCGGGGTGCCCGGTACGGCCTGGGCGGCGGCCGCCAGATGGCGGGCGGGGACCACGCCGACCACCGGGTAGCCGCCGGTCGTCGGATGGTCGTGCAGGAAGAGGACCGGCAGCCCGTCCGGCGGCACCTGGAGGGCGCCCAACGGCATGCCCTCACTGGGGAGTTCGCCGTCCCGCGCGCGCTGAAGGGGCGGGCCCTCGGTGCGCAGCCCGATGCGGTTGCTCGCCGCGGAGACCCGGAAGTGCCCGGTGGCCAGGGTGCGGTGGCCGTGCGCGGTGAACCAGTCGTCGCGGGGCCCGGGCCGGTAGGGCAGCAGCAGTTCGGCGGGCGGGGCCGGGTGGGGGACCGCGTCCGCCCAGGCCGGGGCCGCGGGCTCGGCGCCCAGCGGCAGCACCGCGCCGTCGGACAGCGGATCGCCGCCGAGACCGGAGAGCAGATCGGTGGCGCGGCTGCCGAGCACCGGCTCGGTGGTGACGCCGCCGCCGAACGCCAGGTACGAACGCAGCCCCCGGACGGCGGGCCCGGCGTCGAGGACGGCACCGGCCGGGACGCGGACCGGGGCGCCCCAGGGCGCGGGCCGTCCGTCGACCGTCACCGGGCAGGGCGCGCCGGTCACCGCGACGGTGGTGGCGCGGCGCATCCGCACGGCGCACCCGGTGAGCGTCGTCTCCAGGCCGGCGGCCGTCTCCGGGTTGCCGACCAGGCGGTTGGCGAGGCGGTGCGCCGGGGCGTCGAGGGCGCCGGAGAGCGGCACGCCCAGGTGGGCGTGGCCGGGGCGGCCGAGGTCCTGGACGGTGGTGAGGGCCCCGGCCCGCACCACGAGGCAGGCGTGATCGGTCATCGGACCCTCTCCGTGTCGCGGGCCCGGTCCACGGGGACGAACCGGACCTGTGTGCCGGGCGTGAGCAGGGCGGCGTTCTCCCGCGCCGGGTCCCACAGCACCGCGTCGGTGCGGCCGATCAGCTGCCAGCCGCCGGGGGAGGAGCGCGGGTAGACGCCGGTGTACGGCCCGGCGAGCGCGACCGCGCCGACCGGGACCCGGGTGCGCGGGGTGGCCCGGCGCGGTACGTGGCACTCCGCGGGCAGCCCGGTGAGATAGCCGAAGCCGGGCGCGAAACCGCAGAACGCCACATGGAAGGCGGTGGCGGCGTGGCGGCGCACCACCTCGTCCGCCGTGGTGCCCCACAGCGCGGCCACCTCGGCCAGGTCCGGGCCGTCGTAGACCACGGGGAGGTCCACGGTCGGCCGGTCGGTGGCGGTCAGCGGCGGGATGTCCCAGGTGGCGAGGGCGGCGGCGACGCCGCGGGGGTCGTCGAGGCCGTCGAGGAAGACGGTGCGGGCGGCGGGCACGATCTCGGTGACGGGCGGCAGCTCGCCGGCGGCGGCGCGCCGCAGCAGCTCCGCGTGGAGCGCGCCGACCTCGTCGGCGGTGTCCACTTCGAGGAGGAGTCCGTGCGCGCCGACGGTCAGCGCCCTCATACGAAGCTCCGCACCACCACGCCGGCGGCGGCGAGTTCGGCCTTCACCCGGCGGGCGAGCGCGGCGGCGCCGGGGGTGTCGCCGTGCAGGCACAGCGACCGGGCGCGGACCGTGACCGGCGTGCCGTCGTGGGAGCGGACGGCGGCGTCGCGGGCGATGCCCAGGGAGCGCCGGACGACCTCCTCGGGGTCCTCGACGACGGCGCCGGGCTCGCCGCGCGGGACGAGGGTGCCCTCGGCGGTGTAGGCGCGGTCGGCGAACGCCTCCTCGACGACGGGCAGTCCGGCCGCCCGCGCCGCCTCGTGCAGCCGGGAGCCGGGCAGGCCCAGGACCGGCAGCTCCCCGCCCGCGGCGCGGATCCCGGCGACGACGCCGGCGGCCTGCGCGGCGTCGTGGACGCAGCGGTTGTAGAGCGCGCCGTGCGGTTTGACGTAGGCGACGCGGGCCCCGGCGGCGCGGGCGAAGACCTCCAACGCGCCTATCTGGTACGCGATCTCGTCGGCCAGTTCGTCCGCGGGGACGTCCATGGCGCGGCGGCCGAAGCCGGCCAGGTCGCGGTAGGAGACCTGGGCGCCGATGACGACGCCGCCGGCGGCGGCGCGCTCGCAGACCCGGCGCATCGTGCCCGGATCCCCGGCGTGGAAGCCGCAGGCGACGTTGGCGCTGGTCACGACGGACAGCAGGGCGTCGTCGTCGGTGAGCCGCCAGCGTCCGAAGCCCTCGCCGAGGTCGGCGTTGAGGTCGATGACGGCGGGTTGGGCGGCGAGGTCGCTCATGGGTGTCCGCTCCGGGGCTCGGTGGCAGGGGGGTGCGGCGGCTGCGGGGAGCGGGCGCCCGGGGCGGGCCGGTGGGGCCCGGGGCCGTGGAGCGCACGGGCCGACCGGCGTCGGGCCCAAGGTAGCGATCGTTGAACGATCCGACAAGAGGTGTGTTGTTCCGATCCGGCTTCTGGGATTGACTTCCGGCGGGAGAACGATCGAGACGGCGCCCGGCACGGACCGGCGCCACGGCGGAAGCGGGGTGGGCCGGATGGCCGGCGGGGCGGCGAAGGCGGAGCGGCGGCGGCCGGTCGATGTCGAGGGGCTGGCGGACGACCGGGCGCTGCTCGGCCGGTCCGGCACCGCCGAGCGGGTCGCGGACATCCTGCGCGACCGGATCACCGAGGGCTACTTCCCGCCCGGCGTCCGGCTCTCCGAGGAGTCCATCGGCGGCGCCCTCGGCGTCTCCCGCAACACCCTGCGCGAGGCGTTCCGGCTGCTCACCCACGAACGGCTGCTGGTCCACCGCCTCAACCGCGGCGTCTTCGTCCGCGTCGTGACCGTCGCGGACCTGGCCGACATCTACCGGGTCCGCCTGCTCGTCGAGTGCGCCGCCGTGCGCGGACTGGGCCAGGGGCCGTACGACGAGGGGACGCGGGCGGCGATCGGGGCGATCGAGGCGGCGGTGCGCTCCGGCGAGACGGCGGTGCGCGAGCGCGCCTGGCAGGAGCTGTCCACCGCCAACATCCGCTTCCACCAGGGCGTCGCGGCGCTGGCGGGCAGCCCGCGCACCGACGAGCTGATGCGCGGGGTGCTCGCCGAACTCCGCCTGGTCTTCCACGTCATGGACGATCCGCGCCGCTTCCACGCGCCGTACCTCACCCGCAACCGGCAGATCGTCGAGGCGCTGGAGGAGGGCGACGCGGTCGCCGCCGAGGAGCTGCTGCGCTCGTACCTGGAGGACTCGCTCGCCCAGCTCTCGGGGGCGTACGCGCGGCTCATCGCGGAGGGGTAGCCGACCGGGCGGCGGATCGCCGCGGCGGCGGGCCGGGCGCGGGGTGCCGGTGTCCCCCGGCCCGGCGCCGTCGGCGCGCCGCCGGAAAGTTCCCGCCCGCAGACCCTTGTCGGATCGTTGAACAATCGCCTAGCCTCCGCTGCATTCCATCCAACGATCCTCACGGTCCCGTGGGGTCCTGTACGCGGAAGGCGGGCCCATGATCGTGCTTCTCGGCGTGCTCGTGGTCGTGATCGGCTTCGCCACGAAACGCCACCCCCTGCTGGTCGTCGGCGCCGCGGGCATCGTCGCCGGACTCCTCGGCGGACTCTCCCCCCAGGAGGTGCTGGCCTCCTTCGGCAAGGGCTTCGCCGACAGCCGGTCGGTGACGATCTTCGCGATCACCCTCCCGGTCATCGGCCTCCTGGAGCGCTACGGCCTCCAGGAACAGGCCCGCAACCTCATCGCCCGCTTCGCCAAGCTCACCACCGGGCGGTTCCTCGCCCTCTACCTGGGCATGCGGCAGATCGGCGCCGCGCTGGGCCTCACCGACGTCTTCGGCCACGCCCAGACCGTCCGCCCGCTGGCCGCCCCGATGGCCGAGGGCGCCGCCGAGCGCCGCCACGGCACGCTCACCGACGCCGCCCGCGAACGCATCCGCTCGTGCGCCGCCGCCGCGGACAACGTCGGCCGGTTCTTCGGCGAGGACGTCTTCCTCGCCGTCGGCTCGATCCTGCTGATCACCGGCTTCGTCAACACCACCTACGGGACCCACCTCGAACCGCTCCACCTGGCGCTGTGGGCCATCCCCACCGCCGTGTGCGCCTTCGTCGTCCACGGCTGGCGGATGCTCCGCCTCGACCGCCGGCTGGAGCGCGAACTGCGTGTCGCCAATGCCGGGGGCACCCGCCCGGCCGAGCCCGTCCACCCCACCGGCGACGCCGGGAACGCCACCGCGGAGGCCACCGAATGATCAAGGCAGAGTGGTTCTACTGGCTGGTCGGCCTCAGCTTCCTGGTGATGGCCGGGCAGATGCTCACCGACCGCAGCAACGCCAAACGGCTGGGCACCGCCGCCTTCTGGGGCCTGATCGGCGCCGGATTCATCTACAGCAGCTGGGTCGTCAGCGGCCGGGCGCCCGCCGAACCCCTGGGCGCCGCCGTCCTGGTCATGGTTCTCCTGGCCGGCTGCGGCTTCACCGGACGCGGCACCCCGCGCACCACCACCCCCGCCGAACGCACCGCCCACGCCGCCCGCTTCGGCAGCCGCCTCTTCGTCCCGGCGCTCACCATCCCCGTCGTCGCCCTGGTCTGCGCCGTCGGCGTGGCCCGGCTGCGCATCGGCGGTGAGCCCGTCCTTCAGGAGGGCAGCGAGACCATCCTCGGCCTGGGCATCGGCGCCGTCGTCGCGCTCGTCGTCGCCATGGTGATGCTGCGCGAGAAGCGCCTCTCGGTGCCGGTCGCCGCCGGCCGTTCGATGCTGGAGTCGATGGGCTGGGCGATGCTGCTGCCGCAGATGCTCGCCACGCTCGGCGCCATCTTCCAGGTCTCCGGCGTCGGCACCCAGGTCGGGAAGATCACCACCGCGGTGCTGCCCGACAACTCCCTCTACACCGCGGTCGTCGTCTACTGCGTCGGCATGTTCCTGTTCACCATGATCATGGGCAACGCCTTCGCCGCCTTCCCCGTCATGACCGCCGCCGTCGGCTGGCCCGTACTCGTCGAGCACTTCCACGGCAACGCGCCCGCCGTCCTGGCCCTCGGCATGCTCGCCGGATTCTGCGGCACCCTGGTGACCCCGATGGCCGCCAACTTCAACATCGTCCCGGCCGCCCTCCTGGAGCTGAAGGACCAGTACGGGCCGATCAAGGCGCAACTGCCCACCGCGGGCGCCCTGCTCGGCTGCAACATCGTGATCATGGCGCTCTTCGCCTTCTGACGGGGCCGCCGCCGCAGGGGCCGCCCGCCGCGCCGGGCGGCCGCCACCACCGAGGAGAGAGCATGACCCGGGTACTGCTGACCGGCTTCGAACCGTTCGACGGCGAGCGGACCAACCCCTCCTGGCAGGCGGTCCGCGCCGCCGCCGCCGAGCCGCCCGCCGGGCTCGACCTGCGCACCGCCGAACTGCCCTGCGTCTTCGGCGAGGCCGCCCGCGCGCTGCGCTCCGCCGTCGCCGCGCACCGGCCCGACGTGGTGATCTGCGTCGGCCAGGCCGGCGGCCGCCCCGACGTCACCGTCGAACGCGTCGCGATCAACCTCGACGACGCCCGCATCCCCGACAACGCGGGCGCCGCCCCGATCGACGAACCCGTCGTCCCGGGCGGCCCCGCCGCCTACTTCTCCACCCTGCCGGTCAAGGCGTGCGTGGCCGCCGTCCGCGCCGCGGGCCTGCCCGCCTCCGTCTCGCACACCGCCGGCACCTTCGTCTGCAACCACGTCTTCTACGCCCTCGCCCACCTCATCGCCACCGAACTGCCCGCCCTGCGCGGCGGCTTCGTCCACGTGCCCTACGCGCCCGAGCAGGTCACCGGCCGGGCGCAGCCGTCCCTGCCGGTGGAGACGGTCGCCCGCGCGCTGCGCGAGATCGCCGCCACCGCCGCCACCACCCGCGAGGACCTGCGGCTGCCCGGCGGCGCCACCCACTGACCACGGCCGCGGCCCGGCGGGGCGCCGTGCCGGGTACGGGCGGTCACCGGGCGTGGAGGGGCCGCGTACACTGGCTGACCGGCCGGAACGTGTCCCCGGAGCCGGCCGGGGCACCGCCGTTTCGTCCGTTGTCGGTGCGAGCGCTTACTCTGTGCGACGTGACTTTTCCAGCTCCGGGGGCCGCCGCGCCCCAGCCGGCCGGGACCCACCGGCCCGCGCCGGGCCCCGCCGCCGACGAGGGCCTGGCCCGCCGTCTGCGCGCCCTCGCGTGCACCGCGCCGCTGCACGACCTCGACGCGCGCAAGGCCAACCTCGCGGGTGAGTACGGCGGGTACGCCATGGCGGAGGTGGCGCTCGCCGTCATCGACCTGGTCACGCTCCACATGGACTTCGACACCGGCGCCGACCACGAGGAGATAGTGGCCCGGGTCCTGCCCCGCATCGCCGCCCAGGCCCCCGACCGCCCCGCCGCCGAACACGAGCGCGTCGCCCGCTGGGTCCTGGAGAACCTCCTCAACGTCGGCAGCGTCGACCGCGGATTCCGCGCCGTCTACGGCACGTTCGACACCACCGGCACCTACGTCCGCCGCGACTACGACTTCAAGCTCATCGAAGAGGTCCCCGGCGCCGGCGGCGCGGTCTTCCTGCGCACCACCGACGAAGCGGTCAACGTCCTCGTCGGCGCCCTCGACACCGATGTCACCAGCGCCCAGATCGCCGCCGAGGTGAAGCTGGAGGTGCTGATCAGCCGCGGCCGCCTCGCCGACGCCCAGCTCGCCGCCGAACAGGCCCGCTACCGCACCGTCCAGTACGCCGAGACGCTCCGCCGCACCCTCGACGCCACCCGGCGCAACGTCCGCGCCGTCGACTGGCTGGAGACGGTCCCCGACATGATCGCCGAGGCGCTCGACCACGTCGCCGACCGCTACCGCCACGAGAACGCGATCCTCACCAACATCCGCAAGGCCCGCGACGAGACCGAGGAGCCCGAGCACAAGCGGCGCGCCGCCGAGCTGGTCGACATCGTCAAGGACTGCATCCGGCGCCACACCCAGCTCCAGTCCCGCCTGCTGGAGGCCGGACCGCTCTTCCGCGCCGAGCAGGACCGCCAGGCGTTCGCCGCCCCCACCGCCCGCTCGGGGCTCGACCTCTACGGCCAGCTCGTCGCACCGCTGCTGCCGCTCCCCACCGAGCAGGCCCGCCGGGTCACCGACGCCTTCTTCGCCCACGGCACCGGGCTGCGCACCCCGTCCGCCGTCCGCGTCACCGACCTCGTCGACACCCTGCTCACCCCGCCCGCCGAGCGGGAGCACCTCGGCGCCGAGATGCCCGAGCCCGATCTCGTCGCCACTCCCGACGACAGCCGCTTCAGCGAGGCGCAGCTGGACGCCGCCATGGCCCTGCTCGACCTGCCGTCCGACGCGCCCCGCCGCCTCTCCGGACTGCTCGCCGACGCCCGCCGCACCGGCGACCCGGATCTGGCCTACCTCGTCGCCCTCCTCTCCGTGCACGCCGCCAGCCCCCCGGTCGGCACCGCCTACCGCCAGGGCGAGGCCCAGCTGCTCTTCGCCGTCGACGACGGCACCGAGCTGAGCGACCCCGAATTCGGCGGCGCCGACCTCATCGTCGGCACCGCCCTCCTGGACGCCGCGGGCATGGCCGCCGACCGCTCGGAGGGCGCCTGATGCCCCGGCCCGCCCCGAGCCGCCGGCTCCCGCCCGCCGCACCCCCGCCGCACCCGTCCGTCCCCCGCAAGGAGCCCCGCCCGTGACCGAGTACGCCGCCGACGAGGTGCCGCAGCCGGAGCCGGTGCCCGCGTCCCCCGGGCGGGGGGCCACCGCCGGGGCCGAGCCCGCCGCGGCGCCGGTCACCCCCGCCGACGCCGCCGACGCCGCCCGGCTCGTCGCCTTCGGCCTCCAGCCCAAGCTGCTGCCCGCGCGCGATGCCGAATACGCCGAGCTGCTGCGCCGCCACCGCGACGACCCGGCCTTCGCCCGGCTCGCCGACGCCGTCGCCGCCGGGCTCGGCCTCGTCGTCCTGGAGGTCTCCACCCGCGCGGGGATGGCCGTCACCGCCGCCGAGGACTCCGTCTTCGCGGTCCGCATGGGCGATTACGCCCGCCGCGCCTCCGCCGACTCCGCCGACCGCTTCCTGCACGGACTGGCCCACCTCGCCGTCGCCGCCCTCGCCTTCCCGCGCCCCGAGGACCTCGCCGACGACGGCTACATCGGCCGCCTCACCGTCAACGGCGTCGACGCCTTCGTCCGCCAGGCGTGCCGCCGGCTGGAGGAGCGCGCCGCCGAGAGCGGCGAGAACACCGACCCGGCCACCGGCGCCCCCGGTCTGGAGGCCGCCTGGCGCGTCTACGCCCGCCGCAGCGCCACCGGCGCCACCAAGGACGCCCGGCGGCTGGCCGGTTCCACCACCGGCATCATCGCCAAGGCCGTCACCTTCCTCGTCGACTCCGGCTTCCTCCAGCGCACCGGCGACGACGCCGGCGGCACCTACCGCACCACCGCCCGCTACCAACTCCAGGTCCGCGACCTGGCCGGCGGCGCCGCGATGAGCGAACTGCTGGAGCTGGGCGTCGTCCCCGTCGCCGACGGCACCGGCTCCCTGCTCCCCGGCGAGGACACCGACGCCCTCGACCTGGTGGCCGACGCCGGACTCCCGTTCCACAGCTCCTGACCGCCCGCCCGACGCAGTCTCCCGACCAGTCCCGCCCACCCCGACAACGAAAGTCCGCCATGTACGAGCTGTCCCGGGTCCGCCTCTACTCCATCGGACCGGCCGGCGCACGCTACGCCGACACCGTGCTGGACCTGCGCGGCGTCGGCGCCCCCGTACCGCAGCCCGCACCGGCCCAGGCGGACTTCTTCGAGGACGAGCCGACCGGCCCGCCGCGCCGCCCGGCCCCCGCGGGCGTCCTCTTCCTGGAGAACGGCGGCGGCAAGTCCGTCCTGCTCAAGCTGATCTTCTCGGTCATGCTGCCGGGCCACCGCAACACCCTCGGCGGCGCCAGCTCCGGCGTGCTGCGCAAGTTCCTGCTCGCCGACGACTGCGGCCATGTCGCCCTGGAGTGGCAGCACACCGTCACCGGCGAATCCGTCGTCGTCGGCAAGGTCAGCGAATGGCGCGGCCGCCAGGTCTCCAACGACCCGCGGAAGTTCGCCGAGGCGTGGTACAGCTTCCGCCCCGGCCCCGGGATGAGCCTGGACGCGCTGCCCGTCGCCGAGGCCACCGTCGTCCGGCCGCGCAGCGAGGACGGCGAAGGCGCCTCCGGCGCCCGCGGCCGCCGCCGCACCATGAAGGGCTTCCGCGACGTCCTGACGGAGGCGGGCAAGAACTACCCCAATCTCGACGTCGTCTGGGAGGAGATCCACGAACGCTGGAACGAACACCTCGGCGACCTCGGCCTGGACCCCGAACTCTTCCGCTACCAGCGGGAGATGAACGCCGACGAGGGTGAGGCCGCCGGCCTCTTCGCGGTGAAGAACGACTCCGACTTCACCGACCTGCTGCTGCGCGCCGTCACCGACACCCGCGACACCGACGGCCTCGCCGACCTCGTCCACGGCTTCGCCCACAAGCTCGGCCGCCGCGCCGAGCTGACCGCCGAGCGGGAGTTCACCGCCGGCTCCCTCGACCTGCTCACCACCATCGCCGAGGCCGCCGAACGCCGCGAACAGGCCCGCCAGGTGCACACCGGCGCCGAACGCCGCACCCGCGCCCTCGCCCGGCAGCTGCACGCCCGCTCCACCGAGGAGCACGGCCGCGCCGCCGAGCTGGCCGAACAGGTCGCCGCCGCGGCCCACCGCGTCACCGACGCCGAACGCACCCGCGACCGCCGCGCCCTGGTCTCCGCCGAGCTGGCCTACCGCCACGCCTCGCTGGCGCTCGCCGCCGCCGAGAAGGGCGCCGCCGCCCAGCGCCGCGAGCTGAACGACGCCCGCACCCTCCACAGCGCCTGGCAGGCCGCCGAGACGGTGCTGCGCCACCGCGCCGCCGCCGACCGCTCGGCCCGCGTCGCCGCCGCCATCCGCGAGGCCGAACGCGACGCCGCCCCGGCGCTGGCCGCCCGCGCCACCGCCGCCGCCGACCTCGTCCGCGCCCTGCACACCGCCGCCGAGGCCGGCGAACGCCTCGCGGGCGAGGAGGAGGAGCGCTCCGCCGCCCTCCAGGAGGCCGCGGAGAGCGCCCACCGCGACGCCACCGCCGCCGCCACCCACGCCCAGCGCGCCCGCAGCGAGGCCGACCACCTCGGGCAGCGGCTCGCCGAGGTCGCCGAGGAGACCGCCGAGGCGGTCCGCGCCGGCTGGCTCGACGACAGCGCCCCGGACGCCGACCCGGCCCGCGCCGCCCTCGCCGCCGCCGACGCCGAGAAGGACGCCGTCGCCGCCTGGGACACCGCCCGCGAGGCCGCCCGCGCCGCCACCGACCACGCCCGCCGCAGCGCCACCCGGCACGCCACCGCGGAACTCGCCGCCGCCCGCGCCGAGGACGCCGCCACCGCCGCCGCCCGCGCCTGGGAGGCCGAGCGCGCCACCGCCGCCGCCCTCGGCGCCGAACAGCGCCTCGCCGATCTCCTCGGCCTGCCGCAGACCGACCCCGCCACCAGCGCCCCGGCCGACGCCGCGTCCGATCAGGCCGGTCCGCTGACCGCCGAGGAGCTGGACCGCAACGCCGACGCCCTGCGCGAGCTGCTGGAGGGCGGCGTCGCCTCCGCCGAGCGCCACCTCTTCGACCTGCGCACCGCCGCCGCCGACGACGCCCGCATCCTCGGCGCCCTCGGCGACGGCGGACTGCTGCCCCCCGGCCCCGACGTCCTGGCCGCCGTCGAATACCTCGGCGAACACGGCGTCCCCGCCCTGCCCGGCTGGCGCTATCTCGCCCAGTCCGTCGACCCGGCCGACCACGCCCGGGTGCTCGCCGCCCGGCCCGAGCTGGTCGACGGCGTGATCATCACCGACCCGGACACCCACGCCCGGGCCCGGGAGATCCTCGCCGCCGCCGCGCTGCTGCCCCGCTCCGCCGTCGCCGTCGGCACCTCCGAGGCCCTTCTCGCACCCGCCCCGGAGACCCCCGCCGCGGACTCCGGCGTCTTCCTCGTCCCGCCGAACCCGGCGATGCACGACGAGTCCGCCGCCGACGAGGAGCGCCGCGCCCTGCGCGCCCGCGCCGTCGAGCGGGACGACGCGATCCGCGCGCTCGCCGCCCGCCTCGCCGACGACCGCGCGCTCGCCGCCCGCCTCACCTCCTGGCGCGCCGGCTGCCCGGCCGGCCGCCTCGCCGAGCTGGCCGAGGCCGCCGAGCGGACCCGCACCGCGGCCACGGAGGCGGCCGCCGAGCTGACCGAGGCCCGCGCCGCCCGCACCGAGGCGGACGAGGCGGCCGCCGAGGCCACCGCCGTCCGCGACGAACGGCAGGAGGCCGCCCAGCGCGCCCGCCGCTCCGCCGACCTGCTGGCGGGCCTCGCCCACCGGCTGCGCGAGCGCGCCGGCTGGCAGTCGCGGATGCGCGAACTCGCCGACGAGGCCGCCGAGTTCGAGGCCCGCGCCGAGGAGTGCGTGGACCGCGCCCGCGCCGCCGACGAGGACCGCCGGGCCGCCCAGCGCGCCGCCGACGACGCCCACCGCACCGCCCGCGCCCTGCGCGCCGAGCGCGCCGAGATCGCCGGTGTCCCCGACGACCTCGGCCCCGCCCCCGAGGGCGCGCCCACCTCGCTGCCCGCGCTGCGCGAGGCGTACCGCTCCGCCTCGCAGCTGTACGAGAAGGTCGGCGTCGGCGCCGACCTCCGCGCCGAGCAGGCCCGTGCCGAGGGCGACGAATCCGCCGCCCTCGCCGAGCTGAACCGCCTGACCAACAAGGTCCGCACCCGCGCCGGGGCGCTGCTGGAGAGCCCGGACGCCGCCGACGGCCCGTCCCGGCAGGCCGCCGCCGGGCGCGCCGAGGCGCTGGTGACGATGTTGGAGACCCGCGCCTCGGCCGCCAGCGAGCAGCTGGGCCGGCTGCGCGGCGAGGCCGAGCGGCTGGCGCCCGCCGAGGGCACGGCCCACACCGACCTCCCCGAGGAGCAGGTGCCCGCCGACGCCGAGCGCGCCAAGGAGCTGCTGCGCACCGCCTCCGGTGAACTCGCCACCGCCACCGAGGCGCTGGAGTCCGCCCGCGCCCACCACGAGGAGCTGCTGCGCGGCCACCGCGCCGCCGAGGAGGCGGCCGGCGGCTTCGAGGAGACCGCGGCGCTCCTGCGCGATCTGCTGCGCGAGGCCCAGCCCGCCGACGACGGCGCGGACGAGCCCGCCCGGCCGTACGCCGGGCGGCTGGAGGAGGGCCGCCGCGCCGCGGCCGAGTCCCGCCGTTCGCTGCGCGGCTGCGCCCAGGACCTCTCCGCCGCCGACGCCGCCGTCCGCGAGGCGAGCGACGTCCTCGTCCGGCACGCCAACGCCACCCGCTACGAGCAGGTCCGCACCCCGGCGCGGCAGCAGATCCGGGAGCTGCCGGTGGCGGCGCTGCCGGAGCACGCCGCGAAGTGGGCGGAGGCGTTCGCGCCCCGCCTGCGGGTGCTCACCGACGAGCTGGAGCAGCTGGAGCGCAACCGCGACTCCATCGTCGACCGGCTGCGCGGTCTGGTGGAGTCCTCGCTGACCACGCTCCGCTCCGCCCAGCGGCTCTCCCGGCTGCCGGAGGGGCTGGGGGAGTGGTCGGGCCAGGAGTTCCTGCGCATCCGCTTCGAGGACCCGGACCAGGCCACGCTCACCGAGCGGCTGGGCGAGGTCATCGACGAGGCGACCCGCGCCGCCGTCCGCAAGAACAGCGATCTGCGGCGGGACGGCATGTCCCTGCTGCTGCGCGGGGTGGCCGCCGCGCTGGCGCCGCGCGGCGTGGCCGTGGAGATCCTCAAGCCGGACGCGGTGCTGCGCGCCGAGCGGGTGCCGGTCGGTCAGATGGGCGACGTCTTCTCCGGCGGCCAGCTGCTGACCGCGGCCATCGCGCTGTACTGCACGATGGCCGCGCTGCGCAGCAACGACCGCGGCCGCGACAAGCAGCCCCACGCGGGCACGCTCTTCCTCGACAACCCCATCGGCCGCGCCAACGCCACCTACCTGCTGGAGCTGCAGCGGGCCGTCGCGGACGCGCTCGGCGTCCAGCTGCTCTACACCACCGGCCTCTTCGACACCACCGCGCTGGCGGAGTTCCCGCTGGTCATCCGGTTGCGCAACGACGCCGACCTGCGGGCGGGCCTGAAGTACATCAGCGTCGAGGAGCATCTGCGCCCCGGCCTGCCGCAGCCCGACCCGTCCGGCGAGGCGGTCCACGGCCAGATCACGGCGACGCGGATGTACAAGCGCCCGGAGGAGTCCCCCGAGCCGGCACCGGCCGGCTGAGCCACGGGGCGGGAGACACCGGCGCCTCCCGCCCCGCCCGGCCGTTCCCCGGCGCGCCCGGTTCCGTACGACAGAGCCGCCCGGCCCCGTACGGACCCGGGCCGTCCCTCACAGCACCACGACCGACCGCAGCACCTCGCCGCGCCGCATCTTCGCGAAGGCGGGCTCGATGTCGCCCAGCCCGATGGTCTCGGTGACGAAGCGTTCCAGGTCGAGCTTGCCGCTGAGGTGGAGGTCGATCAGGACCGGGAAGTCACGGCTGGGCAGGCAGTCGCCGTACCACGACGCCTTGAGGGCGCCGCCGCGTCCGAAGAGGTCGGCCAGCGGCAGTTCGACGCACACCCCCGGCTCCGGCACGCCGACCTGTACGAGCGTCCCGGCCAGATCGCGCATGGCGAACGCCTGCCGGTAGGTCTCCGGGCGGCCGACCGCGTCGATGACGACATCGGCGCCGAACCCGGTGGTGAGCGCGCGCACCGCCGCGACGGGGTCCGTACCGCGGGAGTTGACGGTGTCGGTGGCGCCGAAGCGTTCGGCGGCGTCCAGCTTCCGGTCGTCGATGTCGACCGCGATGATCCGGCGCGCGCCGGCCCGGGAGGCTCCCGCGACGGCCGCGATCCCGACGCCGCCGCAGCCGATGACCGCGACGGTGTCGCCGCTGCCGACGCCCCCCGTGTGCACGGCGGCGCCGTACCCGGCCATCACCCCGCAGCCGATCAGCCCCGCCGCCTCCGGCCGGGCCGCCGGATCGACCTTCACCGCCTGCCCGGCGGCGACCAGCGTCTTCTCGGCGAACGCCCCGATGCCGAGCGCCGGGGCGAGCGGGGTGCCGTCGCGCAGCGTCATGGACTGCGCGGCGTTGCGGGAGTCGAAGCAGTACCAGGGACGGCCGCGGCGGCAGGAGCGGCAGCGGCCGCAGGGCGCGCGCCAGGCGAGGACGACGAAGTCGCCGGGGACGAGGTCGGTGACGTCCGGCCCGGCCGCCTCCACGACCCCGGCCGCCTCGTGGCCGAGCAGATAGGGGAAGGCGTCGCCGACCGCGCCCTCGCGGTGGTGCAGATCGGTGTGGCAGACCCCGCACGCCTGAACGGAGACCAGGACCTCGCCGGGACCGGGATCGGGCACGAGGATCGGCAGCACCTCGACGGGCGCGCCCTTGGCGACGGCGACGGCGGCGCGGACTTCGTGCGGCATGGCTCACTCCTCTACAGCGCCTGCCGTGCGGGCAGGGGCGGGTGCACGCGAGAGTCGGCACGGGTGCCTGTGGGGGGAGGTGGTGCGCTGCGCAGGGGTGGGGGAGAGCGGTGGACGGCGGACCGGCCACGCCCCGACGTTGCCCATCGCGCGTCGAGTTGCGCGATAGGAGACATGCTGAAAGTCCGCCCCCGATCCGTCAAGGGCCGTCTTGCGCCACCCGGAACGGGGCCGCGACGCCAGGCCGACGCGGTCCCGCGGGGCCTGTCCCGGAGGCCCTGCGGCCCTGTTCCGGGCCTGCTCCGGGGCGGCGTTCGGCCGGGGACCGGACGGCATGTGCCCGGATCGGACAGCAGGAGCCCGGTTCGGGCCGCACGCGCCCGGACCGGACCGCACGATGCGCCCGGAGCGCCCCGCCCGCCGACGCGCCGCCGCCCGTTCGCCCGCCGACGCCGCGTCAGCCCGCGTGCCCCATCCGCCGGGAGAGGTCCGCCGCCGCCTCGACCGCGCGCTCGGCCAGCTCCGGCAGGAGGGCGCGGCGCATCCGGTACGCCGGTCCGGAGACGCCGATCGCGCCGATCACCGCGCCGTCGTGCGCCCGCACCGGCGCCGCCACCGCGTTCAGCCCGATCTCCAACTCCTCGGTGGAGCAGGCGAATCCGTCCTCGAACGCGCCGGTCAGCTGGGCGCGCAGATCGCCGGCGGAGGTCAGCGTGTGCTCCGTGAACCGCGCCAGCTTCCGGCTCGCCAGCCGCTCCCGGCGCTCGCGCGGCAGATGCGCCAGCAGCACCTTGCCGCTCGCGGTGGCGTGCAGCGGGGTGCGGCGGCCCAGCCAGTTGTACGCGGTGACGGCGGCGGCGCCCCGCGCCTGCATGATGTTGACGGCCGCATCGCCGTCCAGCACCGCGATGTTGGCGGTCTCCCCGGTGCCGTTCGCCAGCGCCCGGCACACCGGCTGACCCTCCTGCGAGATGTCCAGCCGGATGGCGGCGGCGCCCGCCAGCCGCAGCACCCCGGCGCCCAGGAAGTACTTGCCGCGCTCCTTCTCCTGCTCGACCAGCCCGCGGTTCTCCAGCACGCCCAGGATCCGGAACGCGGTGGACTTGTGGACGCCCAACTCCTCGGACAGCTCGGTCACCCCTGCCTCGCCGAGGCGGGCGAGCAGCTCCAGCACGCTCACTGCGCGGTCCACGGACTGGACGGAACCCGCCCCGCCGCGCCGCTCGTCGGGCCGCTCCGCTGCGGTATCGCTCGTGTTCGACATGGGACTTCGTGTCACCGCCCGTTGGCCCCTGAAGGGCGCGTCGGAGGGAGCCCGTGAGGCGCGTGGGGGCCCGGGGATCCCTGGCGAGCCGGGGCCGGGAGAAACGGCCCGAAGGCCCTTGACGGCCCGCCCCACGGCCTGGATTCTGTTGCGCATCGCGCTCTGCGATGCGTTATTCACAACGCCATGATACCGATCAGCGCGAGGGGGGCCAGATGATTCCCGTCTGCCGCATCGACGATCTTCCCGAGGGGGAAGCCGTCCGGATCACCGTCGACGACCACACACCCGCCATCGCCGTCTTCCACGCCGAGGACGGCGGCTTCTACGCCGTGGACGACCTCTGCAGCCACCAGGACGCCTCCCTCTCCGAGGGGTACGTCGAGGGCTGCTTCGTCGAATGCCCGCTGCACGCCGCCCTGTTCGACCTCCGCACCGGCGCCGCGACCTGCCTGCCGGCCCGCCGCCCGGTCCGCACCCACGAGGTCGCCGTCATCGACGGCGTGCTGCACGTACGGCCCGCGGTGCGCAAGGACGCCGTCGCCTGAACCGGCGGGCCGGCGGACCGGCGGCGCCCGTCACGCGGGGGCGCCCCCGGCCCGCCGCTCCTCCCGTAGCGCGCGCCGCTCCGCCCGCCGCGCCCGCCGCCGCTCGCGCCGCAACTGCCGCGCCGTACTGCTCGGCTGGGACTGCACGCCGTACCGCTGCACCCAGACCTGACGGGTCACCCAGACGTCGAGCACCGCCCAGGTCGCCACCACCGTGCTGGCGACCGTGCAGATCACCGCGGGGAACGCCAACCACGTTCCGGCCATCGTCCCCAAAAACGCGATCATGGCCTGGGTCAGGGTGAGCGCCACGATGATCACCGCCCGTACCGCCGCCGTCCGCACCGGATCGGCCATCCGCCGCCGGGCCGCGGGCTCTTCCTGCCACAACGGGCGCCTTCCGGTGTCCCTCAACGCCTCACCCTCCCCGTACGAACCGCCGCCCGGGACTCCGCCCGGCGTGCGCGGCGCCCGCCGGCGACGGCCGCATGCCGCCCGGACGCCCGGCGCCGCCGCCATCGTCACCCACGCCGCCACGTGGGAGTGACCCGGGGTGGGGCAATTCCGGCCACCCCATGGAGTGATGGCCGGAGGCGGCGGGCGAGGCCCCGCCGACCTGCGGGCACCTTGTCCGGGAATCGCCGGACAAGGCCGGGCGATCCCCACCGGGACTTTCCACAAGGTCCGGCCGGGTCTTCGGGTTGGCCGCCGGGCAGTAGTAGGCTCGCGCCGTTTGTTGACGGAACACCACCCCCGGCCACCGGGGCTGACTGGGGGAGGCCATGCGCTTTCGCGGGAAGTCGATCCGCCGGAAGATCGTGGCGTTGCTGCTCGTACCGCTGGTTTCCCTGACAGCCATGTGGGCGTTCGCGACGTACGTCACCGGGCGCGAGGCAGATCAACTGCTCACCGTCGGCCGGGTCATCCGGAATCTCGGCCACCCCTCCCGGAACCTCGTCGAGGATCTCCAGCGGGAGCGGCGGCAGAGCCTGATGTACCTCGCCGACCGGCGGGACGCCGATGCGCTGCCCCAATTCCAGCAGCAGTCACGGGCCACCGATGAATCCCTCGCCCGGCTCCGCGCCGAGGCCGAGACCCCCGCCGTCCACGACGACCTCGGCCGCGGCACCGCCACCGCCCTGGACGACGCGGTCAAGGCACTCGCCCCGCTCGCCTCGCTGCGCCGCCAGGTCCAGGACAACACCATCTCGCGCGACGAGGCGTTCGAGGCGTACGCCGGGATGATCGACGCGCAGTACGACCTGGTCGTCGCCCTGCACGTGCTGGACGACGTCGAACTGGAGAAGCAGGGCCGCGCGCTGGTCACCCTCGACCGCGCCCGCGAGGCGTTCGCCCGCGAGGACGCGCTGCTGTCCGCCGCGCTCGCCTCCGGCCGGATGACCAAGATCGACCTGCGGACCGTCTCCGACGAGATCGCCGAGCGCCGCGTCCTGATGCGCACCGGCCTGCCCCTCATGCCGGCCCGCGACCGCGCCGCCTACGAGGACTACTGGCACTCCGTCAAGACCCGTGAACTGGAAGCGGTGGAGGACGCCGTGGTGGCCGCCGGCGCCGACGCCGCGCCCGATGCGGTCAACGCCGAACGCTGGGACATCCTCGCCTCCACCGTCCTCGACGACCTCCAGCGCATGGGCCAGGAGTCCGGGGAGCACTACCGCGAGCGGGTACGCCCGGTCGCCCTGGCCGTCGTCGCGAAGGCGGCCGTCGCCGGCGTCCTCGGCTTCGTCGCCCTGCTCGTCTCCCTGATCGTCTCCGTCCGCATCGGCCGACGGCACGTCAAGGACCTCACCGCACTGCGCAAGAACGCCCACGAGGTCTCCGGCGTCCGGCTGCCCGCCGTGATGCGGCGGCTCGCCGCCGGCGAGCAGGTCGACATCGAGTCCGAGGTCCCGCGCCGGGAGTTCGGCCCGGACGAGACCGGCCAGGTCGGCCAGGCGCTCCACACCCTCCAGCGCGCCGCAGTCGAGGCCGCGGTGAAGCAGGCCGACATGCGCCGCGGCGTCTCCGAGGTCTTCGTCAACCTCGCCCGCCGCAGCCAGGTGCTGCTCCACCGTCAGCTCACCCTGCTGGACACCATGGAGCGCCGCACCGAGGACACCGACGAGCTGGCCGACCTCTTCCGCCTCGACCACCTCACCACCCGTATGCGCCGCCACGCCGAGGGCCTGGTGATCCTCTCCGGCGCGGCCCCCTCCCGGCAGTGGCGCAAGCCGATCCGGCTGATGGACGTGGTGCGCGCCGCCGTCGCCGAGGTCGAGGACTACGAACGCATCGAGGTGCGACGGCTGCCCCGGCTCGCCGTCGAGGGCCCCGCCGTCTCCGACCTCACCCACCTCATCGCCGAACTCCTGGAGAACGCCACGGTGTTCTCCCCGCCGCACACCGCGGTCCAGGTCGTCGGCGAACGGGTCGCCAACGGCTTCACCCTGGAGATCCACGACCGCGGCCTGGGCATGCCCCCCGACCAGCTCCTCGAAGCCAACCTCCGGCTCGCCGAGACCGCCGAGTTCGAGCTGTCCGACACCGACCGGCTGGGCCTCTTCGTCGTCAGCCGCCTCGCCCAGCGCCAGGGCGTCCGCGTCTCCCTCCAGCCCTCGCCGTACGGCGGCACCACCGCGGTGGTCCTCCTCCCCGGCGCGCTGCTGACCGAGACCGAGGAGGGCGAGGACACCGGCGGCGTCTCCCTGGACGGCCCGGACCTGCCCCGGCTGGAGCCGGTCACCGGCGAGCCGGCCGCCCTGGCCGAGGCCCGCGCCCAGGGCCCGCGCGCCGTGGGACCGGGAGCGCCGGCACGGCAGGAGACCGCCGACGCCCCGCACCCGCTCGACGACGAGGACGGCGTCTTCCGGGGCCGCGCCCGCGGCCGCCGCGCCGCCGCGCCCACCGGCCCCTCCCCGTCGCCCGCCCTCGTCCCGCGGCCCCGGCTGGCCCCCGCCGCACACCGCACGCCCGACGACGGCCCGGCCCCGCTGCCGCGCCGCCGCCCGCGGCCGCCGGTGCTCGTCTCCGACCACGGCCGCACCGTCGACGACGGTGAGCCGCGCGCCCATGCGGGCGGGCCCGGCGACGACGGCCAGGAGCCGTCCGGCCACCCCCGCCCGGCCGACGGGAACCCCCCGGCGGCCTCCGGGGGCGACGGCCCGGCCGACCGCCCCGCAGCCACCGGGAACACCCCCGGCGGGCTGCCCCGCCGGGTACGGCAGGCCAGCCTCGCCCCGCAGCTCAGGAACGACCCGGACCGCCGGGCCGGCGACGAGCGGCCCGGCGCGGCCGACGACGACCGGGACGCGGAGGAGGTCCGCAGCCGGATGGCCGCACTCCAGAGCGGCTGGCGGCGCGGCCGCCGTGACACGGGCGAGGACCCCACGCCCGACGACCCCGCGCCCCGGGACGACTCCGGTCGCGACGGGGACGACGGGGGCACGACAGCAACCAGAACCACACCGGGAGGGGACGGTCCATGACCGCACCGCAGGCAGCAGCCACCACCGCATCGGCCTTCGCGCAGGGCTCCGGCGAGCTGAACTGGCTCCTCGACGAACTCGTCGAACGGGTCGGCAGCATCCGCAAGGCCCTCATCCTCTCCAGCGACGGCCTCGCCACCGGCGCCTCCAAGGACCTCACCCGCGAGGACGGCGAACACCTCGCCGCCGTCGCCTCCGGCTTCCACAGCCTGGCCAAGGGCGTCGGCCGCCACTTCGACGCGGGCCGGGTCCGCCAGACCCTGGTCGAGCTGGACGACGCGTTCCTCTTCGTCAGCGCGGCGGGCGACGGCAGCTGCCTCGCCGTCCTCGCCGACGCCGAGTCCGACGTCGGCCTGATCGCCTACGAGATGACGCTCCTCGTCAAGCGTGTGGGGACGCACCTGGGTACCGCGGCGCGCGGTGGTGCGCCCGCGGGCAGGTGACCAGCGGTGAGGGCATGACCCAACAGTCCGATCCGGCCGCCCGCCACGGCGGAGCGGCGCGCTGGTACGACGACGAGGCGGGCCCCGTCGTCCGCCCGTACGCCATGACGCGCGGACGCACCCGCACGGGAGCCGAGGACCGGCTCGACCTGATCGCCCTGGTGATCACGGAGAGCCGGTACGACGACGAGCCGGACGGCGACCACACCCTTACGCCCGAGCAGCTCGACATCGTCGAGTGGTGCCGCGCGGCGCCGCAGTCGGTCGCCGAACTCGCCGCCGACCTCGACCTGCCGGTCGGCGTGGTGCGGGTGCTCATCGGCGATCTGCTGGACGCCGGGCTGGTCCACCTCACCCGCCCGGTGCCGCCCGCCGAACTCCCCGACGAGCAGGTGCTGCGCGAGGTGATCGACGGTCTGCGCGCCCTGTGAGCGGCCGCGGCACGGACACCCCGTGCCCGGCCGCGGCCCGGCGCCCGCCCGTCAAAAGGCCGTTGTTACGGTCTTGTTGAGGCACCAACACCCCGGTCGGGGTCCTACGAGAAGAGAGCCGACATGACCGCGGACACGTCGCCGTACCCCCTCGAACGCCTGGAGATCCAGGTCGGCCCGCACACCCACGGCGCCCTCGCCGCCGGCCCGGCCGACGGCGACCTCGTCCTGCTGCTGCACGGCTGGCCCGAGTTCGCCGACTCCTGGTCCGAGGTGCTCCCCGGCCTCGCCGCCGCCGGCTACCGCGCCCTCGCCGTCGACCAGCGCGGCTACGCCCCCGGCGCCCGCCCCGACGGCGTCGCCTCCTACGCGGTCACCGAACTCGTCGCCGACGCCCTGGCGTTCGCCGACTCCCAGGGCGCGGACCGCTTCCACCTCGTCGGCCACGACTGGGGCGGCCTGCTCGCCTGGGTGCTGGCCGGCGCCCACCCCGACCGGCTCCGCTCGGTCACCTCGCTGGCCACCCCGCACCCCGGTGCGCTGCGGCGCGCGGTGACCGAGGACGCCGACCAGCAGCGCCGCTCCGAGTACGTGGGCCTCTTCCGTACCCCCGGCACCGCAGAGGAGAGCCTGCTCGCCGACGGCGCCGCCCTGATGCGCCAGGCCTTCGGCGGCCATGTGCCGGACGCCCTCGTCGACGCCAACATCCGGCGGCTGTCCGAGCCGGGCGCGCTGACTGCCTCCCTCAACTGGTACCGGGCGCCCGCCGAGACGTTCGCGCTCCCCGCCGCGCGGATCACCGTCCCCACCCTGTACGTCTGGGGCACCGAGGACATCGCTCTCGGCCGCACCGCCACCGAGCTGACCGCCGAGTGGGTGGACGGGCCCTACCGCTTCGAGGCCCTGGGCGGCGTCAGCCACTGGCTGCCCGAGGAGGTGCCCGACCAGGTCACCGCGCTCCTCGTCGAGCACCTGGGCCGCCACTCCTGACCTTCTGGGGCGGCGGGCGCCGGATTCCGGCCGTCCACCGCCCGGCGCCATGCGCGCCTTTCGGGACACTTACGGACGTCCTGCCCGCGCGGGCGGGACGCTCCGGCCGCACAAGTGGGCGCGGCCGGGCGTACGTTGTACCGTTCCTCAGCATCCGCAGGCCGCTCGCCGGCCCCCACGGCGCCGCGCCGCGGGTATGGGCGGAATCATCGGCACATTCGGGAGAAGCAACCCATGGTCCTCGGGCGTTCTGAGCGTCGCCGACGGTCGTCAGCCGTCGATCCGACGACCCTGAAGATCCTCGTCGCGGGCGGATTCGGCGTCGGCAAGACGACGCTGGTCGGCGCGGTCAGTGAGATCAAACCGCTGCGCACCGAGGAACGGCTCACGGAGGCGGGCCGCCCGGTCGACGACCTCGACGGCGTGGAGTCCAAGACCACCACCACCGTCGCGATGGACTTCGGCCGGATCACCGTCAACGACGCCCTGGTCCTCTACCTCTTCGGCACGCCCGGGCAGGACCGTTTCTGGTTCCTCTGGGACGAGCTGGCGCTCGGCGCGCTCGGCGCGGTGGTGCTCGCCGACACCCGGCGGCTCGCCGACTCCTTCGCCGCCGTCGACTACTTCGAACGCCGCGGACTGCCGTTCACCGTCGCCGTCAACTGCTTCGACGACGCCGAGCAGTACCCGCCGGAGACGGTCCGCGAGGCGCTGGACCTCGACGACGAGGTGCCGGTGCTGCTCTGCGACGCGCGGAGCAAGGAGTCCGTCCGCGACGTGCTGATCACCGTCGTCCGGCACGCCATGCGGATCAGCGCCGAGCAGCGCGAACCGGCCCTGTCCTGACGGCCGCGGGCGGGCGCACCGGCCGGCCCGCGTCGCCCGCCGTCCGGCGCCGGTCCCGGCCGGGCCTCAGCCGCCCGGGACCGGCGCCGGGCGGCCCCGCCGCGTCTCGGTGGCGTCGGTGTCCGGGCGGCCCACCACCCAGCTCGCTCCGGTCAGCGCCTTCGCCGCCTTCTTCAGCGGGGCCAGCGCCGCCGCGGCCTGTCCGTGCCCGGTCACACTGCCCGGCGGGCACACCACCGTCGCCAGCGACAGCGTCACCGGCGCACCGCCCGCCTCCCAGCCGACGTCGAGCAGCGCGGCGGCGAACGGTTCGAGCCCGCCCGGCTCGGCCAGCACGAGGAAGTCGTCGCCGCCGATGTGACCCACCCGCGCGTCCGGCTCCCGCCCGGCGACCTCCGCCAGCGCCCGCCCCACCGACCGGATCAGCTCATCGCCCGCGGCGAACCCGGCACCGTCGTTGACCTGCTTGAAGCTGTCCACGTCCAGCCAGCTCAGCGCGAACGGCCGTCCTTCGGCGATCCGCCGGTCCACCTCGCAGTTGACGGCGTCGGAGCCCGGCAGCCGGGTCAGCGGGTTGAGCCGCGCGGCCTCCTCCACCCGGCTCTCGGCCAACGCCCGCAGGATGTCGGCCAGATGCACCACCCCGATGCACCGGCCGCGCGCGTCCACCACCGCCACGTCGTCCCCGGTCCGCGACCGGTCGCCGTCCGCGATCAGGTCCAGCACCTCCCAGGCGGTCGCGTCCGCCCGGACCGTACGGGGCCGGTCGGCCAGCCGCAGCGCCGGGCGGTCCGCGTAGAGGGCATGGCCGTACCGTCCCGACAGCGACAGCAGGAACCGGTCCCGGTCGACGGCCCGCACCGGCACCCCGTCGGCGTCCACCAGGAGGATGCCGGAGACGTCGGGGAAGGCGGTGAGGTGGCCGTGGACGGTGCCCGCCGACGCGGTCACCGGCAGCAGCGCCGCCGGTTGCAGGAACTGCGCGATCGGCGGGCCCGGCCGTGCGCCGTGGTGCGGTACCGGGGCGGGCGCGGACGGCGGCAGATACACCTCGGTGGCCGGGCGGCGGGCGGCCGGGGCGAAGAGATGGCCCTGCGCGAGCTGCACCCCGGCGTCGCGCACCGCCGCGTACTGCCGCTCCGTCTCCACCCCCTCGATCGCCAGCAACCCGCCGAGCTGCGTGCACAGCTGCCGCATCGCCGCCACCGCGGCCCGCGCACCCGGCGCCGACACCAGCTCCGCGCAGAGCGGCACATCGAGCTTGACCAGATCGGGGGCGAGGGAGCCGAGCAGCCGCAGCGGCGGATCGCCGTCCCCGACGCCGTCGACACAGACGCGGTAGCCCTCCTCGCGCAGCCGCGCCACGCCCGCGCCGAGCGCCGGCAGCGGCAGCCCGGCGAACGGCCCGCCGATGTCGAGGGTGACCTCCCACGGCCGCCGGCCCGCGTCGTGCACGGCCTTGCTCACCGCGGTCAGCCCCGGCCCCGCGGCGACCGTCGTGGCGTACACGTTGAGGTGCAGCGGCAGCAGCACCTCCTGCCGGGCCGCGGCGCGCACGGCGAGGGCGGCGAGCTCGGCGTCCAGGGCGGGAGAGCGGCGGGCCGCGGACAGCACGTCGCCGGATTCGGGGCGGGCGAGCATCTCCAGCGCGACGACCGTGCCGGTCGCCAGGTTCACGACGGGTTGGTACGCGAATCGGAGCTGGTCCGTCCAGGCAGGCACGGCAGCAGCATGCCGCGCCCAGGGAGCGGACCGGGCCCGGTTCACACGCTGTTCATGCAGCATTCCGGAGGGTGGGGAAGCCGTGACCGCGCGGCCGCACGGCGCCGCGCAGGCGCCGACCGGGCGTCAGCGGCCGTGCGCGGCGTGCCAGTCGGCGGCGATGCGCGCCAGCTCCGCGTCCCGCCCGGCGAGCATCATCCGGATCATCTGCGCATCGCCCCGCAGCGACCACGCCGGATGCCCGAACGTCGCCGGGTTGTTCCGCTCGATGAGGAAGTGCGCGGGCCAGGCCGTGCCGTAGCCGATGACCGGCAGCCCGAGCAGCAGCCGGGGCCGCCGCCGCAGCGCCCCGTAGGCGGTGACCGCGAGCCCGGTGAGCGTCCCCGCGAGGTGCACCCACCGGGTCGCCGCCTTCGCGTGCATCGCGACGTAGTACGGCCAGAACTCCTCGTACGACGCGAACGACCGCGCCGGAGCGGAGAGCCCGTCCCGCTCCGGGGCCGCCGTGCGTTCCGTGGTGTCCGTCATGCCCGCAACCTAGCCGCGCGCCCGGACGCTGTCAGTACCGGCGCCGCCGGCTCACCGCCGCCCGGTGAGCGAACGCGACGACACCGGGAAGTCGAAATAGGTGTCGGGGAACGTCTCCGGGGTGAGCGTGTAGTGCCACCACTCGGCGGCGTAGTTGGTGAATCCGGCCTGCTCCATGCCGTGCTTGAGCAGCAGCCGGTTCGCCCGCTGCTCGCCCTTGATCCGTGGGTCGAGGGTGTGCGCCAGCGTGTCGAAGCAGTCGAAGCCGGTGCCCATGTCGAGGGAGTTGTCGGGGAACCGCGCCTCCTTGGGGCCGTAGCAGGGCGACAGCGGCTCACCGGGTACGTACGGCCGGGTGGGGAGCGCGGGCAGCTTCACCAGCGTCAGATCGACGGTGCTGCCCCGGCTGTGCCCCGACTTCTCCGCGATATACCCGTCCCGGAAGAGCGTCGACTTGTCGATGCGGGGGTAGAACTCGCCCTTCATCCGCTGGTCGCCGAGGTCCTTCGCCCAGGCCATGAAGTGGTTCACGGCGCGCTGCGGCCGGTAGCAGTCGTACACCTTCAGCGAGTAGCCGCGCCGCAGGAACGCCCGCTGCGCCCGGCGCAGCCCGTCCGCGGTGTCCCGGGTGACCAGGCAGGTCGGCTCGCGGTACCCGGTGACCCGGACGCCCATGAAGTCGTGCGGCGTGAAGTACCGCATCTCCTGAAGAATCGTCGGGTCCACCGACCGCAGCGCGACGAACTCCTCGGGGGCGTGCGGCTCCCCGCCACGCGCCCCGCCCGCCACCGGGGAGGCCACCGCGCCCGCCGGGACCGCCGTCACCGTCAGCGCGGCGGCCAGCCCCACGGTGAGCCCCCGGACCAGCCGCCGCAGCCGCCGCCCCGCCCCGGCCACCCGCTCGACGGCCCCTGCCGTCCCCGGCACGTGTGCATCACGCGCATCTCGCACATCTCGCATTCTTGGCATGAGCACCGTCTACCAGGACCGGGGCGGCTGGGGGAACCCTCGGGGCGCCTCGGCCCGGCGGAACGGGAACGCCGGGGCCGGAGGACGAGTGCCGTTCGGGGCGGCGTCCCGCCGGGGGAGCGGGGGACGCCGTGCCTGGGAACCGAAGAGGCCGCCCCGGAGGAACGCCCCGGGCGCTGAGCCTCCAAGGGGCCGAAGCCAGAGCCGGGAACGCCCCGGACGCCACGCCTCCAGCCGGCCGGAGCCTGAGCCGCGGGACGAGCCGGGCGCCGCGCCCCAGGGGCCCGAAGCCCGGGACTTCCCCGGGGAGCGAGACGGGCGCCGCACCTGCCGGACCCAACGCCTCCGCGGGAGCCGGCGTCTCCCCACGAGCCCCGGGACGGCTCTCCCGGAACACCGGCCATGACCACCCTGTGACGGACCCGCCCTCACCCCTCCGCGGCCCCCACCCCCCGCACCCGTACGCGATACCCCACCGCGCCGCCGCCCTGACGCTCCACCACGACCCGGCCCCGCTCCAGCCAGGACACGAACCGGATCGCCTCCGGGGACTCGCCCTCGGCTTCCGGTACGACCAGCCCACCGCCGTTGCGCCCGGTGACCGGCGCCCAGGCCTCCAGCTCCGTGGCGCCGTCCGCGCCCGTCACCGGGAGCACCGCCCCGGCCCTGGCCAGCACCGGTATCCGGGACAGCGGCGCCGCCAGCCGCACCGGCCCGGGCCCGTCGTACGCCCGCCCCGTCGCCGTGTCGTACCAGCGCCCGCGCGGCAGCCGCACCATCCGCGCCCGCGCCCCCGGCTCCAGCACCGGCGCCACCAACAACGCGTCGCCCAGCAGGAACGCGTCCTCGCAGTCCCGCAGCGCCCGGTCGTGCGGCGTCCGCCACCACACCGGCCGCACATACGGCGCGCCGCTCAGCCGCGCCAACTGCCCCAGGGTCGCGAAGTACGGCACCAGCCGCTCCCGCTCCGCCAGCGCCGCCCGCACATGCGCCAGCACCTCCGCCCCGTGCCTCCACGGCCCCGCCTCGCCCCCGGTGCGGAACAGCGGCAGATACGCCGCCAGCTGACACCACCGCAGATACAGCTCCGCCCCCGCCGCGCCCCGGCCGCCCACCTCCGGCCCGCTGTACGGCACCCCACACAGCCCCAGGCCCAGCACCAGCGCCAACGACGCCCGCAGCCCCGGCCAGTCGGCCCCCGCGTCCGCCGACCACACCCCGCCGTACCGCTGGAGCCCCGCCCACCCCGAACGGGAGAAGGCGAACTGCCGCTCCCCGGGCACCGCCCCCGCGCCCTCGTGCGCGGCGCGCGCCATCTGGAGCGCGTACACGTTGTGCGCCTCCCGGTGGTCACCCCCGCGCCCCTCCAGCGCATGGCGTGCCGACCGTTCCAGTGCCACCTCCCCGCACGCCGCGAACGGCACCGGCGCCGCCAGATCGTGCCCCGCCCCGGCGAACCCCTGCGCCCACCGCTGCGCGTACCGCCCGCCCCACCAGGCGCGCGCCGCCGGATCCGTGAAGTCCGGGAACACCGACTCGCCCGGCCCCGCCACCCCGCGCACCTCCCGGCCCCGCGCATCGCGCACGAACGCCCCGGCCGCCACCCCGCCGTCGTACTCCCGCGCGCCCGCCCGCACCGGGACCGCCGGCCCCTCGACCGCCACGGCCCGCACCCCCTCCGCCAGCAACTCCCGCGTCAGACCGGGCAGCTCGGCGTCCGCCGGCAGCTCACCGGCGCGCTCTCGGCGCGCCCCGGGCCCCAGCTCCAGATGGACGGCGGCCAGCGGCAGCCCGTGCTCCCGGTGGGCGGCCACCGCCCGCCGCACCCGGGGAGCGCCGGCCCGCAGCGCGTGCTGCGGGCCGAACGCCCAGCGCGGCGGCGCCGGCGGCGCGCCGGTCAGCGCCGTCCACCCCATGAGCACCCGGGCCGGCGTGCCCACCAGCACCCAGTACCGCAGCGGCCCGCCGTCCAGCCGCAGCGCGCACGCCCCCCGGCGGTCGTGCCCCGACCCCGCGCCCTCCCGGCCCTCCCGCAACGTCACCCAGCCGTCCCAGGAGTTGTCGTGGAACACCAGATGCGTCCCGGCGTCCGCGACCACCAGCTGCACCGGCATCGTCAGCCGGTCCTCCCCGGCGCCCCCCGGCCCACCGGGCGCGGTGTTCCACAGCCGGTACGACCCGTCCCGCAGCCGCGGCCCCGCCGCCCGGCCCCCCAGCCCGAAGAACCGCGCGTCCGCCGCCACCTCCGACCGCTGCACCCACCGCGAACGGCCCGCCGCACCGGACACGGCACGGACCGCCCCGCCCGGGGAGCCGTCTTCCGGACCGGCCGCATCCGCATCCCCGCCGGCGCCCACGTCCGTACGGTCCCACCACCGCGGCGGCAACTCCCGCCGCAGCAGCACCCCGCCCGGCGTCCGCACCTCCACCGCACCGTGGCGCGACACCACCACCGTCACCCGCTCCGACACCACCCGCCAGCCACCCTCGGTGTCCGGCTCCAGCACCGCGCGCGCATCCGCCTGCGGACAGCCGGCCAGCGCGTACGACGGCTCCGGCGCCGCCCCGTCCCAGCCGCAGAACACCGCACCGCCCGCCGCCACCCGCACCCGCAGCGACGACCGCGCGAACCGGATCACCCCACCGCCCGGCTGCGGCTCCGCCCCCTCGGCCTCCCCGGGGACCCGCGCCCGCTCCCGCCCGCCCCGGGGCAGCGCCACCGCGTCCGCCCTCCGCCGCCGCCACGCGGCCCGCACCGACCGCAGCCCCTGCGCCGCACCGACGGCCCGCACCGACCGCACCAGATCACGCCCGTTCATGCTGCTCAGACTGTCATTTCCGACGATCACCCCGAGGGGCGTTCAACTTCCGTTCACCTGAGCGTCCACCGGGCGCCGCCCGACGGCCGAACCCCCCACACCCCGCGCCGCGCGACCGGACCGCACCCCAGGTCACGGCCGCCCCACCGGACCGACCGGCACCCCCGGGTGACCGTCGCCCCACCGGGCAACCCTGGTGCACAGGACGATCACGTGGCATCGTCCAGGAAGGCCGCGCCACCCCCGCACCCGCGCCGGGCGCGGCCGACGCCCACCACGCGTACCGTCCGGGAGCCTCGACATGACCACCGCACCGCCCCCCGCCCAGCAGCCGACCCCCCTCTGGCAGCCCGGTCCGGACCGCATCGAGGGCGCACAGGTCACCCGCTTCCAGACCTGGGCCGCCACCCACCACGGCGCACCCCCCGTCACCCCCGGCGACCCGCAGCGCAGCTACGCCGACCTGCACCGCTGGTCCACCGACGACCTCCCCGCCTTCTGGCAGGCGGTCGCGGAATGGTTCGACGTCCGCTTCGCCACCCCGTACGACACCGTGCTCGCCGACCGGTCCATGCCCGGCGCCCAGTGGTTCCCCGGCGCCACCCTCAACTACGCCGAGCACGCCCTGCGCACCGCCGACGACCCGGACCGCGCCGCCACCCCCGCCCTGCTGTACACCGACGAGCGCCAGGAGGTCGCCCCCGTCAGCTGGGCCGACCTCCGCGACCAGGTCGCCTCGCTCGCCGCCGCCCTGCGCGACCTCGGCGTCCGCCCCGGCGACCGGATCAGCGGCTACCTCCCCAACATCCCGCAGGCCGTCGTCGCCCTCCTCGCCACCGCCGCGGTCGGCGCCGTCTGGACCTCCTGCGCCCCCGACTTCGGCGCCCGCAGCGTCCTCGACCGCTTCCAGCAGGTCGAACCCGTCGTCCTGTTCACCGTCGACGGCTACCGCTACGGCGGCAAGGAACACGACCGCCGCGACACCGTCGCCGAACTCCGCGCCGAACTCCCCACCCTCCGCGCCGTCGTCCACATCCCGCTGCTCGGCACCGACGCCCCCGAAGGCGCGCTCACCTGGTCCGACCTGACCACCAACGAGGCCGAACCGGCTTACGAACAGGTCCCCTTCGACCATCCGCTCTGGGTCCTGTACTCCTCCGGCACCACCGGCCTGCCCAAGGCGATCGTCCAGTCCCAGGGCGGCATCCTCCTCGAACACCTCAAGCAGCTCGGCCTCCACTGCGACCTCGGCCCCGGTGACCGCTTCTTCTGGTACACCTCCACCGGCTGGATGATGTGGAACTTCCTCGTCGGCGGCCTCCTGGCCGGCACCACGATCGTGCTCTACGACGGCAGCCCCGGCCACCCCGACGTCGCCGCCCAGTGGCGCATCGCCGAAGCCACCCGCGCCACCCTCTTCGGCACCTCCGCCGCCTACGTCATGGCCTGCCGCAAGGCCGGCCTCCACCCCGCCCGCGACCTCGACCTCTCCACCGTCGGCTGCGTCGCCACCACCGGCTCCCCACTGCCCCCCGACGGCTTCCGCTGGCTCCACGACACCTTCAAGGAGGCCGGCGGCGACCTCTGGATCGCCTCCGTCAGCGGCGGCACCGACGTCTGCAGCTGCTTCGCCGGCGCCGTCCCCACCCTCCCCGTCCACATCGGCGAACTCCAGGCACCAGCCCTCGGCACCGACCTCCAGGCATGGGACCCGCAGGGCCACCCGGTCACCGACGAGGTCGGCGAACTCGTCGTCACCAACCCGATGCCCTCCATGCCGGTCCGCTTCTGGAACGACCCCGACGGCAGCCGCTACCACGACAGCTACTTCGACACCTACCCCGGCGTCTGGCGCCACGGCGACTGGATCACCCGCACCTCCCACGGCGGCGTCGTCATCCACGGCCGCTCCGACTCCACCCTCAACCGCCAGGGCGTCCGCATGGGCTCCGCCGACATCTACGAGGCCGTCGAACGCCTCCCCGAGATCCGCGAATCCCTCGTCATCGGCCTCGAACTGCCCGACGGCGGCTACTGGATGCCCCTCTTCGTCCACCTCGCCCCGGGCGCCGTCCTCGACGACGCCCTCCGCGACCGCATCAAGCGGACCCTGCGCACCGAACTCTCCCCGCGCCACGTCCCCGACGACATCATCGAGGCCCCCGGCATCCCCCACACCCTCACCGGCAAGCGCATCGAGGTCCCCGTCAAACGCCTCCTGCAGGGCACCCCCCTCGACAAGGCCGTCAACCCCGGCTCCGTCGACGACCTCGCCCTCCTCGGCTTCTACGAACGCATCGCCGCCGACCGCCGCGCCCGGAACGACGACCGCGCACAGTAACGGCCGGACCCGCGCCACCCGCCGTTGTCAGACCCCCCGATTACTCTCAGTGACAAGTGAAGTCCGCGGCGGCACCCCGCCGCCGCGGACGACCAACGCACCGAGGGGGCCTCATGACATCCGCGTTCCGCGCCAGCCGCCGCACCAAGGAACTGCTGCGCCGCGAAATCCCCGGCACCGCCGCCGTGCTCGCCGACCCGCACGACTTCGCGGCCATGCGTCGCTACCGCACCTTCCCCTTCCACGACCACACCCACTACCTCCGCCACCTGGAGGAGCACCTCCGCATCCGCACCGCCCAGGGCATGCGGACCAGCCTCGCCCTCTTCGACCCGACCGCCTACGCCGCGTACTGCGAAGAGCTGGGCATCGCCCCGGACAGCGTCGACAGCCGCGCCCGCTACACCGCCGACCTCGCCCGCAACGGCGCCACACTGCCGTACGCCGGTGAACCCCTCGCCCAACTCCTGCCCCTGCTCGTCGAGGAGACCGGACGGCAGGCCGTCTGGGACTCCGCGGCCACCCGCCTCGCCGAGGCCGGCACCTGCCGGAAGTGCGGAGAAGACCTCTCCCAATCCGCCTTCGCCCTCGCCACCCAGGCACTCAAGGAGTTGCTCGACGGCCTCGGCGACGGCACCCACCACCTCGTCTGCAGCATCCCCGCCGGCGCCCCGCCCCTTCTGGCGGCGCTCCGCGTCACCTCCGAGGAGGGCCGCCACACCCTCTCCGAATCCCAGTCCCTGATCTTCTGCACGGTCCTGGCCGCCGGCATCGCCCACCGCACCCCGGGCGGCATCGTCTCCCGCAGCACCCGCCCCGAGCCGTCCTCCGAGGAGGCCACCACCACCGCACACGACACCGCCCGAGGCTGGGCACTGCGCGACGGCTGGCCCGAACCCCTCACCGCAGCCCAGGTCTTCACCGCCTACTGCACCGACATCACCACCGGCGACCCCATCCCACCGGAGCACCGCGTCGACCACACCGCGGGCTTCCCGCTCACCCGCCCACCGCAGAGCCACGACTGCTGAGCCCCACAGCACCCCGATACGCCGGACGACCGCCCCGCCACAGGGGCGGGACGGCCGTCCGGTCCGGTACGAGCGCGGCGGGGCGCCGCCGGGATCACTCCCCGGAGAGCACCGCCTGCGCGGCGATCCGCGCCTCCTCGGCGGTGTCCGCCGCACGCGCCGCCGCAGCGGCACGCTCGCACTGCGCCAGCGTGTGCTTGGCCAACGTCGCCCGCACATAGGGAAGGGAGGCCGCACCCATCGACAGCGACGTCACCCCGAGCCCGGTCAGCACACAGGCCAGCAGCGGATCCGACGCCGCCTCACCGCACACGCCACAGCTCTTGCCCTCGGCCTTCGCGGACTCCGCCGAGAGCGCCACCAGATCCAGCAGCGCCGGCTGCCACGGATCCTGCAGCCGCGACACCGCGCCCACCTGACGGTCCGCCGCGAAGGTGTACTGCGCGAGGTCGTTGGTCCCCAGCGAAAGGAACTCCACCTCCTGCAGAATCGACCGCGCCCGCAGCGCCGCCGACGGAATCTCCACCATCGCCCCGAACTTCGCCTGCAGCCCGGCGTCCCGGCACGCGTCCGCGAACGCCTTCGCGTCCGTACGGTCCGCCACCATCGGCGCCATGACCTCCAGGTAGACGGGCAGCCCCTCGGCCGCCTTCGCCAGCGCCGTCAACTGCGTCCGCAGCACCTCCGGGTGGTCGAGCAGGGTACGCAGCCCCCGCACGCCCAGCGCCGGGTTCGGCTCGTCGGCAGGCGTCAGGAAGTCCAGCGGCTTGTCGGCGCCGGCGTCCAGCACCCGCACCACGACCCGGCCCTCCGGAAACGCCTCCAGCACCGTCCGGTACGCCTCGACCTGCTTCTCCTCGGACGGGGCCTGCTTGCTGTCGTCCAGGAAGAGGAACTCCGTACGGAACAGCCCGACACCCTCCGCACCGGCCTCCACCGCCGCCGGCACGTCCGCGGGCCCGCCGATGTTCGCCAGCAGCGGGACCTTGTGCCCGTCGGAGGTCGCACCGGGCCCGGTCGACGCGGCCAGCGCCGCCTTCCGCGCCGCGGCGTCCGACTCCAACTCCTCCCGCTTCGCCTCGCTCGGCTCGACGAAGATCTCGCCGGTGCTCCCGTCGACCGCGATGACGGTCCCCTCGGCCAGCTCACCCGCGCCCGGCAGCGCGACCACCGCGGGCACCCCCAGCGCCCGCGCCAGAATCGCGCTGTGACTGGTGGGACCGCCCTCCTCGGTCACGAACCCGAGCACCAGCGTCGGATCGAGCAGCGCCGTGTCGGCCGGCGCCAGGTCCCGCGCGATGAGCACATACGGCTCGTCGCTGTCCGGCACCCCCGGCATCGGCACACCCAGCAGCCGCGCCACGATCCGGTTCCGCACATCGTCCAGGTCGGCGACCCGGCCCGCCAGATACTCACCCGCGCCCGCGAGCAGCGCCCGGTACGCCGCGAACGCGTCGTACACCCCGCGCTCGGCGGTGCTGCCGACGGCGATCCGCCGCTCGACGTCCGCGATCAGCTCCGGGTCCTGGGCCATCATGGCCTGGGCCTCCAGCACGGCCTGCGCCTCACCGCCGGCCAAGTTGCCCCGCGCGATCAGATCGGCCGCCACCGCCTCCACGGCCTGGCGGGCACGCCCCTGCTCGCGCTCCGCCTCGTCGGCCGGAATCTGCTTGGCCGGCGGCTCCAGCACCGCCGTCCCCATGTGCCGCACCTCGCCGATCGCCACACCGTGACTCACGCCGACGCCTCGCAGCGTTGTCTCCATTGCACCCGTCTCCGGTTGATGCGGCGACGCGAGCCGCCGCGGTGGATGTCGAACCTGCCGTCGCGGGACGGCTCCCGGCTACTGCCAGGAGAAGAGCGCCGCGCCCGCGGCGAGCTCGCCGGCCTCCCGCACGTCACCGAGCGAGTCGGCCGCGGCCTCCAGGGCGACGACGGGGCAGATCGGCGACTTGCCGGCCTCCTCGACCTGAGCGGGGTTCCAGCGCACGACCGCCTGGCCGCGGCGCACGGTGTCGCCCTTGTTGACGAGCAGTTCGAAACCCTCGCCGTTGAGCTGCACGGTGTCGATCCCGAGGTGCGTCAGCACCCCGTGACCTTCGGCGTCCACCACGACAAAGGCGTGCGGGTGGAGCGAGACGACGACGCCGTCCACGGGCGCGACGGCCTCCGCGGGCTCGCGCACGGGGTCAATGGCGGTACCGGGTCCCACCATCGCGCCGGCGAACACCGGGTCGGGCACAGCCGCGAGTCCGATGGCACGTCCGGCGAGCGGTGACGTCACGGTGGTCATGGGAAGCCTCCCAGGGGTGGAGATTCATCAGGCCGCCGTCACTACCTGTCCCGGACGGCGCACCGTTCAGAGCGTAAGTCATAAGAATCAGCCCCTCCGCATGAACGACACCCGCCGAGCGGCGCCGATCAGCGCTGCGCGATTTGCCTCGCCCTTGGGGGGCCTGTACTGTCTGAGATCTGCCCGAGAGCGCCACCATCGCGGAAAACCGCGATCAAGCGCCATGGGCAGCACTCCTGGAATCGCGATTCGAAATATCGAATCCAATTCTGCATGCCTGCGGAAAGTCAGCGATTCGAGAGGCCGAAAAAGCCTGCTAGAGTGAAGCTGCGGAAAAGCCGAAAGGCCGGACCGCACCGGCGAAAATCAGAACCGAAAGGATCTGATAGAGTCGGAAACGCAAGACCGAAGGGAAGCGCCCGGAGAGCCTGGTGAAACAGGCGCAAAGGAAGCGTCCGTTCCTTGAGAACTCAACAGCGTGCCAAAAGTCAACGCCAGATATGTTGATACCCCGTCTCCAGCACCTGCTGGGACGAGGTTCCTTTGAAAGCCCACCGCACTCACGGGTGACGGTGGCACACACAGCGAGGACGCTGTGAACCGAGGGACTATTCCTCTCTCGGTTCCGCTCCCGTGTGTGTTGACCCGGATGACCGGGAAACATTCACGGAGAGTTTGATCCTGGCTCAGGACGAACGCTGGCGGCGTGCTTAACACATGCAAGTCGAACGATGAAGCCGCTTCGGT